>DENA01000027.1:0-25868 GCA_002359465.1 Ruminococcaceae bacterium UBA2656
TTCTCGGCTTACTATTGAGTAACTCCTTTACCTATTGGAAATATTATATTGCATTCATAACAAAAGCGCAATGAAAAACAACGAATATTAGTGAGGCGAATGGCAGACACAGCTGCAGGTTGGCATTGTCTACTCACGAACGAACTGTTCGTAATTGTGATGTGAGTTTTCGCGTTTATCTTACATTCTCATGGTGACAATATCGGTTGTCAAGAAGACACTTTTTCGTTGCCCAAGCGATTTCAAAAATCATGCGCTTTTCCTGACTGGTACAGTCATCCAACAGCATAAGCAAATCAGCCAGATATTCCCCCGAATCGCTGGTCTGATTGCCATTTAGAAGACGATCCATTGTAATTTCGAGGGCATTGGATATTCGTAATAACGATTCAAGGCTGGCCTTCCTTTTAGCTGTTTCAATATGGCACATATAGGTCGCGGACATATCAATTTTTTCAGCCAAATCTGCTTGTGTCATTTGTTTTTCCAAACGAAGTTCCCTAATTCTCAAACCAATGATTTTAAAGTTTATTGACATACGCTTCCTCCTGTTCGAGTAGAATTTAATATCATTCTACAAGACAGGCTTAAAACTGGAAACGGAAAACTGCCTTACATACTATACTAAAATTATTTCTTTGAAAATGAACCACAGGCAAATCAGTTAGCCTATGGTTCATTTTCTTTCTATTCTGATTCATATATAATTTGTAATATGTCGTTTTTGGAGGAGTTTTGCATGACTGAAAACAAATATTATATAGATGACCGAAAATTGCGAATCCGTGAACGTTATAAAGGCAGCACTCTGGATGATGTGGAGATTATTCCTGCAGCACCGCAAGAAAATATCTATGACAGCGAGCAGAAAAAGCGTGTGGCGGTTTACGCAAGGGTTTCCACTGACGATCCACGCCAAACATCCTCATTTGAGCTGCAAAAGAACCACTACACGGACTTTGTCAGCCGTCGTTCCAATTGGACATTGGTTGGAATTTATGCAGATGAAGGTATCTCTGGTACTTCACTTCAGCACCGCGACGCTTTTCTCCGAATGATCGATGACTGTCTCACCGGCAAAATCGATCTGATTGTAACAAAGTCTGTTTCACGTTTTGCCAGAAATATTTTGGATTGTATTGGTTATGTACGTCAACTGGCTGGAATGAAGCCGCCTGTTGGTGTTTTTTTTGAAACAGAAAATATATACACGCTGGACAGCAGCAGCGAAATGATTCTTTCCTTTATGGCTACGATGGCTCAGGAAGAGTCTCATAATAAAAGCGAAATCATGAACGCTTCAATTGATATGCGGTTTCATAGAGGTATACTGCTCACCCCTCCCCTGCTGGGTTACGATCAGGACGAAAATGGGAAACTGGTTATTAATCAGAAAGAAGCTGAAACCGTTCGGCTGATTTTTTTTATGTATCTTTTTGGATATACGTGCGTCCAGATTTCCGATACTCTCACAAAATTGGAACGCCATACGAAGAAAAATAACACAACATGGTCACCGGGTTCTATTTTGCAGATCTTACAGAATGAGCGATGTTGTGGTGATGTCCTTGCCCGCAAAACATGGACGCCCAATTACCTTGACCATAAATCCGTAAAGAATAAAAATAATCGAAACCAATATAAATGGAAAAACACACACGACGCAATTATTTCTCGGGATGATTTTATCGCAGTACAGCGACTGATCAGCAATGCAAGGTACGGTAATAAAGGAATTCTGCCGGAGCTGCATGTCATACAAAACGGCGCACTAAAAGGATTTGTCGGAGTGAATCCCCATTGGGCGGTGTTCAAGGCCGCTGATTATCGTTCTGCATCCGAAAGTGTTTATGACGGTGCCTACACCTCTGTTGAGAATGAACCGAAGATTGAAGCAAAATCCGGTGATTTTGACTTACGTGGATTTGAAATTGCACGAGCCCAGTTCTTTGATACAGCTGAGAAAATCTGTATCACATTTTCCTCTGAATATATCGTTTTCAGCGCCAAATGTATCAGAAGGTTTGACAAAGCGCAGTACATAGAAATGTTGGTGCATCCGGGTGAGTATCTTCTGGTTGTACGCCCGTGCGCAAAAGAAGTACGAAACGCAATTAGGTGGGCAAAGCAACACGACGGTCAATATTTTGCTCGCAGTATTAGCTGCGCAGCATATATCAAAACGCTATTTGAACTATTTGGATGGAAACTCTCCTGCAAATATAGAATCCGTGGAGTTTTTAAGCAAAAGGATGAAGAGGCGGTTGTGGTATTTAATATGCAGGAAACTGAAATTTTCATTCCACAGGATGCATTGGATACAAGCATGGAAACACAATTAGACTCTGACCTGCTGAATGGCAAAGTGAAACCGTTTACCAACGGACCGAAAAAAGATATTATGGCGTATCCCGCTACATGGGCGAATAATTTTGGCAACAATTTTTACCGGAATGCCCAAGCGTGCGAGCTCATGGCTTTTGACAGAAATGGCACATGGAACGTTCATGAACAGGGTCAGCCTTTTTCTGATTCCCCACCACTAAGTGTTACAAACGCAGAAGTTGCCGGTGCGCAGATCAAGCAATTAATCTGTAATATGCAGCAGGAGGTGGATAATGATAGAGAATAATCTTATTTTAGATAGCGCCGGAAAAAGCTCATTATTGCATGAGAGCACCGGTCAAAATCAATACGATGACAGAAGCGACGCACAAGAAGAGTCATTTAGTTATGAAGGGTACCAAGTAGTTCGTCGCGAATTCTTTTCACACATTCACGAGCCATCCATCGTTTTTAATCGGTGTAAAATATCTTTGAATACAGCATGTCTAAAGAAATTGCCGGATGTAGATTATGTGCAAATACTGGTTAATCCAGAAGAGAAAAAGCTTGCCGTGCGTCCACAACGTGAAGATAAAAAAGATACTTTTCTTTGGTGTACTACCAGTAACGAGCAACGCAAGCCACGGCAGATTACCTGCCGAATGTTTTTTGCCAAAGTAATTCAAATGATGGACTGGAATCCAGATTGCCGTTATAAAATACTTGGCAAACTGATACGAAGTAGTGATGAGTATCTTTTTATTTTCGATCTTACGGCCACGGAAGTCTATCAGTGCACTTTGAGTAATGATGATAAGCCTCGAATGTCCCGTACTCCGGTTTATCCAGCGGAATGGCAGAATCAATTCGGACTTCCCGTTGAAGAGCATAGCAAGTTGCTGCAAGTCAATATATTTGACGGATATACTGTCTTTGGTATCAAAGAAAATAATGATCCTCAGACAGAGCTTGCAAGGAAAGCTCCGTCTTCTGGGGAGGGTCTCAAAGTATGATGGGAAGCAGTTTAAACAAACCGCTGATTGTGATTGATTTTAAAAAGCATCGTATCAGGATTCATAAAAATACGCTACTGTCTATCGGCTGCCCGGAATATATTTTTCTGTTGGTCAACCCTGAAGAACGTTCGCTGATGATTCTGCGTAGCGACCGTTTCAATCCACGTGCTCATCGGATATCATCTGGCTCTCAGGAGGGTATCAAATCGGTTGAATTATATAGTCAGTCGTTAGTTAAAACGCTACGTAATGTATGTATCAATTGGCAAGATCAAAAAACTTACCGCTTATATGGGGACATTATTCAAAATGAAGGAATTGTGCGCTTTTATATGCCAAGTGCCCTTCCAGTGAAGGAGAGTGAGTTATAAGAATATGCCGGAATTGAAAATAGTTAAGTTAATAATAGACAATGATTTTAAACAACTGATACCCTCGTTATCGGAAGAAGAACGGTGTTTGCTGAAGGAAAACCTTATTCGTGATGGCTGCCGGGAACCTCTGTCGGTGTGGAATAATACAATTTTAGATGGCCATAATCGATATGAGATATGCACCCGTCATCAGATTCCTTTTTCAATTCAACGTATTTATTTGCGAAACCGTGAGGAAGCCACTGTATGGATTTGCATAAATCAACTTGGACGCCGCAATATTACGGAAGAAACACGAAGATATTTAATCGGCAAAAGATATGAGACAGAGAAGATACTTGGGGTTCATAACGTAGCCGGAATCAACCAACATACTAAAAAAGAGGTCGGGGAAAACATTTTGCCCGAAGCTCCTTTTGGGCTGACTGCAAGCCGGACAAGGGAAAGACTGGCAGCGGAATACAATATCTCTCACGCCACTGTTCTCAACTATGGACAATATTCTCGCGCTCTGGATTCTCTTTCTACAGTTGTACCGGAGATTACACCGAAAATTCTCTCTGGAGAGCTCAAGATATCACAAGATAACATTGCCTACCTATCCCAATTAGCCAGCCAGGAGGTTATACGATTGAAACAATTAGTTTCAGAAGATTCATCCGTGTTGGGCAGTAACGCCGAAATACACCGGCTATTTCCACCAAAGCAAACAAAGGCCCCATTATCTATGCCGCCCGGATCCATAAAGGACATGCCTTCCTATGATCCAGACGCTGAAATATCCAGTCTTACACTGACCATTCCTTCCTGGGTTAGCTCAATCAACCGCGTCAAGGCCGCTTCGAGTCTAGAAAGCACAACAGTCCAGGCTCGTGGAAAACTTGTTGAAGAACTTAGCCGCCTAAAGGAAACGATTGACTACATGCTTACGGTTATAAGGGAGGCGCCGTGATGGAAGATTACCATGAATATGTCCCAAATGTTTATTTCGAACAGATTCCTATCAAAAACTTGGTCTCCAATCAGGATTATCAAAGAAATTTGGCCGTTTCGCACCTTAGAAGGACGATAGAGAATTTTGATCTGTATCAAATCAACCCAGTAAAAGTCAGTCGCCGCGACGGCGTTAACTATGTTTTTAATGGTCAGCATACCATCGAAGTTATCGCCGCTGTATCTGAATCACGCGAGACTCCGGTCTGGTGTATGATATATGACGATCTAGAGTATAGTCAGGAAGCAAACATCTTTGCCAACCAGATGAAATGCATCAAGCCATTACTCCCTTATGAGGTTTTTATGGCTAATGTGGAAGCCGGAAATGACGACCAGCTGCTTATTAAATCTCTAGTAGAGTCCTACGGCATGTTTATCTCACAAAACAAAGCTCCCGGTAGTATCTGTGCCATTGCCTGTCTTGAGGATATCTATCATAAATTTGGGTTTCATGTGCTTGATCGCACACTACGCCTGTGTATAGGCACATGGGAAGGCGATTATAACTCCCTGTCTGCTAATATGCTTAAAGGAATCGCACTGATGATAGTCGCTTTCGGGGAGAGTATGAAAGATGATCTTTTCAAGGAAAAAGTCGGTGCATTCTCTGCCAGAGAAATCAGCCGCACGGCAAAGGAGCGAAGGGCCGGTTCGAGAGGGTATGCCGAATCCATACTTATCGCATATAACAAGAAAATGAAGGCAGGCCTTCAATGGTCAAAGTTATACCAGTCACAGTCTGCAGTTTCAGAAGAATCGTTGCACTTTGGACAAGCATATTCCGCGACTGTCTGCTTTCACTGATACTTACCAACAGAATTCGCTCTTGTTAATCAGCACAAAATATGGTTTAATTAATACAAATTTATATTATTTTTTACTTATATACGGAATTAGATACAGGTATGGTGGAGATGAAATAAATTTGCGGGTGAGAGAAACGGCAAACAGTTCCTTTAAAAAACAATTAGAAAAGCAGGCGCTTCAGAAGATCATCTTTCTGGTTATTGTCGGCTGCCTGCTGTTCTGTATCCCGATTTTCGGGTTGAATTACCTTAATCAGAATTTCAATGTGGAGGAACATCTGAATTTTCTGAACCGCACGTTTGATGAAGTTTATGAAGATGTCACCACTTATCTGGAGGATGAGGAAAATGAAAGTCTCTTCCTTCGCTATATGACCGGTGCTTCCGACAGCCAGGAAGTTCAGTACTCCCTCAGTAAGCACAACGTGGACAGCCCGGTGCGCGTTCGTATGATTCTGATGAACCGGAAAAAGCAGATTGTATATACCAGCTTTGGGGAAGATGAGATGAACTTGCACAGAACGGAATTTAATAAAATTGTGGCGGACAATGCCTTGAAAGCCAATCTGCCCATTTACACTACCGTCTATTATTTTTCCGGAGACAGTTCCGAGTGTGTTTTTGCAAAACCCGTTTACCTGCACGGGGTGCTGGCCGGGTTTGTTATGGCCTATCTGAATGGAAACGACTGGGGCAACCTCTTTTCAGGATATCAGTATGACTGTATCATCACAAATCTAAACGGGGACATCATCTGCTGCTCCAAAAACGCATTTCTTTCCGAACGCAATACCAACAAATACAGGGCGGATCCGTCCCATCACTTTGTTACGGTACAGGATAACCGATACCGTACCGGCGCACGGGTTCTGACGGATAAAAAAGCGGNNTTCGCCGGGAAACTCGCTCTACATCATCATCGGCGTGATGACGATTGTTCTGTTGGGCGGGATTTGGCTGGTCATGTTCCGGAAGCTGTCCCAGATGATGGCGGAAAAGACCGCTCAATCCGTAGAAGCGCTGGTGGGAGAAATTCGCATCATTCGCCACGGAGACAACGAGCACATCATCCAAATTGATACGGGAGACGAGATTGAGGAGATCGCGGCGCAGATCAATAAAATGCTGAAAAGCATCAACGAGCTCAACACACGCAATACCGATCTGATTAAGCTGAACAGTATGATTGAGATGCGAAACCTGCAGACGCAGATTAATCCGCATTTCATTTACAATACATTGGACAACATCAAGTACCTGATCCTTGGAGATGCGGAAAAAGCTTCGTATTTACTGGAAAAATTCACCAATATTCTTCGCTACAGCATTAACAATACAAAACAGGACGTCCTTCTTTCAGAGGATATTGGTTACATAGAGGATTATCTGTATATACAGGAAACAAGGTTTGGGGAGCGTTTCCGGTGCCGAATGGAAATAGAGCCGAACTGCAGCCAGTGTATGATTCCGAAACTGCTTTTGCAGCCGCTGATTGAAAACAGCATCAAGTACGGTTTTCAGAAACAGATGGAACTTTCCGTTCAGATCAGGGCCTGGTGCGAGGGTGATTATCTGTTCCTGCGTGTGGAGGACAACGGTCCCGGGGGTTCTCAGGAGGTATTGGAACGCCTGCAGAGCATGATTGTTTCCGAAGGAATCAAGACCGAACACAACGGCCTGCAGAATCTTTCCCGCCGAATCATTCTGGAATATGGAGAGGAGTGCGGCCTGTTTATCAACAGTGTAAAAGGAACAGGCTTTACCGTTACGGCAAAGCTTCTGCGCAGGGGGAGAAAAGATGTTTAGTGTGATATTGGTGGAGGACGAGGATATTATCCGGAAGGGCATCCGTTATGCGTTGCCGTGGGAAGATCACGGCTGCACCGTGGTGGGTGAAGCCCGTAACGGTGTAGATGGGAAGCAGCTTATTCAAGCACTCAACCCGGACATCGTAATTACCGATATCAATATGCCTGTCATGGACGGGCTGCAAATGATTGCCGAAACGAAATATCAATATGATTATGTGGCAATTCTTTTAACCGGTTATTCCGACTTTGAATACGCGAAAGAGGCGATTCGGAACGGCGTTTCCGACTATATTCTGAAGCCGCTGAATCACGAAGAAATGATGGAAGCTCTGGACCGTGCCGTTCTGGAATGCAAAAACATTCGTATTTTACGCAAACAAAATAAAAGCGTCTCTGAACTAAAAGATATTACCCTATTCAGCGACATGAAGCTGGGAAATCCGGAGGACCCCGTAGTGGTGCAAATTTTGGATTTTATTGGGCAGAACTATACTCAAAAAATCACACTCTCTGAATTGTCGGAAAAGCTGTTTTATTCCGACCGATACATCAACCAAAGGTTTCAAAAAGCGCTGGGTACCACGGTGATTGAGTACCTGAACCGGTACCGTATTCAAAAAGCGCTTTCTCTCCTGCAGGAGAGCCGGCTTCCGATTTCTGAAATCGGAGGGGCGTGTGGCATAGGGGATTACAAGTATTTCAGCCATGTTTTTAAAAAATATGTGGGGTGCTCCCCTAAGGAATACAAATTGAAAATTCGTTGAAAAAAGATACCGGATGAAAGTTGTTCGGTATCTTTCCTATTTTGTTCGGTAATTTAGGTATTAATTTTATGCATTATTTTTTAAAATAGGAATACCAAATAGAAACCCAAACTAGAGGAGGAAATGAAATGAAAAAGTTAATCGCACTGATTCTTTCCGTTGTGCTTGCTGCTTCCGCAGCAGGTTGTTCTTCCGCACCCGCCGCTTCCAAGACAGACGCAGCTAGCAGCGCCGCTTCCGAGTCTGCGGCTTCCGCGAAACAGGGCGGAGGCAAGCTGGTCATCTATTCCCCGAACTCCGAGGGACTGATGAACGCCACCATCCCGCTCTTTGAAGAAAAGTACGGCGTGGACGTCGAAGTCATCCAGGCCGGTACCGGCGAACTCATCAAGCGTATCCAGTCCGAAAAAGAAGACCCGTACGCGGACGTAATGTTCGGCGGCTCCTGGTCTTTGGCGTATGACAATAAAGACCTGTGGGAACCGTATGTTTCCAAGAACGATGCCGGTGTGCTGGACGCTTACAAAAACACCTGCGGGTTCATTACCGGAAACGTTCTGGACGGCAGCTGCCTGATTGTCAACACCGACCTGATCGGTGATATCAAGGTTGAAGGCTATGCCGACCTGCTCAATCCGAAGCTCAAGGGCAAAATTGCCACAGCCGATCCGGCCAACTCTTCTTCCGCTTTTGCACAGCTTACAAACATGCTGCTGGCGATGGGCGGCTATGAAAACGACGCCGCATGGAAATATGTAAAAGACCTATTCTCCAATATTGGCGGAAAAATCTGTGAAAGTTCCTCTGCTGTTTACAAGAGCGTTGCAGACGGCGAAAATGTGGTCGGCCTTTCCTACGAAGATCCCTGTGCGCAGCTCGTACACGACGGCGCTCCTGTCAAGGTGATCTATCCCAGAGAAGGCACGGTTTATCTTCCGGCATCCGCTACTATCATTAAGGGCGCAAAGAACATGGATAACGCGAAGCTCTTTATTGATTTCATTATCAGTGAAGAAGTGCAGAATATCTGGGGCAGCACGCTGACCAACCGTCCGGTAATGAAGGATGCAAAGACCAGCGACTTTATGACTCCAATGTCGGATATTAAGGTCATTGAGGAAGATATTCCCTATGTCAGTTCTCATAAGAAGGACCTTGTAAGTAAATACACGGATATCTACACCAGTCTTCAGAGTAAGTAAAGCAACTATCGATTAGAACTGCGGGGGTATGAAATGAGTAAGATCCTGATCCAAAACGCCGTAAAAAAATACGGGAACAATACGGTTATACCGGATTTGAATATTGAAATAAAAGACGGGGAGCTATTTACGCTGCTGGGACCCTCCGGCTGCGGAAAAACGACCCTGCTGCGCATGATTGCCGGCTTCAATTCCATCGAGGGCGGTGACGTCTACTTTAACGACACGCGTATCAACGATATTGATCCGAGCAGACGGAACATCGGCATGGTCTTTCAGAACTATGCCATTTTCCCCCACATGACGGTACGCGATAACGTCGCCTTCGGGCTAAAAAACCGCAAAATGGAAAAAGAAAAGATACAGGAGCTGACGGAAAAATACCTGCAGCTGATGCAGATTTCGCAGTATGCCACACGAATGCCGAACCAGCTTTCCGGCGGGCAGCAGCAGCGTATTGCGCTTGCGCGCGCCCTGGTAATTTCACCGGACGTTCTGCTGATGGATGAGCCGCTTTCCAATCTGGACGCAAAGCTGCGTCTGGAGATGCGGAGCGTTATCCGTCACACACAGAAAAACGTTGGAATTACCACCGTATATGTCACGCACGATCAGGAAGAGGCTATGGCCATCAGTGATACCATTGCGGTTATGAAGGACGGCGTAATCCAGCATGTCGGCGCACCGAAAGACATCTACCAGAGGCCAAAAAACGTGTTTGTTGCCACCTTTATCGGTCGTACCAATATCCTGCCGGCAAAAATAGAGCAGGGCACCCTGATCTTCTCCAGCGGCTACCGGGTGAAACTGGATTATCTCGATCAGCTGGAAAATCAGGAAGTGCAGTGCTCCGTCCGCCCGGAGGAATTCGTCATCAGCAAGCAGGGCGACGAGGGAATCCATGGCATTGTCAAGGAATATACCTATCTTGGTCTGAACACGCATTACGCTGTTGAGACCGAGAGCGGCCTCACGGTGGAGATTGTTGAGGAGTCTTCTCTGGAGGATGAGCTGAAGCCCGGACAGAATGTGCTGCTTCAGATGAAAAAACACAAAATCAATGTGTTTGACAAAGAAGGAAGCCGCAACCTTGTAAGGAGCGAAGCTTATGAAAGACAATAGCAAATTCCGCCTGGACATCTGGGGAACCGTCACGCTGTGTACCATTGCGGTTTATCTGCTGTTTCTGATCTACCCCATGGCGCATCTGATGCAGCAGTCCGTTTATGATGCGGAGACCGGACGGTTCACAATGGCGAACTTTGTAAGATTCTTTTCAAAGAGTTACTATTTTGATACTCTGCTGAACAGCTTCAAAGTCTCGCTGGCCGCAACCGTTCTTTCCATTGCCATTGGCACCCCGCTCGCCTACCTCTTCTCCGTTTTTAAGATCAGAGGAAAGTCCGTGCTGAACATCCTGATTGTGGTCGCGTCCATGTCCGCTCCGTTTATTGGCGCGTACTCCTGGATTCTGCTTTTGGGACGCAGCGGTGTGGTCACCGTGTTCTTCCGCAAAATTGGAATTGTCCTGCCGGACATCTACGGCTTCGGTGGAATCGTACTGGTTATGTCCCTGCAGCTTTTTCCGCTGGTGTTCCTGTACGCAAGAGGCGCTTTGAAGAACATTGACAATTCCCTGATTGAAGCGGCGAACAACCTGAGCTGCTCCGGCGTCAAATGCTTCTTTAAAGTAGTGGTTCCCCTCATCATGCCTACCCTGCTCGCGGCCGGCCTGCTGGTGTTCATGCGGTCGTTTGCCGACTTCGGTACGCCGATGCTGATTGGCGAGGGATACCGTACGTTCCCTGTTGTCCTGTACACTGAATTCATCAATGAAGTAGGCGGCAACGACGGCTTTGCTGCTGCAATCGCAATTATCGCCATTGTCATAACCACCGTTGTCTTCCTGATTCAAAAGTATATTTCCAATAGAAATGCTTTTGCATTGAATGCCCTGCACCCCATTGAGGAACAGGAACCGAGAGCAGGCAAGAAGCTGCTGGTGTATTTGTTTTCCTATCTGGTGGTGGCCGTCGCCATCCTGCCGCAGGTATACGTCACCTATACATCCTTTAAGAAAACTTCCGGCAAAATTTTTGTCCGCGGGTATTCTCTAAGCAGCTATGAATCCGCATTCTCCAAAATGGGAAAAAGCATTCAGAACACCATTGTCATCCCTTTGCTTTCCCTGATTGCAATTATCCTGCTTGCCGTACTGATCGCCTATCTGGTTGTACGGCGCAGAAACACCCTTACCAGTACGGTTGATATTCTATCCATGATTCCGTATATCGTACCCGGAACCGTTCTTGGCATTGCACTGCTGACAGGCTTTAACCAGAAGCCGTTGATGCTAAGCGGAACAATGCTGATTATGGTGGTTGCCCTAATCATCCGAAGGCTGCCGTATACCATCCGTTCATCGGTGGCAATTCTGCAGCAAATCCCCGTCAGCATAGAAGAAGCGGCCGTTTCACTGGGAGCGTCCAAAATGAAGGTCTTTTTCCGCGTTACTGTTCCGATGATGGCAGCGGGAATCGTCTCGGGAGCAATTCTAAGCTGGGTTACCATGATCAGCGAGCTGTCCACCGCCATCATTCTGTACACGGGCAAAACGAAAACTCTGACCGTCGCGGTCTACACAGAAGTTGTACGCGGCAATTACGGAGTTGCAGCGGCGCTTTCCTCCATTCTGACACTGCTCACGGTTATTTCTTTACTGGTATTTAATAAGGTGAACGGCAGAAGGGATTTCAGCCTGTAACGACCATTCCATTATAAAAATCCGAACCTCTTTCCGAAAGGAGAAGTTCGGATTTTTTATCTGCTTTGGCAGGTACTCCAATCGTCTGCCGTTTGGAGAGCAAAAATCCACCCACTACTCGGGTGAGATTAGAAGATACTTTTACGCCATCTCCTCGATATGACGTACCTGTAATAGCTACCGCAAATTCATTTTTTATATCATAACAAATTTTTTCACAATTTGAAATATAAAACAAACAGATAATTCCATTTTATATTTCCACACTAAAGGAGAAACAATTACGGTAACCAATTTTATCATCAAAAATATCAGTAAGCATATCCCCGTTATCATATGGGTGACAATGAATATGGTGCAACCTAGGCCAGGAAAAAGCTGGATCGTAGAAGATAGCGGAAAAACCTTTCAATGGATTGCAGGGGAGCACTGCCTTGTTCTGGTCGGATATGACAAGGATCATTATTACTTTAACGATCCTTATGAATCAAATGGTCTGAAAGCTTTTAAAAAAGGACTGGTGGAAGATCGCTTTCAAGCGTTAGGACGGCAGGCGGTCGTGGTGAGCTCTTGAAGTGGCGCGAATGAAGCAGCAGAAAAATCAATAGTGTCAAGAGAAGTGGACTGCGTTAAAAACCATCAACTATGAAATTGTGGTATCACAACATAGAAACAAGCTTACTGCCGTCATGCTCTCAACTGACAACTGGCGGCCCTGAGAAACTGCATGGCTACGCTTCGAGTCCATCATCTAATCTCTCAATTCGGATATCGTAAGAAGAAAAGCAACTTTAACAACTTTAGAATGAGTTTTTAGGGCTGTTCTTTTATGCTATGCTCGGCTGTTTGAGCTTGGTCTCACAAAGATATGATATATTTTTGTGCACGTATTTTATACAGTAAATCATTGAAAGCCATGCCTTTGACGCATATTCAGCAGGCACCGAAGTGAAAACGGAAATCAATCCGGACGCGGTGAAAATAATCAAAAAGCTCTACGGAGTGGATATGACAAAAACCCAACATCCAAAGCTTCTAGAGAAACTTCCATCGGTTGATATTGTTGTAACTATGGGCTGCGGAGTTCAATGTCCTTACCTCCCCTGTAAGCATCGCGAAGNNGTTGGAAGACCCTACCGGAAAATCTGAGGAGGATTTTTTTAACACGGCGAATATCATAAAGGGAAAAATAGCTGAACTATCAAAGTTCAGCATTGAACATTAATGAATTATCTTTTCTTTTCATATTATCGTGTTATTTTCTGCTTAATATTTATCAGTCATAGGAGCGCATGCAGGATAAAATTTCGCCACCATAATCCCACGCACTGGATGGAATTTCATTGAAATAGAATCCATTGCCGTTAAAATACAAAACCAAACGCGTTATATATGAAAATAGTTATATTTCCTTTTTGTGGAGATATTACTATTTTTTTCCATGATGGAGATAACCGCGCTAAATCCGAACACGTTTATTTGATTAATGGAATGCTAATCCTACTTCTACCTTGTTACGCATTGGAAACTATAAGGAGCATGTATTAGCTAATTTCGACTTACCAATTTTTGGAATCACTATAAAAGAGTAAAACATGCCCGTCTTTTGAATGTAGAAGTTAATAAATCTTCTGTAGTGGGACTGATCCAATTATTGGATCAGTCTGGGACCTTTATATCTGTAGTTTAGATCGACTGAATCCGCAGCCCATCTACTTAGGGTCTACGGACTTATACGCATTCTACATATTTTCAAGACATAGGAAGCCCTTTTACAATCCATTTGTAGGATTCAATCTCCCAGAAGAGTTCCGCTGAAGCGGTCTTAACGGCTAAATTCTGCGCAAGGGCATCATTTCTTGCGTTGTCATATACCATGGAGGACATTAGACCTAAAGAATATTTTTTTTGCGCCTGACTTTCATAAAGCTTAGAGGTTTCCAATTCCTGTTTGGCTGCTGCGAGCACTGATTGTTGACTTTGTATCGTATGAAGCTGCTTTTCGAGCGACGCCCCGATATTTTGAAGTTCCACTTCGGTTAAGTTGCTGTTCGATGTTTTCCGGTCTCGGTCTTCGATAGTTTCATTACCCAGCAGTGCGCGTTGCTCTCGTTTAATCTGCACATTATAACTGGCATCCCGTGCTGCCGCAGTATCTTTTTGCAGATCTATTTTATTCACATAAGAGGTATCCGGGTCCGGCATTGAACCAAAGGTGATTGAGTCACTGTAGGAATGACCTAAAAGCCGGTTCATCTGCGTATCAATCTCTTTTGATTGGTTCTGAAGGCCGGTGATGCTATTGTCTATCTCAGCCAGTGCATCTTTGGCCTGCGAAACTGCAAGAGACGTTCCAAGCTTCAAGTCGTATTCTTTCTGTGCGGCTTTTTCGTTATTTTGCAAAACCGCGCGGGTATTTGTCAGCTTTTGCAGATTGTATTGTAATTGATAATGTACTGAAAACAGGCTTTGCGCGGTTCTTACAAGTTGATAATCCGCAAGGTCTGCTTGAAGTTCCCTGAGCTGATAATCATCTTCCGAAATATCTTCCTGTGCGTTCAGAAAAGCAAAAAGGGTTGAGAGCGCAACGTTCGTACCTTGCGCAACCGTCTTTAATTCTGCCGAAGCCTGTGGATTTGAGATGATCGCCGTCAGACTGGAGGATGTTTTTGAAATCGTATCAGAAAGCTGGGAATATTTTTCTTTAATTTCACTTCCATTATCTAAGCTTTTCAGCAAAAAATCATTACTGTTTACCTGTAAATTGCAGCCTAAAACCATTTGTTCCACCCTTGAGTATTCAACGGTGTAGACAGATGTATCCTCTGCGAATGCAGGAACCACCATGTTCAAGGAAAGTAACGCCGCAAAAGCAATTATTGCAATTGATCTTCTTTTTTTCAAGAGAATTCCTCCTTACCCTATAAACATAAAAGGTATCAGTGTCAATTGGTTTTTCCTTTCATTCCATTTGCGCTGCTTTCTCTGGAAAAATGCACATCCGAGGTCAGGCCTGGTTTTATAAAATCACTTTTCTCATCCGTTTTAACTTGAACTTTTATGATACGGTCGCCATCTTTTTCCACTGCCTGATTTGAAATCTGAATAATATGCCCCGGAATTTTAATGTTTTTGTTAGATGTAGGAACAACATACACTTTGCTGTCTGCGGATATCTGCCCGATGAATTCCTCCGGAACCTCCGCACTCACATAAACGCTGCTAGCGTCAATCAGATTGATTACTTTTTGAGCTGTTTGGCCGCTGATGACAGTACCCCTGACAACGTTGATTTCTTCTACTATTCCTGAATTGAGATTGGAAATAATGTTGTTTCCAGAAAGATAGGGCTTCTTCGTTTTTGCGCTCATCAGATCAAGGTCGATCTGTGCGGCATTGGCGCTGCTTTCCTGCTGGCTGAGCTGAACTTCCTTACTTTTCAATTGAGTGTTTAGATTATCGAGCTCCTCCTGAAGCGTACGTTTGGTTTTCGTAATGCTATCCTTCGCGTCTTTTACCACTTTGGCCTTTTGATCCAGTATATCCGAATACTTACTATAATCGGATTGTGAGATCACGCCATCACTCAACAGCTTTTGGTATTTGTTAAGGTCGTCCTGGGCCTGTTTTTCCTCTTTTTGTGCAAGTGAAAGGGAGTTCCGCAGCAACTGCAGTTCGGGTTTTCTCCCATTGCGGAGTTCTTCCGTTTTGTAGGCAATTTGATTCTTTAGCACTGTAATGTCGGCTTTCAGTGCAGCCTGGTCGACATTATTGGTGGAAGCTTTCGCCGAATCGGACTGCATCTGCAGTTTCTTAAGATTTTTCTGGTAATCGTCGGTGGACAGCGTAATCAGTGCGCTGCCGAGTTTTACAGTATCACCTTCCTTAACGGCGATGTTTTCAACACGCGCTGGGAAGTCGATGCTGATCTGGTATCCATCGTTGTATTTGACTTCACCCCAAGCAACAATATCTCCGCTTTGTCCGGAACTTTCAACAGATGCATTTGCTTGTGCCGCCGGTTGGCTATTTTGGCAGCCGGAGAAGAACAGCAGCAGTACAACTGTTAATGCCGCTAAATATTTTCTCTTGCCTAATCTCATACTTAACAGGACCTTCCTTTATCAATTATTCTACACTCTTCAGCGCCTGAAGCATATCGATGGATTTTATTTTTTTGCGGACAACATAGTTTACAGTGGCTGCGAAGATCAGCGTTACCAGTGCTGCAATCAATATTCTGTCTACCGTCACATGACTGATTAAATCAAAGTCATCGCCAAACCCTCCAGCTATTGTATTGGCAAGATATCTTCCAATAGGGATTCCAAATAAAATTCCGACAAATACGGAAAAAACATTTTCCGCTAATACAAGCGGCCGGATTTTTTTCTGATGAAAACCCAGAACCTCCAATGTGGCAAGATCCCTTACACGTTCAGCAAAATTCAACATTCCCATGTTATAGAGCACTACAAAAGCCAGAACCGCGCCCGATACAATCAGCAAAAGGGAAGTGCCAAAAATTGCGCTGAGGTTCCCCTCGAAATCAGATTTCTGAGTTGTTCTGTCCGTATAGCTTGTTATGTAACCGCTGTTTAGAAAGTCGTTATTCTTCTTATTCCATTTAACCAGCAGCGAGGTGGGATTAAAATTCTCACCGATTTTCTGCCAGTAGTCGTCCGTCATATAGATTCCCTGAGCACTTGGCATATAGACGATTTTCATGATTATAACAGGATAGTATGTGTCGCTGCTCCGCTTCAGGTTTACGGTGTCACCGACTTTTACATGCATGAGTTCAGCCAGCTTTCTCGTCATGGCAATTCCCGTATCGGGAAGCGTAACGCTGTTTCCGTCCGCGTCCTCAAGATGGATCAGCGGGCTTTTCTTGGAAAAAACGGAGACGGCGGTCATTTTCCGCAGCCCTTCCTGCGTTGTAAGCTGGATGGAACTTTCCTCCATATCCTGCACTGTTCCGTCAAGATTCAAATTCCTAATGGCCCTGTCTGTGGTATCGCTGTCCAGAATAACTTTCTGGTCATAAGAGTATGTTTTTTCATAAAGTGTTTTCGGAATACCGGACACAAGGTCAAACAGGGCAAGGGCGCCGATAATCAGCCCCACGCAGCCCGAGACGCCAAGGATGCTTACAGCAATTCTGAATTTATTGTGCATAGCATTCCTTGCAATTAGTTTTTGGCTGAATTTCAAATGCATCCACACATAAGAAAAATGCTCCAGAAAAATATGGCACCCTTTTTTTGGCGTTTTGGCCCGCAGTAATTCGGCTGGTGTTTCATTTTGAAGCTTCAGGCACGAAAGGAAAGAAATTCCTGCAGTAAAAGTTATTATGATAGAAGCGCCGAAAAGGAACTTCGGAATGTTTACAACCATATCCTCAGCGGGAAAAGTCATCAGGTTTTTGATTTTTGAAAGCAGCAGCCTGCCAATCACGTTCGGACCGAATATAATTCCCACGAGGATTCCCAGTGTGCCGACAAAAACGCCATATGAGGTATAATGCCATAAAATGCTTTTTTTGCTGTAACCAAGGGCCTTCAATATTCCGATCTGGTTGCGCTGGTCTTCTGTCAGCCGCATCATTGTGCTGAAGGTGATCAGGGCGGTAACCAGAAAGAACATAAACGGAAACACCGTGGCAAGTGACTGGAACTGAATGACCTTGGCGTTTGCGAAGTTAACACCGCGGTTATCAGTTTGAGCCATTACAAAGTTGAGCTTTCTTCCAAATATGGAGTCCATCTGGTTCTGTATTTTCACAGCGTCCGCTCCCTTAGTAAGCTGAACTTCAACCTGGTTGTAGGGTTTCAATCCTCCGTAAGCAGAGACAATTCGATCCTCATCAATCGTGATAAATCCATATCTCTTCGGGTCGGGCATCATGGAAGCAGTGTCTTTCACTGCATATATGTTTTCGCTGCTGAGGGCAAGCGCTTCAATGGTAGTATCTATCCTTTTATCATTCACCTCTATAGCAAGGGTATCCCCAACAGAGAGATGATTGGCCTGGGCAAAGGAACGATCAAGGATTGACCCACGCTTACTGAGCTTTTTTCCGGCTATAGTAACTGACATGTCAAGCGTATTTTCCGATGGAACGGCATATACCCGTAATGTAGGTTTTCCATCAATACGGGCAGTGGCGTTATTTACCGTGAAACGTTTTTCTGCCTTCTGTACGCCTTTTATATTCCGGACTCTCCACATATTCAGTTCGGATGGATTTGAAGCAGCTACCCAGAAATCCGAAATATTGGTATCTTTATAAAAACTCTGGGAGTGCGCGTCAATTGTTGTCCATATGGTGTCCAGTCCAACCGACATACCCATGGCTAATGTTGCCATAATAAAAATTGATAGAAACTGCGACCGGTTCTTTTTCATATCCTGGATGGATTTTTTAATGAGTGCGCCCTTTACCATACAATTTCCTCCACCGGCCGCGGATGCTCGTTATGCTGGATTTTGCTTATCTGCCCATCTCGCATATGAATGATGGTATCCGCCATTTCGGCAATTGGAGAATTATGAGTGACCACTACCACTGTTTTTTCCATATCCCGGGCTATGTCGCGAATCAGCTTCAATACAATGCGCCCCGTACCGGAATCCAGGGCACCGGTAGGTTCGTCGCAAAGCAGAATCTGCGGATTCTTTGCCAATGCTCGGGCGATGGATACCCGCTGCTGCTCGCCGCCGGACATTTGGCCGGGGAAATTATTCTTTCTTTCTCCCAGACCCACTCGCTCCAACATTTCCGCTGCATCCAACGGATTTCTGCAGATTTCTTCTGCAAGCTGTACATTTTCTAATGCCGTCAGGTTAGGAACCAGATTATAAAACTGAAACACAAATCCGATTTTATCCCTGCGGTACGTAGTTAATTCCTTTGTTCCCAGCTTTGATATCTCTTCGCCGTTTACCGTGATTACCCCTTTCGTCGGCGAATCCATGCCGCCCAGCATATTCAGCACGGTTGTTTTTCCCGCTCCGCTTTGTCCGAGCACAACATTAAATGATTTATCTTCAAGAGAAAAGCTGACTTCCTTAACGGCCTTTATGACGCTGTCTCCTACAATATATTCCCGTTCCACCCCTTCAAATTGAATAAAACTCATCCCAGATCCCCCATATAGAAAAATAGGCCATTTGAAAACTTGATTTCTTTTCACTAAATATCGGAATTGGCTTTGATGCCTGCTTAAAAAATATATTTTCCAACTATAGATTCTCCTTCCATTTCTGTTTGATTTGTATTATAATCTAAAGCAACAAAAATAAGAGTAACATAGGTTACTCTTTGTAAAGAAGATGATAAAATTATGGAAGACTTGATTCCAATGCTTGCATCGACCAGCCTGTTTCGATGCTTTTCAACCGAAGAATTATCGATTCTTTTTAAGAAAGAACATTACCGTGTAAAGCGATACGCCAAAAATACTGTAATACACTTTCAAAATGAAAAGTGTGTCAGTCTTGACATTGTTTTACGTGGCACGGTTTTGGTGCAACAAATCGATTCAAACGGGGATATGCTTACCCTTTGCAGCTTTATGGCCGGTGATTCCATTGGCGAAAACCTTCTTTTTTCTCGTAACAACCCATATCCCATGACAATGACTGCGAAATATGATACGGATATTCTTCACGCGGACAGGGAGTTGATTCTATCACTGTGCCAAAGCAACAGCGGATTTCTGGAGAATTTCCTCCAGTCGATCTCTGACAAAACGTTGATTCTGGCAGGAAAAATTCAACTACTTTCCATGAAAACAATCCGTCAGAGCATGATCGAATTCTTACTTTATGAATGCCGTATTCAGAAAAATACAACGATACGATTGGAAGTATCAAAAAAGGAGCTTGCTGAAAAATTAGGGGTTCAAAGGCCATCACTATCCCGCGAACTAAAGAAAATGAGGAATGAAAATCTGATTGCCTTTGACGCAAAAAGCATAACCATCATGGATATGGAGGCACTGAAAAGGCTTCATACCGAGTGATAAATAAAGAGCAAACTGCGTCACTACAAGCTGCGGGGTTCAGTGTCATTACTTTCCCTGTAGGCATCTCAAAGATTGGGAGTTGGAAGACCCTACCTGAAAATCTGAGGAAGATTTTTTTAACACGGCGAACATCATAAAGGGAAAAATAGCCGAACTATCAAAGTTCATCTTTGAGCATTAACAAAACATTATCTTTTCTTTTCATATTGTCGTGTTATTTACTGCATAATACTTATTAGTCATAGGAGCACCTACAGGATAAAAGTCGGCATCAAGCTGAACTGGACGAAATTGCATTGAAATAGAATCCATTGCTGTCAAAATGCAAAACCAAACGTGTCATATATAAAAATAACAATATTCCCTTTATAAGGAAATATTGTTATTTTTTACTATGGTGGAGATGACGAGAGTCGAACTCGTGTCCGAAAATCACTTACCAAAGCTTTCTACGAGTGTAGCCATTGATTTAACATTCCCTCTGCGCAGCGCCCAAGGGCAGGCTCTGCGGTTCAGTAGTCTTTAGTTCATGACCAAAGTAAAGACGTTCTTCGGTTCACGTTCACCGCTAATCGACGCCCTTATCCAAGCCGCGGTGTGCCCGGTAAAGACGGCAGCCTAATTAGGCTGCGTACGCAACAGTATTGTTGTCGTTTAATTTTAAGTTTGCGGCTTTTAAAGCGGTTCCGCGCCGCTACTCGCTTACTAAGGCTCACAATCCCCGTCGAAACCTTTACATCCCCATATTTAGAAATCGACAGATGAACTTGATCGCCTGATACTATTATACATGCATTCAACAGAAAAAAATACAAGAATATTTTTCTTATCTGTTTTTTTCTTTCATAGCGCGGTCAATGTCACGCTTTGCGGATTTTTCCGCCATGTCGGCGCGTTTGTCATAAAGCTTTTTACCCTTGCACAGGCCAACCTGAACCTTGACCATGGACCCCTTAAGGTAAACGGACAGCGGAATCAACGAGTAGCCGTCCTGTTTGACCAGCCCGAAGAGCCGCATAATTTCGCGTTTGTGAATCAAAAGCCGACGCACCCGCATTGGGTCCTGATTGAAGATATTGCCATGCTCGTAAGGGCTGATATGCATTCCGTTGATCAAAAGCTCGCCCTTGACAATGGAGCACCAGGCATCCTTAAGGTTTACCTGCGCTTTGCGGAGCGATTTGACCTCGGTGCCGCGAAGCTCAATGCCGGCTTCCATACTTTCCTCCACAAAATAGTCGTGAAAGGCTTTTTTATTTTGCGCCAATGTTTTTAAATTGTCTTTTGCCATATAAAAAAGCCTCCCATCCCATTGTGTCGGTATATGAGCATATCATAGCTCTTTAAAAATGTCAAGCATTATGTCAACTAAATCTCGCTGCGCCCTTCAATCGCACGGGTGAGGGTTACCTCATCCGCATATTCCAGATCCCCCCCCACGGGAATCCCGTAGGCCAGCCGCGTTACTTTGACGCCAAGCGGTTTTAACAGGCGTGAAATATACATAGCGGTAGCTTCGCCCTCAACGGTGGGATTGGTCGCCATAATGACCTCTTTTACGGTGTCGTTGTTCACACGCGCCAAAAGCTCCTTGATGCAAAGCTGATCCGGGCCGATTCCGCTGAGCGGAGAAATGGCACCGTGCAGCACATGATAAGTGGCGTTGAACTCGTTGGTGCGCTCCAGCGCAATGACATCACGGGGATCTTCGACAACACAGATAATGGATTTGTCCCGCGCTTCATTGCGGCAGATGGGGCAAAGCTCCTGATCGGTCAGATTGCAGCATATTTTACAGTAATGTATTTTTTCGTGAGCATCCATAATGGCGTCGGCGAAATTTTGCGCACCCTCTTTGGAGAGGCCGAGCACATAATAGGCCAGCCGCTGCGCGCTCTTATGTCCAATTCCGGGCAGCCGCTCAAACTGCTCAATCAGGCGCGATAAAGGCGCCACATTATAGGACGGCATGGTTAAAACATGCCCGGCATGTTGATGCCGCCGGAAATTTTCTCCATGCGCTGGCTCTTGTCTGCAGCAGCGGCGCGCAGCGCCTCATTGACCGCAGCAATCACAAGGTCGGAAAGCATCTCCACATCTTCGGGATCAACGACCTCCGGCTTGATATCGATGGCTTTTACTTCCATTTTACCCGTTACCGTCGCTTTTACGGCATCTCCTCCGGCTGTTGCGGAATATTCCTTTACTTCCAGCTCGGACGTTGCCTGATCCATGTCCTCCTGGATTTTTTGCGCCTGGCGCGCAAGCTGCTGCAAATTGGCAGCTCCCCCCCCGCCGTATCCCTGTGGCAATCTTGCTTTCATATAAAATTCCTCCTATAAATCCTCTTATTTTTTTATGACTTGAATGCCCTCGTTTTCAGCCAGTCCAGCCAATTCCGCAAGCGGATCGCCCTCTTTTTCGCCGCTCTGGTTTTTGTAAGGGCCCAAATTGTAGGTTTTACCCGTAACCTGCTGAATCGCCCGGCGCATATTTTCCCTCTGGGCCGGTTCCCGCAGCAAGCGGAACGCAATTTCGTTCGGCGCGTCAATCAGCACATACGCTCCGCTGATATAGGCGGAGGAACCGCTGAACGCGGATGCGATCGCATGGGAATAGTTCTTCAGAATCTGCAGGATTTCCGGCCATTCGGAAAGACGTTTTGCATCCTTTTGAAGACTATTTCCGTCTTTTTTTGGCTCTATGACAGATTCATTGGACTCTTCGAGCGCTCTACCCGGCTGCTCTTTTTCCGCAAAATTCTCCGGTATGCTTTGTTCCGGCTTTTTCACCGGTTTCTTTTCCGGTTCAGCCGCCCTTGCTGCAGGCTTCTGCATCACCGCGCCGCGCTCCAGCGCCTCAATGCGGCGTATCAGGGCATCCGTGGTGGAATCCAGTTCCGGAGAACACAGGCGGATCATCGCCATTTCGAACTCGACGCGCCTGTCCCCGCCGCGGTACATCCGCTCCAGTGCGGACTGCATGGTATCAAGCCCGTGCAGGATAGCGGGCAGCGGTGTGGAAAGCGCCTGTTTCGTAAGGCTTTCATACTCCGCATCGGGTACGGCAATCATGTTGTGCGCATCCTTTGTGGTCTTTATCAGCATTAAATTCCGGAAATGGGAAGACAGTTCTTCACACAGCCTTGCCATATCCTTGGAAGAATTGTGCAGACGGTCAATCAGTTCCAGCGCGGCGCCTGAATTGTGCTCTTTAATAGCGTCGGTCAGCTCAAAAAGATGCTCACGGCCAACCAGTCCGGCTGTTTCATTCACGACCTCAAGCGTAATATTCCTGCTGCGGCCAAGGCACTGATCCAATAAAGACAATGCGTCGCGCAGGGCACCGTCGGCAAGACGGGCGATTAAAAGCGCGGCCTGCGGGTCAAGCTCCGCATTCTCCTGCCGAGTCACATAAGTAAGGCGCTCCGCAATTTCCTTTGGGGGAATACGGCGGAAATCAAAACGCTGACACCGTGACAAAATGGTCGCCGGCAGCTTGTGCACTTCTGTAGTGGCAAGAATAAAAATGACATGGGCGGGCGGCTCTTCCAGCGTTTTCAGCAATGCATTGAACGCTCCCGTGGAGAGCATGTGCACCTCGTCTATAATATAGGCCCTGTATTTCGCGGCCGCAGGGGTGAAATTGGCTTCTTCCCGCAAAGAGCGGATGTTATCCACGCCGTTGTTGCTCGCGGCGTCTATCTCTACAATATCCATCAGGGAACCGCCGTCCGCGGCGCGGCAGATTTCACACTCGCCGCAGGGATCGCCGTCCACCGGATGCAGACAGTTTACCGCTTTGGCCAAAATTTTAGCACATGTGGTTTTGCCGGTTCCCCTTGAACCGGTAAACAGATACGCATGGGCGATTCGTCCCGCCATCAGCTCGTTTTTCAGCGTAACGGTAACCTGAGGCTGGCCGACAACATCGGCGAACACCTTTGGCCTCCACTTTCTGTACAGAACCTGATACATGTGAACACCACCCTCAGACAAATTGAAAGCAAGACAGACCGTTATAAAACGGTTTATCATGCATCAGGATATGCAGACGAACAGACCTCCTGTATCGCACGGGGCAATCCACTTAATGCTGCTCGGTTCCCCNNTTCCCCGCCTGACATGGTTCATGGCGTCCCGCCGTACAGAGCCCGCCCGCCTGCATATCCTATTGCATGCATTTCTGCCTTGCTTCTTAATACCAACTATCATATTATAAACGATTCCGCCCAAAAAGACAACCTCTAATTTTTAGAATTCCCGACCCGCCGTATTCCCGTAAAATCCATGTTGACAAGCGGGGAAAAAGTGATATTATACATTTAGATAAATTTCTAAATGAAAGGAGCGGATGCCGTGTCGTTTCCTGAAACATTTAAAGCGCTTTCCGACCCGACGCGCAGGGAAATTTTAAATATTCTGAAGGGCGGCGCGCTTCCTGCGGGAGAAATTTCAGACCACTTTCATATGACCGGCGCAACCGTTTCGCACCATCTGGCCATTTTAAAAAATGCCGATCTAATCACGGACAGACGTGCCGGCAAATATATCTATTACGAGCTGAACCTGTCCGTTTTTGAAGAAGTTCTGAATTGGTTCCAAGCTTTTTTTGACAAGGAGAATAACAGCGATGAAAAATAAATTTGGTAAATATCTGTACTGGCTGACTGCGGTATTTCCATTTATTCTTTCGGCGGCCTTTTATTCCCGGCTGCCGGAGACAATGCCCACGCACTGGGACGCGGCGGGCAATCCAAACGGCTATTCCTCCCGTTTTTTTGCCGCATTCGGGGTTCCGGCCATTCTTTTGATTTGTACCGTGTTTGTAAATTTCAGTATTTCAGCAGACCCTAAAAAACAGAATATCGACCGGTCGCCGCAGATCAAATTCATCAGCAAATGGCTGATCGTAGTAATTGCAAACGTGACACAGGCCGCGGTGATTGCAAAGGCGGTCAGTCAAAACTTTAATATCAGCGTCCTGATCACAGTTCTTGTCGGCGTCGTAATCGCTGTGTTCGGCAATTACCTTCCGAAATGCAAACCGAATTATACCATTGGGATCAAGCTGCCGTGGACGCTGGCCAGCGAGGAAAACTGGAGAAAAACACACCGGTTTGCCGGTTTTGTGTGGATCGCCGGCGGAATCTTAATCGCCGCCTCCGCATTTGCTCCCTATAAGGGATTGATGACCGGCGCCATTGTGTTGCTGTGTGTGGCTCCCGCCCTGTATTCCTATTGCCTTTATCAAAAGGAGAAACGCTGACGCCCATATTCTTGCTCTTGCCGCCGCACTCGTCGCACTGTTCCTGATTTTCAGCATTTATGTCCCTCCGGCCCGCCGCCCGCGTCGCAGCAGACGGAGATGGACAATGATACCACAAAGCCTCGCTTTTATGATATAATACAGAAGAATCAGATAGGAAGGTGGATGCTGAATTGTTTGACAACTGGGAAGAATTAAAGTCCGCTTGTCTGGAATGCCGCAAGTGCGGCCTTTGCACCGGACGGACAAATGTTGTATTCGGTGTTGGAAATGAAAAAGCCAGCGTACTGTTTATCGGAGAGGGCCCCGGCGAATACGAAGATTTGCAGGGCGAACCGTTTGTCGGCAGAAGCGGGCAGCTGCTTGACAAAATGCTGGCCGCGGTGGATCTTGACCGGCATACGAATATTTATATTGCGAATATCGTCAAGTGCCGGCCGCCCCAAAACCGCGACCCGCTGCCGGAAGAGCAGGGCCTGTGCATTGACTGGCTGCGTAACCAGGTGGCGCTG
>DENA01000027.1:25952-66556 GCA_002359465.1 Ruminococcaceae bacterium UBA2656
TTTTTTGAAAGCACGTCATATTCATTGTTTTGCAGAATATATTCCTTGCCGCGTCTGCCCATGGCGTCAAGCTCCTCTTTGGGAAGGGAGGCAAGCTTTTTGGCGGCCTGCGCGATGGCCGCGCTGTCCTCCGGCGCAATGGAGATTCCGCATTGTGCGTCCGCCACCATGTCGTTCCCCGCTTCAATGGCGAAGATGACCGGTTTTGCGGCCATCATGTAATCCATCAGCTTGTTCGGGCTGACCCCGAAACGGAAAAGCGGCTGACGCTGAAGCCCGACATAAAGAGCGTCCATCTGGCTCAGCAGTTCCGGCATCTGGTCGCGTTTGACCGGCTGAAGCATTTCCACCGTGCCGCGCAGATTCATATCAATGACCTTCTGCGCAAGACGCTCGCGCTCCGGGCCGGGGCCAACCATGATCAGCTTGATTTTCTCATCGCGGAGCCTTTCCCCCGCTTCCACAAAGCTGTCCAACGCATTGGCAATCCCATGCGCGCCGGTGTAGCCGATCAGGAAATATCCCTCGTCATGGAACTGTTTCAACAAATCGCAATACACCGGCGGGTCCGCCATGGGCTTTTCCCAGTCGGCCCTGACAATACCGTTTGGAATACAGATATATTTTTCCGGCTTCAGGCCGTGTTCCACCATGTGCTCTTTTGCGTTGGGCAAAAGGGAAACAACGTAATCGCTGTTTTTGTAGCAGTAATTTTCCGCCGCCTGCATCATCATGATATAGGGGTGATGCGGACTCATACCGCCGAGCTCAATCGGACTGAGCGGCCAGAGGTCGTGCACCTCGTAGATCAGCATGGCTCCGTGCTTTTTCGCAAGGCGGTGCGCAGGGTAGATATCCAGCGGATAGGTGGAGGACGCGATCACCGCGTCGGGTTTTCCCTGCGCGGCAATCTGATCGGCATACCGGTAAAGCCCGTGAAGAAAAGAAAGCATATTTTTAATGCGTCCCATACCGTTGCCGTGATACTCGGGCCCTTCAATCCAAAAATAGCGCACACCGTCCAGCATCTGTTCCATGGTCTTTTTGCCCTGCAGATCCGGATTCACGGTACGCAGATGGGAATAGGAGCTGGCCACAACGGTCACATTGTGGCCGGCGGCGGCCCAGCGCTTCGCCATAAAATACGGACGGAACTCCATGCCGTGCTGATTGGAACCGGCGTAATGATTGATATAAATGATATTCATAAATTACCTCTTAACCTTTGCAGACATTGCTGCGGTTCATGGCCGTATGCCCCTTGCCTGTGACAAAACGGCCGCAATTTTCTGCGACGCGTTTCCGTCGCCGAAGGGCATCTGTTCATGCGCGGCAGCATCCACAACCGTATGCATCGCTTTTTGATAAATATCCTCCGTGGTGAGCTCGGACAGAACATTCCAGTTCCCCATGAGCGTCTCTACCCACTCGGTTTCCCCGCGCAGCGTAATACACGGCACCTTCATAAACCACGCCTCCTTTTGCAGCCCGCCCGAATCGGTCATTACCTGACAGGCGTTGGAGGTCAGGAGCAGCATCTCAAGATAGCCGACCGGGTCGATCAGCTTGATATTCCGGAAGCCGCATTTTGATATCGCCTCTTGTGCGAGCGGCCTTGTCCTCGGATGAATCGGCAGCACGACCAGCTGCGGAAGCTGCTCAAAGGCTTTAAAGATGGCGATAATGGCGTCAAGTCCGCCGTCGGTCGTTTCCGCGCGGTGCAGAGTGGCAAGGCGGTAATGCTTCGGCTGAATGCCAAGCTGGCCAAAAATGGCGGTTTTGGAGGGGTTATTCTGCGCAACCCGCAAAAAATGCAGTACGGAATCCAGCATCACGTCTCCGCAGACGGAAACTCCCGCAGTGATTCCCTCTTTTTTCAGGTTGTCCGCCGCGGTCCGGGTCGGACAGAAAAGCCATTTGGAAATATGGTCGGTCAGAACGCGGTTTTGTTCCTCCGGCATGCGCATATTATAGGAGCGCAACCCGGCCTCGACATGGGCGACCGGGATATGCAGCTTTGAAGCCGCCAAAGCACCCGCCAGTGTGGAATTGGTGTCGCCGTAAACGAGCATGACGTCCGGCTTTTCCCCAAGGACAACATCTTCGATTTTCATCAGCATTTCGCCGGTCTGGTGGCCGTGGGTACCGGAACCGACGCCCAGATTGTAGGCTGGCTTCGGAATGGAAAGCTCCTCGAAAAACACATCGGACATATTGCGGTCATAGTGCTGGCCGGTGTGGACAAGCACCTCGGTGCAGACCGGCTTTAACGCCGCCGACACAACCGATGCCTTGACAAACTGCGGCCTTGCGCCGACTACGGTTACAATTTTCATACTTTGCTCCTCTAATCAGCGGTAACGGACGTCGGAATCGTCCATGTCGAGCGTGGAGAAGTTGAGGCCGTCAAACGGAACCGCTTTGCCCGTCTTCTGAGACTTATAGGCCGCCAGAATAATCTTCATGGCTTTAATCGCCTCTTCTCCGCTTACTAGCGGGGCGGTGTGGGTATTAACCGCATGAATATAATCGGCGTAAAGCAGATTATGGCCGCTGCCGTAAACATCTTTGGGATCCGTACCGGCAAGGGCCGCAATACGGGAATCCTGTTCCGCAGGGGTTTCAAAATTCCATGTTTCCACGCGGTTGACGGCAATGCCGCCGATCACCGCCGTACCGGTGCCGCCCAGAATGGTGAGCGTTTCTTCCAGATTTTTGGGGTAAACGCAGGTAGTGCCTTCCACAAGACCGACGGCGCCGTTTTTAAAGCGGATTAAAATTGCGCCGAAATCCTCGGCGTGAATATCGCGCAGATAATTTCCGGTCATCGCCATGACAGTCTCCGGCTCGCCGCCCAGGTTCCACTGGAGAAGGTCAATATCGTGGATGCACTGGTTCATCAGCGTACCGCCGTCCTGCTCCCATGTGCCGCGCCAGGGGGCCTGCTCGTAATACGGCATGGTGCGGTTCCAGAAGACACACGCCGTGCCGCTGACCAGCTTGCCGAAGCGCCCGTCCGCGACAGCTTTGTGGAGCTCCTGAATCGGAGCGTTAAAACGGTTCTGGTGACAGACGCCCAAAGTGACGCCCTGCTCCTTCGCCTCGCGGATCATCTGTTCGGCGTCGGCGGTACTCAAAGCCATCGGCTTTTCAACGAGCACATGCTTTCCCCGGCGGATGCAGTAGAGAGCAATTTCGGCGTGGTAGCCGCTCTCGGTCGCAATGGCGCAGCAGTCGATATTCTGCTCGTCCAGCGCTTTTTTATAATCGGCGTAAACAGCCGGCTTGACGCCGGTCGCTTCAAAATAGTCGTTGGCTTTTTTTTCGGCATTTTCCAGCACCGGGTCGCAGACAACCGCCAAATCCATAATTTCAGGATTCGCAATGGCGGCGGCAATATGATTTTTTGATATCCGGCCGCAGCCGATCAGTGCAAAATGAAGTTTTTTCATGATCAGTCTCCTTTTAATGAATAATTTTCTCAGACAATTTACCTTACGGCCCACGCAAAATTCCCCCGTCACTTACAGAAACGGGGGAAAGATTATTATAGAAGTTCAATATTGGAACGGTCGCTGACGTCTTTCATGGCGTTTCTGGTATCAAACACTTCTTTGGAAAGCTTTTGAATCCTGTTGTAGTCAAAGCAGGCATGCGCCGTGCAGATGATGACGATATCCGCGTTTTTCAGCATCCCGTCCGTCAGTTCCTTTGCGCCGGTATGGGTAACTCCCTTATGCTTATATTCCGGAATATACGGGTCAAAGTAGGTCGTATCGGCGCCCTCTTTAATTAAATGCTCAATCACGTTCAGCGCCGGACTTTCGCGGTAATCGTCGATATCCGCTTTGTAGGCGACGCCAAGGACAAGCACCTTCGCCCCATTCATCGCGGTCTTATTGCGGTTGATAACCTTCATGGCACGATCTACAACATATTCCGGCATACTCGTGTTGATTTCTCCGGAGGTCTCGATCAAACGGGTGTGATAGTCAAACTCCCGCGCCTTCCATGCAAGTTAGAACGGGTCGAGTGGAATGCAGTGGCCGCCGAGTCCCGGTCCCGGATAAAACGCCTGAAAACCGTACGGCTTGGTCTTCGCCGCGTCGATCACGTCCCAGACATTGATGCCCATGCGGTTGCAGATAATAGCCATTTCGTTTGCCAGGCCGATGTTGATGTTGCGGTAGGTGTTTTCCAGCAGTTTTTCCATTTCGGCAACAGCCGGAGAGGAAACCTCGTACACACCGCCCTCCAGCACATTGCGGTACAGCGCGGCGGCGACTTCCGTGCCGTCCTTGCCGATTCCGCCGACGACCTTCGGCGTATTTTTTGTTTTATACTGTTTATTGCCCGGGTCCACGCGCTCCGGTGAGAAGGCAAGGTAAAAATCTTCGCCGCACTTCAGGCCGCTTGCCTCAAGAATCGGCTTTAAAAGTTCTTCCGTCGTGCCCGGATAGGTTGTGGATTCGAGAATAACCACCATACCTTTGTGCATGTATTTGGCGACGGACTCCGTGGAGCCTTTTACATAGCTGATATCCGGCTGCTGGTATTTGTCCAGCGGGGTGGGAACGGCAATTGCCACCGCGTCCACGCCCTCAATAAAGGAAAAATCACTGGTGGCGGAAAGAGTTCCGCTTTCGACTACCTTCTTCAGCGTGTCGCCGACAATATCGCCTATATAATTCTGTCCGGCATTGACTGAATCAACCTTTTTGGACTGAACGTCAAAACCGATGGTACGGTAACCGGCTTTCGCAAATTCAACGGCAAGCGGAAGCCCGACATACCCCAGGCCGACAATGCCGACAACAGCGGATTTGTCCTGAATTTTATTCAATAACTCAGTTTTCACATTTGACATTTAAATTCTCCTCGTAATCAGATATTTTGCATTGTCCTGCAAATATAATCGATAATATTTTCCGTAATATAGCCATGCATCGGCAGGCTGAAAACTGTTTTACTGAGCTTTTCGCTCACAGGCAAATCGCCCTCCCGATAACCGAGCGGCGTGTATACCTTCTGCAGATGCAGCGGCATGGGATAATAGATCATGGTCGGCACGTTGGCCGCCTTCAGCGCATCCATGATTTTCGCGCGCTCTTCCCCGCTCTGCGCCTTCAATGTATAATATCCATAGCTTGAGAAAAATCCGTCCTTTAAGACCGGCACCTGAAATTTATCCTTCAACAGCTCGGCATAACGCGCGGCAGCCCAGTTGCGGTGCTCCGTCTCTTTGTCAAACTCGTGCAGCTTCGGCAGCAGAATGGCCGCCTGGAGCGTGTCGAGTCTTGCGTTCAAGCCGATGCGCACGTTTTCATATTTAAAAGATCCCTTGCCGTGTACACGGATGGAAACCAGCAGCTGATACAGTTCTTCGTCGTCCGTAAAGACCGCGCCGCCGTCGCCGTAGCAGCCGAGCGCCTTTGCCGGAAAGAAGCTGGTCGCGGAAACATCGCCGAAGCTGCAGGCCTTCCGGGAGCCGATTGCTCCGCCGAAGCCCTGTGCCGCGTCCTCTATCAGGAAAAGGCCGTACTTTTTGCAGATCGGCTCAATCTCGGTAAAGTCAGCCGGCTGGCCGAACAGATCGACCGCAATGACTGCTTTTGGTTTTAGTTTACCCTCTTTGATCACTTTTTCAATCTGTTTTTCAAGAGATTTCGGATCCATATTGAAAGTATCTTCGTCCACATCACAGAAAACAGGCGTTGCTCCTAAAAAGCTGGCTACTTCCGCCGTGGCGAAAAAGGTAAACGCGGGCACGAACACGGCGTCTCCTTCACCGATTCCCTTTGCCATCAGAGGCATCAGCAGCGCGTCTGTGCCGTTGCTGGTGCTTACGCAGTATTTGCGTCCCGTGTAGCTGCAAAGCTCTTTTTCAAGTTCCTCCGTCTGCGGGCCGGAAATAAAATGGCAGCCGCTGATTACGTCGGCAATGCCTTTGTCAATTTCATCCTTTAAATGGCGGTATTGCGCGCCAAGGTCGTTAAAAGCAATCTTTTCCATTTATTTTGTTTCCTCCTGAAGGCCGTTTTCGGCCTGCACATATGTTTTTCCGCATTTGGGGCAGACTAAATTATCCGGGAGCTTCTCCCCGCACTCACAGGCCCAGCCGTGCTGACGGGCGGGATTGCCCATCATGACCGCATGATCGGGTACATCCTTTGTCACGACACTGCCGGCCGCGATAAACGCGTTTTTGCCAATGCGGTGGCCGCAGACAATGGTGGCGTTCGCGCCGATGCTGGCACCCTCCCCAATGGGCGTGTGGGCATAAAAAGCCGCGCCGCGCTGGGGATATTTGCACCGCGGGCGCTGCACGTTGGTAAACACCATGGAGGGTCCGCAGAAAACATAGTCGCTCAGTTCCACGCCCTCATAGATGGATACGTTATTTTGAATTTTGCAAAAGCTGCCGATTTTTACTCCCGGCGCCACAAATACGTTCTGCCCGATGGAGCAGTTTTCGCCGATTTTGGAACCGCCGCCAATGTGACAGAAATGCCACACTTTTGTACCGTTTCCAATTTCCGCGCCGTCATCCACGCACGCGCTGGGATGTACAAAAAAATCTTCCGTGCTGTTCACATTAACACCATTCTTTACCAAATTACAGCAAGCACATTATTTTATAATTTGTTGAGCTGCCATAATTAAAATTTATTCTGCTATAACTTGTACATTATATATCCAATGCGGCTTTTAGTCAATATTTTGCGGAGCATTATAGTTGACATTAACTATCAATCGTATTATCATTTACCTTGATTTATTGTTTAAACTGATGCTGCGGCATTTCCGGTTAAGCTGCAGAATTGATATGTGTTTCTCTTCCGGAAAAGCAGGGGAAAACACGTCCATTCTTTAGCGGTCATCAATGGAATTGCTGTAGAAAAGGAAAATTAACTGAAAAAAGAGGATAAAAGTCATGAGTCAATTCGTGAAACGCGAAAAATTCATTCCATACAATCTGCCTGATATAACCGACCTTGAAATCAACGAGGTCGTCGATACGCTGAAATCCGGCTGGGTCGCCAAAGGCCCGCGCACAAATGAGTTCGAAAAGGAATTTGCCGAATATCTGGGCGCAAAGCATGCGATTGCCATGAACTCCTGCACGGCGGCGCTCCACGTGGCGCTGCTGACAAAGGGCATCGGTCCCGGGGACGAGGTAATCACCACACCGATGACGTTCGCTTCCACCGCAAGCACCATTATTCACACGGGGGCAACGCCCGTCTTTGCAGACGTGGATTTTAAAACCGCCTGCATTGACCCCGATGAAATTGAAAAGAAAATCACGCCAAAAACAAAGGCGATTGTCCCTGTGCACTACAGCGGCCAGGTCTGCGACCTTGACCGGATTTATGACATTGCCGACAAACACGGCCTGTTTGTCTCCGAGGACGCGGCGCACGCGCTTTGGAGCCGCTACAAGGGAAGGCTGATTGGGAACAAACTTCACGACACGGCATCCTACAGCTTTTATGCTACAAAAAACTTGTGCACGGGTGACGGCGGCATGCTGGTGACAGACGATGATGAAATTGACCGGAAAGCGCGCATTTTTGCCGGACAGGGCATGAGCAAAAACGCGTGGAACCGCTACGCGAAGGGCGGCACTTGGAAATACGACATCTGCGAACCCGGTTTCAAATACAACATGTTCGACATTCAGGCGGCGCTCGGTTTAAAGCAACTGGCCCGACTGGAGGAAATGCAGGCGGCCCGGCTGAAAATCGCCGCGAAGTACCAAGAGGAATTCGGCAAAATCGACGCGATGGATCCGCCGTTTGTCCCAGATTACACAACACACTGCTGGCATCTGTATGTCGTGCGCATCGTCCCTGAGCTGCTGACCATTGACCGCGACCAGTTTATTGTGGAGCTGAACGAACGCAATGTCGGAACCAGCGTGCATTTCATCCCCGTAACGTATATGAGCGCCTACACGGACCGCTTCGGGTTTAAAAAAGGAGATTTTCCGAATGCCGAAAAGCATTTTGAGCGCCTGATCTCCCTGCCGCTGTACCCCACCATGACGGGCGAGGAAGTCCGGTATGTCATAGACGCCGTAAAGGATATTGTAGAAAAATATCATAAATAATGCCCGATAAAAAACAGAGCCGCGTGATTTTTTCACGCGGCTTTTTTCATCCCTGTTTATTCTCCTCATAAATGATTCTGAGCCCCTCGAGCAGCAGCGTGTCGCAGAAGCGGATGCTGCGTTTACAGAGCGGGACAATTTCGCGGGAGAGCCCTCCGGTGGCGATAACCTCGCATTTTTCCCCAAGCTCCGCTTCCATCCGTTCAATCATGCCGTCTATCATACAGGCGGTTCCCAGCAGGATGCCGGAACGCATCCCTTCCACGGTATTGTTACCGATGACGCTTTTCGGCGGCTCCAGGCTGATGCGCGGCAGCTGCGCGGTACGGCGGGTCAGCGCGTCCAGGGAAATACCCACGCCCGGAATAATCGCGCCGCCCAGCATGTTTTTATCCCTGTCCATAACCTCAAAGGTCGTCGCCGTGCCCATGTCGAGGATGATGCACGGGCCGTCGAACATTCTGCTTGCGGCAACGCAGCCGACTATGATATCCGCGCCGGTCAGCTCAGGATGCTCAATTTTGCTTTTAATCCCGGTCTTTGTTTTCGGTCCGACACAGATCGGTTCCACCCCCGTCAGCCGCCGTATGGCACGCACGATAAACACGGTAAGCGGCGGCACCACCGAGCTGATCACCGCGCCGTCAATATTCCGCATAGAGATCCCGTATATGTCCAAAATATCCCGCAGTTCTATGGCATACTGATCCTCCATGCGAGAGCAGTCGGTTGCCATACGGGAAACAAAAAGGAGTTTTTTGCCGTCGTAGACACCGATTGTAATATTTGTATTGCCGATATCCAATGCTAAAACCATTTTAACTCCCCCTCCTTTTTACATTCTCAAATTATACCAATTAATTTCTCAATATGCAATCCTATTTGATAAATTTTTAACGGCTATTGCAAAAGGAATTTATTCCCTGTATAATCTGACTTGTGTCGCTTTAATACCTTATTGTTTTTTTCCATAGGAAAAAAGCGGAAAACCGATCTAACTGCATAAAAAATGCCTCGGCTGCACTGCCGAGGCTTATTTACACAATAAATTCTGAATGAAAAGAGCGCACTGGTAGAACATCGCCGAAAAATACCATGCGGCAAGCAGCTGATAAACCGCCGTGACAGCCGTCCATTTCAGGCTGCCCATCTCGCGGCGCACGGCGGACAGCGCCGCGATGCACGGGGTGTACAAAAGAACAAATATTAAATACGAGCAGGCGCTCAGCGCAGTGAAATTTGCGCGGAGCGCGTCTGTCAGATTACCCGAGTACAGCACGCTCATCGTGCTGATAACGGACTCCTTCGCGACAAGCCCTGTCAGAAGAGCCACCGTGGGCTTCCATGTGCCAAAGCCGCAAAGCGTAAATACGGGGGCAATGGCTCTGCCCACCGCGGCAATGATGCTGTTTGAGCTGTCGTCCGTCATCTGCAGACGGACCGTAAAAGACTGGAGCAGCCAGACCGCCACCGTCGCGATAAACACGGAGGTTCCGGCTTTCTGCAGGAAATCGCCAATCCGGCGTCTGACGTGGAGCCAGACGGTTTTTATGGTGGGCAGGCGGTAATCCGGCAGTTCCATGACAAACGGCGCGGGTTTGCCTTTCAAAATACTGTTTTTAAACAGCAGGGCCGACAAAAGTCCGATCACAATGCCGAAGGCATAAATTAAAAACATGACAAGCGGACGGCTGCCGGCAAAAAAAGCGCCGATAAAAAGCGAATAAACCGGCGTTTTTGCGCTGCAGGACATAAAGGGCGTAATCAGAATGGTCAGCCGCTTATCTTTTTCACTTTCCAGTATCCGGGTGCCCATCACCGCCGGCACCGTACAGCCAAAGCCCATTAAAAGCGGAACGAACGCCCGCCCGGACAGTCCGATGTGCCGCATCGGCGCGTCCATGATAAAGGCGGCGCGGGCCATATAGCCGCTGTCCTCCAAAATGGAGAGGAAAAAAAACAGCACCACAATGATTGGCAAAAACGAGAGCACACTGCCCACCCCGGCGAATACGCCGTCTATCAGCAGGGAGTGCACGACCGGGTTAATTCCGTACGCGGTCAGTCCGGCACTGGCGGCGCCGGTAATAAAATCAATGGCAAGGGAAAGAAGGTCGCTGAGCGCGCTGCCGATCACACCGAAGGTCAGGTAAAAAACCAGCATCATAATGGCCAGGAAAATCGGTATTGCAAAATACTTATGCGTTAAAACACTGTCTATCGCCACACTGCGCCTGTGTTCTTTGGACTCCCCCGTTTTCACAACGGAGTCCCTGCACAGTCCGTCGATAAACGTATACCGCATATCCGCCAAGGCCGCTTCCCTGTCGGTGCCAAGCTCCCGTTCCATCTCCGTTACGCTGTGGCCCACCATGTCCTTTTCATTTTCCGAAAGGCCGAGGGCGTTAAGCATCGGTTCGTCCCCTTCGACCAGCTTTGTCGCCGCAAACCTTGGCGGCACGCCGATCCGCTCGGCGTGATCCTCCACCAGATGGGCAACGGAGTGAATGGCCCTATGTACCGCGCCCGAACAAAAATCCTGACGCTTCGGCAGCTGTTTTGCACCGGCGGTGCTGACCGCCGTTTCAATCAGTTCGTCTATCCCTTCATTTTTGCTGGCCGAGATGGGAACCACCGGCACGCCGAGTTCTTCCTGAAATTTTTCTATAATAATGGTTCCGCCGTTGGCGCGGACTTCGTCCATCATGTTCAGAGCAATTACCATGGGCAGATTCAGCTCGATCAGCTGCATGCTGAGGTAAAGGTTGCGCTCTATATTTGTAGCGTCCACAATATTGATAATTCCGTCCGGATGATTGTTCAGCAAAAAGTCACGGGTTACAATTTCTTCGTTGGTATAGGGGGAAAGGGAATAGATGCCTGGAAGATCAACGATGGAAACATCTTTGTGGCCTTTCAGCCTGCCTTCCTTTTTCTCCACGGTTACGCCTGGCCAGTTACCCACGTACTGCGAACTGCCTGTCAGGTCATTGAACATTGTTGTCTTACCGCAGTTTGGGTTGCCGGCAAGAGCAATTTTAATAGACATTGTGCGTACCTCCTTAAAGATATAAGTTAGCAATTGCTAACTTATAGGCATAAAAATTTGGCCTCGCCCTGCGGCTACGCCACTTCGATGTTCTGTGCATCCGCCTTCCGGATGGACAATTCATAGTTTCTGACTGTAATTTCCAGCGGATCGCCTAATGGAGCCACCTTACGCACATAAATCTGCACACCCTTTGTGATTCCCATGTCCATAATTCTTCGCTTGATCGCTCCGCCGCCGTTTAAGGCGGTAACGGTTACGGTTGTACCGCATTTTGCATCCTTCAATGTCATGATCGATTCCCTCCTGTTCATTTTTTCATGTAGGAAATAAAGGCTTTCACCTTCTATGCCACCATAATCCGGTTTGCCATGCTTTTGCTGATTGCAATGCGCGTATCCTTCACATTGACAATCATGTTTCCTCCGATTTCCGATACAACGGTAACGTTGCCTCCGATTACAAACCCCAGACTTTCCAAGAAACGCTTGGTTTCATCCCTGCCGTGGATTTCATGAATAATACTTTGTACGCCGGACTGTGCCATTGTCAGCGGCATGGTAAATCCTCCTTTATTACGGTGCAAAAGAATAAATTTTAATCAGTTAGCATAGACTAACCTTCTATAATTTACACTATAATAAAAAGTTTGTCAATAGCTTTCTTGGCAGCTGTCGGTTCCCGCGGGCTTGTACTGCGGCCTCATAGGGGTTATACTGTAATTAAAAAAGCAGACGTGCGGCGGGCCGCCGCCAATATTTTGCAGAATCAGGTGACGATATGGATGGAAAGAGAAGGGCCAGTATTAAAATCGGCGCGTTGGTGGACATCGTGCTGAAAAAAGACCAGCCCACGGGCAAGCTGACTCGCGGACATGTGAAACGAATCCTGACCAACAGCCCCACACATCCCCATGGCATCAAGGTCATGCTGGAAGAAAGCGATATGGTGGGGCGGGTGCAGGAAATTATTGGAGAACGTACAATTTAATCCTAAAAGAGCAAAATAATTTAAACAATATTATGTAAGATAAGGGTAAAATAACAGGAAGGATAAACACTATGAAAAATCTGTTTTTTTATCATACGGATATCGGAAGAATCGGCATCGCCGAAAACGGAACGGCAATTACGAACCTTTGCTTTGAGGGAGCCGCCGTACCCCGCGACGCTGCTGTCCGGGAAACGGAACTGCTGAAGCAGACGGCCGAAGAGCTGCGGGAATATCTGGCGGGGGAAAGAAAAGAATTTACCGTTCCTCTGTCTCCCAAAGGCACCGAGTTCCAGCGCAGAGTCTGGAAAAGCCTGTGCGACATCCCTTACGGGGAAACCCGCAGCTATAAGGAAATTGCGGAAAACGCCGGAAGTCCGAAGGGATTCAGGGCCGTGGGAATGGCGAACAACAGAAATCCCATACCGATTATGATCCCGTGCCACCGGGTGATTGGCGCAGATGGATCGCTTACCGGGTATGGCGGCGGACTGGATATCAAGGTGCGGCTCCTGGAATTGGAAAAGCGTGTTTTACGCGGATAAGCAAACATTTTAATGGAATTATTGGAAAATAGTGGTATACTGTTTTTAATTGCAAAATGATATGGTGCCGTATTTTATTGTATTATAGCGATTTCAAATTAAGATTGAAAAACAGATGTTATCCTCCCCCGCCGAAGGCGGGGGGGAGATAACAAGTTTCATTTCACTGCATTTTGGGAATTGCTATAAGGCGGAGGAAAAGATGCAAACAATGCTGTATTTGGAATTAAACGGTTTTGCACTGGCCGTTTTATTTTTAATTTTCCTCAATGTGCGCCATCAGAGTTTATCGGCGGCATTCTGCAGACCCTGTTTTACGGGGTTTCGCTCATCTGGCTCTCCATGACCATCTCAATATTAATCATTTTTATCAATTTTCAGAACTATCAGCTGTATACCGATCATCTTACGGGCCTTTTTAACCGCAGGCAGCTTGATAATTATTTACAGGAGCGCCTGCAGAGCAGCGCCGGCGGAAACCTGATCGGCGGCATCATGATTGATCTGGATTCTTTTAAGGAAATCAATGACCTGTACGGCCATAACGCCGGTGATCAGGCGCTGGAGTATTCGGCCAGAATTTTCAGGAATACCTTTCGCAGGAATGATTTTATCGCAAGATACGGCGGGGACGAGTTCATCATTATTATGGAGTTGGAGGACAGCGGGGATTTGATGCGTGCGATTGAAAGACTGAGAGAAAACATCAGACAGTTCAACCTCAGGGCGGTCGTGCCGTATAAGATCGGTCTGAGTATGGGATACGATTTGTTCGACTGCCGGTCGGGGAAGTCCGTCAATGATTTCCTGAAACATATTGATGGTCTGATGTACCGGGACAAACTGAACAACAGAAGGCTGAAACACGCCTGATTTCGGAGAAGAAAAATGGGAATGAAACAGAATTTGTATGAAGAGATGGAACACCACCTGCTGGCGGATGACAGGCCGTCGGCGTATTTTGAAGAACTGGAAAAAGAGGGCGCCCTGCGGGAGTGTCCTTTTGCCATGCTGCATGATCTAAAGAATGCCGAGCAGTCGCCGCAGCATCATCCGGAGGGAAATGTGTGGAATCATACCATGCTGGTGGTGGACGAGGCCTCAAAAGTCAAGGCCGAAAGCAGCGATGAAAGAGCTTTTATGTGGGCGGCGCTGCTGCATGATATTGGAAAACCGGGTACGACCAGAATCCGAAGGGGAAAGATTACCTCCTATGACCATGACAGCCTCGGCGCGAAAATGGCGGCTGAATTTTTAAAACAGTTTAGCAGTGAGGAAACGTTCATTAAAAAGGTGACCGCTCTTGTACGCTGGCATATGCAGCTTTTGTTTGTCGTAAACGGCCTTCCGTTTGCGGATGTGGAAAATATGAAACAGCAGACCTCCGTTCAGGATGTCGCCCTTCTGGGACTTTGTGACCGGCTGGGCCGTCTGAACGCGAGCAGGGACAAAGAAGAAGAAAACGTCCGCATTTTTCTTGAAAAATGCGGATAAAACAGCAGCAGGGGGGGGGGGCGGCGGGGCGAGAGNNGGAAGCTTCTAAGCTTCCGCCCGCCTGCATGTTTATGCGGAGATCAATCCTGCGGCTTCAGGACCGCGAGCACATTTTCCTGAAAGAATTTTTTGACGGTGGCGCCGGTAACACTTTGTACTTCTCCGGAGTCGATTTTTACACAGACTCCCTGATGCGCGCACTGTCCCATGCAAAAGGCCGCTTTGATTTTCACGCTGTCGTGCAGACGGTATTTTTCAATCATCTGCTGAAACGCGGCGATGACGTTATAGCTGCCTTCCAGATGGCATGCCGTTCCAATACAGACACTGATCACCATAAAATCACCGGTTCCTCTCTTTATATTCAACATGGAGAAGCTCGTGAACCTTCCCCTCCAGTAAATCGGAATATAATGACATGACTACCGGGTTTTCTTCCGAACGCTTGATGCTGCACATTTTATCGGCCGCGTAAAGGCCGGTGCTGCGCTGTTTCTTGCCCTGCGTATCGGTAATCGGCTGTCCGGCGCCGCAGACGCATCCTCCCGGACATGCCATTACCTCTATAAAATCATAGTTTGCCTCCCCGGTCTGAATGCGCTGAATCAGTGTTTCGGCGTTTTTCAGCCCGCTGACCATGGCGATTTTCAGCTCGCGGTCGCCGTAGGGGACAGTGGTCTCCTTGATCCCCTGCATTCCCCTGACACCGTTGAACGCAATCGCACGCAGCTGTGTGGTGGATTTGTTTTCGGCAAGGCGGCGGATAACCGCCTCGGTCACACCGCCGGTAACGCCGAAAATGACGCCGGCGCCGCTTCTGTTGCTGAACGGCATGTCGATTGCCTCCGATTCCAGCTCCGAAAAGTAGATGCCGGATTCTTTGATCATCTGAATCAGTTCCTGCGTGGTGATGACATAGTCCACATAGGGAACGCCGTCCTTCTTGAATTCCTCCCTTGCCGCCTCGAATTTCTTCGCCGTGCAGGGCATCACCGCCACATTGACCACGCGGCGGCTGGAATGGCGGTATTCCTCTTTCAGGACGGAGCCGAACATTTCCATGGGCGAACGGCAGGAAGAGATGTTTGGCAAAAGCTCCGGATGCTTCTTTTCGGCGTACTGAATCCACGCCGGGCAGCAGGAGGTGAACAGCGGCAGTTTTCCGCCGTTCTCAAGGCGGTCGAGCAGCTCGTTTGCCTCCTCCATCACGGTAAGGTCCGCGCCCGTGGCGGTGTCGAACACTTCGTCGGCGCCAAGGCGTTTGAGTGCGGCCACGATTTTGCCCATCAGGTCCTCGCCGGCTTTCTGGCCCATTTTGCCGCCGATGCCCACGCGCACGGCGGGGGCAATCTGCACGACCACCTTGACGTCCGGGTCGCTCAGCGCATTCCAGACGCTTTCCGTATCCTTCTTTACCACAATGGCGCCGGTGGGGCAGACGGCGGCGCACTGGCCGCAGCCGACGCAGCTGGAATCCGCAATCGGCACGTGGAACGCGGTGCTGACCGTCATTTTGGCGCCTCTGGACATAAAGTCAATGGCGCCGACGTTCTGAACCTCGTTGCACATTCTCACGCAGTCGCCGCAGAGGATGCATTTGTTTGTGTCGCGGATGATGCACAGGGAGGAGGTGTCCAGCTTTGGCTCCTCCGCGGTGTTTTTGAAACGGATTTGTTTTATTCCGAAGCGCTCCGCCAGCTCCTGCAGCTTGCATTCCCCGTTCTTTTCACAGATGGTGCAGTCGCGGCAGTGGTCTGAAAGCAGAAGTTCCAGTATCATTTTGCGATATTTTCTGAGCTTCGGTGTATTGGTGTAGATCTCCATTCCTGCGCGGGGCGGGGTGGAGCAGGCGGCTTCCATACCGCCGCGTTTGTTTTCCACCATGCACATGCGGCAGGCTCCGTAAACGGAAAGCTCGGAATGGTAGCAAAAGGTCGGCAGCTCAATTCCCGCTTTGCGGATAAGGCTGAGCAGGTTTTTTTCCTCCTCTATCTCCACCGGGATATTGTCTATCAGCATGAATTCTCCGCTCATTGTCAGTCCTCCTTTACCGCGTGGAAAGCACATGCTTCCACACACGCGCCGCATTTGATGCATTTTGCGCCGTTGATGACAAACGGCGATTTCACCTGACCGGTGATTGCCCCCACGGGGCAGTTCCGCGCGCATTTGGAACAGCCTTTGCACAGGGATGCGTCGATATATATTTTTCTCAGCTTCTGACAGGTTTTGGTCGGACAGCGCTTGTCAAAGATATGGGCTTCATATTCATCGCGGAAATATTTGATGGTGCTGAGCACCGGCGACGCAGCGGTTTTTCCAAGTCCGCAGAGCGCGGTTGCGGAAATCGTTTCCGCAAGCTCCTCCAGCAGGCCGATATCGCCCGGCTCTCCGTTTCCCGCCACGATGCGTTCCAATATTTCTAGCATGCGCTTGGTGCCTTCGCGGCACGGCACGCATTTTCCGCAGGACTCATTCTGGGTAAAGCTCATGAAGAAACGCGCCACTTCGACCATGCAGGTGTGGTCGTCCATGACGACCAGTCCGCCGGAGCCGATCATCGCGCCGACCTTTTTCAGGTTGTCAAAGTCCAGCGGCAGGTCAAGATGCTCTTTCGTCAGGCATCCGCCGGACGGGCCGCCGATCTGTACGGCCTTGAATTCCGCGCCGTCGCGCATTCCGCCGCCGATATCGTAAATGACCTCGCGCAGGGTGGTGCCCATGGCGACTTCGATCAGGCCGGTGTTCATGATGTTGCCGGTCAGCGCGAAGGCCTTGGTCCCCGGGCTGTTTTCCGGACCGATGCCGCGGAACCACTGGCCGCCGTTTGTGATAATTGCCGGCACATTTGCAAAAGTTTCCACATTGTTCAGTACGGTCGGGCTGTCAAAAAGCCCGTGTTCCACCGTCCTGGGGGGTTTTACGCGCGGCATGCCGCGCTTTCCTTCAATGGAAGCGGTCAGCGCGCTTCCCTCGCCGCAGACAAACGCGCCCGCGCCGCGGCTGATTTTAATATCGAAGCACAGGTCGGTGCCAAGAATATGGTCGCCCAGAAGTCCGAGTTCCTTCGCCTGGTCGATGGCAATGCCAAGGCGTGTGACCGCAAGCGGGTACTCCGCGCGGACATAGATATAGCCGTTCCGCGCGCCGCAGGTATAGGCGGCCAGAATCATACCCTCCAGCATTTTGTGCGGGTCGCTTTCCATTACGCTCCGGTCCATAAACGCGCCGGGGTCGCCCTCGTCGCCGTTGCAGACAATGTATTTGTTTTCCGCCTTCTGGCGTTTTACCTGGGACCATTTCCGGGCGGTGGGAAATCCGCCGCCGCCGCGTCCCCGCAGGTTGGAAATCTCCACTTCCTGCAGAACCTCGTCCGGGGTCATTTCAAACAGGGCTTTTTCCAGCGCCAAATATCCGCCGTTTGCTATGTATTCGCCGATGGATGTGGCGTCAATATGTCCGCAGTGCTCCAGCACAACGCGTTTTTGCTGCCTGTAAAACGGGATGGATTCCTGATGCTTGTGGGACTCGCCGCCCTTGTGATAGGTGAGCCGTTCCACGCAGGTGTCGTTAACTACGCTGGCTTCCAGTATTTCCGCACAGTCTTCCGGCTTTACCTTTACATATAAATAGCCCTTTGGTTCTATGCGCACCAGCGGGCCCATTTCACAGAATCCGTGACAGCCGCTTTTCTTTACGCCGATCGGTTCCCCCTCCGGTTCGTGCTCCAGATCCACCGCGCAGTTGATTCCTTTTTCTTCAATGAGCTTCATGAATGTATCATATAATGCAAGAGATCCGTTTGCCACGCACGCAGTGCCGGCGCAGATCAGAATTTTCACCTTCTGCCGGGCAAGGCGCGCCTGATAAAGGCTGCGGATATTGTGCAAATCTTCTCTACATTTCAGCATCGGCTTTGTCCTCCCTGAGTGTCACAAGTAAGTCGGATACCTTTCGCGGCGTCATCATGCCCATTACTTTATCATTTACCGTGAGCGTGGGCGCAAGCCCGCAGGCGCCGAGGCAGGAAACCGTTTCAACGGTGAACAGCAGGTCGTCCGTTGTTTTTTTCGTCTGGGAAAGCCCCAGTTCCTTGCGCAGCTGCTCCAGAATAGCAGTTGATTTTCTTACGTGGCAGGCCGTGCCGTCGCAGACCTTAATCACAAATTTTCCCTTGGGCTCCAAAGAGAAATTTTCATAAAATGTTGCGATGCTGAATATCTGCGCCTGGCTGATACCCAGTTTGCCGGAATAATAGGGGAAAATGTCCTTTGGAAGATAACGGTACACCTCCTGTGTGTCCTGAAGGATGGCAATGATGCTTCCGGGGTTGTACTGGTGCTTTTCCAGTATTTCGTCCAATGTTTTGCAGTCGCATTGAGTATCCATGATGATTCTCCTTACAGTTCGTTTCGGTTTGGCCTGACCATTCATTTGTGTATCATAAAAAAGATAACATATTGTTATTTTATTGTCAATGATTTTTAGAGGATTTGAACACAAATGAACAAAGCACATGATTTGCGGATTTTCACCCTGTTTTCATTGACAAATTCACATGGTAACGGTATGATTTGTAACAAATAATGATGTATGCTGAATGACAGAATAAGGAGGCGGTATGATGAAATCCACGGTCGTTGTTTATCAATCAAAATCCGGATTTACCGAAAAATACGCGCGATGGATTGCAGAGGACGCGCAGGCTAACCTGCTGGAAGCGGGCGGGGCAAAGCTTGAAGACCTGGCTCGGTACGACACCATCGTTTACGGCGGCGGTCTGTATATCGGCGGAATCAACGGCGTAAAGCTGATTACCGGGCATATGAAGGAGCTGGAAAACAAAAAGCTGATCGTTTTCGGCGTCGGCGCGTCGCCCTGCCGCCCCAATGTGGTCGAGGAGGTTCGGAAAGCAAATTTCACCGATGAAATAAAGGGGAAAATTCACTTTTTTCTTTTGCGCGGTGGATTTGATCTGAGTAAATGCGGACTGAAAGATAAAATGCTGATGAATATGCTTAAAATAAAGCTGGGAAAAGCCCCCGATACCGATGAGGACGCAAAGGGGATGCTTGCCTGTTACGAGCATCCGGCGGATTTTACCAGCCGGGATGCGATAAAGCCCATATTGGACTGCATCAAAAATGTAGAATAAAATGGAATGAATATGATAATCGTCACCGCTTTGTCAATACTATGGATGAGGTGATGATCAGTGTCAAAGGCAAGCGTTTATTTTCAGGTTGAAAATATGACGGATAAAAAAGATGTTCAGACCATTAAAAAAGAGCTGGATACCCTGCGTGGGGTCATTTCCGTCAGCACCAATGCGCAGACCGGAAGAGTGGCAGTGGACTATGATACAACGGGCGTGGAGCAAAGCCGGATTGAGGATAGGCTTCAAAAGCTCGGATATAAGATTCTGGCTGAAAAAAATGAGAACCACATCATGTAGGGAGAAAAGCGATGGATAAGAAAAAGACTCTGGAAAAGGAAGATCTCAGTCAGCGGAACAGGGCTCCGGTAGTAAACGAGCGAGGCCGTTCCGCAAAACCGGAAAATCAGAATCAGGAACACAATACAAAAAAAGTATCACTTGGCCCGAATACCAAACGTTAAAATTAAAATACATTCACAGAGTGCATTTTCAATTATTTACTTTTTCTTTTTATCTGTGTATAATGTGATATACGAAAAACTATCCGAATAAATGTGCGCCATAAGGCGACAATATTGGAATATCCTTTCAGTGTAAAATGATGAAAAATTTGGTCATATGACCGGAAAGAAGGATGTCATTATGAAAGCGACTCTTGACAGAAGCGGCTGCATTTCCTGCGGGCTTTGCCCAGAAACCTGCCCCGAATTTTTTAGAATGGGTGATGACGGCGTGGCAGAAGTTTACCAGGAGGACGTGCCTCCGGAGGTCGAGGACAAGGCCATTCAGGCACAGGAAGGCTGCCCGGTTTCAGTTATTACGGTGGAATAGGTAAAACATTAAAAATTAAAAAAGAGAAAGCTCATTTTGAAGTGAGCTTTCTCTTTTTTTAGTCTCCGCAGTTTAAATCGATCTTGTCCAGAATTCCGGACAGATACGCGATGACCACGCCGTAGTTGGACATGGGGACTCCCTGCGCGCGGGCGCGCTCCACACGGGACAGGACATATTTCCGGTTGAACATGCAGGCGCCGCACTGAATAATCAAATCATACGTGGAAAGGTCCTCCGGAAAATCGGAGCCGCTCACCACGTTGACCGTCAGATTTTCGCCGATTTTTTTGCGGAGCATGCGGGGGAGCTTTTCCCGCCCAATGTCCTCGGAGAGCGGCGTATGGGTGCAGGCTTCCGCAATCAGCACTTTGGACTTCTCCGTGAGCCGGTCGATGGCGCTCGCGCTTTCCACATAATAGGGCAAGTCGCCCTTGTAATTTGCGAACAGCACCGAAAAGGAAGTCAGCTTGCTTCTCTTCGGTTTTTTTTCATAAACGGTTTGAAATACCTGCGAGTCGGTGATGATCAGTTTTGGCGGTTCTTTCAGACACGCCAGCGCTTCATCCAACTTGTCGGTGGTCGCGCTGAGAACAACGCACTTTTTGTCGAGCAGGTCGCGCAGCGTCTGCACCTGCGGCAAAATCAGGCGCCCCTTTGGAGCCTGAATATCCTGCGGCATGACCAGCAGGATCAGATCGCCGTTGTCCGCCAGCCCGCCGGTGATGCTTTTTGCTTCATAATCCTCCGGCAGCAGTCGGATAATCTCCCCGCGTATTTTTTCAATGCCGGTTTTGTTCTTCGCACTGACCACAATGGGGTCCAGCTTGCAGGCACGATGAACCTCCGCACAGATTTCAGATGTGTCAGTCAGAATATCCGCTTTGTTGACCACAGCGATCACCGGAATTTTGTGGCTGCGCAGGGTATCAATCCAACCGACCGCCTCCGCGATGTCTCCGTCACTGAAAACGACAAGGGCAATATCGGTCTTGTCAATAACTTTTTTCGTCTTGTCCACGCGCATCTGCCCCAGTTCCCCCACGTCGTCAAATCCGGCGGTGTCAATGAACACACAGGGACCGATGCCGTAAATTTCCATGGATTTATATACGGGGTCCGCCGTCGTTCCGGCAACATCCGAAACCAACGCGGTTTCCTGCAGGGTAAGCGCGTTGATTAAGGAGGATTTACCGCTGTTGCGCTTCCCGAAAATGCCGATGTGAAGCCGGTTGGCTCTTGGAGTATCGGTTAAACTCATTTTTCGCACCCTTTCTCAATGATTGCAGCATTCCAAATTCAGCGGGGGAAAGATACATCCGGCACGGCAAACATAACCGGAACTGCTGGAACCACCCTTTAGAATCTGAAATCGCGTTTTCCTTCTTTCAGCTCCTGTAAATGCTCCATTGCGATAGAACGGATCTTTTCGTTCGGAATATTGGGAATTTCTCTGGCGATCATCGCTTCTCCTTTTTGTTTTGTATCCGGTGAGGCGTAATCCTCCAGATATTCCTTGAGTGTCATTAAAGCGTTGGGGTGGCAGCAATTCGCAATCTGCCCGGCTTTCACAAGGGTCATAAAGCGGTCGCCCGTTCTCCCCGCCCGGTAGCACGCGGTGCAGAAGCTGGGAATAAAGCCCAGACCGAGAAGCCAGTTGACTATTTCGTCGAGCGTACGCTTGTCGTTCACCTCAAACTGAGAGGAATTGTCGTCCTCCGCCTCCGGCTCCACGTATCCGCCCACGCTGGTGGAGGAACCGCCGCTGATTTGGGAGATGCCAAGCTCCAGCACGCGCTCCCTTGTTTTTTTCGATTCCCTGGTCGATACGATCATGCCGGTGTAAGGAACCGCGATGCGTAAAACGGCGACGATTTTGGCAAAAATGTCGTCTGAAATGGCGTTGGTGAAATTTTTCGGGTCAATGTCGTCGGCAGGGCGGATGCGCGGCACGCTGATGGTGTGCGGGCCGACGCCCATGGCGGCTTCCAGATGCTCCGCGTGCATGAGCAGGCCTATAAAATCGTAGCGGTACATGTTCAGTCCGAATAAAACGCCGATTCCCACGTCGTCAATGCCGCCCTCCATGGCGCGGTCCATGGCCTCGGTGTGGTAGGCGTAGTCGTGCTTCGGCCCGGTGACGTGCAGCTCCTCGTAGCTCTTTTTGTTGTAGGTTTCCTGAAACAGGATGTAGGTGCCGATGCCGGCCTCTTTCAGCTTGCGGTAGTTTTCCACCGTCGTCGCGGCGATGTTGACGTTTACGCGGCGGATGGCTCCGTTTTTATGTTTAATACCGTAAATGGTTTTGATGCTTTCCAGCACATATTCAATCGGGTTGTTCACCGGGTCCTCGCCGGTTTCCAGGGCAAGCCGCTTGTGGCCCATGTCCTGTAAGGCGACAACCTCGCGGGCAATTTCCTCCTGTGTCAGCTTTTTACGGGAAATCGTCTTGTTTTTATGATGGTAAGGGCAGTACACGCAGCCGTTTACGCAGTAATTGGAGAGATACAGCGGGGCGAACATCACGATGCGGTTGCCATAGAATTTCTGTTTGATTTCTTTCGCCAGCTGAAACATTTTTTCATTTTCATCCGGCAGGTCGCATTCCAGCAGCACGGCCGCCTCGCGGTGGGTCAGGCCCTTACAGTCCTTTGCCCGCTCAATCAGCCCGTCGATCAGTTCCCGGTTTTGCTTGTTTTTTTGTGCATAGGCAATGGTATCCAGAATTTCTTCGTCGTCGATGAATTCGGTCGCAATTTTAGATTTACAGTCATACATCATAAAAACTCCTTACAGTATTTTCAAATTTTTTGACAGGGCGAAAGTCTCCCCGGTCCACCACAATCCGGTATCCGATGCTTTCCATCCGGCTTTGCAGGCAGAACCGGCACTCGGCCGCTTCCTCGCCCGTGCAGATCTTGTTGTCGTACAGCTCGTATTTTTTCCGCACCTTTACCGGCGAAAGATTGGGCATGACCACATTTGCTCCGGCTAAAATGCCCTTTTCACGCCCGTTCGGATGAATGGTGCCGAGTGCGGTTGTCGCGGGAATCAGCGCGTTGGGGAGCATGAGACGCAGAATACCGATCAAAAGCAGCGTCAGTTCCATGCTTCCGGCAGGCTGATCGGCAAACGGTGTGTCATGGTGGGGAATGTAAGGGCCGATTCCCACCATCTGCGGTTCCAGTTGACGGATAAAAAGCAGGTCTTCGGCAAGATTTTCCACCGTTTGAAACGGTGAGCCGACCATAAAGCCGGTGCCGACCTGATAGCCGATCTCCTTCAGCGTCCACAGGCATTCCATCCGGTTTTGCAGATTTTGGCCCGGCGGGTGGAGCCTGCCGTAATGCTGCGCGTTGGCTGTCTCGTGGCGCAGCAGGTAGCGGTCCGCGCCCGCCTGAAAAAATTTCCGATAGGCCTCCTCACTTTTTTCACCGATGGAGAGAGTGACGGCGCAGTCGGGGTAGCTTTTCTTAATGGTTCGCACAAGCTCCACAATGTCTTCATCCGTAAAAAACGGGTCTTCGCCGCCCTGCAGCACAAATGTGCGGAAACCCAGCCCGTAGCCGCTTTCACAGCAGGACAGGATTTCCTCCTTCGTCAGGCGGTAGCGCTCGGCGCTACGGTTGCCACGGCGGATTCCGCAGTAGTAACAGTCATTGCGGCAGTAATTGGTGAACTCGATCAGCCCGCGGACATAAATCCGGTTCCCAAAATATTTTCCGGATACGCCCCGGGCCAGCTTAAAAAGATATTCGCTGTCTTCCGGTGTACAGCGGCTTAAAAGGGAGCAGAAATCTTCTTTGCTGAGCGTTCTTTCCGTGTAAAGCCTGTCGATCAGAGCCCTCATTGATAATCTCCGTTCTTATTTCTCTTCCGTGGGGGGAACTTTTGAATAGACCGTTTTAATATTGACGTGAGGAATCATCCCCAGCTTGCCGGAAAGGGCGCTGATGACGTCGCCGGGTGCGTCCATGACGATGCTGATGACTGAAATATGGCGCTTATGGTATGGGATTCCCATCCTGCCCACAATGTACTCCCCATATTCATGCAATACAGTGTTGATTTTTTCCACGGAGTCGGTATTTTCCACTACAATTCCAATCAGAGCGATTCTTGGTTCCATATGGACCCTTCTTTCCATCAATAAAAAATCCCCGCGCCGAAAAAGGCACGGGGACAGCATAGCAAAACAAAGGCACATACGTGTACCTTGCGTTGCGACTATTCTCTCGCCTTTTCATTCGGGACGAACCCTTCTGTGTTCAGCACGATCACTTTTAAAAAAGTTTCCCCGCGGTTTGCCGCAAGATGAAAAACTCCTTCTCGCCGGCGCACCGGAAACTTAATTGTTAATATTATATCATGGTTTTAAGAAAAAGCAAGCGGGATTTCGCCGGATAATTATTCAGATTCACTATAAACCGAAGGACTCTGCAATCATTCTTATTTACTTCACTAAATGGAAATGCTATGATGAACATAAGAAAAGGTACGCAGTCTATAAGTTATTCAACAAAAAGAAAATGGGGAGAGATCAGTCTTGAAAATTTTGAATTTCGGTTCTCTGAATATTGATAATGTTTACAGTGTGGATCATTTTGTAAGGCCGGGAGAAACGCTTTCCTCAGACAGCCTGTCCGTCTTCTGCGGCGGGAAGGGGCTGAACCAGTCTCTGGCGCTGGCAAGGGCAGGCGCGGAGGTTTATCACGCCGGGATGGCCGGCCGGGACGGCGCCATGCTCTTGGATGTGATGGAGAAAAGCGGCGTACACACGCAGTACGTTAAAATAGCCGACGGCGCGACAGGCCACGCGATTATTCAGGTAAACCGTTCCGGCCAGAACTGTATCCTGCTTTACGGCGGCGCCAATCAGCAGGTGACGGAGGAGTTTGCCGAAGAAGTGCTCAGCCATTTTGACAAAGGGGACTGGCTTCTTTTGCAGAATGAAATCAGTTCCGTCGGTTCCATCATGAAAGCAGCGAAAAGGAAGGGGATGACCGTCGTACTGAACCCGTCCCCGATGAATGAGAAGATTTTGGAAATGCCGCTGGAGCTTGTGGATTACTTTATTCTGAATGAGGTGGAGGCCGCCGGGCTTTGCGGCTGCGAACAGACCGAAAAAATGGCGGGTGGNNGGGCAAAAATCGTCCTGACGCTGGGCAGCAAAGGAGCTGTTTATCAGGACGAGGCCATCCGCGCCGCCCATGGTATTTACAATGTTCCGGTTGTGGACACCACGGCCGCGGGGGACACCTTTACAGGCTATTTCATTGAGCAGGTCGCCGGTGGCGGCAGCCCGGAAAAGGCGCTTGAGCTTGCGTCAAAGGCATCTTCGCTGGCGGTTTCCAGAAAGGGCGCGGAGCCTTCCATTCCACTGATGGATGAAGTCCTGAGCAGCAGATTAGAACTTTTATCAGTTTGAAGCGGCTTTTTCTGTCTTTATATAGCGATTCCCCAAAATGCAATGAAACGGATATTATCCCCCGCCTTCGGCGGGGGATAATATCCGTTTTTCCGTTTTTCATTTGAAATTGCTATCGTTAAAACAGCTTTTGGGTTAATTCGGAGATCATCGCCAGCTTTTCAGGAATCGGAATGCCCTGCGGGCAGTGGCGCGCGCATTTTCCGCAGGAAACACAGTGCTCCGGCTTTTCAGATTTCGCTGTCTGATGGTAGGCTTCTTTAAAGGCGTCTATGTCCTTTGTTGTCTGATACTGGTTATAAATTTTAAATATTTTCGGAATATCCACGCCGCTCGGGCAGTCCATACAGTAGCGGCAGCCCGTGCAGAGAATAGTGTCCTTTCGCTTACAGGCTTCCGCTGCCTGCCGGACGATGCCGAGTTCCCGGTCGGTCAGAGGTTCAAATCCGTTCATGGTGTCAACATTGTCCGCAATCTGGTCCATCGTTGACATTCCGCTCAGAACCGTCATGACATTCGGCAGGGACGCCGCGAAGCGGATGGCCCATGAAGCAATGCTTTTATCCGGTCTTGCCCCCCTGAACAGCTGGTTTGCCGTTTCGCAGGGGTTTGCCAGCGCCCCGCCGCGCACCGGCTCCATAACAATGCACGGCAGGCGGTGCCGCTCCAGAATTTCATACTGCTCCCTGGCCCTCTGGATATCCCAGTCGAGGTAATTCAACTGAATCTGCGCAAAATCCCATTCGTGCGCGTTGCAGATGTCTTCCAGAACCTCGGGCGTGTCGTGAAAGGAAAAGCCAAGGCGGCGGATAACGCCTTCCCGCTTCTTTCCGGCCAAAAATTCATAAACGCCAAACGCTTCGCATTGCTCGAAATTTTTCTTTGTGAGCGAATGAACCAGATAAAAATCAATATAGTCTGTCTGAAGCCGTTCCATCTGCAGATTGAAAATGCGCTCCACATCGGCGGGCGTTTCGGCCATCCAGACCGGCATCTTCGTAGCAAGGAAATAACTGCCGCGTTCATATTTTTTCAAGGCGTGGCCGACAAATTCTTCCGATTTTCCGTCGTGGTACATATGCGCCGTGTCAATGTAATTGATGCCGTGGGACAGAGCATAGTCCACAATTTCCTGCGCTTTTTCATAGTCGATGTCCTCTTTGCCGGCGCTTGCCTTCGGCAGTCTCATACAGCCCAGCCCCAGCGCGGAAACGGACAAAGCGGTATCCCCGTATTTTTTGTAAAGCATGATTTTCATTCCTCCCATTGTGTGTTATACTATTTTAAACCTTTGTGTTAACTCTAAGTCAAGCAAAAGAAAAAATAAATGTAACAGGAGTGGTTCGGGATGGGCTACACCATTTCGCAGGCGGCGGAAAAGATGAATCTTACGGCGCACACGCTGCGATATTATGAAAAAGAAGGCCTGATGCCCTTTGTGGAGAGAACGGAGAGCGGAATCCGGATTTTTAAGGATTACGACCTGGAATGGCTGTCCGTCATCTGCTGCCTGAAAGGCACGGGAATGTCCATTAAGAAAATCAAGGAATATATTGACCTCTCTCTGGAGGGGGACAGTACGCTGGAGGAAAGACGGCAGATTTTCATCAGACAGCGCGAAAGCGTGCTGGCGCAGATCCGGGAAATGCAGAAGCATCTTACAAAGCTGGACTATAAAATTCAGTTTTACGATCAGGCGTGCGCCGCCAAAATAAAAAGAAATCAGCTGCAAAAACCGCTGAAGCAGCCTGTTTAACGGAACAGGAAAATTGAGCCCCTAATCACGGAAGAAACATTCTGTGGTCAGGGGCGTTTTGAATATCTTTCGCAAATTTATTATTTTATGGTTGGAAATTTCATATATAATATGATAAAGGGGTGATTGCATTATGGAAAAAGTGAAGAACATGAAGGAAATGAAGAATAGTAAGGGTATAGAAGGAATGACGGGGTTTAAAATTCTGAATACGGCCGCATTTTTGTTCATGGTTATCGTCAATATCTTCGCAAATCTTCTTCCGCTGAACAACGTAAACACGGGGAAGGTGTCGGATTCCTACCCCAATCTTTTCGCGCCGGCAGGATTTACGTTCGCTGTGTGGATTCTGATTTATCTTTTGCTTGCCGCGTTCATCCTTTATCAGATCGGGCTTTTCCATGGGGACAACGATGCCGACCAAAATGAAATTGTAAAAAAGATAAGCTGGTATTTTATTATTTCGTCATTGGCTAATGCTGCATGGATTTTTGCATGGCATTATCGGCGTATCCCGCTTTCCGTCTTGTTTATGCTGATTCTTTGGATTTGTCTTGCCCAGATTGTGGGAATTATGGCGGAAGAGGAGTTCAGCCGCAAGGAAAAAATAATGCTGAAACTTCCCTTCAGCATTTATTTCGGCTGGGTAACGGTTGCCGCGCTGGCCAATATTGTGGTGCTGTTTGTCAGTCTGGGCTGGGGCGGCTGGGGGATTTCCCAACAGACATGGACGGTCATCGCGCTGCTGCTCGGCTTGATGATCACGGCTCTGATTACACTGAAAAACAAGGATATTGCGTATGGATTCACCGCCATCTGGGCATATGCGGGAATCCTTGCCAGACATCTTTCCCAAAACGGATTTCATGGGCAGTATCCTGTGGTCATCATTACGGCCATCCTTTGCCTTGCGGTACTTGCTCTGACGGTTCTGTTTGTCTGGGCAGCCAAGAAAAAACATCCTGTAAAATTGTAAAATCAATTTACATATTGGACTATTAATAATAATATATACTAATTGTAGTCAGATGATACCGAAGAAGGACGCACAGTTTTTACGCTGCGCGTCCTTCTTGTGCCAATTTCGATATCAATTTGAAATAAGATTGTTACTTTACAACTGCAATATAGCAGAGAACAACCGGCTTCTGACCCGGTAATGTACTGTAAACCGCAGTCATGGCGCCCATTCTTCCAATTGCCGTGACAGTGTAGTAATACTTGCTGCCTGTCTGCTTCAGCATGCCGGTAAAGGTTTTGTCGTTACCGACGGTAATGGCCGGAACAACCTTTCCGTTCACGGTTATAGCAAAGGTATAGGTTCTGCCGTTTCTTATGCCAACAGGGAAACAAGTGTCGGATTTAACGGGGTACGGATTCGTTGCAGTTTTCGGAAGAAGCACATAATCCGAACAGCGTGCAATGGTAACTGTTACGTAACCATCTGCGTCCACTGTGTATTCACTCTGCGGCATCTGCTCCAGTACCTTTGCCGCAGCGTTCAGGGAATATAGGTATATTTTGGAATTCGGGGTACAGCCTTCCCGATCGCCCACATAAACTTTGACTTTTGCGATTCCCGGAAGTAATCCGTTGTTGCCGAATCGCAGAATAATGCCGGTAGCCTTCTTGCCGATGGTATTGCCTGCAACCACAGAACTTGCAATTGCATCATCTGTAACCGGGATTACATTGAACGCAAGGTTTATATCGGCAACGGAAGTGACTGAATTCTTTAAGTCTGAGCCGGAAAACGTCCAGGAATAGGCCATTTTTCCGGTATCCGCATTGGTTACCGCAAGGGTAATATCCTTTTGCGCGTCTTTGGCCGCCTGTAAAATAGCCGGATCCAGATTGATGGATATTCGTGCGTTTGCGTTGGCGTTATTTACAGCCGCCCCCGGAACCCTGATTGTCAGATCAACAGTTTTTACTGCACTGCCGCTCAGCAGATTCAGAATTTCCGGAATAGGAGCAGCAATCTTTATTTCGGCGGGCTTTTCGGCCGTTGCGGATAAAAGAACGGATGTGATACCCGCTGGAACCGTTGCGACGATTGCCGCATGGCTGCCGGTGATTACCGGCGCAGCATCCGGTTTCGTGGTTACGGTTGCGGTTATGCCGCCTTTTCCGTTTGTGGCTGTCGTTATTGTGCTCGGGGATGCCTCTCCGCTGTTTGAGGTTTCCGAAGAGGAACCGTTATCGGAATGATTTGAGTGACCGCTTTCTTTTTTCGATACGATTACCGTAATAACGGGTACGGTGATTCCCTTGCCCAGCACATAGCCGTCGGGCAGCACTGCCTTAAAGGTATAGATTCCGGAAGCTGCGGAATTATAGGTGGGATTCGGCGACCATGTAATGCCGCTGATGTCCTCCGTTTTTCCATCCGCTTTTGCTTTCAAAGAACCGGGAAGGTTCAAAGAAGCGAGCGGTGTTCCAATTTCAACCCTTTGCGTCATTACGGACGCAGCCAGCGGGTCGAAAGAAGAAATCGTTTTGTCCGCGGTCTCAGCCGGTATGACCTGAACCCTGATTTTGGGAAGTGAGACCCCGCTGTCAACAACATATCCGCTGTCAAACACAGGGGTGAAGTCGTATTCTCCCGTTTTCATCGGGTTATAGGCGATGCTGGATATCCATTTGGAAACACTTGCAAAAACGCCGGAGATTCCATCTACGATTGCCTTGAGAACCTTGGGCAAATTCAGGGAAGAGAGCGGGGTGCCGATTGCAACCTTCTGTGTTTTCACATCGGGTTCCAGCTCTTCAAAAGCTGAAATTTCCCCGGGCTTCGTTATGCATACGGTAATCTTTACAGAATTATCGGGCATTACGAACGTGAAGGTGTCTTTTCCTTCCGCTGTTACTTCAATATTTTTTTCTGCCGGGTCGGTCACGATCACCTTCGCTTTTGCGTTTTGGTCAGAGGGCTTTGCCGTCACAACGATTTTATCCCCAGCGGCGGCAGTTGATTTGTTCACCGAAACAGCTACATCGGCGCTGTCAAAAGAAGCGATTCTGATATTCCAAAAGCTGTCCGTGGTTTTCAGAATCTGAACCGGTTCACTCGATACGGTCGTACCCTGATCAATTCTGACATTTGCGCGTATCCATTTGCCAAGATATTGGCTGTTTGCAGTAAAGGTGTCCGCATAGGAATCGTCAATTGCGGTATATGCCCCTCCCTTTGAATCGGATACCTGCCATCTGAACCTTGCCAGATCAACATACTTCTCATCCACGTCAAATTTTACTTTAAGCTCATCCCCCGCGACAGGAAGTCTGTCTTTCGTATTGTTCAGGATGGCTACATTCTTTGGAACAACATCGCTGACGTCTTCGCTTGGCGTGTTATCCGCAAATTTCAGAAGCTTCCCATAACCCAGGACCTCATAAATACGTACGCAGCTGTTGCCGTCAGCTGGCGTTCCGTTTTCAAACGCAACGCCCTTGGTAACCTCCAGCTTGATATAACGGCCGACTGCGGTTCCCGCCCCGTAGGTGTGTGTTGTTATGGAGCTGGAATTGTCCGTGACAGAGGTGATTTCTTTCCAGTGCATTTTATCGTCGCTGATATAAATTTTATAGTCTCTGGTGTTCCATGCCGGATTGGCGTCGGCGGTATTTGCACCCTCTATTTTCTGATCCAGCGGCGCGGTGGCATGCCAAATCACAATCTTGGTAAGATCGCGGATACCCTTTGTATCGATAACCGCGTATCTTGGGTCATTGGGGTAAACACCGTCCGCACACCATTTGGTCAGGAAATTTCCGTCGGTGAGCATAGAGCCGCCTTCTGCATCCTTAAATTGATGGGAGGCCACAGCAGGCGCTCCTTTAAAAATATCTTTTGAGGGATCGTTCAAGACAAGGACTTTTTCTACCGGCTCGCCTGATACGTCGTTTTTGTCTACAGGAGTCACCGTAAACTTGATTGCCGCCATGCCGAGCGCTTCACTGACACCCATGGTCAGCGTATTTTTGGCTGCATCAGGAATCTTTTCATAATTTTCGCCGTCACTGCTTCTGTACCATTGGACGGTTGTTTTTCCTTCCGTGCCGGTCATACTGGAATTAACATATTCGTAGCCGCCGGTAAAGGTCACCTTCGAGGAATCCGCCTGATCTGCGACTGCGTCAATCGTAAGATTTTGCGCGGAAGGGATGAGCGTCCTGCTGGATGTGCCCCAGGCCTGAAACTCATAGATTCTCGGACAATTCCTATCGTTGCTGGTCTGTCCGGCGTAATATGGGGTCAATTTAAAATATCGGGCGCTGATTGGTTGCGGTAAAATGATATTCACTATGTTGTCGGTATTATTTGTTCTGTCTACGACTGTAGTCCAGGTTTGCCCGTCGTTACTGGTTTCAATGCGAAAATCTCTCGTTATATAACTGGAATTTTCGGCTGCCCCCGCATTTACGAGGGTCAGTTTGGAGATGTTCCAGCCATTGTCTGTTCCGAGGTCAACCTGCAGGTATACGCCATCCTGGCGGTAGCACCATTTCGTGCCGGCGTTGCCGTCACAGGCTCTGTAAGGCTCCTCGCCCGAATATCCGCCGGGAGCCGTGATATTGTTTTTCGGCACCGCCAGGAATGCGTTGTCCAGCCCACCCTGCACAACATCGGAAGCTTCTGAGAGCTCTGTTTTGTTTGGTGAGGCATCGACCCCGATCACTTTATAAACGAATTCGCCTGCGTAGGGAAGGGTGTCCACATAGCTGTTCTTTGCGCCGCTTACCGATCCCACAAATGTGGCATTCCCCAGTGTGAAATCTTTAGAAGTCCCTCTGTAAATTCTGTAAGCGGATATTCCGTCGGTTAAGTTCCAGGAAACTCTTGCCTGGTCTCCCAAAGAACTGTCTCCGGTGACAATTTCCGCATGGACGCCTGTAACAGCGGGCAGATTTTCCTCACTACCGGCGGTCAGGCGCATTGTCCGCAGATAATCGCTGTCGGCCGCGGAAATTGCCGCAATCTTCATTCCGCCGGCTTTCGGCAGCTCAATGGAATCAAGAGTCTTTCCGGGATCAACAGGAATTGCGTAAACAAATAAATAATTGTCCACGGTCATTCTGTCTGTTGAGCCGTTGTGGAAATGGGTAAAGAAGTGTCCGACCTGATCCTTCACATACGGGTACATATCCGTATTGGAGAAACGGTCCCATCCGGAAAGATGGGTATCCCAGTCGGCAAATTTCAGTTCCTGGGCAACCTTTGTATTGCCTGACTGATTTACCGTAAAGGTACCGCTCTTACTGCCGCTGCCTGTTCCGGCACCCAGAATATATACATATTTGTAATCGCCCTGCGGTAAGGCAATTTTCTGGCCGTTTGCCTGAACCATGTTTTTGTAGTGATTCTTAGACGGGCCGAGGTCGAAGTCCACTCCCTGATATGTGACAGTGTCGGGCCACAGTTCCGCCGGGATTGTGTCGCCTTTGCCGTCATAGTTGCCGTCATTCTTTTGATCATCGAAGCTGACCGCGTCAATATTATAATAATCGAACAGGTCGGCCTGTGCGTCCTTTAAGGAGATATTGGCATCGCCGTTGTCATATGGATCAAGCTCAACCGCGATCGTCGTGATTTCGTATTTGTCCATATTAAAAGTCATTTTGTTCCCATTAATAGAAATCTTTTTATTCAGGCTGTTATCATCATACTCAAGCATGTTGACTTCTTTTGCGGATTTCACTTTGGATGGCAGGGTAATGGTGGCAGACGTATTGTCTTTTCCCTCCGCTTCATAAACGCGCACAATCATTTGATTTTTTGCGTCCGGCTCATCCTCCGGGCTTTTTATCGCGGAAATAATGACATTGTCCGCCGATGAGGATGCAAAGGAACCGGAGGCGCCAAGCCCCTTGCTGTCATGCTGGTCCACCTGAATTGCCTCCGCCCTGTAATTGAGTTCGTCGCCTTTATGGACGGAATCCGCATCCTGCCATGTGTCCGCATGCGGATAGATGGAATAAGTGAAATTGTGCTCCGTCTTATCGATGTTATAAGCCTGAGGAGCCCAACTGGTGGGTGTCCTTACGGTCGAACCGATGGGTGAGCGGAGCGCGGTCAGTCTTAAACGGGTCGCCGGGTTACCGCCGTCATTTATTTTCAGAGCATCCCAGCCGTACTTTGAATCGTTGAGGATACTGGTCCCAAAGTTTTTGCTGTTGTCCGTAATATCCGCCCATTTATGGCCGCTGACCTCGAACTGTGCCGCACTGATGCTGTTGTCCCTGGTAGTCGGGCGCTCCACGCTGCCATATGCGATTTCATACGTCGCCTTGTCGGAGTCCGCCGCAAACGGGAATGCAATCTTCAGCATTCTGTTGTTTTCATTCCAGTTCACATTCATCTTGACATCCACACGGTCGCTGTCCGCGCATAAGATAATGTCCTGTGTAAAAGTGGAGTCCGACCATGCTCTGGAAACACGGACCACTTTCTTTTCCGGAGTGTCCTGAACGATTTCAACCGATTCCGGTTCGCTGTTAAGCACTGCGACCGGATTGGCGTTCATTTCACTCTTTATCACGTTCCATGCAGGATAATCCGTGCCGCCGGTGTCTTTTAAAATCTGAAGCTCGTTGCCTTCATAGCCATCTGCAAACACCTTACGGTCATTGTCTTTCTTGTTATAAATCTGTGCAATATTGCCGGTTTCCGCATTGATATCCACTTTAAGGGATTCATTTTCCAACGTAAAGGTGTCCGAGGTTTTCTGAACCGTCAGGCTGTTTGCAACGGTTCCGTCCTCCGCTCTTACGTCAAATACCCTAAAGCCCATCGGAGGAAGCCCCTTCGCCTCAAAGGAAACGGTAGCCTTCTGGGTCCCGGAATCTTTTGTTACCACGGAGGAAGCAACTTTTTCGTTCGCCGCAACATCGTATACCGCTAATTTACCCGGGATACCTCCGTTAAAATCCAGGGAAACCTCGGCAGTATCATCCCGCTCCCATGACAGAGGATTAAATACCATTACAGGGATTCCCTGAACATTCGTCTTTGTGTCCGCTCTGTAGGCGATTGCCTGCAAACCGTTGCTCTGAACATTGTTCAGCAGATTTTTAGCCAGTTCCTGATTATTGTATGTAACCTGGTACTGGTAGGGAATAGAGGATCCGGGAAGGATATCGTGGAACTGATTGACCAGAATCTTATCCCACGCCTTACCGACNNGCGCGTCGGGGAGCACGCCAAGCCAATTGCCTAGCGCGGCGGCCTTTTCGGCCTTTTCGGCAAGCACTTCATTTTTTCTGTTGTACTCTTTCACTTTTGCCCATGAGGTATAAGTTCCGCGGTGGTTCTCAAAGTACATTTCGCCGTCCACTGTGCGGACATGATCGCCCTCAATATTGGTCTTTTCTTTTTCGCTGACATCGTTGAAATATTCGCTGATGGTTGCCAGCTTGACCTGTGCCCCGCTCACACCGGAAGTTCCGCTTTGCGCTAGTACGGCCGAATACTGACTTTCATTGGGGCCGCCGCCATGGTCGCCTTCCCCCATTAAACCGAGGCCTTCCTTTACTCCGGTATCATGGTTTATCTGCGCGTTTCTGTTCAGGGCGCCCACAATATCCGAATTGGAATAAATATTGACATAGTCCTTCATTGGCGCATAGGCAAGCACCTGTGAACCGTCTAACGCTTTCCATTTGAAGATGTCGGAATCGCGTTTCACATTGGTATCCTGCCAGTTCAGCTTGGTGGTAACAAAGCTGTTCATGCCGGATTTTTTTAAAATCTGAGGAAACTGGCCGTTAAATCCAAAAGTATCGGGTACATACCCAACCGTGCTCATATGATCAAATTCCTTCTGGAAGAAGCGCTGCGCTTCCAGGCTCTGACGCACCAGAGCTTCGCCGCTTGGAATATTCAGGTCGGGCTCCACGACCTGACCGCCCGGATTGTCCCACTGTCCGTTTTTGACAAGCTCCTTAATGTCTTCATACATTTCGGGATAATACTCTTTTGCCCATTCATAGTGTTTTGAAGCGGACATTGTGAACTTATAATTCGGATTGCTTTTTAAAGCGGAGACCGCCCGGCTGAAAGTATTCTTAATAACATCTCTGGCGGTTTCTTCAAACGGCCACTGCCAGGCTGTGTCAATATGCGCGTTCGGCACCAGGTACATTGTCCAGCTGCTGTCAATTACACCGCCGGACGCTGCATTCTCCGCAGGTGCCGCCATGGCTGCCACGGGCGTAAATAGAGAGATGGTGATTGCCCCCGACAACGTCATCGCGATCATTTTCTGGTGAAAATTTTTGTTCCAGATAGACATCTGATTCCCTCTCCTTCACATTTTTTGCTTTTACAGCTCAACCACTCCTTTGCAGAATTTTACATTGTTGTCATCCCATGGTTTATCCACCTCGTTTCCGCATCACATTACCGGCAAGCGAATGTGATGTTGATCCAAACAGACACCTTAAAAATATCTTAAAGGCCCTTTGCCTGTTTTACCTCGCAAATCTTTTCCGCACAGGGAATCCGCATTACTGTTCCGGCCATTCCGGGAGCGAACGGTTTAGCTTTCATAGCCGGATTTTCCGGCATATGCAAGCCATTTTTGAGTGTTTTCCTCTGTGTGCAGCTTTTCCTTTACGTTCAATGCCCCGGGGTCCTTAAACCCGCAGATATCTGCACGCAAAGCATTCTGCATCAAAAGGAGATAAAGCGTGCCGGAATAATTTTTAACGATACTTTCTATTTCCTTCGACCCAAACGAAAGGCCTCGATTTTTAATTTCTTTTTCAAGCACATCCTGACGGATGAGCTGAACCGTATCCTTGGAATAGGACACATTCCGGCTTTGATAGAAATCCGCAATCTGATTTTCGCGGGCGGACAGCTCATCAATCATCTGTTCCCGGTTCATTGCGGCATCGTTAAAACTCCAATAATTCGGGATAAAGGACGAACCGGAGAAGTACTGACGCAGAAGAGGTTCATTTTGCCTGAGGAGATCTTTCATCATTTTTATGATATCCACGTTTTCATGCGGCTTTTGTTCCATTAAATAGCGAATAACGGAACTCTCATCCTTACCGCCTGAAAATTTTTCTATTGTCCGGAGAATCAGGGGAATTTTCGTATTATAATAAAACTCTTCCTGAACGGACGTCATGCTTCCCTCCATGTCGGAAGACACAGCCATCATGCCGGGATCTTCCAGAGAAAAATACAGATATCTCATATATTTATTGCTCATCGTATCCTGCGGCTCTATGCTGTACATTTGCTTTAACTGGGCGGATATGGCCTCTGCCGAAGCATCCACGTAATAGTTGGCAAGACCGTCATACAGCCAGAGATTCGGTTTATAGCGGAGGTTGCGCGCCGTCACCATGCTGTCGAAAAAAGCATGGTAAAGGGTTCGGGACATCGTCTGGCAGGAATCGGGGTCAGGCATTTCCAATGAAAGGGCCATACTTTTTCCGCTGACTCCGCCTAAGATCACATTTTCGTCTTTACTGCTCCGCAGCAGCACAACCGGATAATCCCCCAGTCCCTTGCCGAACACTTTTGCATAGTAGCTGCAAAATGACATCACCAGATTTAGGTCATTGGGATTCGCGCTGCTTTTTATGGCCTCGTCCAGATACAAAGTCATTTCCTTTCCTTCGGATGAAGATTTTAAGGGCTTAAAATGACCAAAGCAGAAACTGGAGNNTGGAATTGGTAATATCGTAAAAGTCATACCATGTGGGGGCTGAAACCTGAAAGGACTTCTCTTCGCTGTTTGCCTTCCCGTATGGAAGAATGGCATCCCATTTTTGACTCCCTGTCATATGGAATGTGATGCCGGTTATGTAATCCTCCGTATGCTCTATGCTGCCGGTATCAAACCAGGGGAGCATCAGTACGTTTTTTCCCTGGAAAACCAAAAGATCGGAGTACATATCGCCATTCACCCTGGAGTCTTCGCCTGAATTTTCACCGAGCTTGACATGATAGCGAAAATCGACATAGGCGGCACCGTCCTGTATCGGGCCGATTTCCCAAACGCCCTTGAGGTCGTTGACGGCGACTTTTTTACCATTGCTGTCGGCACAGGTTGGTTTCGAAGTATTCACACTGCCATTGCCCAGATAGATTGTTTTTTGCGGCGAAAGCTTTTCCGGTTTCAGTTTAATGGAAACCGACAGGAGTTTCCCTTCAACGTTTTCCGGTGCGACGTTATATTCCACCGCAAACTGCGAAACACTTTCATCCACATGTTTTACCCCATCCGTTTTGTAAAACCACGCCGAAGCGGATACAATTGCTGCGATCAGCAGTACGGCGCAGATTTCTATGATCTTTTTCATTTCTCCATCTCCTTGATCATTCGTCATATTGGATATACGCTATGGTTTGCCGGATGCGGCATTTTCCACCCATGCAGTCCATTTGGCCTTGTTTTTTTCGCCCGAGAGTTTATAATGCAGTTCGGGGTCGTCTAACGAAACATTGCAAATGTCAGCGCGAAGCGCATGTTCTTTCAGCAAGGAATAGACAGTTGCCGAATAGTTTCTAACGGACTGTTCCGTTTGCCGGTCGGAAAAAAGAACAGATTGAAACGCTGTACTGTTTTGGATTTTCTGAACGGTTTTCATATTGAGTTCTTCCGGCGGGTATTTTTCTGACTGTGCCGGTATCCAGCTTGCAAGCTGATACTCAATGTCATTAAGGTCTGATAAAGTCTGTTCTTGTGAATAAGTATTGTCCCGCAGAAACCAAAGAGGGAGGATATGGTCAGCAACAAAATAATTCTGATAAATTTCTTCCTTCTGGTTTCCTGGAATCCCGGAAAGAAGCTGAGCATAGGTACGGCGGTCCGGACTGCTTTTGTTCTCCAACAGATATTTGAGCAGAAAATCCGATTTTTGCGTTTTCCGGTAACTGATCTCTTCCATTAGCCGGATTACAAGCGGGGCCTGAACATAATGTAAAAATTCGATTTTTGCATCACCTGCCTCAGATTTTCTGATTTTTTCCTCATCCATTGGCACAAGCGAAAACAATGCGGGATCTTTGAGCCTGACATACAAATACCTGTTGAAAAGCGACGTGAATTGCTGCTCCGGGCGTATCCCCAAAGCTGTTTGCAATTCTTTGGGCAGGAATCCCATCGAACGGTTTTCGTAATAAGTAGCGATTCCTTCATAAAACCAGAGGCGGGGCGCTGAGTGAAATTCTTTCGTTCGGAAGATGCTGTCGAAGTAAGCGTGAAACATACGGTGGCTGAGCAGTTCCCAATCGCGTTTATTATTTGCGTTAAAAGCAGCGCATACTGAACCGGTTCCGGCGCCGCCAATCACTGAAAAACCCGCCTCTTCGGCAGATGGCAGCAAGATGATGGAATAGTTTTTGGGGGAGGAGGGAAAGAGACCGGCGTAATAGCGATACAATGCGAGAATCCCGTTTTGCACAGAATCAGTCAACGCTTCCTTACTTTGGGAAAGCGTATAGATTTTAAGAGAATCGCTGTTCAAACGGATATTATGCGAACTGAAAAGTCCCATGCAAAAACTATTGTTGTTCAGGTCATAGGCATCCGCCCAGGTAACATTTTTTATGTCTGTATAAGGAATTGCTTCTGTCCATCCGTCTTTCTTTTTGACAGTGATTGATAATTCGCCGATTACCGCTTCGCTTTCCGGACAAGCGGTTTCGTAATATTCCATTGGCAGCAGAAACGCTTCTCCTCCGTCAAAAACGCAATAATCTTCAGACGTGCTGCCGCGAAGGCCGTGCTTGCCCAATTTGCCTATTTGGGCTTCATAAGCTAGAATCGTTTTCTTCCCGCGTCCCAGATAAATATCAATTGAATGATCTGTTTGCTGTACGGGGGTGCGAAGTCCATTTTTATCAATACAGGATTTTAAAGTAACCGCTTTATCACCGGTATAAAGAGAAATTTCTTTTCCTTTTGAAAATAATGGGTTTGTAACCTCCAAAGAAATTTCAAGCACATCCGGCTTGGTCGTTGAAGCCGCTACGGTGTAATGCATATTACACGGAAGATCAAAACAAGTTATATAGAGGACAATAAAAAATACGGCCAAACAAATTAGGAAAATAAACAATTTCTTATGTTTTTCCAATATAAACACAACCTTAGCCTGTTTTTATGCAGAAAATGCAAATATTGTTATTATTACCATAAATTGTAAATTTCTTTTTATAGTATAACATCCACAAAATATGAAGATAAGGGGACAAAGTTTAGATTAACAGGCATTTCTTTTGAATCATTAGACATATTTAACATTATTTTTTAAAAATACTGTATAAAAATATTAATTATGATGTATTTCTCGTTTTGAATAAATGTTCCAATTATAAAAATCGCTTTTTTAAAGGAACGTGAGCTTTTCCGTAAACGTCCGACCCTGGTGCAAAAAAAGACATAAAAAATTAAGCCCGCCCCAAAAGGGCAGGCTGAAAACGGTTCAATGGACCGCTCTTTTTAATTGCTGTTTCCCCGGTATCCGCCAATCGTTTGTCCGGTAATTTTTTTAACCTATAAGCGCTTTTGCTTTCTGAATTCCCTGTGCTCCTGAAGACGGAAGCGCCCGCTCCTGCCTCGTAGAAATTTTTTTATTTTTGGGATATACTAAACGAAACATATAGAAAGAAGGTGGGTAATAATATGCCTGCTGATCATAACGGAGTACCCAACCGGCTGATTGATGAAAAGTCACCTTATCTTCTCCAACACGCCTATAATCCCGTAAAATGGTATCCATGGGGCAAAGAAGCATTCGAAAAAGCAAAACGGGAAGATAAGCCTGTTTTTCTGTCCATCGGATATTCCACTTGTCACTGGTGCCATGTTATGGAGCGGGAGAGCTTTGAGGACGATGAGGTGGCGGAGGAACTTAACCGGAATTTTATTGCCGTGAAAGTGGACAAAGAAGAACGCCCAGACGTGGACGCGGTCTATATGACGGTCTGTCAGGCGCTAACCGGCAGCGGCGGGTGGCCTCTTACCATTCTGATGACGCCGGACCAGCGCCCTTTTTATGCGGGAACTTATTTTCCGAAATATTCCCGATATACCATGCCCGGCCTGATGGACCTTCTTGCCTCCGCAGCGCAGCAGTGGAAGGAAAACCGGAATGAGCTTTTGAACTCCGGCGAGCGTATTGCACAGGCGCTCAGCGGGCAGGAGGCGAAAAAGGCGGACAGGCCCATAAAGGATACCGTTTTTTCCGCCGCGGAGTGGTTTGCCCAGACCTT
>DENA01000032.1 GCA_002359465.1 Ruminococcaceae bacterium UBA2656
AAGCATATGATTATAATATCACAGCGCTGAGAAAATTTCAACTCCTGTTTATCAAATATATAATATTTTGTGCGGCCTGAAAAAATATCCCCTGTTACAGCGTTTCACTATAACAGGGGATATTCAATGTCTATATGCTGTTTTGATCTTTACTCCGCCTTGCCTGCGCTGCCGCATACAAGAATTTTGGATTTTACCAGTTCTTTTACGGCGATTCGGGCGGTACCCAAATACTTTTTGGGGTCAAAGTCGTTCGGGTGCTCCGCCATGTGTGCCTTGACCGCGTCGGTAAACGCGATGCGCAGCTCGGTGGCGAAATTGATTTTTGCCATGCCCTTTTCCGCACCCTCGCGCAGCGCTTCGTCGGAAAGGCCGGAGGCGCCGTGCATGACCAGCGGGATGGAAACCACTTTCTTAATCAGGGTGACGCGGTTAAAGTCGAGTACCGGCTTTTTGGCGTAAATTCCATGGGCGGTTCCGATGGCGACCGCCAGAGAGGAAATTCCGGTGCGGTTGACGAAATCCGCCGCCTGGACGGGGTCGGTGTACTGATCCTCGTCGCTTTCGGTGTCGTCTTCCTTGCCGCCGATTTTTCCCAGCTCGGATTCGACGGGGATGCCGAAGTTGTCCGCGTAATCGCGTACCTTCTGCGTGACGCGGATATTTTCCTCATAGGGGAGGGCGGAGCCGTCGATCATCACAGAGGTGTATCCGCTGTCAATGCACGCTTTCGCCAGTTCAAAGCTCGCGCCGTGGTCAAGATGAATAGCTACCGGCACGCTGACGGAAGCCGCGGCCGCTTTTGCCATATTTGCAAAGTAGGCGGGCGAAAAATATTTTAAGGTCGAGGATGTCGTCTGAATGATGACGGGGGCTTTCAGCTCCTCCGCGGCGTTGACAATAGCCCAGACCATTTCGGCGTTTTCCGCGTTGAAGGCGCCTACCGCATACCCGCCGTCCCTGGCGTCGTTCAGCATTTTTTTCGTAGTTACCAGCATATTCGCTTGCCTCCTGTTATTTCAGTGTGATGTAGGCGTTCAGCCCGGTCGGTGCGTCGGGGTTTACTCCGGTGGCAAGGGCCTTGATCAGGGCGATCATCTGCATGGTGTAGATGAACGGAATGCCATATGCTTCAAAGCGGTTGATGCCGTTGATGGAGATATGAAGGTCGGAGCCGTAAACATTGGCCTGTTCGGAACCGAAGGTGACCACGGTGCCGTTGTGCTTCTTCACGTCGTCGATCATGTCGCGCTGATAAGCGCTTTCATTGGGCTGTACGGCAAAGATTGTAAGGGTTTTGGGGCTGTTCAGCACCTTGGGGCCGTGACGGTAGTCGAGCATATTGAAGTATTTTCCGCTGATGAGCGAAATTTCGGTAAAGGCGAGCGCGCCTTCCTCCGCAAGGCCGCAGAGCACACCGTCGGCAAGGACGATCACATCGGTGAAATCCTTCTTTCCAATGGTTTCCAGCTCGGCGCGGTATTTGTCCATGTGGCCCCTGTTCTGATCAATCGCTGTTTTCACAGCGGCTTTGAGTTCCTCATCGCCGTAGCAGATGGCATTGATCAGCAGGCTGGCGGCATACAGGTTGGTGACGGAACGGGTCTGGCAGACGCTGTTGTCATAAGCCCACGGAAGAACCACGGTTAAATCGGACAGCTCTTCAAGAGCGCTTTTTTCCTTCATGGTAATCGATACGATTTTCGCGTTGCTGACCTTTTTCATGTGCTCGACCGCGCGGACAATTTCGGTGGTCATGCCGGAACGGGACAGGATAAGGACGATGCTGTTTTCAACCGTATGAAGGTAGGTGTCCGGATTGACAAGGTAATCGCCGCCCGCAAGCGCGACGGCAGAAGTGTCGGGACGGGTGACGAACATGCGCTCGTTGCTTTTGGACAGCATATAGCTGGAGCCGCAGCCAAGAAATACGAATTTGCGCTGCTTGTTTTCAAGGAAGAATTTTTTAATTTCCTCCTCCTGACGGAGAATCTGGCCGTAGGTTTTGTCCAGGGCCTCTTTGGTTGCCATGATTTCCTGTTCTGTTAAATACATGTTTTGTTACCTCTCTGATTCTTTTTTTCTTATTTTCTTGGAAACCGCCGGGAATTGCGACGGGTTAAATTGGGAGAAACAAAGGAGCACCGCGCCCATGACCGGCGGTAACAGCGGCTTTACCAAAACGCCGCCCAGCGCCCGGATCTGCTCTTCAAAGGGTTTTAAGATGAGATCTCCGGCCTTGAACAGCCCACCGGAGTAGGAAACGGAGAATCCCTGCGGAAACTCGATCTGATTCAGTACGCCCTTCACAATCAAAGCAAGCTCTTCAGCCGCGCCGCGGTATGCCTGAATTGCCTGCGGGTCGCCCTGCAAAGCTGCTTTTTCCAGAAGAAGCTGCAAACCGGCCACCTTTTCACGGTACGGTNNAATTAAATCAATCAGCTGGTAGTCGTCTGTTAAATGAAATTCTTCCCGGACAGTGTCGTAGAGAGCGCCTCTGGGCAGACGGTGGTCGGCCTCCTTGGAGAACAGCTCCAGCGTTTTTCTTCCCGTCCAGTAGCAGGAACCTTCGTCGGAGAAAAACTCAGCCCAGCCGCCGGAGCGCGCGGTTTTGCCGCTGTGGTTCTTGCCGAAAGCGATGGAGCCGGTGCCCGCCACCACGTTGATGCCCTCTTCGCACGCGAGCGAACCCGCCCAGCCGACCTCTACGTCGTTCCCGATATAGACGGGGACGCCGGGAAAGGATGCGTAAATCGCTTCTTTAAACGGGTGGTCCAGTACGGTGTTTTCACCGATGCACGGCAGCCCCATGCTGATTCCCGCTACATCGGCCTGCTCCACGTTTCCCTTTTGGAGCAGCTGCCCGACACCTGTCTTTATCCTTTCCACGACCTGGTCTGTTCCATACATCATGTAGGAGGAACCGGCGGTAAGATGCTCCGCGACCTGGTCGCCTTCGCTGCTGCACAGAGAGAACGCGGTTTTGGTCCCGCCTCCGTCGATACCGATATAATATTTCATGATTACACCCTCTTTACAAAAACTTGTTATAACATTATAATAAGATTATCGAAGAGCATTGTCAATAGGTACGGTATTTTAAATTGAGAAACACATCCGCGATTGAAATTGCAGCGGGAATTGCCGTATAATAAAAAAATAAGGATGTGAGGAAATGTTGGATGAAAACAGTGCCGTCCCTCTTTACCGACAGCTTCAGGATATTTTTCAGAATAATATTGAAAGCGGGGTGTGGCCGACGGAGGAGAAGCTTCCCACCGAGTCCGAACTCTGCAAACAGTACGGGGTTAGCCGCATGACCGTAAGGCTGGCGCTGGAAGGGCTGAAAACACAAGGGCTGATTTACCGCAAGCAGGGCAAGGGGTCATATGTTCTTCAGCCCAAGGTGGAGCAGGAACTGTCGTCCTTCTACAGCTTCGGGAATAATATGGCCCATCTTGGCCATACCATCACCAATAAACTGATTTCTTTTGAAAGGCTTACCTGCCCGGCCGCCGCCGCTGCGCTGCGCCTTCCGGAAAAAGAGGCCCTTTTTTGCGTACAGCGGCTTCGCTGCGCGGACAATACGCCGTTTGCACTGGAGAAGTCGTACATCCCCTGCGCTGTCTGTCCGACTCTGACCGGTGGTATTATTATAGAGAAGGGATTGTATAATGCGCTGCATCTTCTGGCGGGGATTACGCCGAATACCGCAAAGGAATCCTTTGAAGCGGTGCTCATCAATAAGAATCAGGCGGAAGCGCTTGAAACAGCCGGGAATCAGCCTGCGCTTCACGTGGAGCGTGTTACCGGCGCCGGCGGCGTGCTTGTGGAATACTGCGACAGCATCGTCCGCGGAGACCGCCTGAAATACAATATCGTTTTGAGATAAGGAAATAGGAGAAAATCAGATGATTACTACCGTTACACTCAACACAGCAATTGACCAGCTGTATAAAATGGAGTCCTGGAGTACGGGGGCCGTAAACAGGGTAAGCGGCTGCATCAAAACGGCGGGGGGAAAGGGTATCAACGTGGCCAGGGTTGCGTCTCTCGCGGGGGAAAAGGTGCTTGCCGCGGGAATTGTCGGCGGATATCACGGCGCCTATTTTCAGTCCCTTTTAAAAAAAGACGGAATTGAAGGCTGCTTTACCGATTCTGAAACAGAAACCCGCTGCTGTATCAATGTCAGAAACGAATCCACGGGCGAACATACGGAATTCCTTGAGCCCGGTGAAAAAATGGGCGCAAAGGCGCTGGACGACTTTTATCAGTCCTATTTAAAATGCGTGGAAAAGAGCGACGTGGTCACCATCTCCGGCAGCGTTCCGGCCGGAAGNNATCTCGGCTGCGAAGGACGCGGGAAAACGCGTGATTCTGGACACGAGCGGAGCCGTGCTCAGGGAAAGCATCGCGGCGAAACCGACGATGATTAAGCCGAACGCGGATGAAATCCGTCAGCTGACGGGCGCCCCGGTTACCTCACGGGCACAGCTGCTGGAAGCGGCTCAAAAGCTTCACGACGGCGGGATTGAACTGGTCGTGATCTCTCTTGGCGGAGACGGCGCGCTGGTCGTGTCGGAGGAAGGTGTTTTTCAAGGCGTCTGCCCAAAAATCGAAGTGGTCAACACCGTTGGCTGCGGCGACAGCATGGTGGCGGGATTTGCGGTGGGCATGGTGCGGCATTATCCGCTGGAAGAAACCATCCGTTTCGCCCTGTCCGTCGCTTCGGCCAACGCGCTCCACGAAAAGACAGGCTGTTTCCGCCAGGACGACCTTCAGAGGCTGTTGTCCGGAACGGTGGTAAAAAAACTTTAATTCCGGAAGAACGTCAATTTTCGCCGAATTTCGAGTCGATCAGCGAAACCAAGGTGTCCACGGCCTTTACTTCGTCTTCCCCCTCGGCGGTGATTTCAACTTTCATGCCTTTGCTGAGGCTCAGAGCCAGAATCAGGATAATGGATTTTGCGCTTGCGGATTCGCCGTCTTCCAGGCTTTTGATCGTGATCTTCGATTTGAACTGCGAGGCGCATTTCACGAAGTCGGAAGCCGGGCGGGCGTGCAGCCCGGTTTTGTTGTTGATAGTTGTTTTTCTGGTATACATAGTGAATTCCTCCGTTTTTTCTTACAGCAGCTCAATAAACCAGAGAAATATCAGGATTCCTGTCTCCCCAGTAATGGCGGGGAGACAGGAAAGTTTTATTGAAACTGCCATAGTGATTAAATTTCCGTAAGTTGAATGGACATTCAGGCAAGAATGTCTTTCAGAGAGTCGTTCAGATATTGTTCCACTTCCTGCGCTGTGGAAAGGGAGAGCGCTTTGGCGGCGATTTCCTCAGCTTTTTTCATCGGCAGCTCATTCACCAGTTTCCTGGTCTGGGCGACGGAGGAAATGCTCATGCTCAGTTTTCGCACGCCCAATCCGATCAGGACGGCGGCGCCGAGGCGGTCGCCTCCCAGCTCCCCGCAGACGCAGATGGGTTTGCTGTTTTTGATAAACATATCGGCGGCGTGCTTCACAAGGCGGAAAAGCGCCGGGCTGTAGCTCTGGTAATACCGGCTGACGGCGGGGTTCAGCCGGTCGACCGCCATGGTGTACTGGCAGAGGTCATTGGTACCGATGCTTGCAAAGTCGACTTCCTGTGCCGCGAAATCCGCCATAAGCGCAATAGAGGGGATTTCAATCATAATGCCGATTTTTACGTCGGGCGAAAAGGAAACACCCTCTGCGGTAAGTTCCTCTTTTACATCGGAAACGACCTGCTTGGCGTGGCGGATATCATCCATGCTGCCGACCATGGGAAACATGATCCACAGGTTGCCGTAAACGGACGCGCGGAGCGCGGCGCGAAGCTGCGTCCGAAAAATGCCGGGCCTGTCAAAGCAGAGTCGGAGGGCGCGGTTCCCCAAAAACGGATTTTCTTCATGGGGAAGATTCAGGCAGTCGAGCTTTTTGTCCCCGCCCACATCCAGTGTGCGCAGCGTTACCGGCCGATTCCCGAATTTGGTAAGAACCATGCGGTAAATTTCAAACTGCTCGTCTTCGGTAGGGAGGGTGTCCCGTCCCAGATACAGAAATTCCGTGCGGAACAGGCCGACGCCGTCGGTACATTTTGAACCTTCGAGTTCCTGTTCGCCGACTGACGCCAGATTGAGTTCAATGTCAACCCGCACCCCGTCGGGGGTAACGGCTTCTTTCTCCATAAAGGCGTGAAGCTGTGTCTGCCGGGCGGCGAACTGGCGGCGTTTTTCAGCGCAGTCGGCCAGCTGCTGCTCCGTGGGGCGGGTGATCACCTCGCCCGTCAGCGCGTCGACAATGACCGTTTCCCCCTGTGTAAAGCGCTCCATTGCCTTTTCAACGCCCAGAATGGCGGGAATCCCGTAGCTTCTGGCAATAATAGCCGAATGGGACGTACTTCCGCCGATCTCCGTTACGATGGCCAAAACATTTTCCCTGTCCAGGGTGGCGGTGTCGGAAGGGAGCAGATCATGGACGACAATGACGGCGGGGGAGGGAAGCGAGGAAAGATTTTTTTCCGGAACGCCGTTCCATACGCGGATCAGGCGCGTTTTTACGTCCCGGATGTCCGATGCGCGTTCTTTGATGAGCGGGTCGGGAGATTTGCCGAGAATTTTTGCGTACTTTTCATAAACTTCGTCAATGGCGCGGTCCGGCGAGCAGCGCTCCTGCTCAATCAGTTCACGGATGTCGCCGTCCATCGCCTCGTCAAATAAAATATCAATATGCGCGGTGAAAATTTTTGCCTTTTCAAGGTCGGAAGCCGCCAGCCGCGCCCGGATGGTTTCCAGTTCATTGCACGCATTATGCCTCGCGGCTTCATAATCACCGATTGCCCGACCGACCGCGTTTTCTTCAATCTGGATATCGCTGACAGCGGCGGTGAAAGGCTGGTACAGGAAAACAGGGCCGGCCGCAATGCCTCTTGAAACGGGATTGCCATGATAGTTCATATGGTTTAAGCCTCCTAAAAAAACATCGGAAGGGTTCGGCTATATCCCGTCTTCCGAAGGGCTGATTTGCGGTTTTATCTTTTTTTTGAACTGCTTAATGCCGATTGCGCCCATTTCCATTGCGTTCTCAACATATTCCTCCAAGGTTGGTTTCTCTTCCAGCAGAACAGAAGTGACCATTGGCATATTTGCGCCGGAAATGACTTCGATCGCTTTATCCGGGAAATCGCTTTTCAGCGTGACGGCGGTCTTGAAGGGAGATCCGCCCGCAAGATCCACTAAAACCAAAATTTCATTGCCAAGTGTTCCCATAGCCTTCCGGAGCTTGTCGGAAAGTGTGTCGACACTGTCTTCCTCCAGAAAATCCACGCCCACAAAATTGTCCTTTGGACCTACAATCAGCCGGGACGCACTCATCATTCCGGTGGCAAAGCTGCCGTGTCCGGTTATCAATACTCCGATCATTGTTCTGTTTACTCCTTTTTTACAAGCAAATCTATCCTGCAGGCGATTTCGTCGCCTGATTTCTTCTAATATAAAGGGGAGCCTAATTTTATTTTTACAAGATCCCCGATGCGGCGTCCCGATCCAAAACCACAATCCCGTTGTCCAGCAGCTGCATCACCGTGGCCGGCAGCATGGGCGTCGGTTTGCTTTGACAGATTTTCTTCACGATATCCGCCTTGGCTTTACCGCCCGCCTGCAAGATGACCTGTTTTGCATCGAACATATGGCGGATTCCCAGAGTAATTCCCCTGGACAGCCGGATCGGCTTTGAAAAATATTTCTGCCCCACATTTTGGGTCACAGGGTCAAGAATAACGATTTTTGCGTAGCTTTCAAAAGAAGAGCCCGGCTCGTTCAGACCGAGGTGGCCGTTCATTCCCAGTCCTAAAAGCATCAGGTCAATCCCATGGTTTTCAAAAATAAACCGGTCGATTTTTTTACATTCATCTTCCAGATTTTCTGCGTGAATATCAAATAAGTGAATCCTGTTGTCATCTATATGAAGCGGCCCGTAAAAATTTCTAACCATAAACGCGGTGCAGTTTTCGGATTCGTCTTCCAAATCCAGCCACTCGTCCAGAGCTACAAAATTCGCATGGCTGAAGTCCGTTTCGCCGGAATCCGAGCGTTCCTTCAGAATCTGATAGGTCCTTACCGCGGTATTTCCCGCAGGCAGACACAGGAGCAGATCCGGCTTGGCTTTTACGGCCCCGCATATCAGGTCCGCGCACTGCCGCGACATTGCTTCATAGTCGTCGCAAATGATTGTTTTTGGAGGTTTAGCCATCTTTGTGCTGTTGCAGGTTTCCTGTAAATTCATCATTGAATCCTCCGTAATAAGCCGCCGGCCATACCCTTATGCGGCAAACGAACGGCTTCGGCAATAATTTCGACAAAACCATAAAAGTGAAATGGGGTACAGTTCACTGTACCCCCAACACTTTTGCAAAATTAAAGGATACCCATGAAAGAGAGAAGAATAGCAAGGCCGAAAGTGCATGCAATCAGAACGACCGGGCTCATTTTCTTCTTCTTTAAGAAGAAATACATCAGTAATGTATACGTAAACGGCAGGATGTTCGGGAAGATCTTATCAAGAAAATCTTTCTGAATAGAAACGGTTTTTGCTGCGTTTACCACAATTTCCGGCAGCAGAGAAATATGCACATAGGATGCAATCAGTCCGCCGATTACCGTTACGCCAAGAATTGTGGCTGCCTTTGAAATAATTCCCGAGTATTCCCGCAGCGTATCCACTGCTTTCAGACCGAGATTATAGCCTGCATGGGTCCATGCGATACGGAGGAGGAAGATGGTCAGATAAACGGCGAAGAAAATCAGCGGCCCGACAATACTGCCGCCCATTGCCATGGAAGCGGTGATGCCCGCGACGATGGGCAGAAGGGTAAACCAGAAAATAGCGTCGCCAATACCGGCGAGCGGTGCGAACAGCGCTACCTTCAGGCCCTTGATTGTGCTTCTGTCTTCTTTGGCTTCTTCCAGAGAGACCAGAAGGCCCATTAAAAAGCCGACCAGGTTCGGATGCGTGTTGATGAATTCAAGGTTGTCGGTCATAGCGGCGGACAAGCCCTCTTTATCGTCCTTATAGATCTTTTTAAGGCACTGCATCTGCGCCAGCAAAAAGCCGCCGCTCTGCATTCTTTCATAGTTAAAACTGGCCTGCAGAAGGGATGAACGCCAGCCAAGCTTTGTTATATCCTTTTTGGTCAATACCTTATTTTCAGATTCCTTCATCGCCGTCATCTCCTTCTTCTACCGACATAACACCGGTTTCTCTTGCGGTTTTTCTGCGGTTATTCTCGCTATTGAATACAATCAGCGCCATGGCCATGCCAACGACGGCGACCGGCAGCAAATTTGAAAAAGGAATAAAGCTTGCAATTACAAAGCCTATAATAAGGAAAGGAACAAATTCGCCCTTCAGCATAACCTTCAGCAGCATGCCGAAGCCGACTGCCGGAAGAATGCCGCCCGCAATTTCAAAACCGTGTGTCAGCCATGCGGGCATCGCTTTTACCAGCGCCTGCATCGCGTCCTGTGCAACATAGGCGCAGAGGAAAACGACAATTCCGTAGGTAACGGCGACGATGCCGGTTGTCAGTATGTTTAATTTCAAAAGGCTCTTGCCGTCCGCTTCTTCGGCGTACTTGTCAGCTCTCTTCATAAAGAGTGAGAAGCTGGAATAGTAGAACAGAATGATGTACTGCATCAGGAAACTGAACGGAAGCGCAAGACCGATTGCCGTGGCAGGATCTTTTCCTGTCGTGTAGGCGATGACAGTCGTCATAACGCCGGCCAGAACAGGGTTTGGCGGCTGTGTGCCGCCGGCGGGTGTAAGTCCCGCGAACGCAAGCTCCGTCAATCCGCCTGCCATCAGGCCGAGCGGGACGTTGCCCAGAATAATGCCGGTAAGAGTACAAACGATGATCGGCCGGAAAATAAATAAAGCCTCAAGCCAGAAATCAACGCCAACTATAATTGCCATAATAGCGAGCGCAATGCCTTGAGCTAAAGTGATTGCCATTGATTTTTCCCCCTTTATTCTTGTTTCCAAAGTTTCGCTATACCTTTAAAATACCGGATTGTGCTGCCGAGCCCCCCTTCTCCTCCTGTAAATTATTTTTTGGGTATGTGCTCTTTGATGTCCCCCGGGACATCCTGAATATAGAGATCTACATTCATTGCCTGAATTGCCTGCAAATCCTCCATGTCCTTGTCGTTGACATAGACCTTTTTGCTCAGCTGGCGTTTGCCGCTGGTGAAATGCATATTTCCCACGTTGACTTCCTTAATGGGTACGCCGCCTTCCAGCAGGGTACGCACAGCCGCCGGCGTTCTGCAAATAATGAAGATTTTTTGTCTTGGAGCTGCTTTGCCGATAATGTCGATGGTTTTTTGCAGTGTGAAGAAACGGATACCCGCGTTGGAAGATTCAGCAGTCATTGCCATCAGTTGCTGCTGTATTTCATCGTGTGCCACTTCGTCATCTGCGACTACCAGCAGATTTGCACCCAGAGTTGCAGTCCATGTGACGCCCACTTGGCCATGAACCAGACGGTTGTCGATTCTTGTCAGTAAAATGTTTGGATTGCCCACTTAAAATCACCCCTCAGATGTTTCAGATTTGTTAGATAAGTTTTAACATATCATGAACGGAAATACAATAATTATGCCTTTTTTTCAACCAGTTCAAAAACAGGTTTTAATTTTAAATCGATACCACTAGTACAATAGGTCTTTTTATGATAGAATAATATCGTAGTTTTTATTTAATTTGACGATAGCCTTTTAATCATATATTAAGACGGGAAAGGAGTACATAATATGTCGAATCTGCCATTGTATCAGGAACTGCACGACCACATTCTGCAATATATCAACAGCCACGAATACCCCGAAAACGGACTGCTGCCATCCGAGCGCGATATGTGCCAGATGTATAAAGTCAGCCGGTCAACTGTTCGGCAGGCTCTCGCCTTACTGGAAGAGGAACACCTGGTTTATACGATTCATGGAATAGGCACCTTTGTGAAGCCAAAGATGTTTGAACAGAGCCTTTCCCAGTTTTATACCTTTACCGATGATTTAAAGAATAAGAATATTTCGTTTCACAGTCATGTCATCAGCTGCGAACTGACCACCCCCAGCCGCGGTCTTGCCCTGAAGCTTGGCGCGGACAGAAAAGAATTGTACCACCGGTTGGTGCGCCTATGCTCCGCCCGCGACTATCCTTTGGTCATTGAAACCACGTACCTTCCTAAAAACCGGTTTGTGCACATTGATGCCGAGACAGTGGAGAGGCTCTCACTTTATGACTACCTTAACGAGAAGTACGGTCTGAAGGTTGACCGCGCGACCGAAACCTTTGTCCCTATTTTGCCGGATTCCGAGCAGTGCGAGCTTCTGAAGATTTCCTCCAGAATCCCCTGCATTTTATTGGAACGTTTCAGCTATGAGGAGGACTGTTTGGTGGAATATACCTCTTCCGTGGTAAGAGGCGACAAATACGTCTTCAAAATTGAACTGAATAACCATTGAGATTCCGGTCGGGCGGCGAAATCAGCCGGTTCGGTGAAAGACATCCCGTAGAAACAGGGGTGTCTTTTTATTGCCTGCAATACCCGGCCTTCTGTGGAACAAACGGTGAACTATGACAATAATGTGGAAAATATTTCCATAAACAAGTTGTAAAATATTGAATAATGAATTATAGTTATATATAGTAATTTCAAATGAGAACTGGAAAAACGGATGTTATCTTTCCCGCATTTTTGGAATTGCTGTAATACCATTGTCATATCGAATCATTTGTTTTATGGAGGGTACTTATGAAAAAATTAGTGGCGGTTGTAATGTCCGTAGCGGTGCTTTTATTGACTGTGCCTGTATCAGTCGGCGCTACTTCAAGCAATACCAAAATTATCAATAAGCATGGGTCAAAGACTTACATGGGGACTTATTCCGACTGGAACAAGAGCTGGGATTCCGATAACTTTACCGATGTTACCGACGATGACATCGACTGTTCCGATACCCTGATTATAAAAGGAGGAACAGTCGGTGATGTGACGATCAGCGATAATTCCAGTCTGACCATCAGCGGTGGAAACATGTCGGATGTTGAGAGCGACGGAAGCATCAGAATGACGGACGGCACAGCGGATTCCATCAAGTCGGATGATGACATCAGCATCAGCGGCGGAACGGTGGAAAGGGATGTTGAATCCGACGACACTGTGACACTGTCCGGAAAATTAATGGTCGGCGGAAGTGTTACGGCGCAGAATGTGGAAGTTGTTGCATCAAGCAGCAGTGGTTATACGACTGTATCGGACGATATTTCATTTGAAGAAGACATGACTTTGCAGGGGACCAGATATAAAATAGGAAGGATTGACGGACAAAGCGCCGGCACGCTGGTGCTGAAAAACTTTACCGGCACTCTTCCTGCTGTTTCTGAAGTGGAGGATATTTGTGTGGAGTCGTATAGCACGGCAACTGCGGGCGGTAATCTTGACATCAATACGCTGACGATTGACAGCGTATCTGTGTTTTCCACAAAATCAGCGCTTACGGTCAATACGATCAAAGGGCCGGGCACACTGAAATTTACCGCGGGAAATCTCAAAATTAGATCTGATGTCTCAGGCCACCCGGTTTTTGCCTTCAACAGCGCGGTGTCAGACGGAACAGCTGTATTTAAAGCCAAATCCGGAACGGTATCTACCGGAGATGTTACCGTATACGGATGCAGCCTTACCAAAGATTCCAGTAGAGAAAGTGATTATGATACCTTTATTCTGCACGGATCATCCAGTTTAGGCATAAGCCTGGACACGGCATTCGTTAACCTGCCCATGGGCTGTACTTATTATGTTTTAGCGGTAACAGACGTAAGTATCCCGCCAACGCAAATGTCATACANNAAAACGGCAGGGCCGGCTGGCTCTATCCGGTAACGGCGGTTGCAAGGGGTGCGGTTACCATCAATATTGGCGGACAGAAGATGATTGTAGCTGTAACATCCGGGAGCATTATCGTCGATACAAGTTCCTATACGTTAAGCCCGGGAAAAACCTATTGTATTGGTGTAAAGCTGAATGGCACCGTCCGAAGCAATATCAGCGTTTATTCAGAAAACAGCTGTGTATCCATTCAGTATAAAGGCAGGGCCGCCAATGGGGCTGAGCTGTATCTTGTCAAAGCCAACAATGACGGCACGGGATATGCTGTATTCAGCACCGCCGCAGGCGGTTACGTAAGAACCCAGATCAATGTGGTAAAAGGTGCGGTTTCCCATGGAATCGGCGGAAGATTAATAGCAAAAGCTTAATCTGCTAAAGCGGGTTTGCAATAAAAATGCCGGAATTTCTGGGTTTAC
>DENA01000039.1:0-6923 GCA_002359465.1 Ruminococcaceae bacterium UBA2656
TTTTTGACCATCTGGCCACCGACGCTGCCAGCCTGACGGGCGGTAATGTCACCATTGTAGCCCTGCTTCAGAGTGGTACCGACTTCGGATGCACATTCCATCTTGAAACATCCATCGCTTCGCGTGCGCTCGGGTTGAGAAGATTGTTGCTGCTGTTAGCCATTGTTTTCAACTCCTTCTTCCATATTGTTTCACGACCGATAAACGGACCTGCCTCATTTGCTTTGCTTTCCTCTGCATTGTTGCCGAGTTTTGCGCTGCTGTGACAAGCGCCGTTTACCGGCCGCCTGCGGACGCTTTTAACGTCCGATAGTATCTTTACCCCGCGTACGCCGCTTATGCGAAACGAAAAATTGTAATTTTTTCATTCAATTTTTTTGCGTTCTCCGCATAAATACGCCGCTGTCACCATAAAGTTTACAAGCCTTGAATTTGGGGGGAGCAGCATGACTGAAAGCAGTATCTATGAGGATATCGCCCGTCGCACCGGCGGGGACGTCTATGTCGGCGTCGTTGGCCCCGTCCGCACGGGAAAATCGACCTTTATAAAAAGATTTATGGAGACCATGGTCATCCCGAACATCGAAAATGTCTATGTGAAGGAGCGCGCGCGCGACGAACTGCCGCAGTCCGGCTCCGGCAAAACGGTCATGACCGCCGAGCCGAAGTTCGTGCCTGAGGACGCTGTATCCATCGCGGTTGGGGAGGGGAGTGACGTTTCTGTCCGGCTCATCGACTGCGTCGGCTACATGATTCCCGGCGCGGCGGGAGCGACCGAGGATGGTGAGGAGCGCATGGTGACGACTCCGTGGTTCGACCATGAAATCANNAAGGAACCCAGCGCGTCATCCGGGACCATAGTACCATCGGCCTTGTCGTGACGACCGACGGAACCATCTGTGGCATCCCGCGCGAGAGCTACGTTGATGCGGAGGAAAAGGCTGTAAACGAGTTGAAGCAGATCGGAAAGCCATTTTTGGTGCTTTTAAATTCCGCTTTGCCGAATGCAGACGAGGCGCAGAAGCTCAGCCGCGAGCTTGCAGAAAAATATGGCGTCGCCTGCGTCGCGGCGGACTGTCTCGCTTTACAGGAGCCGGATGTTGCGCGCATTATGAGAACGCTTCTGGGCGAGTTCTCCGCAGAGGAATACGCCGTCTGGCTACCCGAATGGGTCGAGGCGCTTGCGGACGACCACGCCATCAAAACAGCGCTCTATAGCGGAATTTTGAATGCTTCAACCGGCGTTAAAAAAATCCGCGACGCGCAGTCTCTGGTTGCGGAGCTTACATCGATTGAAAATGTCAGCGACGCAAAGCTCGACGCGGTCAGTATGGGCAGCGGCAGCTTCTCGGTCCGCGTTGGGATGCCGCGAGAGCTTTACTACCAGACGATCAGCGAGGAGAGCGGGCTTAAAATCACAAGCGATGGTGAGCTTATCACGCTTCTTTGCTCGCTTGCGCAGGTAAAGCGGGAGTACGATAAGATTGCCGGAGCGCTTGCCGACGTGCGCGAAAAGGGATACGGCGTCGTGATGCCGACCACCGATGAAATGGTTTTGCAGGAGCCGGAGATTGTCCGCGCGGGCGGGCGCTACAAGGTAGTATTGCGCGCCGGCGCGCCTGCCATCCATATGCTGCGCACGAATATCGAGACAGAGGTTTCTCCAGCTGTCGGCGGCGAAAACGCCAGCGAGGAAATTTTGGGATTTTTATTGCAAAATTTTGAGGGCGACGCCACAAAGATATGGGAGTCAAACATCTTTGGCAAATCCATGTACGATATTGCCGAGGAGGGCCTGACGGCAAAGCTCAAGCGCATGCCGGAGGCAACCGGACTCAAGCTCAGAAATGCCATGCAACGGATCGTGAATGAAGGCAAGGGGAACCTGATCTGCATCATCCTGTAAAAAAATAGGAGCCGCTTTTCGGCTCCTATTTTTTATGCGTTTTGCTTGCTTTTGCCCTTGTCCAGCGCATTCAACGACAGCTCGCCTGCAAGCTGAAACAAAAATCCGTCATTCCATACTCCGCGCGACGCCCGCCTGTATGCCTGCTTTCTGATAAAACGCATAGAGGTAATCGCCTATTGTCAGCGTGACCTCTTGCATGTATAAAATTCCGTCCGTTTTTTCTGCTTGCAGACAGGATATACTATCTTGTTTGGGGTCAGATGACCTTGTAAAATAATTAGCTTCCTGTTATCATAATGAAAACGGGGAGGTGCGTGTGTGGTCAGTGCGGAAACAGTTGGACGGATATTGCAAAAATATCGCATTGAGAGAGGGATGTCGCAGGAGCTTTTGAGCGGCCTTGCGGCATCGACAGAACGCATTACAGCAAAATCGAGCGCGGCCTGCGCAGTCCGACCCTCGATACACTTTTCAAAATTGCCCATGCGCTGGGCGTTCCGTCAGGCGAGATCGTGCGGCAGATCGAAAAGGAAACGCAGGAATAGCGCAAAACGGGCGCGTTTCTTCTATCTGTAATGCTTTATTCAAAACATATAAACGAAAATCCCTCCCCCGCATATGAAACGCGGGGGAGGAATTTTTGGTTAAAGGATGCGAGCGGGTCTGTAAGCCGGGTTCTGTCTTAAACGGCCATCTATCTAGGCGCGTCGTTGCCGGCGCGCTCCAGCCACCTCCCGAGGACGGCCGGGCCAGCCATGTGTCCTCCCACGGTGTTGCTCCGGATAGAGTTTACAGCGACGAACTGTCTCCAGCCGTCGGGTGAGCTCTTACCTCGCCTTTCCATCCTTACCGTTTCCGGCGGTATATTTCTGTTGCACTTTCCCTGGGGTCGCCCCCGGCGGCCGTTAGCCGTTATTCTGCCCTGTGGAGCTCGGACTTTCCTCGGGCACGTCCTTTCGGACTGTGTCCGCAGCTGCTCAGCCTGCTCACTTCATTATTTTAATGGATCTGAAGCAGTCTGTCAACTGCAGAATATGGAAACATCATGAACAGGAAACCGTATCCATCCATTTATTAATAGCTGTGTTCGGAAATCAGGCGGTTCTTCTCATTCCAAAGCTTTTGCGATAAATCCACATAATACTGGTGGGGGTTTTCAAAGCGCGTCACTTCGTCCCAAAGCGTGTCCACCTGCTGCAGACAATATTCCTTGATCTCGTTCAGGTCGCGCGGTTTTGCCAAGCTTTTTCCGTTTTCAAACAGTTTTTGCTGAAGTTCAACAGCACGGAAATTTTTAACTACTTTTCTTTTCCAGATATGGTCGGGGTCAAACAGCTCATACGGCTTCGTGTCATCAATTACCTCGCCGTGCAGGGTAATCAAATCCGCAATCGCCTTGCCGCTTTCACGGTCAAACAGCCTCCAAAGCTTTTTAAAGCAGGGAGTGGTGATTTTGGCCACATTTTCACTGATTTTAATTTTGGGGATTACATTTCCCTGTGCGTCCTCGACCCCGCTCAGCTTGTACACACCGCCGAAGACCGGCTCGCTGGCAGAGGTAATCAGGCGCTCGCCCACGCCGAAGCTGTCCACGCACGCACCTTGCATCAGCATATCGCGTATTATATACTCATCGAGTGAATTTGATGCGCAGATCTGGCAGTCCTCAAACCCGGCCGCATCAAGCATTTTTCTCGCTCTTTGGGAAAGATAAGTAATGTCGCCGCTGTCAATCCGGATGCCCGCCGGGCGGAATCCAAGCGGCAGAAGTTCTTCATTAAATACCCGTATTGCATTGGGAATACCTGACTTTAACACATTGTAAGTATCGACCAGCAGCGTGCACTGGCTCGGATATTCTCTGGCATATGCGCGGAAGGCGTCCAGCTCGCTGTCAAAAAGCTGAACCCAGCTGTGCGCCATTGTGCCAAGGGCCTTAACGCCATAGTCCCGGTCACAGATTGTGCAGGCCGTACCGCAGCATCCGCCGATAAAGGCGGCCCTAGCCCCAAGAATGGCGCCGTCCGGTCCCTGTGCACGGCGCGAGCCGAACTCCATCACCGCTCTGCCCTGCGCGGCACGGACAATCCTGTTGGCTTTGGTCGCGATCAGGCTCTGATGGTTGATCGTCAGCAAAATCATTGTCTCAATGAACTGTGCCTGAATCACCGGGCCGCGTACCGTAAGAATCGGTTCAACCGGAAAAATGGGGGTGCCTTCCGGAACAGCCCAGACATCACACGTAAATTGGAAGCCTTTGAGATACCGGATGAAATCCTCGTTGAAAATTTTACAGTCCCGCAAATATTGAATATCCTCTTCGGTAAAACGCAGATTTTCAAGATATTCAACAACCTGCTGGACACCGGCCATGATTGCATAACCGCCGTCATTGGGTACACGTCGGAAAAACATGTCAAAGTAGACTATGGTATCCTGGTAACCGTTGGTAAAATAGCCGTTGGCCATGGTGATTTCATAAAAATCGGTCAGCATTGTCAGATTGGTTTTTAATCCGTCCAGTTTGTTCATCCTGCTCAGCTCCAATAAATTATTAAATTTTGCTGTAACTTCAGCTCCGCTGGTCATCATATTATAGAACAGCCGCAAAGCAATTTTATGGATACCGCAGCGGCATCCCGGTTTTGGGAAGGATATATCATCAGAACTTTCAAATAAAATTATAAACCTTTATGAAGAATATTATATCAATGTTAAGGCAAAATAACAAATAAGAAATGCAATTATGTTGGATTTATTAATAATTTAAAAATTATTGGTTTATTATGTGAAATTTTTTTATATTTTATTGCATTTTAGACAATAAAATATTATACTATAAGACATTAACAGAATTTACACTGGTAAATTTCCAATGGTTTGTAAATTTTCAGGAAATTTTGTTACAGGCGCTGTGCAGATGGAATATGTATGTGCGTAAAAAATATTTCGTGGGGGAGATGAATTCAGTGAGATTACGCAAACAGGCACTTGGAACTCGTAATTTAGTCGGTGCGCGTGTGGAGATGGCACGCAAAAACCAGGGCATGAAGCAGAAAGAGCTGTTGGCTCAGCTTCAGGTAAACGGTGTTGATATGAACGCCTCCGGCTTGTCTAAATTGGAAGGCCAGATTCGCTATGTAACGGATTTTGAACTTTCCGCTTTAGCTAATATCTTGAATGTTTCCGTTGACTGGCTTTTAGGCAGAGAAAAATAATTGCAAATGAATAACTGGGCAGGTTGAGGCGCTTCGCGTTTTGCGGAGCGCTCTTTTTCTGCTTTCTTTTTTAGGGGAGATAGAATATAATGATCTTATATTACTATTTTAGACAGGAAAAGGCAAGGAGGATATTATTTTGTTTGACAGGCGACAGCTCACCCGGCTAAAGCCGCTGTTGGTTTTTTTTGTGGGGTTCACCTTGATTTTTTATTTGTTTGCACTGACTTTAAAATTTACATTTCCCTTTCTGGCAGGTTTTCTGCTTGCCCTGATTGTCCAGCCGCTCATCCGCCAGCTGAAAAGGCGCATGCATTTTCACCCTTCTGCAGCTTCGGCGCTGTCGACCCTCATTGTTTTTATCGTGCTGTTCGGCCTTTTGTTTCTTCTTGGCTACTGGCTGATTTATGAGATCAACAATTTGCTGAACAATATTACTTCGGACGTCGGCACCCTGACCACGCCGATCAACGGTTTAATCAGCATGGCAGGCGAATACATCAACAAAATCAATTCAAAATACATCCAGCAGAACCAGCAGCAAATTCTGAATATGGCTCAGTCCGGCGCGGGAATCGTGAAAACGGTTCTCAGCAGCGTCCTTGCGTTTCTTACCTCGCTGCCGGCGATCTTTACCATGTTTATTGTAATGATTCTGTCAACCTACTTTTTTTCAAAGGACATGACCGCAATCAAAGCGCATATCATGTCGCTTTTTTCCCAGACTACCGCGCTCAACATCCGCTCCGCGTCACGTCACGGCATGAATATGAGCGGAAGATATATCGGTTCCTATCTGCTGATTTATTTCATCACCTTTGTTGAAACGCTGATCGTCTTTTCCGCACTGGGCGTACCCTACCCGCTTGTGCTCAGCATTGTAACCGGAATCGCGGACATTCTGCCCGTGCTCGGCCCCGGAACCATTTACATTCCATTGGCGTTTCTTTACCTTTTGAGCGGCAACTTTTTTAAGGCGGGCGCACTCCTGGTCTGCTGGCTGCTGATTACCTCCATCCGTCAGATCATCGAGCCAAAGCTGATTTCCTCTTCGATCAACATTCATCCGCTGACTATGCTTGCGGCGATTTATTTCGCGCTGATTGCAAACAATTTCCTGATCCTGATCTACTGCTCCGTTCTTCTGATTCTTTACAAAATACTGACGCAGATCGGCGTGCTCCCCACCGTGTTTGAGGAAAAACCCGCCGCGGACGGAACCGCCCCCTCGCCGGGCAATACAGTAAAATCCGAGCCGCCAAAGCAGATGTAACCCACAGGAACCCGCCCGAACCTCAAAAAGGTTCGGGCTTTATTTTGCTATAAACAATTAACACTTTCGTAACCTTTATTGACTTGCGGCAATAGGAGTGTTATAGTCTTTCTGTACTAATCAATATAATACAGAAGGAACAGGAAGAGGTGAGATTGGTGTTTACACTGGATTACAAGAGTCGGCTGCCGATTTACGAGCAGCTTTATAAAAGCGTTCGGCGCATGGCTGCCATCGGCGCGATGGAACAAAAGGAACCGCTGCCGAGCGTTCGGTCACTGGCGCAGGAACTGGGCGTCAATCCAAACACAGTGCAAAAAGCCTATCAAATGCTGGAACGCGACGGCATTATTTGTTCGGTTCCCGGGAAGGGTTCCTTTCTCTCCGGAGATCTTTCGGCAATCTCGCAGCAGCGCGAAATTGCATTGGAAAAGCTGGATGAAGCAATTCTGACAGCCTCGGATTTGGGAATCACGAAACAGCAGATCATCGTAAGGGTAGACAGCATTATAAGCGGGAGAGG
>DENA01000039.1:6979-18029 GCA_002359465.1 Ruminococcaceae bacterium UBA2656
AACGGAGCGGGAAAATCCACTTTTCTGCGCACGCTTGCAGGCGTTTACAAGCCGGACGGCGGCGAAGTGCTTTTAGACGGCGCCGCGCCGTTTGAAAACTCGGAAGTAAAATCAAGCCTGTTTTTTATATCGGACTTTCCGTACTTCCTGCCGCAGGCCAACCTGCGCGAGATGGCCGGATTTTTTGCACGCATTTATCCGAACTGGAGCCAGAAACGGTTTGAAGAGCTTTGCACACTGTTCCCTATTGACAGCAAAAGCAAAATACTGAATATGTCAAAGGGGATGCAGCGCCAGGCCGCTATTATCTGCGCAATTGCGACCCAGCCCCGCTGCCTTCTGATGGACGAGGTCTTTGACGGACTGGACCCGGTGATGCGCCAGCTTTTGAAGCGCATTGTTTCCGGCGAAGTCGCCCAGCGCGGCATGACGGTGATCATTGCCTCTCACAACCTGAGGGAGCTTGAGGATTTTTGCGACCATGTCGGGCTGTTCCACAAAGGCGGCGTCATCTTTGAACGCGACCTTGACGAGCTGAAGCTCGGAATCAACAAGGTGCAGGCAGTGTTTAAGCCCATGCCGGAATTAAACGCTTTCGCGCCTTTGGAGATTATTAAAACTGAGATGCACGGTTCCCTGATCAATCTTGTTGTGCGCGGCTCAAAGGATGAGATTCTTTCCAGAATAAACGAACTGAATCCGATCTTCACGGAGGTTCTGCCGCTGACGCTTGAGGAAGTATTTATCAGTGAAATGGAGGTGGCCGGTTATGACCTCGACAACATCCTTAATTAGGCGCCGGAAGGAATTCCGGGAAACCTATCTGTGGTCGCTGAAAAAGAACCGCGGTATGATGGCGCTGATGGCGCTTCTCCTGTTCATGGCGCTGCCGATGATTCTCATGACCATCATGGCTAACGCGCGAAACAACACCAAGGAAATTTATACCTCCGACATGTGGACGCAGACCTATATGCAGAGTTTCCGGTCATTAATTCCCATACTGGCCATTCCGATTACTCTCATCTTTGTGGTGGTGCTGTCCGTTTTCCTGTTCAGCTATATGCACCAGAAACGCAGTGTGGATTTGTTCCACGCCCTGCCTGTCGGCCGCAGCCCGATGCTTTTGGGCCGCCTGCTTGCCGGACTGACGGCGCTTATCGCGCCGATCCTGCTGAATTTCGCCATAACACTTGCCGTGGGGATGTCATACCCTGTGGAAATGAATACCTGCTGGGCACCCATCCTCACCTATTTGCTGTGGCTGATGCTGGTCAGCGCCGCCGCGCTGTTTTTCTGTGCATTCATGGCCGTCTGTACCGGCACGACTGTGGACATGATTCTCTCCATATTGGGTGTCAACGCGGCATATCCGCTCCTGATCTTTCTGAGCGATAATTTCGCCAGACTGCTTCTTCCTGGACTTGCCACCGACCTGAATCCCAATTCTATCATTCTTACCGCAATTGCCCCGTTTGCGGCCGCCTTTATGCCGTTTTTCGGAGACGGAGGCCGTATCTCCGGAGCCACGCAAAACGTAGGCACTGCATTTTTCATCTGGTGGATTCTGTTTGCGCTCGTTCTTCTGGCGGTTACTGTTATCCTTTATAAAAGACGCTCAAGCGAATGTGCGGAAAGCAGCTTTGCCTTCCCAATTCCGAAAAATGTAATCTGCTTTATGATTACCGCTGTAACGGGCCTGGGCTTCGGCCTGATTCTCAGAGGCTCCGGCGAAAATGCCGCGAATTTCTTTATCGGCCTGATTGCCGGCTCGCTCGCCGCACACATTGTGACGGAGGCCATTTATTCCCGCGGCTTTAAACAGCTGAGAAAAAGCTTTGCCGGTTACGGTATTTTTGCCGCGGTATTTTTGGTTGCCTACGCCATTCTGGCTACGGGCGGCTTCGGCTATGACACCCGTATTCCCAATGCCGCGGACGTAGCAAGCGTCAGCATTGACGGCGAGTCCTATGATGGCAACAATACCGTTTACCGCACGGACGGCAGCAGGCTTGCCCAGATTACGCCCACTCTGACCGAAGCAAAGAATATTGAGCAGACGATCGACGTGCATAAAAAAGTGATTGAGGAAAACAAGAAGTCCTACCCGTACAGTATTCAAATGTCGAACGGTATTACCTACAACCTCAGCTACCATTTAAAAAACGGCAAGGTTCTGAAAAGGGCCTACAGCGTTCCCTATCAGGACACGAAAGACGGCGGTTACACCACGGTGTTCACCCCTCTTACCGAACTGAAGGAATACCGTGAAAGCGGAAATCTTCTGTTCTATGTGGAACCGGAATACATCAAAAGTGTTGACGTCAACACCAGAAACAACGGGGATGGCCTCACCGTTGCGCCGGATTTGAATACAAAGAAGAGGCTGCTGGAAGCGATGCGGCAGGATTCCCTGAACGGCACTATTGACAGCAATAAGGTTGACACGACCGTTTCCATCTCCATTGAGTACAAACACCCGACCGAACTGAAGGACGGCAAACTCAAATCGTATCTCGGCAATTACAACGACAAAATTGATCTGGGCTCAAGAGGATACCAGCTTCCCGAAAAAGGCAGCGCGACCGTCGCTCTGATCAAAGAGCTTGGATGGGACAAATAAGCAAAACACGCAAATACAGCATAAAACAACGGGCGGCTGACCATCCATCAGCCGCCTCATTTAAACATCACGGAACTNNGGGAACTTTGATATTCATCTTTTATTTTAACGATTACGTGACACTCTAATGAAGAGCGGGACAAGCGATACGCGCCAATGTGCACTATTGAACCGTACAATGAATTTCAAGACGCTTTGGGAGGAAACAGATATTTCAAATACTGAGAATAATACAGAGTACAAAAAAAGAAGAAAAACCGTCAGCATCGTTTCCGCCGCCGTTCTGCTCGCCTTATTTACGGCGGCTACCGTGATGCTGTGGAATCCGCTGATCAATACGATCCAAAATCCGGAGCAATTTCGCGCATGGGTGAATCTGCACGGCATTATGGGCAGATTCCTTTTTATCGGTATGATGGCCCTGCAGATCGTATTTGCCGTGATTCCCGGCGAACCGATGGAACTCGGCGCAGGATACGCCTTCGGTACTCTGGAAGGCACAGCGCTGTGTCTGGCAGGTGCAGTCGTGGGTTCATCCATTATTTTTCTGTTCACAAAGCTGCTCGGGATAAAAATGGTGGAGACGTTTGTCAGCCGGGAAAAAATACGCTCTATGAGGTTTATGAAATACAGCAAAAACCTGAATGCAATCGTATTTTTTGCCTTTCTGATTCCGGGAACCCCCAAAGACATCCTGACGTATTTTATCGGCCTCACGTCCATGAAGCTGAAAACTTTTTTGATTCTGACCAGCATCGCGCGGATTCCCTCTGTGGTCACCTCTACAATTACCGGTAACGCTCTGGGGATGCAGGACTATAAAAACGCCGCCATTGTCTACTCCATTACGGCGGCCGTCAGTCTGATCGGCGCTGTTGTCTATCGCAGAATTTCCAAACATTATAAAAGAGAAAATGGGGAGAGTACTGCCAATAATGAGTAACACGCTCCTGCGCATCAGCTTACTTTCCTGGTTTGCGGTGCAATTGATTAAAACCGTGATTTGCCGCGTACAGTATAAAAAATGGGATTATAAGAAGCTGTTTGAATCCGGAGGCATGCCCAGCGCGCATTGCGCGTTTGTGTCTTCTCTGACCTATGGAATCGCCTGCAAATATGGAAGTTCATCCAGTTTTTTTACAATTGCACTATGCTTTTCCTTAATTGTTATGTACGACGCTATGGGCGTACGCAATGAGGCCGGAAAGCACGCAAAAATTCTTAATATTATACAAAAGAAAATTCCAATTGCTGAAAAAACGGAATTGACCGAGTGCCTTGGTCACAAACCAATAGAAGTTTTTTGGGGAGCGGTTTCCGGCGTGGGGATTTCGGCAGTTTCACAAATGTTTGTAACACTATAATAGAAAATGAAAAGGCGGCTGATTTAAAAAATCAGCCGCCTTTTTCTGTTTACTGTTTTATATTGGACACAATTTCATTCGCATATGCCTTCATGGATGCCAAATCCGCATCCGTCGGCGTAAAGAGAACCCTGAAGCCCTCCCCTATAAACTTAAACTTCAGTTGTTCCATCCGAGATTTCATCATCGGCACGGCTTCGCCGCTCCAGCCATAAGCGCCAAACGCTCCGGCCGGTTTTTGTTTTGTGTTGATCGCGTCCACGCTCGCAAGGACGTCCCAGATGATTTTCGGCGCGTCGCGGTTGATGGTGCAGGAACCGATCAGAAGGGCGTCCGACTCATTAACAAGCTTTACCAATTCGTCGAACGGCGTAAAGACAACATTTACAAGCCGCGCATCCAGCTTTTCATCTTTTTGCAGTTCCCCGAAGGCCGCTTCGGCAAGCTTTGTGGTACAGCCGTATGCGGAGGCATACAGAATACCGACAATTTTCTTTTCATGAGCGGCAGGAGCGCTCCACTCCCGGTAGAGATCCTTGCACTGCTGAATGCTTTCCGTCAGGCAGGGGCCATGACTGGGACAAACGATGTTGACCGGCAGATCCTTTATTTTGTCAAGTCCGGCCAGCACATATGGTTTGAACGGTCCAAAAATACATTTGTAATAATATTCAAACTGCTCTCTGTACTTGTCCGGATAATGCACCGTCGTGTCAAGCATCGTGGGCTCGCAGTAATGCGCGCCCAGAAAGTCACAGGTAAATAGGGTTTTTTGCGACTCCATGTAAACAAACATGGAATCGGGCCAGTGAAGAAGCGGTGCTATGATAAATTCAAGTTCTTCTCCGCCGATGTCAAGCTTGTCTCCTTGCTTTACGGTAACGCACTTGAAGTTTTGATTTGTAATGGCGGAAAGATACATCTTTGCCGCCACCGTGCAGTAAACTGAAATGTTTGGATTCAATTCCAGCAGTTTTCCAACGCTGCCGGAATGGTCCGGCTCTGTGTGGTCCATGATCAAGTAGTCAATTTTGGAAACATCGATGACGCTTTGAATGTTATTCAGATATTCGTCGAAATACGGCGCATGCACCGTGTCAATTAAAACGTTCTTTTCACCCGTAATAAGATACGCGTTATAGCTGGTGCCATAACTGGATTCCATAATGATGTCAAAAACGCGAAGCGCCGGATTCAGTACACCGACTGAATAAACATTTTCTTTGAGTTTGATTGCGCTCATACTAATGACATTCTCCCTTTGTAAACGTTATTCCGCAGAAAACATATCCTTGCCAACGCCGCACATCGGGCAGGTCCAGCTGTCCGGAAGATCCTCAAATTTTGTTCCGGGCGCGATGCCGTTGTCCGGATCACCCACTGCCGGGTCATATACATAGCCGCATGCGTTACAAACATACTTCATAATTATTTCTACTCCTTTGGTTGAATTTGTCATTAGTATAAAATAGTACAACTAATTTGTCAATCGGAATCGGCGCCAAACTGAAAGTCTTCGATTATTTCGCTCAAGTTCGTCGGAAAAACCGAACCTTTCTGCAACTGCTGCGCCAAATTCATTGCCATCTCCAGATCATGTGATACCATCTGGTCTGCCTTTTCTACACGGGTAACGATGATTTCCACCCCAAACCCCGTGCTGCGGCTGCCAAAGACATAGTATTCCAGGTTGCTGCCGCACAGTTCAATATTTCCTACGCATTTTCTCATCTTTCCCCTCCTTTTTGTGTGAAATACGACCACAAACTATTGTTATCATAATTCAATTTTAGCAGATATGCAAGATGAGCAGAGCTAATTCCTTATGAAAATTATAATTGCGCAATATATCCGGATTTTCAGACCTTTGCGGTCATATCTTGTATGCTATATTTTGGAAACTTTTATGTCTTCTTTGAATAAAAAGCAAATAAAAAAAGCGCAAAATACGCCCAGTATTGCTCCTGCAAGAATATCCGAAGGGTAATGTACAAATAAAAAGACACGCGAAAAAGCAATCAGGGCTGCCAGGAGCAGGGCGGGAATGCCAAATTTTTTATTTGCCCTTCGCAAAATAAACGCCGCCGTAAAGGATGAACCGGCGTGACCGGACGGAAAGGAATACCCGCCCGGCGCCGTGATGAGAAGCCGGTGTCCGGGAAAAGCAACAAACGGGCGCGGTCGCGCAACCAGCTGCTTCAGGATAATCTCCCCCACCGTATGCGTCAGCATCAGAGCTGCCAGAAGCATCACCCCATACAGACGGTATTTTTTCGAGCAGAGCAAGCAGATGCCGGCCAGAACCCAGATAAATCCCGAATTGCCAAGTACGGTAATTACCGGGAAAATAAAATCGGTGAAGCCGTTATGCAAATGGTTCTGGACATAATTCATAATCAAAATATCCATAAGTCATCCCCTTCGAATAATCTTTCTCTTCCTGTAAAATTTTATCTCGGGACAATAATACCATATTTTAACGGTTCCCCGAATATACTTATAACAATTCAATAACTACAGCGGATTTTCTTTTGTTGTCTCCCTCCGCCTTCGGCGGGGGGAGACAACGTCCTGCTTTCCCGTTTTTATTTCAAATTGCTATCAACATGACAGGAGGTTGATAATATTGGATTGGCAAAGTCTTACAAAAGAGGAATGCGCGAAAAAGCTTGGCACGAATATAAAAACGGGCCTTTCGCCGGGTCAGGTTGAAGAACGCCGGCACAGGTACGGCCTCAACGAGTTGGAGCAGCCGAAAAAGAAAAGCCTTCTGCTTCGCTTTTTTGCGCAGTTTTCCGACTTTATGGTCATTGTTCTGCTGGTGGCGGCCGGAATTTCGTTTGCGACTTCCTTCCTGGAAAAGGACAACGATTATATTGATTCCATTATTATTCTCGCAATCGTAACCATTAACGCGATTATGGGTATGGTACAGGAAAGCAGGGCTGAAAAAGCGATTGAAGCGCTGAAAAAGCTCTCCAGTCCGCACGCCCGCGTGGTGCGCGCAGGGGTTGAAACGCTGATCGCGGCAAACGAACTGGTCCCCGGCGACCTTGTCCTGCTGAACGCGGGCGATCTGGTTCCGGCGGACCTGCGGCTTACGGAGGCCGTTAACCTGAAGGCGGAGGAAAGTGCGCTGACCGGGGAAAGCCTGCCGAGCGAAAAACGCGCGGATATGACCTGCGCGGATAACACACCGCTGGGCGACAGGCACAATCTGCTGTATTCCACAAGTTCCATCGCCGCGGGACACGGCGCGGGCGTTGTGACGGCGACCGGCATGGACACACAGGTGGGAAAAATCGCCCATATGATTACGAACCAGTCCGCCCCCCAGACTCCGCTGCAGCACAAGCTGGCCCAGACGGGGCGCTGGCTTGGAATCGGCGCGCTGGTAATTTGCCTTGTCATCTTTATTATGGGCTTGTTTCAGCACGTTCAACCGCTGGAGATGTTTTTAATTGCAATCAGTCTTGCGGTTGCGGCTATTCCGGAAGGGCTGCCGGCAGTCGTCACCATTGTGCTGGCCATCGGCGTCCGGCGCATGGCGGCAAAGCGGGGTATTGTGCGGCGCATGCCCGCCGTGGAAACGCTCGGAAGCGCCAGCGTGATCTGTTCGGATAAAACGGGCACCCTCACGCAGAACCGGATGACCGTTGTGGAGCTGCGGGGCTCCGGAGGAACCATCCCGCTTCATTCACCACAGGGGCAGCAGCTTTTAAGCCTTGCCTCGCTCTGCTGCAACTGCACCGTCAGCGGCGGTACGATCCACGGCGACCCGACCGAGGTGGCGATTGTCGCGGCCGCCACAACGGACAAAAAGAGGCTTGACGAGCAATATCCCCGCGTGCGGGAAATCCCGTTCAGCTCCGAGCGAAAAATGATGACTACGCTGCACCGTCTGGGCGGGGGCCGTTACCGGATTATCACCAAGGGTGCGCCCGATATCCTGCTTACGCACTGCACGGGCGGAGCCCCCCGGCAGAATGAAGAGATGGCCTCGCGCGCACTGCGCGTGATCGGCGTAGCCTACCGGGATATTGACTTCCTTCCGGACGAGGAGGAGGATATTGAACGCGGCCTGACCTTCTGCGGCCTGATCGGTATGATCGACCCGCCCCGTCCGCAGGTGAAGTCCGCCGTGGATCTGTGCAGGAAGGCCGGCATCCGGCCCGTAATGATTACGGGCGACCACGCCGCCACCGCGGCGGCGATTGCGAAGCAGCTCGGCATTATGGACGGAAAAAGCCGCGTAATTACCGGTGCGGAGCTAAACAGAATCAGCCAGCAGGAACTGGAAAGAAATATTTACAACTACGCGGTGTTCGCGCGCGTGTCCCCGGAACATAAAGTGCGGATTGTACAGGCGTTTCAATCCCACGGCGAGGTGGTCGCCATGACGGGGGACGGCGTAAACGACGCCCCGGCGCTCCGCGCGGCGGACATCGGCTGCGCAATGGGCATTTCGGGCACTGACGTGGCCAAGGCGGCGTCGGATATGATTCTGACGGATGATAACTTTGCAACAATTGTAGCCGCTGTACGCGAAGGCAGGGGCATCTATGAGAACATTAAAAAGACTGTGCACTTTTTGCTGAGCTGCAACATCGGTGAAATTCTGACCGTATTCGTAAGCTTTCTGCTGCGCCTGCCCACCCCCCTGCTGGCAATTCAGCTTTTGTGGGTAAATCTTGTTACGGATTCCTTGCCTGCGCTTGCGCTGGGCGTTGAACCGATTGACGAAAATATTATGGAAAGAAAACCGATCAAACCGCACGAGAGCATTTTTTCCGGCGGTATGGGGTACAACATTCTTGTGGAAGGCTGCCTGATCGGCGCAATTTCGCTTCTGGCCTACAGCATCGGCCGGATCTATTTCGACGTTGACCCGTCGGCCCCATACATCGGCCGCACCATGGCGTTTGCGGTCCTCAGCCTTTCGCAGATTGTACATACATTCAACATGCGGTCATCGCGTTCCGTGTTTGAGGCCGGTATTTTCGCCAATCCCAAGCTTGTCCTTGCCGCAGTGGCCTGCGTTGCGCTTCAGGCGATGGTTATCGTTATCAAACCACTTTCCGTGATTTTTAAAACAGCGGTGCTGACCGGAAATCAGTGGCTGATTGTCACGCTTCTGTCGCTCATCCCCCTCGCGGTGGTAGAGCTTGAAAAAGCGGTTGCCGCACACAGGAGGGGCCGGAAGTCCACCCATAACAAATAATCCAAAAGGGCTTATTGAAAATTTCAATAAGCCCTTTTTACGGTTCATTTTCCTTATTCGTCTATGGATTGCTCATTGTAGCGCTTGCCGCCGACATAGGCGAAGATTCCGCCAAACAGTATATTAAAGTAATAAGTAATGATTCTCCACAACAAAATGGCGGGAATAATTGCGGATTTAAAAAACATTCCGAAAAACAGGAAGAAGCTGCCTTCCGCGCCGCCGGAAGCGCCCGGGAGCGGCACAAAAGCGCTCACCATGGCCACGAACACCTGCGCCGCAACCATGGTTGTTACAGGCGCCGCATCCATGTTGAAGCTCCGGTAAATAAAATAGGGGATCAGACTGTTCAAGGTGATCTGAACAACGGTAATTGCCATCACCACAACATACAGCCTTGTCGAATTTCCCATCAGCTTTGTGGCGTCGTGAAAAATTTCGAGCTGATTGTGAATTCTTTCGTAACGCTCTTTTGGATGCCTGCACAGCTTCATTTTATGAAGGAAAGAAATTACAGCCGTAACAATTTTATCCGTGGTCGTCTCACTGATCATAAACAGGGCAACCAATGTGATGAACGTGCTGTTTGTTATCAGCCCAATAATAGTAACAAAAGAAAAATTGCTGACGCTTGTCTGGAAAAAATGAAGCTTCGTGGCCACCAGCACAAGGGAATAAAGCACCATAACCACCTGATAAGTCAGAGTTTTGACAGCGATGATGGAACCGGCCTTCCCCGTGTCCATTCCCATTTTCCTCATGGAATAAATCTGCATCGGCTGGCCGCCGGTTGAAAACGGCGTAACCGCGCTGTATAAAAAGCCTGTCATGCCCACAGAAAAGGAACGCCCGAAGCTCCACTTCGGGTACAGATGAAGACAAAGCAGATTCAGAACAAATCCCTCTGAAATCCAGCAGAGCACCGCGCTTGCAACCGATAAAAAAAGCCACTGCGGCTTTAGCTTTAGGACAATTTCACCCAACGCGACAATACCCTCCGTGGTAAACAGAAAATACAGCAGAATCCCGGCGGAAAGAGCCAGTGTAATAATTACAAAAAGATTTTTCCGGATTGCTTTTCTTAATTTATCTGCCATCTTTTTTCTCCATATATCGTAAATTGGCCTTTCGCCTCAGACATTAGTATATTTTATCTCAAACAACAAAATTATACAAGACCATTTGCCAACTATCCGCCGCTCTTCCGGTGGGCGGGGAATATAATCCTGCATTTTTTGAAATCACCTGCCCGCAGAATTCTGCATACTATATTATCGGATAAGCCCAATGTCCCAGAGAAGTATCAGAAAGGAGACAGACAATGAAAGACATGAATATTGTGGAAGGGGAAGCCTGTCTGCTGAATCCGCCCCCGCTGCCCGCAGTCACCGTGGTGGCGATGGCCTATGTTCCTTTCCAGCAGTTCGGCACAGTATATGAGCCGGAAATGGGCCTGCGCAGCGGCACCATATTTCCCGAGCTTGACAAACCTTTTTTAGGTGAGAGAGGTGTTACAAAATGAATGAGCAGCAAGCACTCATGACAAAAATTCGCTCCTACCAATTTGCAATGTGGGAGCTTCATATTTTTTTAGATACCCATCCGGGTGACTGCCAGGCGGCGCAAAAGCTGGAAGAGTACCGGAAAACGGCCAACGACCTGACTGCAAAGTATGAAGCAACTTATGGACCTGTAAACGTAAACTCAGGAAACACCAGCCGCTGGGCGTGGATTTCCAATCCCTGGCCGTGGGACGGCGCGGCACCTATGCAAAGTGCAAATGTGCAGGGAGCAGCCAAGCCGATGGAAAACACGATGCCGTGGATGAACAGCTCCATGCCC
>DENA01000039.1:18128-76095 GCA_002359465.1 Ruminococcaceae bacterium UBA2656
GATGCCCTCCGCCGGAAACACAGCCGTTCAGGGAGCGGAGAAAGCGCAGGGAATGGCAAAACCGCAAACCAATGTGCTGTCATGGGTAAATTCCATGCCATGGAGAAAGGATTCCGGCAAATAAGAATGGAACGTTAAAAAGGAAACCTCTTCACACATCCTCAAATCAGTTTTGCTTTTATCGCGGCACACGCCGCTTCGCATACTTATTTGAAGCCAGGATAAAACAGTCTGCCGTTTCACTGACCGGCAGACTGTTTTCACGTTAGTCAGAATATTGTCTGCACATCGACTCTTAACATAAATTTCATTGAGTTTTAAACATCTCTTCACACAATACACAGGATCTTCCTTTATACTGTAAACAGAAACAGCAAAGGACTTTAAAGCAACTGCTTATACGCCTCTTTATGAGGATTTATAAAAAACTCTTTTTCATTTTTACCCTCGCTTGCCGCCCTTTCAAAAGAGCGGCTTTTGTTACACAAAAAACCGCCCGCTATATCAGAACAGCGGGCGGCCAAGGATGTGAAAAGTGTACACTTTATAATTATTATAACCCAGCGCCATAATATGTCAATAGTTGCGATTAAGAATCATTTTGTATTTATACGGGCCGGTTCTTATTTTTACATAATTTTACTTTTATAATATGCCGCTTTTATCACAGACTATTTGCGGGGTGATTGAAATGGCGAATGGTTTATCGGATCTTTTAGCGTCCAATGCAGAAGTAAATCAGTATTTTGAGTCACTGCCTGCGAATGTGCAGAACGCCGTATCCAGCTGTGGAGAAGATATATGCTCGCTGGAAGACCTGCTGCGCTGCATCAAAGGAATCACAGGAAGCTGCTGAATGCTTTTAAAACAACGGAAGGAAAGTTTGTTCCTTCCGTTGTTTTTATGGAAAGGTGTTCCCTTATAAATGAAACAAGTTTATTTTTTCTGCAGCAGATGCACGGCGAATCCCGCGATATCGTTCTTCATATAGATGGTAGCAAGCTTTCCGTTTTCATCGTAATTGGCCGTCTCCTCATCGAACTCCACGCCTTTGGATGCAAGATATTCTCTTGCTTTCGCGGCGTCATTGGTTCTGATGGCAATATGGCCGCATTCACCCAGAAATTTCGTTTTCATGATTTCAAATTGATTATTAACGAAAATCGAGCCGGGAGTCTCCCTTTGAGGGAATCCGAACAAATCACTGAGAACATCCGCTGTATTATGGGCCTGCCGCGCATCCGGCCGGTTGATTCCTACATGGGCCACTTCAAAGCCCAGGTCCTTCACATTGATATCCACCCTTTTTCCTTCTTTCATGGTAATTCTTCCGCGCCTTATTTGGAAAGATAACCGCCGTCAACCGGAATAATCGCGCCGCTCACATAATCGGAGGCATTTGAGGCCAGAAAAACCACAATACCCTTCACGTCTTCGGCGGTTCCCCATCTTCCTTTGGGAATTCTCGCAAGGATCTCGGCATTTCTCTTTTCATCCTGCACAAGCTTTACATTCATTTCCGTATCCATATAGCCGGGTGCGATTGCATTGATATTAATTCCTCTGGAAGCCCATTCGTTGGTCAGCGCCTTTGTCAGCTGTGCCACCCCGCCTTTGCTGGCCGCATAGGCGGGCACCGTATAGCCGCCGAAAAAGCTGAGCATGGACGCAACGTTGATAATTTTTCCTTTGCCCTGTGCAAGCATCTTTCTGCCCGCAAGCTGGCACATCTGGAAAACGGCATTGAGGTTCACATTGATCACACTGTCCCAGTCTTCCAGAGTAAAATCCTCGCATTTATTTCTTCTCTGGATTCCGGCGTTGTTAACAAGGATATCCAGCCTGCCGCCCAAAGTCTGCACCGCTTTTTCAAATGTGATCGGAATGCCTGCCCTGTCGCTTAGATCACCGCGCACGGCATACACATCATAGCCTTTATTTTTTAAATCCTCCGCCACAGCAAAAACACTTTCGCTGGAAGCGATGATTGCCACTCTGGCTCCGGCTTCGCACAGGGCTTCGGTCATCCCTCTGCCAAGGCCCTTGTTTCCGCCGGTTATAATGGCGTTTTTACCGGTAAGATCAAATCGGTTCATTATCTTATCTCCTTATGACTTCAGAAGTTAAACATTACCTTCACTGCGCCCGTTCCCTTTGTGGTCAAAAGGTCAAAACCCTTCTGCGCCTGCTCGGCGGGGAGAACATGGGTAATGATTTTTTCATAATTCGGTTCCTGAGCAACAATTTCAGCAGCGATTTCAAAGTCTTTCTTCCTGTAGACCCTGATAAACTGTATGGATGTTTCCTTGAACATGCCTTTAATCAGCGGCAGCTCCGCGGCATGTTTATACGCCGCAACAACGACAATATGTCCGCGCACCTTGACAACGTCCAGCAGGGAAGCGGCTACCGCCGGCGCGCCGGCACAGTCATATACCCAGTCAAATCCATTCCCGTGCGTTCTTTCCTTTGCCGCCTGTTCCAGGTTCATGCCAATCGGATTGATTACCTCAAAGCCCATGCATTTTGCCATGGCGGCCCTGGAGTCGTCCGTTTCAACCATGGTGATTCCGGATGCCCCGAACACACGCAGGGTGAGAGCCATTGCCAGTCCGATCGTTCCGCATCCGAACACGAGGGCATTGTCCCCCGGGACAAAACCGGTTTCCCGCGCAGCGTGTACGGTAACAGCCACTGGCTCCACGAAAGCGCCGAGCTTATCCGACACATTATCGGCCAGCTTTACAATTTTATCGAGCGGCGCAGCCACATACTCCGCCATGCCGCCGTCGCAGTCGATACCCAGCAGCTTTAAAGTATTGCAGACATGCGCGTTTCCGTTCAGGCACGGCTCGCAGGCGCCGCAGGAAAGAAGCGGGTAAACCGTGACCCGTGTTCCCGCCGGCAGATCCGCGGTTCCCGTAACCATGGTGCCCGAAAATTCATGGCCCATAATCAGCGGCGCCTTTGCTCTGGGATGAGTTCCTGCATAGATATTCAGATCCGTCCCGCAAATTCCGGCGTGGGAAACCTTAATCAGGCCCCATCCGTCCTGAGCCACCGGGGCCGCGACTTCTTTCATTTCAATTTTCTGAGCGCCCTCATAAACAATCGCTTTCATTTTTGATGTACTCCCTTTCCCTATTCTTATTGATCAAGATGATTAACAGGGTAATGCAGCGTTTCCCCACGTAAAAACCGAACGGCTTCCTCCGCGCATTTCCGGTTAAGTTCCTCGGCGGACTCTTCGGAATACCATGCCATATGAGGGGTGATAATCAGGTTGGGATGACGGAACAGCGGATTTTCCCTTCCGAGCGACTCGTTCTTCACGACATCCAGCCCCGCACCGGCGATCCAGTGCTCACCCAGCGCTTTGTCAAGCGCCTGCTCGTCAATCAGGCCGCCGCGGGCAACATTGATCAGATAGGACTCAGGCTTCATTCTTCTCAGTTCTTTTTCTCCGATAATATCTTTTGACTCGGCGGTTAAGGCGCAGTGCAGCGAAACCACGTCCGACTGTTCCAGCAGCTGCTCCAGCGGCATAAACTCCATATAGTCCGGGAAGCTTCTGTCCTTATTTCCGTACTCCGAATCATAACCGATCACCCTGCATCCAAGCGCATGAACCCTGTCCGCAAACGCCCTGCCGATTCTGCCGACGCCGACCACGCCAACCGTTCTCGCCGCGTTGCGATGAACCGGAACCGTCTTCTTATAGTCCCAGTCAACTTCCTTGGTATAGGAATTGATCATGCAGATTTTTCTGACCAGAGCCAGCATGAGAGCCAACGCATGGTCGGCGACCTCATAGGTCCCGTAATCCGGCACATTGCAGACCTGCACGCCGCACCGGGTTGCCGCCGGCACATCCACATTGTCAACGCCGACCCCGTAGCGCACGATGAGCTTTAAACTTGGAACGCCCTTGAACACCTTCTCATTCATCGGCGCATATTGATTCAGGAACACAACCGCCCCTTGACAGCTGTCGATTACTTCCTGTTCATTTTTGCAGTGCAGCCAGCGAAAATCTACCCCCGCCTGACCGAAAACTTTTTTTTCACTGTCAACATCCTTGTGGTCGCAGTCACAAATCAGGACCTTAGGATTATTCAAATAAAACACCCGCTTTCATTTGTTTATTGATTAACGAAATCGATATATACAATATGCAGACGGCAACGCCGTTTTTTTCATTTCAGCTTTATCTGCTCATTTCACTCTGGTCGTGATTTTCATGCCCGGCAATCACGTTTTCAACCTCGTCTTTATCCATATCGGGCAGGTCGCCCGAAATCGTACATTTCAAAACGGCCATCGCGTTCCCATACAGAACCATATCCTGTTCCGTTCCTTTTTCCAGAAGGCCGTATAAAGCGCCCGCAACAAAGGCGTCTCCGCTTCCGATGCGGTCCACCACGGATACACACGGAAAGGGCTCCCCGTTAAAAAAGCGGTCCGAAGACGCGGAATAGATGGTGCTGTCCCACGCGTGTTCCTTCCCGCTGACCACCTTGCGCGCAGTAGCCGCGACAATTCTGATTCCGTATTCGGAACGGAAGCTCCGCATAATTTCCTCGAAAGATCCGATTTTTCTGAACATTCTTCGCGAGGTTTCTTCCGATATGAACAAAATATCGACAAGAGGAAGAATTTTATTCAGAACCTGAAAAGCCGTCTGCTCGTCCCAAAGATTCGCGCGGTAATTCACGTCAAAACTGATCAGCGCTCCGCCGGCCTTGAACCGTCTGATCGCCTCGATCGCCGTCTCCCGCATTTGGGGCAAAGCCAACGTAATGCCGCTGATATGAAACAGCCTTGTATCTGCATAAACCGACTGCGGCAGGCGATCCAAATCCAGCTGATAAAAGGAGCTGCCGCTTCTGTCGTAAACGACCTTCTGCTTGCGGGGAGCGGCGCCCGTTTCATAATAATAAAGCCCAAGCCTTGCGTCTTTGCCGGAATCATAGGAAATGAGCCGGTCGTCAACCCCCATGCGGCGGACTTCCCGCACAGCTTTTCTGCCGACATCGTGGTCGGGCAGGCAGGAGATCATGCCCGTCTTCAGCCCCATCCGCGCGGTTCCCGAAGCGACGTTTAATTCCGCCCCGCCGACATACGCCGTAAAAGCGCTGCTGTCGCAGATGCGGGCCGTTGGAAGCGCTGCCAGCCTGGCAAGGATTTCTCCCATTGTAATGACATCATATTTTTTATCCGCCTTTTGAAAAAGCGGAGCGGACGGGTACGCCGGTTCCTGCTCATCGCGAATCAGGCGGATGGTCTGCCGGCATACTTCTTTAATTTTGTCCCAGTTTTTCTCTTCGATATCCCGTTTCTCCACCATGAAGCTTCCGCCGCATGCAAGGATCTTTGAAAAACCGAGGTAACTCTTTATATTTTTAAGATTAATCCCGCCCGTCGGCATCCAACGGACCTGCCCGAAAGGCGCGGCCAGCGCCCTGATGGACTTCAGTCCCCCGGACTGCTCCGCAGGGAAAAACTTCAGAACCGTCAGGCCCATATCGACGGCCTGCTGCACTTCGCTTGCCGTTACACAGCCCGGCAGAACCGGAATCGCCTTTTCCATACAATACCGCACCGTGTCCGGGTCAAAGCCGGGCGAAACAATAAAGTCGGCGCCGGCCGTAATTGCCTCATCGGCCTGTTTTGCATTCAGAACGGTACCCGCCCCCACCAGCATGTCCGGCAGGGAATCCGAAATTGCGCGGATGGCCTGCGCGGCGCAGGATGTACGGAATGTGATTTCAGCCGCCGGGATTCCCCCCTCCATCAGGGCGGACGCCAGCGGAACTGCATCTTCTGTCCGTTCCAGCGTAACAACAGGGACAATTTTTAATTCAGCTATTTTATCGATTACTGTTTTCATGTTTTATGTCACTTTCCAGATCAAACTATTGGTCGGTCGGCGGAAGTGTGAAGCGCAGGCTTCATCAGACTTTATAATTTGCAGCAAGAGAAGGGTCGGTCGAACCGCGAATGCACAGTTTATTGGGCAATTCGATAAAGACAGGCTTACTTTTTCTTTTGCTGGCAATCCGTTTAAAAATAATCTTCGCCGCTTCCACACCCACAGAATAGGAATCCTGCGCGATGGCCGTAATTCCGGGCGGTATCAGGGAAGCCCAGCCCCAGTCATCAAATCCGCAGATGCCTAAATTCTCGGATATACTGTATCCGGCACGCTGCATCGCCTGTAAAACATTGAGCATGGTAACTCCGTTTACGGAAAATATAGCAAGCCGCTCATCTGGATTCTGCTGCATGAACAGGTTCAGCTGCTCCGTGCAGTTGTCCAAATCATTTTCTTTGATTAAAAACGAGTATTTTTCCCCGTCCAAATGGTAGAGCTCCCGCATGGCGGACAGGTAAGCCTGATATCTGAGCACACGGGGACTGATTCTTCCGTTTCCCTGTGTAAAGAAAGCCACCTTCTGAAACCCGTTTTCAAAAAGGTGCTTCATACAGGCATAGGTAATATGGTAGTTTTCTGTTGTTACCGTATCGATCACGCCCTGCTGGGAAATGCAGCGGTCGGTCAGCACAATGGGCACCCCGCGATTTTTCAAATCAATTAAATAGTCGTCGTTGTACCCCGTGGTATTGATAATCAAACCGTCCACCTGACTGTTCAGCAGCTCCTGAATGCAGTTCATCTCTTTGTCGGACTGGTTGTCAAGGTTGAAAAACAGCACCTGATAGCCGTTGGAACTGCAGACGTCATTGATTCCCTTAAGCAGAATGGAGGAAAACGGGCTGCTGATATCCGCAATCACGCAACCGATTACCTTGCTGCTCTGCGATTTAAGGGAACGGGCAATGTTGCTCGGATGATAATCCAGCTCTTTAATAACCTCCTGAATTCGCTTGCGCGTATCCGCGGACATATAGTCGAACTTCCCGTTCAGATACCTTGAAATTGTCGTCTTTGACACCTGAGCGGCCGCCGCTACCTGACCGATTGTAATGTTATTTTCTTTAAATTTTCTCATATTGTCCCCAGTTAATTATAATTTTAATTTCTGAAACCGATTTCTAAAATTATACTACTACATTTTAATGCGAATTGCAATATGAAAAGCACTGTGCCAATCACCGGAAAACACAAAACTCGGTTCAGAAAAAACGGCCGTAAATCAGACAATATGATATTGGAAACCGCGGAGGAAACAGCCTCCTCCTTTTTTTCAGATGGCCCAGACAGCCGTATTGCTGTCTGAGCCGCTGATGTGTCTATTGGATTCAAAAAAGATTTGATTTATTCGTCGATCGCAGAAATATCCTTGAACTTGCTCCTGCGTGCATAGTAGATTGGCAGGCCGATCAGAGTAAGCGCAAGTCCAATTCCGGCATTGACCGGCTGACTGATCAGGTTACTGACGATGATATATGCTCCGCCGATGCTGGCAAGAATCGGTATGACCGGATACAGGGGCACCTTGTACGGCCTTTCCATCTCCGGATGGGTCTTTCTCAGACGGATAACTGCCAGGAACGCCATCACATAGAAGATCCAGATGACAAAGATGCACATATCCGTCAAGGAATTGAAAGAGCCGGTCATAATCATAACGGAAGTAAGGATTGCGGTAAAAATGCCGCTGTAAATCGGGGTTGCGAATTTCGGATGCAGATAGGCAAAGTATTTGCTGCCCGGCAGCTTGTTCTGAACGCCCATTGAGTATGGAATTCTCATTCCGCACATGATATTGCTGTTCAGGGTACCGAATATGGAAACCATAATGCCGATGGACACGATGTTTCCGCCGTTCTTTCCGAAAAGCGCTCTGCAGACATCGGCTGCCGGCGTCTTGGAAACAGCCAGGGTGGATGCCGGAAGTACAAAGAGGTAAGCTACATTAATCATGACATAAACTACAATACAGATAGTCAGACCCATGACGATCGCTTTCGGTAAATCCTTCTGAGGATTTTTCAGCTCGCCGGAGATATTTCCAACATGAATCCACCCGTCATAAGCAAACATACATGCCAGCATGGCAGCGCCCAGGCTGGTTGCGACAGGATGGTCAGCCGCGGTCATCGGCAGCAGTCTTGCCACCCCGCCGGTACCTCTTGCCAAACCCATGACAATGATAACTGTAATCGGTATAATCTTTCCAATCGTGAATATGTTTCCGATCATACCGCCGATCTTGGCGCCCAGGCAGTTCATAAAGACCAGGAAGAACAAGCTGATAACCGCGATCATTGTTATGTAGGAATCGCCCAAGCCCAGCAGGTCGACTACCTGCGTTGCAAACACGATGGAGAGCGCGCCAATATTTGCAGGCCAGAAAACAACGGATTCAACCCAGCCCAGCAGGTAGCCCCACTTTGGACCGTATGCTTCTTCCATCCATACGACCATGCCGCCGGTCTTTGGGATGGAAGCGGCGAGTTCAGCGGTGGAAAGCCCGCCCGCTATGGTGATAAGCCCGGCTACAATCCATGCGATCATGCCGATTCCGGGCGCGCCTGTGGAGGTATAAATGGACTGCGGTTTAAAGAATATACCGGAACCGATAACCATTCCGACAACGGTAGTAATTGCTGTTGCCAAACCAAGTTCTTTTTTTAATTTTGTATCCACCGAAATTTACCCCTTTTCATCATTTGTTAAGACTCTCAACAAAATGCCGGATTCTCTTAAGTCCTTCCCTGATTTTTTCCGTAGACGTCGCATAAGAAATCCTGATAAACCCTTCCCCTGATTTACCGAATCCAGAACCAGGAGCAACCACCACCTTCTCCTGCTTCAACAGTCTGACTGCAAATTCTTCCGAGGTCATGCCGGTCTTTGTTATATTGATAAACGCATAGAAGGCGCCCTTCGGCCTGTTGCAGGACAGCCCGTCTATCGCGTTGATGCCGTCAACCAGAAGATTTCTTCTCTCAAGATATTGCTGATTCATGTAGGCAACCGAATCCTGATTGCCCAGCAGCGCTTCAACCGCGCCGTACTGCGAAGGGTCTGTAACGCAGGAGCAGATATTTTCATGCAGCTTCGGCATTTTTTCCACGACTTCCTTCGGGCCGGCCAGATAACCGACTCTCCAGCCGGTCATCGCATAAGATTTTGAGAAGGAGTCTATTACTATGGTTCTCTCTCTCATGCCTTCCAGCGCAGCGATGTTGCAGAATTCAAGGTTATCATACAGAAGATATTTGTAGACTTCATCATAAATTACAAACAAATCATTTTCGACTGCAACCCTGGCGATTTCCTCCATCACGTCGCGGGTAGCGACGCCGCCGGTCGGGTTGGCCGGGGAATTCAGCAAAATCGCTTTTGTTTTGCCGGTAATCGCCTTTCTCAGGTTCGCGCCGGTAAAATTGAAGCCGTCTTTTTCATACACAGGTACGTAAACGGGCACACCGTAGCACATTTTAACCTGGCCGGTATAGTTGACATAGGACGGGTCGGCAAGAATCACTTCATCGCCCGGGTCCAGAAGTGTCGCCATTGTCAGGTACAGCGCCTGCATTCCGCCGCAGGTAACCAGGATTTCCGTTTTCGGGTCATACTCCACTTTGTCGTATTCCTTTAGCTTTCCTGCAATCGCTTCCCTTAATTCCAGAATTCCGGAATTATCGGTGTAATGCGTTTTTCCTTCATCAAGGGACTTTTTCGCCGCTTCAATAATATTTTTCGGCGTAACAAAATCCGGCTCCCCAATTACGAAACTTACCAGATTATCCATTCCCTTGGACATATCGAACATTCTCCTGATCGGTGACTGTTCGAGCTCAGATAATTTTGACAGCTTAGCCATGTAAAACTCCTCCAAACTTTATGATAAAATACTTTCCTTTATTTTAATGACGCTCCGGTCGGAACCTAACTGTATTTAATACGAACTCACCGATTCCATAATATCAGCAAAGACATTAAAACAAAGAATTAATGAAAACCTTACCTTCCGCTGGCAATTACTGTTCCGTGCGGTGCAGCTCCATAAATTCCTTAAGCTGCCGTGACGTCGGATACCCGTCATTGTCGCCGGGCGACATAATTGCCAGCGCCCCTATTGCATTTCCCCTGACAACCGAATCCTTTACGCTCAGTCCTTCCAGAAGCCCGCTGATCACTCCCGCGGCAAAGCCATCCCCCGCGCCTACGGTGTCAACAATTTTGTCCACCTTAAATCCTTTGACCGTATACGACTCATTCCTGTTCTTAACAAAAGCGCCTTTTTCGCCAAGCTTTACAATTACCAGCTTTACACCTCTTTCCAGATAAAAATCTGCGATTTTATCAGCATTTTTACTGCCTGTTAGTATGAATCCCTCCTCTATTCCCGGCATAACCATATCGCTCTTGAACGCGATGTCGTTGATGGTAGCAATCATCTCCGTCTGACTTTTCCACAGCTGGGGCCTTAAATTAGGATCAAAAACAGTTCCCACATGCTTTGCCTTTGCAAGATCGATCAGACTGTAAAACGCCTTTCTTGTGTTTTCGCTCAGTGCCGGAAAAATTCCGGACAAATGGATATACTTCACATTTTCCCAATTCAGGCCTTCAAGATCCTTGCCGTCAAAATGAGAGGCCGCCGAATTTTTTCTGAAATAAAAGATCTTCGGATCCCCGGTGCTGACCTTGGACTTAATTTGGAAGCCGGTGAAATAGTCCCCGGTTGAAGTGATATAGCTGGTTCCCACGCTCTCGTCGTTTAAGCTTTTCAGAACAAATGCTCCAAAAGGATCATTCCCCAATTTTGTTATGTATTCCGCCGAGTGCCCCAGCCTGGACAAACCTATGCATACATTGATTTCCGCACCGGCCAGAAACCGCTGGAAGTACTCGACCTCACTTAATTCCTTATCGGTTTCGGCACTGCCCGCCGCGCCGAAGAGAACCAAAGGCTCCCCAATCGTTATGACTTCGCTCATTCACAATCCCTCTTTACTAAATTTATTTTTACGATGAAGCGGAAAAGCATTTTTCATAGATAACCCCCACTTTAGAACTGTTTATCAAAGCGCCTTTGTGTACCGGTTATGTGTATCGGTACCATTAAGACGTAAAAAAATTATTTGTCATTTGCTCGCTAAACGCCCTTAGGAACCGATTAACAAAATGCAAAAATTGTTAATTATTTACTATACTTTGCTTGTTAAAATTTATTTATTGATTTACGAAACCGATTAACTTGTTTGTGTTTATATTATAGGCAGCTATTTTAAAAAAGTCAATACATTTCATTCACTTTTTTTAACTTTTTTGTGTAGTCCTATAACTACTTTCAAAAAAGTCCACGCAAATTTAAAAAACACCGCATTTTTTCCCGGATTCAATCAATTTTAGGCTGTTCATATCCTGAAAAATGCCTATAAAATTCGTGATTTTTAACAATATGCAGCCGTCCTCTGTATAAGAGCCTGTCCATAGATAACGGGATGCGAAGATAGGGAGGAAGGAGAAATAAAGATTAATTATCGATCAAATGATGCTGGTACCACTTCCTGCCTTTAAATCTCAGAATGAAAATGCTGCCGCGCACGCCCCATTCGCAGATCATCGCCACCCAGACCCCTACAATCCCGAATGGCAGCAGAATTCCCAAAATATAACCCAGCACCACCCGGAACAGCCACATGGAAAGCATGGAAACAACCGAAGTATATTTGGAATCCCCCGCTGCCCTGAGCGCGGCGGGCGTGAGAAAGCTGACGGACCAGAGGGGAATCTGGGAGAGGCCGGTTATCCATACTATTTGGAAAACCGTCGGCACAACGGACGCCGGCGGATGAAAAAGGGATATAAGCGGGCCAAACAGCGGCATGACAACCAGAAGCATCAGGATAAACGACAGGGAAGACAGGCCGAGAAAAGACTTTACAAATTTGCGTGCATCCTTTACATCCCGTCTTCCCATGCACTGGCCGACCACGGTAACGGTGGAAAGCAGCAGTGAATTTGCAGGAATCTGAAGCAGCGGCACGATGGAACCCGCAATCGCGTTGGCGTCCATTGCCATCACCCCCAACTGGACAATAAACGTCTGTGTCAGAATTTTTCCGCCGTTAAAAAACATCTGCTCCGCGGCAAAGGGAACGCCGATATACAGAATCCTTTTCAGCATGGACGGATCAAACTGAAAAACGTCCCGCATGTGGAAATGCAGGGAGGTATTGCCCTTTACCAAATAGAGAATGGAGCACCCTGCCCCGACATATCTTGCAATATTGAGCGCAATAACCATTCCCAAAACACCCATGTTCAGCATATTGATAAACAGGAAATTCAGAATGACATAGGAAAGGTTCATGATGAGCGAAAGAAAAAGCGAGGACCGCGTTTCGCCCACGCCGCGCAGCGCCCCGCAGACAGCTTCCACCGTGGCAACCCCGCAGTAGGACGCGCCGCATCCGATTAAATAAATTCGCGCATTGCTGAAAACATCGGCCTCCGCCTTCCCGAACAGCAGGCCGAGTGTCGGCGTATGCAGCATAACCACCGTCAGGCTGACCGCGAACGCCATCAGGAATACCGATGAAACCGAGCCCGCCGCCGCTTTTGAAACCATGGCGTCGTTCCCGTTACCCTTGTACTGCGCCACAACGACCGTGCCGCCCGTCGCCACCGCGATAAAAACATTCACCAGAAAAAGGTTTAAGGAATCCACCATGTTAACGGCGCTGACTGCCGCAACGCCAGAAGAACTGATCATTGCGGTGTTAAGCAGGTTCAGACAGACAATAAAAGCCTGGTCCACAAGAATTGGAACAATAATCGCGATAATCTCCCGGTAACTGATGGAGTCGCCGGAAAAATGTTTTTGCAGCAAACGGTCTGTTTTTATTTTCAGATTGGAATCAGTCACAAAATCACATCTTTGTTTCAGTTTTTTATTATTTTAGCATAGTTACCACCGCATGAACAGGCCGAATCAATAAGGAAGGAAAAAATCTCCGTATAAACAGTTCCGGCAGATGCACCAAAAGAAACTTAGCGGCATATTTTATATTGAAAGAAGGCGGTTACTCTTTTTGGCACGCGGCAGCCGCCATCATGTCCGAATTATGTAACCGACTCATACTTGTATGCCGATTTCACGATATAAAACAAAAGCTCCGGCAAATCAAATTGCCGGAGCCTAAAATTTATTCAGTTAAAATCCGTTTATAAATTGTACATTGGAACCACCAATTTCTATTTTGATAGCGAAAGTTCAGAAACGCGCATCAAACTATATTTTGGACTCACCCCTTTTACCTGTTCAATCGAACTGCTTTTTATAAAAGCAAAAAACGGGTCTCAAAGTATATGAATCGTAATTTCGTTGGTTCGGACATCAAGGTCGATATTCCGAGTACAATCTTGCTGCATGAATTTTTCAGGATTTTCCAGAAACTATATTCTCACGCTGAACAAGGAATCCGGCAACTGCGCCCAACGAACTTGCAGCTGCGCGCTTCACAAAATGGTTCAATGCCCATTGGACTCACCTCTTTCTTCATCATTGATTTTCTCTCCGGTGTCACTTCCTGCTGTGCCTTTTCATGGCGTCATTTTTGTGGCGCCACCATATTCCGGCACCCGTCAAACACCGTTTTAAAAATCATCCCTGTCTCTGTTTCCGTCTATATTATAAGCAAATAATTGTAAAAGGTCAATACTTTTTGCTCATAATTCATGAAAATTTCATATATTATTGCGTAACTTTATTTTCCTGTTGACTTAATCAAACAGGAAAGGTAGAATAAACATAGACAAATTAATCGTGAGGAGATGACCCCTGTGAACGACGAATACGGTGCGGATTTAATAACCCTGATTGATGACGACGGCGAAGAACATGAATTTGAAATTCTCGATGTAATAGACAACGACGACGGCTGCTTTTACGCGCTGTTGCCAACATTTGAAGATCCACAGGAAAAAGTTGACGCGGAGGGTACTTATTATATTTTCGAAGCAATCGAGGAAAACGGCGAACAGCAGCTCGCCGAAGTGGAAGACGAAGAACTGCTTGATAAGCTTGCCGAACTTTTTGAAAGCCGTTTTGAGGAGCTGTATGACTCTGAAGAAGACGGTGCTGAAGACGACGAATAAGTTTAACGGCTTCACCCTGCCTGGTGCGCGGACCGTTGCAAAAATAACCCTACAATTTTAAATCGGGAGCATGCGCTCCGATGGCGGACTTCAGACCTCCCGGCATCTGCCGGACGAAGGGAGTATGAAACCATTGGGCTGGCACCCACCTGCTTTTCAGTAGCAGGTTATTTCAGCACATTACGGCCAGGCGGGATAGATAAAATATCAATGGGCTTCTGATGAAATCAGGAGCCCTTTTTGCGTCCACATGACAGTTTGTTCATTTTGTCTGTGTACAGTTTTTACGTAATATTATATAATTCATTTACAGTAAAAGAGCCGATATGTTTCCCCCGCCGAAAACGGAAAAGCACAAAATCACTCTGCAACTGGGAATGCTGTAAGCTCTTTTATAAAAAATTCTATAATGAATGGAGTAAGGGTTAAGATGTACGATTATAAAATAATAACGGATTCCACTTCGGACCTTCCGGTAAAGCTGATTAAAGCGCTGGACATAGAAGTGATCCCGATGATTTTTACAATCGGTGAAAATTCATATAGCAATTTTCCGGACGAGCGCGATATTTCCGCTCATGACTTTTACGACCGCCTGCGCGGCGGCGAAATGTCGACCACCAACCAAATCAGTCCTGTCACTTTTACCGAAATTTTTGAGCCGGTTTTAAAGTCGGGTCAGGATGTCTTATATATTGCATTTTCCTCAGCCCTGAGCGGCACATACAACAACGCGCGCCTGACAGCAGAAGAGCTTTCATTGAAATATCCCAAGCGAAAGATCTACACCGTGGATTCGCTCGCCGCCTCCATGGGCGAGGGCCTGCTGGTCTATTACGCGGCACAGATGCGGCAGAAGGGCGGCTCTATCGACGAGGTGCGCGATTGGCTGACCGCGAACCGCGGACGTCTTGCCCACTGGTTTACCGTAGACGACCTGAACCACTTGAAACGCGGCGGCCGCGTATCCGGCGCGGCGGCACTGGTAGGGACGGTGCTGGGAATCAAGCCTGTTCTTCACGTAGACCGTGAAGGCCGTCTGATTCCGGTGGAAAAGGTACGCGGCCGGCGCCAGTCTTTGGATACCCTGATTCATCACATGAAAACGGCGGTGGAGAAGCCGGAGGAGCAGATGATTTTCGTCAGCCACGGGGATTCCCCCGACGAAGCCAAATACATAGCGGAACAGGTGCGAAAACAGTTCCATGTAAAGGCGATTGAGATCAACCCCATCGGTCCGGTGATCGGAACCCACTCCGGCCCGGGAACCATTGCCCTGTTCTATCTTGGCAGGGACAGGAACTGAATATGCTGATAAAAGGGCAGGATGCGTTCACACATCCTGCCCTTTTGGTTTACCGCGCTGATTTCTTCGGTAATCCAGATAGTCCTGCAAAATAATGGTGGCTGCAACCGCATCCACCACCGCCTTGCGCTTTTTCCCGCGTGTGTCGGTGGTATTCAGGTATTCATGCGCGGTCAAAGTGGTACCTCGCTCGTCCCGCAGCTCCACCGGAACGTTTACAAGCGCCCGCAGATTTTCGGCAAAAGACCGCGCGTTCCGGGCGCTTTCGCCTTCGCTGCCGTCCATGTTGCGGGGCAGCCCGACCACAATGCTGCCGACAGCCTTCTCTTTGGCCTGCACGGCAATCTTTTGAGCCAGCTTTTCCATGTCGCGTTCGCTGATTACGCCTGCGGGAGAAGCCAGAAGCTCGTTCTCGTCGCACACGGCAAGTCCCGTGCGCGCCCTGCCCAGATCAACAGCAAGTATTTTCATCTGTCTTCCCCCACCGCAGGATTTACCTGGTTTTCCGCCATTCTCCATTTTTGCTGTGCATAAACGGAAAGCTCCGGCGTTAAATGGGAGGCATCGTTCATCATAACTACGTTGCTTTGCAGATCGGCCGAAAAATCAATGATGCTGATTGCCGTGTTATCACCCCACCCAACATCGTTGATTTCTTCAACAGACTTGTGCAGCGCGTGACACAGAAAATTCCGAATGGCGCAGCCATGGGACACAATGCATATTGTTTTCTCCTGATTCGCTTTGACAATATCGGTAACGGCATCCCACATTCTTGTATATACCATTCTCATTGTTTCGCCACCCTTAGGCGCGAAGTCAAAGGGGCGGAAATACCAGTTTTGCAGTTCCTCCGGATAAATCCGGGTCAATTCATCCCATAGCCTGCCTTCATACTCTCCGCCGTCAATTTCATGCAGACGCGGTTCAATCTGAATGGGAAGGTGATGGTACCGGTTGATCGCCTCCGCAGTGATACGCGCGCGTTTCAAAGGGCTGGAGTAGATTGCGTCAAACGGCATATTCCGGCAGCGCACGCTCAGAAGCTCCAGCTGGGTTTTTCCGTTCCCGCTGATGTCGCTGTCGATACATCCCTGAAAAAAGCCTTCGGTATTACCCTGCGCTTCGCAGTGGCGCACAAGTATGATGCGTGTCATAGTCAATCGTCCCTTCATTATCATTCCCACGGAATCATTTTGCCCGTAAGCTCGTTTATACAGGCAATATGATTTTGATCTAAATATTCATTGAGACCGTCCAGTATTTTCAGCGGCGCGTATGGGTCGGCAAAGAACGCCGTGCCGATCTGCAGCGCAGAAGCGCCCGCCAGCAGCATTTCAACCGCGTCCTGCCATTTGGAAATGCCGCCCATACCGACAATGGGAATCTTCACCCGTTTGTACGCCTGATTCACCATGCGGATTGCAACCGGCAGCAGCGCAGGGCCGGAAAGCCCGCCCGTGTTGTTGCGGATAACCGGCCTGCGGGTATGGATGTCAATTCTCATCCCGGTCAGGGTATTGATCATGGAAATTGCGTCGGCACCCGCGCTTTCGGCTGCTGCGGCGATTTCCGCAATATCGCTGACATTCGGCGACAGCTTAACCATCAGCGGTTTCCTGCAGTGCTTTCGCACCGCCGCGGTAATGTCCTCCACACCGGAACAGCTTGTTCCGAACTGTACGCCGCCCTGTTTGACGTTTGGGCAGGATATGTTCAGCTCGATCATATCAACATCGGTGTCGGACAGCTTTTCCGCCATCCGGCAGTAGTCCTCCGGCGTATTTCCCGCAATATTGGCGATGATTACCGTTCCCTGCTGCCTGAGCCACGGAAGGTCATGTTCTATAAAATAATCCACCCCCGGATTTTGCAGTCCCACGGCGTTCAGCATGCCGCCGGGCGTTTCCGCAATCCGGGGCGGCGGGTTGCCGGGGCGGGGAGCCAGCGTAATCCCCTTGCAGGAAATCCCGCCCAGAGTGCTGAGAGGATAAAACTCTCCGTATTCATGGCCGAAGCCAAAGGTACCGGAAGCGGCGACAACCGGGTTTTGAAATTCCACGCCGGCGATGTTTACGTGTAAGTCCGCCATGCTTATCCCTCCCACATAACCGTTTCATAATCAAAGACCGGGCCGTCCTTGCAGACATGGCCGTAGAATTCCCGCCCGTCTTTTTTCAGCCTGCACGCGCAGCCAAGACACGCGCCGATTCCGCACGCCATGCGCTCTTCAAGGGAGATTTGGCACGGTACCCCGCGCGCCGCGGCAGCATTGCACACCGATTTCAGCATAGGAGTCGAGCCGCAGGCAAAAATTACGTCAAAATCCAGATTATCCAGAAGATCCGTCACAAGGCCGTGATGCCCGAATGAACCGTCGTCGGTAGCAATCAACACCCGGTTGCCGTTCTTCTCAAAATCTTCTTTCAGGATGATGCTCTCCTCATTGCGGAATCCCGCGAGAATCATTGCATTTTCGCCGAAGGCCTTGGCCGCCTCCAGAAGAGGGGGCATGCCGATGCCTCCGCCGACAAATACTGCCTTTTGTCGGGTATTTCCGAGGGAATACCCGTTTCCCAGCGGCGCAAGGATGTCGAGCGCATCGCCGGGGCGCACATCCGCAAGCCAGGCGGTACCCTCCCCCCGGATTTGAAAAACAAAGCGCAGGGTTTGAGCCGCGCGGTCGATTCCACAGATGGAGATGGGCCTGCGCAGGGTTTTCCCCGGCACGTAAATATGGGCGAACTGTCCCGGATGCGCGGCTTTGGCCAACTCGCCCGCTTCGACGGTCAGGTCGAAGACATCGGCGGTCAGCTGCCTTTTAGAAATGATTTTGCAGAGCATTACGTCATATTTCATTTTTCACTTGCTCCTGTTTTACAGCTTTGGGAAATCAGCCGTTTGTTTTATTGAGGGTAACAGCGCCGGTTTCGCTGATAATTTCATCACGCATCCGCTTTGCTTCCTCCGCGGCCGCTTTCGCGTACTCTGTTTCCGGCACACCGCTTTTTTTCCACGCCGTCATGATCGAACGCGAAGCGTTGACGACCGCGCCAAGGCCGTTTTGATCAAACGCCGCTGCGACATCCTTTGCGCCGCCGCCCTGCGCACCGTATCCCGGCACCAGGAAAAAGGTATGGGGCAGGTCACGGCGAAGTTCCGCCAGCTGCGCGGGATAGGTCGCCCCCACCACCGCGCCGACGCCGGAATATCCGTATTTTCCCGGCAGACCTTCGCCCCACTGCTCGCACAGCCGGCCGACGGTGCCGTAAAGTGTTTCCCCTCCTTCAAAGATCTGGTTCTGCAGCTCGCCGGAGGAAGGATTGGAGGTTTTCACCAGCACAAAAATCCCCTTGTCCTGCGCACGGCAGGTTTCCAGCAGGGGATTGATTCCGTCGGAGCCGAGATAGGGGTTGACGGTCAGCGCATCGCCGCCGAACGGTACAAAGGTCCTCTCCCCGACTGTTACCGTGCCGAGGTGCGCCGCGGCGTACGCCTGCATGGTGGAACCGATGTCGTTCCGCTTGCCGTCGGTGATCACGAACATGCCCTTTTCCTTCGCATAATTGATTGTATCGTGCAGGGCCTTTACACCGTGCCATCCGTACAGTTCATAATAGGCGCACTGCGGTTTTACCGCCGGTACCACGCCGCAGAGCGCGTCAATCAGGCCTTTGTTGAACGCTAAAATCGCGGCAGCCGCGCCCTCTAGCGTTTCGCCGTACTGTGTAAAGGATTTTTCCTTTATAAAGCCGGGAACATAGTCAAGTACGGGATCCAGTCCCGCGACCGTGGGGTTTTGCAGCTTTACAATGCTTTCTATTAATCTGTCCAGTGCCATCATGCTTCCTCCGTTTATTTTTTTCGGTCCGTATCTTCAAAGACAATTTTACCGCGGCAAATCGTCTTTTTTACTTTACCGGTCAGTTCTTTCCCCTTAAAAACTGCGTTTCTGCTTTTGCCGTGCAGCCGGGCGGCGTCAACCGTCCAGCGCTCGGCGGGGTCGAACAGCACCAGATCGGCGGGCTCGCCCACGCACAGCGAGCCCCCCTGAATCCCCAGCAAAGCCGCAGGCGCGGTGCTCATAAACCTCAGCAGATCGTTCATGGCAATAAACTGTTCGTTTACAAGATACGTCATTCCAGCAGCAAGGCTTGTCTCCAGCCCGATGCTTCCGTTCGGCGCGAAAAGAAAATCAGATTTCTCCGCCGGGGTATGCGGCGCATGGTCGGTCGCAATCGCATCAATGGTGCCGTCGCAAAGGCCTTCAATCACCGCCAGACGGTCTTCCTCCGTGCGCAGCGGCGGGCTCATGCGATAATCCGCGTCGCGTGCAAGCAGTTCGTTTTCCGTCAGTGCAAAGTAGTGCGGCGCGGTTTCCGCCGTAACCCTTACGCCGCGCCGTTTCGCGTCGCGAATCATCCCGACGGAGGTTTTTGTGCTGACGTGGCAGATATGCACCGGAACATCATAAGCCGCCGCAAGCGCGATTTCCCGCGCGGTGCCGCAGTCTTCCGCGGCGGCGGGAACACCCTTTATTCCGAGCCTCGCGGATATTTCCCCCTCATTCATCTTTCCGCCCTGTGAAAGGAACAGATCCTCGCAGTGGGACACCACTTTCAGCCGAAGCGCGAAAGCCAGCCGCATGGCCTGCGCCATCAGCAGTGTGTTGACAACCGGCCGGCCGTCGTCGCTCAGCGCGATTGCTCCCGCGTCCCTGAGAGCCGCCAGATCATTCAACTCTTCGCTTTTCAGCCCCTTTGTAATCGCCGCCGCGACATAGACGCGCGCATCGGCATTCTCCGCTTTTTCACGGATGTACCGGACTGTTTCAGGGCTGTCCGCCGCCGGGTTTGTATTGGGCATGCACAGGAGGCTGGTAACACCCCCTGTGGCGGCTGCGCGGCAGCCGGTGAAAATATCTTCCTTTTCCGTAAAACCGGGGTCACGCAGATGGACGTGCATATCCACGAGTCCGGGCGCGGCAATCAGGCCCCGGGCGTTGATGACAGCGGCTCCCTCACACTGTATTTTTCCGCCGACGGCGGAAATCATGTCGTCCGTTATCAGAATATCTCCTGTTTCGTCCGTTCCGTTTGACGGGTCAAGAATCCTTGCCCCGCTGATCAGCAGCCTGTCCATTCATTCCCTCCGTTATTTCAAAATTCATACCGGCTGTAAAACAAATCAGTACCTGACAGAATACCTGTAAAAAGCAGGCAATTCCGTGTATAATCATTGCTTTTTGGCTATTCTATTACATTTTATACAAACAGTAAATCATTTCCCCGCATTTCGGGCATTTTTAACACCGGACAGTGCAATTTTAGCCGAAACAGACAAACTCTTTGATTTTTCAAAGAAGGCTTAGGAAAAAATAAGAAACTTTGTCAATGCAAGCAGCTCACGCGCGTAACAGGATGAAAAGATGTACCACGGCGTGGGCGCACTGACCGGATAGGACATGATTTCCAGTCCGGCGGCGATTCTGCCGGCGCGGTACTGATGGTAGTCGTCCGTGACGATTGCCATGACGGGGTTCAGCCCGTTTTTCTCAATCAGCGTCTGCGAGTTGCTCAGGTTTTCCTGTGTGGAAACGGACGTATCTTCCGCCAGAATTCGGGAAACGTCAATACCGTTTTTCACAAGGTGCTTCCGGATCACGGAAGCTTCCGTCACCAGTTCCCCTTTTCCCCGTCCGCCGCTGGCGATACATTGCGCACCGGGGTGCTCCTTCAGGTACGCGGCTGCCGTTTCAATTCTCACCCGCAAATCCGCGCTCGGCACGGTTCCACTCACCTTGCTGCCAAGCACGACCACCGTCGCGTCTTCCGGCGGGGGCTCCCGTCCCGTGCCTGTCCCGTAAATCATCAGGCCGGTCAGCACCGCTGCCCAGACGATACCGGCGCAGAACAAAATGAGTATGACACGGCAGAAGACGCGGAGCTTTTTGGAGCCTTTGCACCGCCGGCCGATCGCACCGGAAAAAACGGCGGCCAAAAAGACAAGGACACACATGACGATTCCCACAGCGTTGCCCACATTCAGTACTCCCCAGTGGATGGGGATGAGAAACCAGACAAGCCCGCAAACCGCCGCAAGCATGATGAAGATCTTCAATACCCGCTTTTTCAGCTTTAACACCGCTTTCCAATCCGTAAACTTTTATCATTATACCATATTTCCCACAAAAATGCCCCCGAACTTTCCGTTCGGAGGCATTGACGATTTTAGTACTTTTTACGGGGCACGTAGCTTGTGTGCAAAATTTCATGGGCCTTGTGGCTGCCCGGTTTCTCAAGAAATTCCTCGTAAATCATCTTGATGAGCGGGCTTTCATGGCTCTTGCGGAGAGGCAGATTTTTATCCTCCTCGTACAGAGCTTTGGCTCTGTCGGCTTTCAGGTCGGTAAAGTTACGAACCGCCGCGGGCTGAATCGGCTGGCCGCCGCCGTTGACGCAGCCGCCCGGGCAGCACATGATCTCAATAAAGTGATAGTTGCCCTCGCCGTTTTTCACTTTGGACAGAATTTCGTTGGCATTGTTCAGGCCGCTGACCGCAGCAACCTTCACATCCATGCCGCCCACATGATAAACAGCCTCTTTAATGCCTTCCGTCCCGCGGACTTCCGTGTACTCCACGGAATCAAGGCTTTTGCCCTCAAGGGTATCGGCCGCTGTTCTCAGCGCGGCCTCCATAACGCCGCCGGTTGCGCCGAAGATCGCCGCGGCACCGGTGGAAACACCCAAAGCCGGGTCAAAGTCCTCATCCGGCAGACGGTTGAAATTGATATGAGCCATATTAATGAGACGCGCCAACTCGCGGGTCGTAATCGCGATGTCGGTGTCCGGGATTCCCTCACCGGCTCCGTCCTGATCTTCGCGCCGTACTTCGAATTTCTTCGCGACGCAGGGCATTACGCTGACAACCACGATATTCTTCGGGTCGAGGTTGTTCTTCTGCGCGTAATATGTCTTAATGACCGCACCGGTCATCTGCTGCGGCGATTTGCAGGAGGAAACGTTTGGCAGCAGTTCCGGATAATAATATTCGCAGAATTTGATCCAGCCCGGCGAGCAGGAGGTAATCAGCGGCAGCGGGCCGCCGTTCTGTACGCGCTCTAGCAACTCGTTGGCCTCTTCCATAATGGTGAGGTCGGCGCCGAAGTCCGTGTCGAACACCTTGTTAAAGCCGAGACGGCGCAGGGCCGCAACCATTTTGCCCTTGACATTGGTACCGACCGGAAGTCCGAAGCATTCGCCAAGCGTTGCGCGGATGGCCGGCGCGGTCTGTACCACCACATATTTTTCCGGGTCGTTGAGCGCGGCCATCACCTCTGTGCACTGGTCGCGTTCGGTCAGCGCGCCGGTCGGGCAGCTCACGATGCACTGGCCGCAGGAAACGCAGGGAACATCGTTCAGCGGTTTTTCAAACGAGCACGCAATGTGCGTGTCAAAGCCGCGGCAGTTCGGGCCGATGACCGCGACGTGCTGGTCTGCGCAGGCGGCCACACAGCGGCGGCAGAGAATACACTTTGAGTTGTCGCGGATCAGGTGCAGCGTCGACTCGTCCCTTGTGGCGTCGGGTTTTGCACCGTCAAAGCGGTTTGTCTGTTCCACGCCCATCTCGTTGCACAGGGTCTGAAATTCGCAGTTTCCGCTGCGTTTGCAGGCAAGGCAATCCCTGTTATGAACAGAAAGCAGCATTTCCAGCGTCATTTTTCTGGATTCCTGAATCTTGGGCGTATTGGTCTGAACCTCCATCCCCTCATTTACCGGATAAACGCAGGAAGCAACCAAAGAGCGCGCGCCCTTTACCTCTACCACGCACATACGGCAGGCGCCGATTTCATTAATTCCTTTCAGGTAGCATAAGGTCGGAATATCAATCCCGGCGAACCTTGCCGCCTCTAAAACAGTGGAATCAGCCGGCACTGAGAGGGGCATGCCGTTTATTTTTATATTCACCATGTTTTCCATTATGGCACACTCCTTATTTCTTAATGATGGCGCCGAACTTGCATTTTTCCATGCAGGCGCCGCACTTGATGCATTTTGCTGTATCAATCACATGGGGAACCTTTACGCTGCCGGTGATTGCGCCGACAGGGCAGTTGCGCGCGCAAAGCGTGCATCCGCGGCATTTGTCTTCCAGAATGACGTAGTTCGTCAGCGCCTTGCAAACGCCCGCCGGGCAGCGGTGCTCGGTAACGTGGGCAATATATTCGTCGCGGAAATAGTGCAGGGTGGAAAGCACCGGGTTCGGCGCGGTCTGACCCAGAGCGCACAGGGAATTTTCTTTCAGGTAGTGGCACAGCTCTTCCAGGCGGTCAATATCCTCCATGGTGCCGTTCCCGCTGGTGATCTTCTCCAGAACCTCAAGCAGACGCCTGGTGCCGATGCGGCACGGCGTGCATTTTCCGCAGGATTCGTCCACAGTGAATTCAAGGAAGAATTTCGCAATATCGACCATGCAGGTCGTATCGTCCATGACAATCAGTCCGCCGGAACCCATCATTGCGCCGATAGACAGCAGATTGTCATAGTCTATTTTAATGTCGAGTTCGGAAGCGGGGATGCAGCCGCCGGAAGGCCCGCCGGTCTGCGCCGCCTTGAAGGTATGTCCGTCCGGAACGCCGCCGCCGATTTCCTCTACGATTTCACGCAGCGTTGTCCCCATCGGCACTTCCACAAGGCCGGTGTGCTTGATTTTTCCGCCCAAAGCGAACACCTTGGTACCCTTTGATTTCTCGGTGCCCATGGAGGCAAACCAGTCCGCGCCCTTCAGGATAATCTGGGTAATGTTGGCGTAGGTTTCCACATTGTTGAGAATGGTCGGCTTCTGGAACAGGCCCTTCAGCGCCGGGAACGGCGGACGCGGACGCGGCTCGCCGCGCTTGCCCTCAATGGAAGTCATCAGTGCGGTCTCCTCGCCGCACACAAAAGCGCCGGCGCCAAGGCGCAGCCCGATGTCGAAATCAAATCCCGTATTGAAAATATTCTTGCCCAAAAGGCCGTATTCCCTCGCCTGATCGATGGCGATCTGCAGACGTTTTACCGCGATGGGGTACTCGGCACGGACATAAATATAGCCCTGTGACGAGCCGATTGCATAACCGGCAATCGTCATGGCTTCCAGCACGCTGTGCGGGTCGCCTTCCAGCACGGAGCGATCCATAAACGCGCCCGGGTCGCCTTCGTCGGCGTTGCAGCACACATATTTCTGATCCGCCTGATTTTTCGCGGCGAAGCTCCACTTCAGCCCGGTCGGGAAGCCGGCGCCGCCTCTGCCGCGCAGCCCGGAGGCTTTCACCACATCGATAACCTGCTCCGGAGTCATTTCGGTAAGCACCTTGCCAAGTGCGGTGTAACCGTCCACCGCTATGTATTCATCAATGCATTCCGGATTGATGACGCCGCAGTTCCTCAGCGCGACACGGTGCTGTTTTTCATAGAACGGCGTATGGTTCAGTGATTTGATGGTATTGTCGTCTACGACGGTTTCCTGATACAGCAGGCGTTTGACAATTCTTCCCTTTAAAAGATGCTCCTCCACAATTTCGGGGACATCCTCAGGGGTCACCCTGCTGTAAAAAGAACCTTCCGGGTATACAATCATGATCGGGCCGAGAGCGCAAAGGCCGAAACAGCCGGTGCGTACAACGTTGACCTCTTTGTCCAGACCCCGGACCGCAATTTCCTCTTTGAGCCTTGAAATAATCAGCTCGCTGTTTGAGGAGGTACAACCGGTACCGCCGCAAACCAGTACATTGGAACGATACATGAATTCTGCCTCCTTTTTATGAATTGGCTCCTATGGTATATTCCGTTACCACATTGCCGTTTACCAGGTGGTCGTTCACCACGCGTACCGCCTTTTCGGGCGTCATTTTAACATATGTCACTTTTTCCTGTCCGGGCGTCACAATTTCCACTACCGGCTCGAACTGGCAGATGCCGATGCAGCCCGTCTGGGTAACGGTGACATTGGAAAGGCCGCGTTTAGCAACCTCTTCCACCATGGCGTTTAAAACCGGGCGCGCGCCGGCGGCAATTCCGCAGGTGGCCATACCCACCAGAACGCGGATTGCATTGTCGTTGTTTTCGCGAAGAATAACCTGACCGCGGGCTCTATCCCTGATCGCCTGAAGTTCCGCTAAAGACTTCATCTGTTGATTCCTCCTTAATAAATTGAGTCTGTTCGCTGAGGTAGCCTTTGATCCACTCCGTCACTTCGGAGGAATTCAGCCTGACCTCATTGCCTAATACCGCGCGCAGTTCGCGCGTATCAAGGGTAAATTCGCGTGAATGAATTCTGTGATGAAATACAAAATTCTTGTCTTCGTTGCAGGTGATTAACAGCAGTACCGTGGAATTAATATCCCCGAGCGGGATCATGTCCACATGGGAGGGTACAAATTTTGCGGTGATTGTGGTACCGACGCCCTTTTCAGAAACGACTTCAAAACTGCCCCCCGTCATTTCGGCTTCCATCTTGAAAAGCGGGACGCCCAGCCCGACTTTGCGCGTAGTGCGCGTGGTAAAAAACGGGTCCGTCACACGGGACGCCTGTTCGGCGGTCATGCCAACGCCGTCATCTGAAATCCGGATGGTCATGCCGTCGGCTTCAGGTTCTTCACATACATCGATCACAATCAGCTCTGCGCCTGCAGAAATTGAATTCTGCGCAATATCCATCACATTTAAAGACAACTCGCGCATTATTCGTATTTAGCCAGTACCTGCTCGACTTCCTCAGGGGTCATGCGTCCGTAAACGTCCCCGTTCACCGTCATCACCGGAGCCAGCCCGCAAGCGCCCACACAGCGGCATGCGGTCAGCGAATATTTGCCGTCCGGAGTACATTCCTCCGGCTGGATGCCTAAAACGGAAGTCAATTTGTCCAGCACTGCCGCCGCACCTTTTACATAGCAGGCCGTTCCGAGACAAATCGACACGTTGTATTTCCCTTTTGGTGTCAGTGAAAACTGGGAATAAAATGTGGAAACACCGTACACTTCTTCCAGCGGCACGCCCAATCCCTCGGCAATGATGCTCTGTACTTCAGCCGGAAGGTATCCGTAAACCTCCTGTGCTTCCTGCAAAACCGGCAATATTGCGCCCTTTTGCTGTTTGTGCCTTTCAATAATCTCATCGAGCTTTTCCCTTTGCCCGGCGGTTCCCTGAAAAGGCAGGTTGCTGATACGTTTTTGCATTCTTGTTCCTCCTTGCGGTTTATCAATGCAGAAAAAATGTCGTGGCGGCAACAAAAGTTTCCTGCAATCCATTATTTTTTAGTATAACATAGAGACACTTTAAAATCTATGTTTTCTGTTAAATAAGTCACAAAAAATTATTAGCAATTGTCACCATTTTAAGCAATGATTCGGCCATTTCAGAAAGCGGAACAACGACGGAGATTCCTGAAGTTCTCAGATAACCTTCCGATAAAAAACAGCCGGACGCCTTCCGGCAGCCTCGGCTGTCAACCTCTGTCCCATTCTGTTTCTATCTTCCCGTCCAACGCTGCGATGAGACATTCCGGCGTATTTTCCGAAAGCAGCACCGACGCGGACGGTTCCGGCATGTCTTCCAGATAATGGGCATCCGAATTTCGCAGTAAGATCCTGCCGAGAAGCTCTGGATTGCTCCGTAAAAGCGCCTGCACGTCGCCTTTCGCACTGATTTCCGCCGCGGTAAACCCCGCTTCCTGCGGAACAGAGCCAAGGCTTGCAATCACGCTGTACGCATTTCTGTCAACATGGGCCGGAAAAGCAGTCCCGCCAAAACCGCACACCGCTTCCCGCACATGGTTTACGCTGATATCGGCCGCATTCAGCAAAAGAGTTTCTTCTTCCGCTACCATGACGTCCTGTTCGTCCATCACGATCTGGCGGCCGTAAATTTCCGGCCTGTTGCGGATTTTCGGTATGCGCTGCGCTACATACCGGTGAAATTCCATCGCGGCTTCCACGGTCGGAAACAGGCAGATGACATGCGCCTCCTCCTGTGTACAGAGCTCCATGCCCGGCACCACGGCGAGCCCGTTCGCCGCCCCGGCCTTTGCCACAGCGGGCGCATTGCGGCAGGAATTGTGGTCCGTCACCGCAATCATATTGTAACCAAGCAGCAGAGCCATGTTTACTATGTTGTTGGGGGTCATGTCGTCGCCGGCGCAGGGCGACAGGCAGGAGTGAAGATGCAGGTCATAATAAACGCGCTTCATCCGAGAAGCTCCGCAATTTTTACGCCGAGGTCATAACTGTTCCTGTCGGATGTAAGAACCGCAAAATCCAGCTGCCGTGCTTTTTCAAGCGCCTCCGTGTCAAGCAGGGCCGAATCGGTCAGGATGATGCATGCGGCGTCTTTCAGAGAAGCCACCGCGACCGCATTGATGTTGCCCATGACCGTAAGCCACACAGCGTTTTCCGGCAGCCGTGCCATGACCCAGCTGAGCAGGTCCCCGGTGTAGCCCCCCGTCACCTGCCGGTTCAGGCCGCCTTCTCCCGCCAAAACCCGCAGACCCAGCTTTTCAGAAAGCTCTTTTACCGTCATCGTTTTTTATCCTCCTCGTCGTTCTGTGAAGGAAACGTACCCATGGAGGACAGAGCATCCGCCACATTTTTGATTTCCTCGCGCATAATAAAGATGCACTGGTTCTTCTTTGCGAAGCCTCGGACGATGTCCTCGGCAAGCGCGCGGCAGGTGGGCGCGCCGCAGGAACCGCAGTCCAGCCCCGGAAGCTCACCGCGGATTTTATCAATGTCCGCCATCATTCTGAGCGCTTCGTTCATATCGTCGGAAAGCTTTAACACCGGCGCAAACAGCAGGTTTTTCTGCCATTCCATACCGCTGGGCATTTTCCCGTCGATATGGTTCTGCGAAACGGGCAGATACCGGCGCAGCCGCTGGAGCCTTGCCTTTGCAACATAGGCGTTCTCCACGCACAGCACACCGCCGACGCAGCCGCCCGAGCAGGCGTTGAGCTCAATGAAGTCAAGCTCCCGGATTTTTTCATCCTCCAGTTCTTCCAGCACGCGGATTACGTTTTCGATTCCGTCCGCGGCCAGATATTTGTCGTTGAGCAGCGCGGAGGACTCCCCGCCGCTGGAGGCCCAGCCAACACCGATAATTCCGGAATGCGCAAGGGGCTCCACGGACTTGAGTCCCTCCATTTCGGCGGCGAGCTTTGCAAAGATCTCACTGATCGCAATCGCGCCGTCCACTTCGGATTTTTTACAGCTGATCGGCATTTTAATCGCCGTGACCTTGGCCGGGCAGGGCGTGATAAAAAAAGCGCCGATCTGGCTGCGCGGCAGTCCCGTTTTTTTCATCGCCTCGCGCTTTGCGAGCCGCGCTGCCGTCTCCATGGGGGAATTCAGCTGCAGCACGTGGGAGCAAAGGTCGGGAAAGCGGACGCGGATGAGCCTGACCACGGCGGGACAGGCCGAACTGATCACCGGTTTTTCCAGCTTGCCTGCCTGCATCAGTTTTCTCGTAACCTCGGAAACCAGCTCGGCACTTCGCGCGACCTCAAACACTTCGTCAAAGCCCATCTTTTTCAGGCCGCTGAGCACGATGTCGATATCATCCAGATGATTGAACTGTCCGTACAGCGTGGGCGCGGGCAGGGCAATTTTATATTTAAAATTCTGAATCATGTCAAGGCTGTCGGATTTTGCTTTTTTCGCGTGATGCGGGCAGACGCGGATGCATTCGCCGCAGTCGATGCAGCGTTCCGAAATAATTCTGGCCTTGCCCCCGCGCACGCGGATTGCTTCGGTCGGACAGCGTTTGATGCAGTTTGTACAGCCCATGCATTTATCTTTATCCAGTGTAACCGAATGGAAAAACTGGTTCATGATTGCCACCTCACTGTTTCTTTTTTGCAAGCACTGTCATGCGCAGTGTTGTTCCCTCGCCCACCTTTGTATCAATTTCCATGGTGTCGCTGCATTTTTTCATATTGCTCATTCCCATTCCGGCGCCGAATCCCAGCGCGCGGACATTGTCCGGCGCCGTGGAGTAGCCTTCCCGCATGGCGAGGCCAACGTCCCTGATTCCAGGACCGCGATCGGCAAGGACCATCTCTATTTTCTCCGGGCTGATTTCCACATGCGCCTCTCCGCCCCCTGCGTGGATTACCATGTTGATTTCCCCTTCATACATGGCAATTGCCACGCGGCGGATTGCGTCGGAATCATATCCGATTTGTTTCAGCTTATGTTTCACGTCGCTTGACGCTTCGCCTGCGCGGGTAAAGTCATCCCCCGGCACAATGTAGTCAAAAGAAAGGGTATTGTTCAACTCTTACAGCCCCCACTTAAACCGTTTGTATACAGCAGACCGCAGGCGGTAAACATTCTGTGCTGCGTTTTGAGAATGGTGATGTCCTTTTGTCTGGCAAGCTCAACAACGTCCGGCGCCGGCTGCTTTCCGCGGACAAAGACGACGCAGCGCATATCCATCATCTCGGCTGTGCGGACAGCCTGTGGATTGTTCAGTCCCGTTAAAAGCACCGACTGATCCTTTACAAAAGCAAGCACATCGCTCATCATGTCGCTTCCGCAGGCTGTTTTCACTTCCGCGTTTAAATCTCCCGCCGTAATGATTTCCGCGTCCAGAATGGAAACCACATCGTTTACTGTCATTCAAATCAACTCCTGAAATTTATATTGTGTACAATAATTTTCATTTCATTGCAGGATTTATAGGTATATTATAGCATAAATAAACGGTTTGGCAACAAAAGAATCCATTGCCTCCAAACGCAGGCTCAGAGCCGCTTTATTTAATTTTGCAGGGTCATTGACTTCATCTGACTAAAGCGATATAATAATTAATTATATCTTCAATATGGCGGGTGCCATAAAATTTAAAATGGAGGTTGCGCTTAGATGAAACGTGTATACAACTTTTCCGCAGGCCCCTCAATGATGCCTGAACCTGTGCTGCGCCGTGCGGCTGCAGAAATGCTGGATTATGAGGGCAGTGGCCAATCCGTTATGGAAATGTCCCATCGATCTAAAGTTTACGAGGGAATCATCCATTCTGCGGAAAGTCTGCTTCGCAAAGTGATGGATATTCCCGACAATTATAAAGTTCTTTTTTTACAAGGCGGTGCTTCCTCCCAATTTGCAATGGTGCCAATGAACCTGATGACAAAAAGCAATAAAGCCGACTTTGTCCTGACCGGCCAGTGGGCGACAAAAGCTTATAAGGAAGCGGCTCGCTACGGCACAGCCAACGTGGTTGCTTCTTCAAAGGATAAAACCTTCAGCTACATACCCGAACTGAATTCGGAAACCTTTACAAAGGACGCGGATTATTTCCATATCTGCATGAACAATACCATCTACGGAACCAAATTCCATCAGCTGCCCGAAACCGGAAACGTCCCCCTTGTGGCGGATATTTCCTCCTGTGTTCTGAGCGAGCCGATTGACGTGAGCAAATTTGCGCTGCTTTACGCCGGCGCGCAGAAAAATATGGCCCCGGCGGGTCTGACCGTGGTCATTATCCGTGAAGACATGATCGGCCACGCCATGGACATTACCCCGACCATGTTCAACTACCAGACCCACGCGGACAACGGCTCCATGTTCAACACCCCGCCGTGCTATGCCATTTACATGTGCATGCTGGTGCTGGACTGGATTAAGAACACGGTCGGCGGGCTGGAGGAAATGAAAAAGATCAACGAGAAAAAAGCGGGATTACTCTATGATTTCTTGGATAATTCAAAGCTGTTTCACGGCACCGTTGTCGCAAAGGACCGCTCTCTGATGAACATCCCGTTTGTTACCGGAAACGACGAACTGGACGCAAAGTTCGTCAAAGAAGCCGGCGAACACAATTTTGTCAACATTAAGGGCCACCGTTCCGTGGGCGGAATGCGCGCGTCCATTTACAACGCCATGCCTGTCGAGGGCGTTGTAAAGCTGGTTCAGTTTATGGCGGAGTTTGAAAAGAACAACCGGTAAACTCTTTTTCACAGGTTTACTGCCGTTGATATGAAAAACTGTTATCGCATCAAATTATGAAATGTAGGTGAATAGATATGTATCATATAAAATGTCTGAATAAGATTTCGGAAGTCGGTACCGGCCGCTTTGATGAAAACTACTGCTGCGGCGAAACCGTTGAGAATCCGGACGCGATTTTGGTGCGTNNACGATATGGAGCTTCCGAAAAATCTGCTTGCCATTGCAAGGGCGGGCGCCGGCGTCAACAATATTCCGCTGGAAAAGTGCAGCCAGCAGGGTATCGTCGTGTTCAACACCCCCGGCGCCAATGCAAACGCGGTCAAAGAGCTTGTTCTGGCCGGACTCCTCCTTTCCTCCCGCAAGGTTGTTCCCGCCATTGAATGGGCCAAAACCTTAAAAGGCAAGGGCGACGAGGTAGGAAAGCTGGTTGAAAAAGGAAAGGGCGTGTTTGCAGGCCCTGAAATCAGCGGCAAAACACTCGGCGTGGTCGGCCTCGGCGCAATCGGCATTCTGGTTGCCAACGCAGCCAGAAGCCTTGGCATGGACGTTTTCGGCTACGACCCCTACCTTTCCGTAGACGCGGCGTGGGGTCTTTCCCGTTCCATCCGCCGTGCGCGCACGCTTGATGAAATTTACGCATCCTGTGATTATATCACGGTTCATGTGCCGCTGACGCCCGATACCAAGGGAATGATCAACGCAGATTCCATTGCGAAGATGAAGGACGGCGTCCGAATTCTGAACTTCGCGCGCGGTGACCTGGCGGTATCCGCTGATGTGATCTCCGCCCTGCAGTCCGGAAAAGCAGCCGCCTATGTGACCGACTTCCCCAGCGATGAGATGCTCGGCACGGACGGCGTAATCGCCATTCCCCATCTGGGTGCGTCCACGCCGGAGTCGGAGGACAACTGCGCCCGCATGGCCGCCGGGGAGCTGATGGAATATCTGCAGAACGGCAACATCAAGAATTCGGTGAACATGCCCGCGGTTTCCATGCCGCGCGACTGCACCTCCTGTTCCATCCGCATCTGCATCCTGCACCGCAATATTCCGAACACCATCAGCCTGCTGTCCGGCGCGCTTGCGGAAAGCGGAATCAACATTGAGAACATGCAGAGCAAATCCAAAAAGGACTACGCCTACACGATTCTCGATGTAACCGGGGATGTAAAGGAAACCACAGCCGAGCATATTGAAAATTTCCCCGAAATTATCCGGGTCAGGATTATCCGGTAAGACTGAGGGAGTTTAACACAAAGGGCCGCTGAGAATTCTCAGCGGCCCTTTGTTGAACACAGTTTTATCGGTTATCCGCCGCGATCTTTCCGCGGGCGACAACCATTTTAATATTGAGTTCGGAATCCAGCACCACAAGGTCCGCGTACTTGCCTTCCTTAATGCTGCCGATCTGATGGTCTTCATGAATTTCCCGCGCGGGATTCAGCGTGGCGGCCTGAATGACCTGCAGGAACGGCACGCCGTAGCCGACAAGGTTTTTCACTTCCTGATGCAGGTTTGTAGTGGAACCGGCCAGCGTGCCGTCCTTCAGCCTGGCCGCGCCGCTTTGAACATAAACCGTCTGGCCGCCAAGGTCATATGCGCCGTCCGGCTGCCCAGCCGCACGCATGGAATCGCTGACAACAACCACCCGGTCCTTTCCGAGCATTTCAAACGTGATACGCAGTACAGCCGGGTCAATATGTAAGCCGTCGCAGATCATTTCCCCGGTGACGCGGCCGTCGTCGAACACGGCGCCGACAACCCCCGGTTCCCGATGGGTCAGCCCCGGCATGGCATTGTAAAGATGGGTCGCATGTGAGATTCCAAGGTCAAACGCATGTTTGGCAAACGCATAGTCCGCAGTTGTATGCGCGATGGATACGGTACAAAGTTTGGAAGCCTGCCGGATAAAATCCTCCGCACCGGGACACTCCGGAGCAATATCCACCAGCTTGATGATTCCGCCGTACGTGTCATAGTAATCCTTGAATTCCGCAAAGTCTGGGTTTTTCACATGCTCGCCCGCCTGCGCGCCTTTTTTATGTGAACTGATATACGGGCCCTCCATGTTGACGCCGGCAATCGCCGCGCCCTTCGGCGGATGAAGCATGCATTCCCGCACAACACCCAAAGCGCGCCCAATCTCCTCATGGGAAACAGTCATGGTGGTCGGACAGAAGGAAGTGACGCCCTCCCGCGCCAGATGCTCGCACATCTTCGCAAGGCCCTCGGCATCCGCGTCGCAGGTATCCGCGCCCACACAGCCGTGGATATGGATATCGATAAAGCCCGGCACAATCACACATCCGGTAAAATCATATTCCTCGCCGCCGGAAAGCTTCGGCTCAATTGCGGAAATTCTGTCTCCGTCAACCGCAATATCGGCATTGCGCAAGCGAAAACTGTCATCTACCATTTTTGCATTTTTCAGAATCATCGTTTTACACCTCTACGATATTTACAGCAAATTCTAAATTCCCCTTGTTATGAATCCCGTTGCTTTGCTGAAAATAAATATTTTATCTCTTATTTTTATTATAAACCGAAAAAATATTTTATTCAAGCTTTTAAGACACAAAGGGGGGGCCCCGTTAAAGGAAGCCCCCTTTTGGGGGCCCTTTTTTTTTTTTTTTNNCGCCCCCTTTGTGGTGCGCATTATTCTTTATTCCATTTCGAAGAAACACAAAACCACTCTGCAATACTTTATTATTTGACAGAGACAACGCAGAGCTTTTGCACCTGTCCCGGAACGGAAGCATAAATTCCGGTTTTCTGGCCGGGCTGGCCAATGGCCGTAATTTTGAAGAAGAAATCGTCGCCCGTGTGGCGAAGGAAGGAAATCTGAAATACGCCGTCGGTACCTGCATTGAAATTAACGGAGGAAGCGCCGGGCGCTGTAATTTTAAACTGATACGACATGTTCTTTGCTACGCTGAAGTCCGTATTGGTATCCGATTTAATGGTGATCGGCGCCGGTGCGGCGATCGTGACAACACAGACCTTAACCGCCTCCTGACCGTTGGCTTTCATATAGAAGCCCGCGGACTGGCCGGGCTGGCCGATGGCGGTCACCTTATAATAAACGTCGCTGCCGTCGGTTTTTACCTTTTCGGTCTTGAACACATTGCTGGAGCCTGCATAGAAGCTGGCCGCATTGCTGATCTTGAACTGGTAGCTTGCTCCCTGCTTTATTGAGAAATCCTTATTGGTGTCGGATACCGGCGCAGGAGCCGCGCCCACGGTAACGACGCAGACCTTAACTACATTCTGACCGGCAGCCTTCATGTAGAAACCGGCGGACTGGCCGGGCTGACCGATCGCGGTGATCTTATAATAGGTGTCTTTTCCGTCTTTTTTCATTATGTCGGTTTTAAAAACGCTGTTAGAGCCGGGGTAGAAGCTGTCCGCGTTGCTGATTCTAAACGTGTAGCTTGCTCCCTGCTTTACTGAGAAATCCTTGTTGGTGTCGGATGCCGGTGCATTGCTGCCCGCTTTGGCTGTAATACTGCCGAAGCGGTATGCATAGTCACTGCTGTACTCGCTGTCCGGGAAATTGACATACAAATCGGCCTTCGCGTCTGTCTGGCTGGTGGCGGTCACCTTGTAATAATAGTCGATCCCGTCTTTTTTCTCAAACTGTACGGAAACGACCCCGTCTGTTTCCGCTGTGACCACCGGAACACCGCCGCCCATAATGGACAGCTTGTAGGTGTAGGACTTGCCCTGTTCCAGTGTAATGTTTTCTTCATCCGTGGTGGTAACGACCGGGAAGTCGTCCTCTTCGTTGGCGGTTACGTAGAAAGACGCCATTTCTTCCCCCAGTTTCGCCGTGATCAGGGTTGTGCCGGGCACTAACGCTTTGACTTTGTATGTATACTGATTGCCAACTGTTTTTACAAGAGTCAACTGCACAGCGTCCTCCCTGCTGGCTGTAATGCTGTGCTCGAAATCGGGCAGATTGCAGGTAACCACGAAGGTATATTCGTCGTTGACATTGCAGGTATATTCGCCCTGCGTGTCCATCTTTAAAATCTCGTTTTCCGTAACGCTTACCGTACAGAGCTTTTTGGGAACAAACCCAATGGCTCCCATATACAGGTTGGCTGATTTTCCGACATCGCCCACGGCGTCCACACGGAAATAAAAGTCACCGTTCTCTTCGTCGTAATCCATCAGAGTCGTTTTCACTATGCTTTCATCATCCGAAACGAGAAATGGGAAAGAATAAGTTCCGTTGTCTTCATAGTGTACTTTAACGATATTGCTGCTCCCTTTTGCAAGAGAGTAGTCCGCGTTTACATCGGAAGTAATCGTATAGGGAACTTCTCCGGTGCCCTCAACGGTCAATGTCCTGGTAACGACTGTGCCGTCGGAGGCTTTGAAGGTCAGCGTCGCCTCGCCGTTCCCCATGGCAGCCAAATCAAAATAGTATTCACCTTCTCCGTCATCTTCCATCTGGATATCGATAACGGCCGGATTGCTTGTCTCCGCCGTAAGCGTTACTGCCGGATTGCTGACATCCGCTTCCATGCCATAGTACATGGAATTCAGATTCAGCGTCTGAAGTGCGTTAAAGTCGTCCGAAAATGTAATCTGTGTTTCTTCTTCCGCCGCAAATGCCACCGTATTTCCGAATACTGAAAATATAAGTGTGAGCGCCAGAATCATGCTGAGTACCTGCAAGCTTTTTTTCATTGTTCATTCCCTTTCATACTGTTAAATCTTTTGCACAATGTTGGAATTTTTTCTGACTTTCCTATTGTATAGGAGTTCAGAAACAGTATAAAACGGAAAGAAGAATAATTCTCTATTGTAAATATTGTCAACTTTTCTGCCGGTTTTATCCGCTGAATCAGCCATCTTTTTCCTCAAAAAATTCCCGTTTTTATCATGTTTTCTGCCATAATCAAGCAGAAGGTTTCGTATTGCAAATCAAAATCCATCCTTGTAAAATAGGGGACTTGAGCAGTCCCAAAAAGGCATAAAGAAGCCAGCGCTTTTAGACGCTGGCTCGAACTTTATTGAATATCTTCAATTATGACAATCCAAATATATTCTAATGGAAATTTGTAAAAAACTACACTTCTTTGCAGTGCAGAAAATATCCCCCTCGGCTCGTATTTACTGTAACTTCATATAAAATACTATTCAGCTTAAAAATTACAGAGCCATCTCCATTTATAAATTCATATTTTTGTCCATCATCTGTACAGAAAGCGGCAATCGCCTTGCGTATCCTGTCAGAAGACGGATAGTGAAGGGAATCCTCAAGCTGGATATCAAAGCCTTTTTTGAATAAACCTCTCACAGCAAAAGCCTTCCTTAGTCTAAAGATCATAAACAGTTCGTGCATTGGTAAAAAACCAACAGTAACATGAAATCTAATCCCATATTAGCACTATAAGCACGTGACGTCAATAGAGGGATTAATGATGCTCCATAAAAAACAAAAAAGGCCACCGCAAAAAGCGGCAGCCCTGATATTGAGTCAGCTTTGTTAAATCAGCTCGATAATTCCCATCTCGGCGGCGTCACCGCGGCGAGGGCCAAGCTTACTGATGCGTGTATAGCCGCCGTTACGGTCGGCATACTTCGGAGCAATCTCATTGAACAACTTGTTGGCAACGTCTTCCTTTGTAACAAAGGCCAGAACGAGACGTTTGTTGTGCAGATTGTTTTCCTTCGCAATCGTTATCATTTTCTCGGTCATGGAGCGGACCTCCTTGGCACGAGTCACTGTGGTTTCGATTTTACCGTTCTCTAAAAGAAAGGTTACCATCGCCCTCAGCATGGCTGTTCTGTGGTCAGTGTCTCTTCCGAGCTTTCTGGTTCCGGGCATCGAAATATCACTCCTTTACCTTAGGTTTGCGCAATTATTCGTCATCCTTGCGCAGATTAAAACCGAGAGAGGCCATCTTCCAGACAACCTCCTCAAGGGATTTGCGTCCAAGGTTGCGCACCTTCATCATGTCCTCTTCGGACTTGTTGATAAGGTCTTCAACCGTATTAATGCCGGCACGCTTCAGGCAGTTGAAGGAGCGGACCGAAAGGTCAAGCTCTTCAATGGTCATTTCAAGCACCTTTTCCTTGCCCTTGTCATCCTTTTCGACCATAATCTCCGTGCTGCTGCCCTTGTCGGACAAATCAACAAACAGGTTAAGATGCTCTGTAAGGACTTTGGCGGCTAAAGAAACCGCTTCCTGCGCGCCGATGGTTCCGTTGGTCCAAACTTCGAGTGTGAGCTTGTCAAAGTCGATGCTCTGGCCCACACGGGTTGGCTCCACATTATAATTCACCTTATAAACAGGAGTATAAATGGAATCAACCGGAAGCTCTCCGATTACGTTCGCGTTCATGTTTTGCTTATTGCGTTCAGCAGATACATATCCGCGTCCCTTATCCAGGGTCAATTCCATATACAGCTTTGCTCCGTCCCCCAAAGTTGCAATATGCATCTCCGGGTTCAGAATTTCAACCTCGCTGTCGCACTTGATAGAGTCGGCCGTAACATCGCACGGACCCTCTGCACAGATTTCAACTGTCTTTGGTCCATCGCAATGGAGCTTGGCGGTCAATCCCTTGATGTTAAGCACGATCTCGGTGACGTCCTCTTTCACTCCGGGTATGGTTGAAAACTCATGAAGAACGCCGTCTATTTTGATAGACGTGACTGCAACGCCCGGCAGCGAAGATAAAAGAACACGCCTCAGACTGTTGCCCAAGGTTGTACCAAAGCCACGCTCAAGCGGTTCTACAACAAATTTGCCATAGGTTCCGTCATTACTTAAAACTTCTGTCTCTATTTTTGGCTTCTCAATCTCGATCATTAGCGACCCTCCTTGACATATAGCGGATTAATTTATCAGCCATGATGCTATCTATGCTGTCATAAAACGGCATTACTTGGAGTACAACTCAACGATGAGAGTCTCATCGACTGCAAGGTCAATATCCTCACGGGTCGGCAGCGCAATGATCTTGCCTTCCAGGGTCTCACGATTGATGTCAAGCCATTTTGGAACCGGATGCGCCGAGTTCGCTTCAATAACAGCCTTTATTTTATCACTCTGGCGGCTCTTATCTTTAATGGAAATTACTTCTCCCGGCTTAGTAAGGTAGGAAGGAATGTCCACTCTTTTGCCGTCCACGGTAAAGTGGCCGTGAACAACCAGCTGACGGGCTTCCGCTCTTGAACTGCCCCAGCCCAAACGGTAAACCACGTTGTCGAGACGGGATTCCAAAATTGTGAGCAGTTCGTCACCGGTCTTGCCCTCTTTGCGTGTTGCAAGGTCGTAGTAGCCACGGAACTGGGACTCCAGTACACCGTAGTAACGTTTCGTCATCTGCTTGGCACGCAGCTGAAGGCCGTACTCAGAGGTCTTTTTGCGACCCTGACCGTGCTGGCCCGGAGCGTATGCCCTGCGGGTAACCCCGCATTTGTCTGTGTAGCACCTTGCGCCCTTTAAGAAAAGCTTCTGGCCTTCACGGCGGCAAAGCTTGCACACAGCGTCTGTATATCTTGCCATATTATGGTTGCACCTCCTATAATCGGTTTTATTACTATACGCGTCTTCTCTTCGGAGGACGGCATCCGTTGTGCGGAATCGGAGTAACGTCTTTAATCATGCTGACTTCGAGGCCTGCGCCCTGAAGTGCGCGGATAGCCGCTTCGCGGCCGGCTCCCGGTCCCTTTACGAAAACCTCAACCGTTTTCATACCGTGCTCCATCGCTGCTTTGGCGGCGGTTTCTGCTGCGGTCTGAGCGGCGAAAGGAGTGGACTTTCTGGAACCTCTGAATCCTAATTCACCGGAACTCGCCCACGAAATTGCATTGCCCTGTGTATCGGTAATGGTAACGATCGTGTTGTTAAAGGTGGACTGGATATGAGCGGCTCCGCGATCTATATTTTTACGCTCACGGCGTCTGCGAACTGCGGTGCCTTTTTTAGCTGCGCCCTTTTGTGCTGCCATCTTTTGAATCCCTCCCTGTTTACTTCTTCTTGTTGGCCATTGTCTTTCTGGGGCCCTTGCGTGTACGCGCATTGGTCTTGGAACGCTGGCCTCTTACCGGCAGGCCCTTGCGGTGACGGACACCGCGGTAGCAGCCGATTTCAATCAGTCTCTTAATGTCAAATGCTACGTCGCGGCGAAGATCGCCCTCAACGCGGCAGTTATGGTCGATATACTCTCTGAGTTTTGCCGCATCGTCTTCTGTTAAATCCCTTACACGGATGTCCGGATCGACGCCTGTTTCCGCACAGATGTCTGTTGCAGTTTTGCGTCCGATACCGAAAATATAGGTAAGAGCAATTTCGATGCGCTTATCTCTTGGCAGATCAATACCTGCTATACGCGCCATACTGGTTGCACCTCCATTGTTAATAGGTTTGCGCCAAATTAGCCCTGGCGCTGCTTATGCTTCGGGTTTTCACAGATTACCATGACTTTACCCTTGCGCTTGATAATTTTGCATTTTTCACAGATTTTCTTTACAGAAGGTCTTACTTTCATTTGTGCGCCCTCCCTTAGCGAGTGTTTGTTTTACTTTGAACGCCATGTAATACGTCCGCGTGTCAGATCATAAGGAGACAACTCAATCGTAACCTTATCGCCCGGCAGAATACGGATGAAATTCATCCTGAGCTTGCCGGAAATGTGCGCGAGTATTGTATGGTGGTTTGGAAGCTCTACCATAAACATTGCGTTAGGCAGCGCCTCGGTTACTACGCCTTCAGTTTCTATTACGTCCTGTTTCGACATATATTAGCCTCCTCTTGTGGAAAACGGCCCTCAGCCTGAAAGCTGGAAAGGGCACCTCGAATTTCACGGTTGGTCTGCATTGAACCCTCGGCCAATACGGTTTTGGTCGCAAAAAGATGTTTCAGCTTCTTCTTTTTCGGGTGGCTCAGGCTGCGACGTCTGCCGTCGCAGATGAGTGCGTACCGGGCGTCCGCCTGAAGCACCGTAAAGAAGCCGTCTTTGTCGCGTCCCGCGGCCGACCGGACAACCAGTCCCCTGACAAAGTCCATCGTTTACCCCCTTAATCCGGCAAGGTTAAAATAACCGGACCTTCCGGGGTAATGGCAACGGAGTGTTCAAAATGTGCGGAAAGCTTTCCGTCCGCGGTTACGGTCGTCCAACCGTCCGCAAGCGTTTTCACTTCCTTCACACCCTGGTTGATCATTGGTTCAATCGCGATAGTCATGCCTGGCAACAGGCGCACGCCCCTGCCGGGTGTGCCGTAATTAGGAACACTTGGGTCTTCATGCATCTTCGCACCTACTCCGTGGCCGACAAAATCCCGTACCACCGAGTAACCGCGAGCTTCAGCATACCTTTGGACCGCGCTGCCGACATCGCCGATACGGTTACCGGCTGTTGCGGCTTTAATGCCTTCAAACAGGCTTTCGCGTGTTGCATCCATAAGGGACTGTGCTTGGGGGCTTACCTCTCCGCATGGAAAAGTCCACGCATTGTCGCCGACAAAGCCTTCAAAAGTCGCGCCTATGTCAATGCTGACAATATCGCCCTGCTTAATAATCTTTCCCTTATGTGGTATGCCATGGATAACCACGTCGTTTACGGAAATACATGCGCTTGCCGGAAAGCCGCCATACCCGAGGAACGTGGGCTTTGCGCCCTGTTCCTCAATGTATCGGCGGACGGAGCGGTCGATCTCCCAGGTTGAAACACCGGGTTCGACCATTTCACCGGCCAGCTTTAATGCTCTTGAAGATACCCTTCCCGCTTCTCTCATAAATTTGAGTTCGCGGCTGGTTTTAAGCACTATCATGATTACGCCTCTAATGCTGCAAGAATTAGTTTTGTGGTGTGTTCAACATCCTCTTGCCCTTCAACTGTGCAAAGCTTGCCCTGCTTCAGGTAGTAACCCTTGAGGGGTTCGGTTTGCTCGTGATACACATTTAAGCGTTCTTTTACCGTATCCGGGTGATCGTCCTTGCGCTGAACAAGGGTGCCGCCGCATTTGCTGCAAACTCCCTCAACATCCGGCTTTTTATAAAGCAGATGGTAGCTGGCTCCGCAGCTTTCGCAGACACGGCGTCCGGACATACGTTGAACAATCGTCTCGTCGGGAACCTCAATATTGATGACCCTGTCGATCCGGATGCCCATTTTGTCCAGAGCCTCGGCCTGGGGAATCGTGCGCGGAAAGCCGTCCAGAACAAATCCATTTTTGCAGTCGTCATTGGCCAGACGTTCTTTGATAATGCCGATGACAACTTCGTCCGGGACAAGTTTTCCAGCGTCCATAAAGGACTTTGCGCGAACTCCCATTTCAGTGCCGCTTTTCAGCGCTTCACGAATAATATTGCCCGTGGAAATCGCAGGAATGTTAAAACGTCCGCAGATCACTTCCGCCTGCGTGCCTTTGCCGGCGCCGGGTGCGCCGAGAAGAATCAGATTCATATTCTCTCCCTCCTTATCAATCAAGGAAGCCTTTGTAGTGGCGCATCATCATCTGGGACTCCATCTGCTTTACGGTTTCAAGCGCGACACCAACCAGAATCAGGATGGATGTCCCGCCGATCGACATGTTGTGCATGCCGGTTGCGGCGCCGTACCCGATGGGCAGAAGAGCGATAACCGCGAGGAACAATGCCCCAATTAAAGTGATCTTTGAAAGAATCTTCGCAATAAAGTCAGAGGTAGGCTTGCCGGGACGGATTCCCGGGATTGTGCCATTGTTCTGACGAAGATTATTGGCCATCTCTATCGGATTATACTGAATTGTCACATAGAAATAGGCAAACATAATAATCAGCAGGAAATACATCAGCGAATACAGCCATCCGTTTGATGAAAAAGCATCAAAGAAGCCTTTCCAGAAACCGGTCATTACCCTATTGCCAAGGAACAGCTGAATCGTACTGGGAATGGAGAGAATCGAACTTGCAAAAATAATCGGCATAACGCCGGACATGGCAACCTTGATCGGAATATGGCTGCTCTGGCCGCCGTACATCTTTCTGCCGACTACGCGCTTGGCGTACTGGACAGGGATGCGGCGCTCCGCGTCATTCATAAACACGATCACCCAGATTACCACCAGGAAAATCACCACAAACATCGGGACAAAGAAATAATACTTGCCGTATGTTGACGCGTCCTGGTTGGCAGCCTGTAAATATTGGCCGAGCATACTGATTGTGTGCGGCATTCTTGCCACGATACCGGCAAACAGCAAAATAGAAATACCGTTTCCAATACCCTTTTGGTTGATCTGTTCGCCCAGCCACATCATCAGCGCGGTACCGGCGGTAAACGCCATGATGATGACAAATGCAGCAAACACTTCCTGCCAGCCCTTGGTGTACTTTGTGATATGAACGCCCTGGTAAGAACTGTTGCGCAGATAGAAGAAGTACGCGGTGCCCTGAATCAAGCCAAGACCGACGGTGACGTAGCGGGTCATGGTGCCGATTCTCTTGCGGCCCTCTTCTCCCTCTTTTGCCAGTCTTTCCAGCGCCGGAATCGCAACTGTCAAGAGCTGCATGATAATGGAGCTGTTGATGTAGGGCGTTACGCTCATTGCAAACAGAGTACCGTTTGCAAAGGCGCCGCCGGAGAGCATGTCAATGTAGCTCAGTGCCGAACCGGTCTTGTCGACCGTGGTCATCAGTCCCTTCAATGCGACAACATTAAGGAACGGAACCGGAATTACGGCGCCGAAGCGGAAAACCATAATGATAAAAAGCGTAAACAAAATCTTCTTGCGAAGATCGGGGATGGCCCAGGCATTCTTAATTGTATTAAACAACTTAGATCACCTCTGCCTTCCCACCCGCGGTCTCTATCTTTTGCTTCGCAGCCTCGGAATAAGCAGTTACCTTTACCGTTAATTTTTTTGTCAGATTGCCGTTACCAAGAATTTTAATCCCGTCGCAGCAGGTCTTCACAATGCCCGAATCAATCAACGCCTGTGTATCGACCACAGAGTCGTTTTCAAACTGATCAAGTGTGCCTACATTAACAGCGATAATGGTTTTGGCAAAAACATTATTGAAACCTCTTTTTGGAATACGTCTCTGCAAAGGCATTTGGCCGCCTTCGAATCCGGGACGCATTCCCCTGCCCGCCCTGGCCTTTTGACCTTTATGACCCTTGCCGGCAGTTTTTCCCTGACCTGAACCGTGTCCTCTGCCAATACGCTTCGGCTCTTTTGTGGAACCGGGTACCGCAGCTAGTTCATGCAACTTCATTTACTCGCACCTCCTTGCTTACGCTTTGCTTACCTCGATGAGGTGGATTATCTTGGCCACCTTGCCTTTGGTCTGGTCATTTTCCGGCTGTACCGAAGTGTCGCCTATTTTGAAAAGACCAAGGGCCTGGGCGGTTGCAATCTGGTCCTTTTTGCTGCCGATAAGACTTTTTATCAGCTTTACTTTCAGCTGTGCCATATTGCTACCCCCTTTTAAAGAATATCTTTTACCGATTTGCCGCGTGTTGCAGCGACTTCACCGGCAGTACGCAGCTTGGACATGCCGTCCAAGGTTGCTCTGACTACATTACATGGATTGTTGGAACGAAGGGCCTTTGTTCTGATATCCCTGATGCCGATTGCTTCTACGACCGCACGAACCGGACCGCCGGCAATAACGCCGGTACCGGGGGCGGCGGGCTTCATCAGAACTCTGCCGGCGCCGTATACGCCGATGATTTCGTGCGGGATGGTGGAGCCGCGCATGGCAACCTTAATCAGGTTCTTTTTCGCGTCTTCAATCCCTTTGCGGATTGCGTCGGGGACTTCGCCCGATTTTCCGATGCCGAAACCGACCGTGCCGTTTCCGTCGCCTACTACCACAAGGGCAGCGAACTTGAAGATACGGCCGCCTTTTACGGTCTTGGATACACGATTAATAGCAACTACATGTTCTTTGAGTTCCATAGATGTTGCGTCAATTCTAGCCAAAAGTATTCCTCCTTCTTAGAACTTGAGGCCGCCCTCACGGGCGCCTTCGGCCAGCTCTTTGACGCGGCCGTGGAAAATATAGCCGCCGCGGTCAAATACGACCTCGGTGATGCCCTTTTCAGCGGCACGTTTGGCAATAAGCTCGCCAACCTTACGTGCGGCATCCTTGTTTCCGCCATTACCATTGAAATCTTTGTCCAGTGTGGAAGCTGCTGCAAGAGTAACTCCCTTTACATCGTCGATAATCTGGGCGTAGATATTGGTGGTAGAGCGAAATACATTCAGGCGCGGGCACTCTGCCGTGCCGGAAATTTTACCGCGCACCCTGCGGTGACGGTTAAGTCTGGCTCCGTTTGTGTCAGTCTTATTCACCATTTGTTATTCACTCCTTACTTACTTCTTAGCGCCCTTACCGGCCTTGCCTTCCTTATGGCGGACAAATTCACCGGTATATCGAATACCCTTGCCCTTGTACGGCTCAGGCGGACGTTTCTCACGCACTTCTGCGGCAAACTGACCGACCTGCTGTTTATCCGGGCCAGAGATTACGATTTTGTTGGCAGTTGGGCACTCGATGGAGATACCATCGATTTCAGGAACAATGACCTGATGAGAATAGCCAAGATTCATCACAAGATTCTTGCCCTGCTTCAATACACGGTAGCCGACGCCCAAAACGTCAAGCTCCTTTTTAAAGCCGTCCGTTACGCCTAATACCATGTTGTGGATCAGCGTACGGGTTAAACCGTGCAGGGATCTGTTTTCTTTTTCGTCGTCGGGACGGGCGACGAGCACCTCACTGCCTTCCACAGAAACATTCATATTGTGATGAACCTTCTGTGTCAGCGTACCCTTCGGTCCTTTGACTGTGACAACGTTGCCGTCAACCTGAACGGTGACGCCAGCGGGAATATTTATGGGTTTTCTTCCAATTCGCGACATTACTGCACCCCCTTGTTACCAGATAAATGCGAGGACTTCGCCGCCTACATTCTCTTTGCGGGCCTGACGGTCGGTCATGATGCCCTTTGAAGTGGAAATGATGGCGATGCCAAGGCCCTTCATGACCTTCGGCAGTTCCTCTGCGTTGGAATAGATACGAAGGCCTGGCTTACTGACTCTGCGCAGACCGTTGATGGCGGAGGCTTTGTTCTCGCCATACTTAAGATTTACTTTAATAATGCCCTGCTTGCCGTCCTCTGTTACCGTATAATTCTTTACATAACCCTCGTCAACAAGAATCTGCACAATGGCCTTTTTCATGTTGGAAGCGGGAATGTCAACCGAATCGTGCTTTGCAGAATTTGCATTGCGAATACGGGTGAGCAAATCAGCAATTGTATCTGTAATTTGCATACCGTTACCTCCTTTGCTAAGCTTTACCAGCTGGCCTTTTTCACGCCCGGAATCTCACCCTTGTGAGCAAGTTCCCTGAAGCATATACGGCAAATTCCGAACTTGCGAAGGTAGGCATGCGGCCTGCCACAGATTTTGCATCTGTTGTATTCGCGAGATGAGAATTTCGCAACTCTCTGTTGCTTGATTTTCATAGAAGTTTTGGCCACAATATTCCCTCCTTATTTCGCAAACGGGGCGCCCATGAGTGTTAAGAGCTCTCTGGATTCCTCGTCGGTGTTTGCGGTCGTTACGAAACAAATATCCATTCCGCGGACCTTGTCGATTTTATCGTATTCGATTTCAGGGAAGATCAGCTGCTCTTTCACGCCCATGTTGTAATTGCCGCGGCCGTCAAATGAGTTTGCGCTGATACCTCTGAAGTCTCTTACGCGCGGGAGAGCAACATTGAAGAGCCTGTCTAGGAACTCATACATTCTGTCGCCTCTGAGGGTTACCTTCACGCCGATATTCATGCCCTCGCGGAGCTTGAAGTTCGCAACCGATTTCTTCGCTTTGCAAATCACCGGCTTCTGGCCGGTAATGGTGGCGAGGTCGGCTGTAATGGCGTCAATTACCTTCGCGTTTTCTTTCGCTTCGCCCGCGCCTACATTGATGACAATCTTGTCGAGCTTGGGAATCTGCATAACGCTCTTGTAAGAAAACTTCTTCATCAGTGCGGGTGCGACATCCTTTTGGTAATATTCCTTTAGTCTTGCCATGTCGTTTTATCCTCCCTTACAGCGCTTCGCCGCATTTTGTGCAAACGCGTTCCTTGGTGCCGTCCTCATAAACCTTATGCGCGACACGCGTGGGTTTGCCGCAGCGGGGGCAAACGACCTGAACCTTGCAGGCGTACAGTGCGCCTTCGGCCTTCACAATACCGCTCTGTTCGCCCATTTTGCGGGCTTTAACATGTTTTGAGACCATGTTGCGGCCCTCAACGATGACCTTTCCCTCTTCAGGGCTTACGGCCAGAACTTTGCCCTTCTTGCCGCGTTCCTTGCCATTTAATATGACGACGGTGTCACCCGTTTTAACATGAACTTTTTTATTCATCAGTGAGCACCTCCCATCACAGTACTTCAGGGGCAAGACTTAAAATTTTAAGATAGTCTTTGTCGCGCAGTTCTCTGGCCACAGGCCCGAAAATACGTGTTCCCCTCGGATTTTTATCGTCTTTGATGAGGACAGCCGCGTTTTCGTCAAAGCGGATATATGTTCCATCATCACGGCGGACGCCAAAAGCAGTGCGAACAATGACTGCCTTAACGACTTCGCCTTTTTTAACAGTGCCGCCGGGAGCCGCTTTTTTAACGGAAGCGACAACTACGTCACCAATATTAGCATACCTTCTGCCGGTACCGCCGAGAACGCGGATGCACATAAGCTGCTTCGCGCCGGTGTTGTCGGCAACGTTGAGGTAAGTCTGCTGTTGTATCACAGTGCGTTCCTCCTTTGCTTAAAGCCAAAATTACTTGGCTTTCTCTATAATCTCGACGAGACGCCATCTTTTCTCTTTGCTGATGGGACGGGTCTCCATCACACGCACGCGGTCACCGATTGTGCATTCATTGTTTTCATCATGTGCCTTCAGCTTCACGGTACGCTTGATAATTTTGTTGTAAAGCGGATGCTTTACTCTGTTTTCTATTGCAACCACGATAGTCTTATCCATCTTGTTGCTGACGACCTTGCCAACCTCTGCTTTTCTAATATTCCTATCGCTCACAGATTAATCCTCCCTTCCGTTACGCATTAGCGCTGTCCTTGATTTCGATCTCGCGTAAAACTGTTTTAATACGAGCGATATCCTTTTTGACAGCGGAGATACGCATCGGGTTATCGAGCTGATTAATGGCAAGTTGGAAACGCAGGTTGAAAAGCTCGGCCTTGAGGTCCTTAAGCTTACTTTCAAGCTCTGCTGTATTTAATTCTCTGACTTCTGAGGCCTTCATTACTGCTCACCACCCGTTTCTTCCTTCTTAACAAACTTGCACTTAATCGGCAGTTTGTTGGACGCCAGACGCAAAGCTTCTCTTGCAGTTTCCTCCGGAATTCCGCCGATTTCAAACATGACTCTGCCCGGCTTTACAACTGCGACCCAGTATTCAGGCGAACCTTTACCGGAGCCCATGCGGGTTTCTGCCGGCTTCTGGGTAATTGGCTTGTCTGGGAAAATCTTAATCCACACCTGACCAAATCTTTTGCAGTAACGCGTCATGGCGACACGGGCTGCTTCTATCTGGTTTGAGGTGATCCACGCCGGCTCTAAGGCCTGAAGGCCGAAATCGCCGTAAGTTACCTTATTCCCGCGGTAGCATTTGCCGGTCATACGGCCACGATGCACCTTGCGGTATTTTACACGCTTAGGCAACAGCATTATTTACTGCCTCCTTCCTTACGAGGCTTGCGGTTGTCCACAAGGACTTCGCCTCTGTAAATCCAGACCTTAACGCCAATGCGGCCATAGGTTGTGGCGGCCTCGGCAAAACCGTAGTCGATGTCGGCACGGATGGTCTGAAGTGGAATCGTACCATCGTGGTACTGCTCGCGTCTTGCAATTTCGGCACCGCCCAGACGGCCGGACACCTGAGTTTTAATACCCTTGGCACCAAGCTTCATGGCGCGGCCGATGCACTGTTTCATTGCGCGGCGGAAAGAAATTCTTTTTTCAAGCTGCTGCGCGATATTCTCAGCGACGAGCTGAGCGTTTAAATCAGGGGATTTAACCTCTACAATATTGATTGTAACAGGCTTCTTGAGGATGCTCTCGCACTGAAGGCGGAGCTTCTCAATTTCTGTGCCGCCCCTGCCGATTACCATGCCCGGTTTGGCACAGTGAATATGAACGCGGACCTTGGAAGCGTCACGCTCAATTTCAATTTTCGGTATGCCTGCCGGATAAAGCTGCTTCTTCAGCACCTTGCGCAGATTATAGTCTTCAACGAGGGTATCGCCGAAAACGTTGTCCTTCGCGAACCAGCGGGAATCCCAATCTTTAATTACGCCCACGCGAAACCCGTGGGGATTTATTTTCTGGCCCATAGTTTACCTCCTCTTCTGCCTTATTCTTTTTCCTTGAGCACGAGGGTAACGTGCGAAGTTCTCTTTTCAATTCTGAACGCGCGACCCTGCGCTCTCGGACGAATGCGCTTGAGGATCGGGCCCGGACATACGAAGCATTCTGCAACGTAAAGTCTGGAAACATCCATATTGTGGTTATTCTCAGCATTAGCCATGGCCGACTTCAATAATTTCTGAAGATATTCTGTAGCGGCCTTTGGTGTATTCTTGAGGATAGCCATTGCAACGTCTGCCGGCTTGTTGCGAATGAGGTCAAGCACGATCTGGACTTTGCGGGGCGAAATACGGGCGTACTTTAAATAAGCCCTTGCTTCCATGCTATACACTCCTTTCGGCCGTTATTTTGTCGGCGCTGATGTTTTGGAACCGGAATGTCCCTTAAAGGTTCTGGTTGGGGCAAACTCACCGAGCTTGTGGCCGACCATATCTTCTGTGACATAGACCGGAACATGCTTGCGGCCGTCGTGGACCGCGATTGTATGACCAACGAAATCAGGGAAAATGATGGAGGCTCTGCTCCATGTTTTGATGATCTTCTTTTCGCCGGCCGCGTTCATTTCTTGAATCCTTTTAAGCAGCACAGGCTGAACATAAGGACCCTTTTTTATGCTTCTGCCCATAGATGATAAGCTCCTTTCTGTACGCCTTATTTGCCGTTTCTACGCTTGACGATAAATTTATCGGAGCGGTTGTGGTGGGCGCGTGTCTTGTAGCCGAGTGCCGGTTTGCCCCAGGGGGTAACAGGTCCCGGGCGGCCCACAGGGGATTTGCCTTCGCCGCCGCCGTGCGGATGGTCGTTCGGGTTCATGACGGAACCGCGGACTGTCGGTCTCCAGCCCATGTGGCGTTTGCGTCCGGCTTTGCCGAGCTTCACGTTTTCATGGTCGATGTTGCTGACCTGGCCGATGGTGGCCATGCAGTTGACCGGCACGTTGCGAAGTTCGCCAGAGGGCAGCCTTAACAGCGCCATTCCGTTTTCCTTCGCCATCAACTGAGCCATGTTGCCGGCCGCGCGAGCCAGCTGGGCGCCCTTGCCCGGGTAAAGCTCAACATTGTGGATAAAGGTACCGACCGGGATATTTTCAAGCGGCAGCGCGTTGCCGGGCTTGATATCCGCCGCGGCGCCGGATACAACAACGTCTCCGACTTTTAAGCCGTAAGGGGCGATGATGTATCTTTTCTCGCCGTCCTCGTACTGCACCAAAGCAATAAAGGCGGAACGGTTCGGGTCGTACTCAATGGTGAGAACGCTGCCCGGCGCGTCGAATTTCTGACGCTTAAAGTCGATGATACGGTATTTTTTACGGTTTCCGCCACCGCGGTGACGGACTGTAATTCTACCATAGCTGTTTCGGCCGGATTTATTGCTGATGGAAGTCAGCAGGCTTTTTTCCGGTGCAGCCTTGCTAAGCTCGGAATAGTCCGTAACGGACATATTGCGTCTTGAAGCCGTGGTAGGTTTAAAGTTAATAATAGGCATTTAGGTTTCACACTCCTCATGATGGCTTTGCGGGGAATTGCCGGTTCCCCATCCTTGCCTCTGCGTTCATTCAGGCAGAGTTTACATCATGCCTTCAAAAAACTCGATTGTCTTGCTGTCTGCTGTAAGGGTGACGTAGGCTTTTTTCCATGAAGGAGTATAGCCCTCGTTCTTGCCCTGACGGCGCATCTGGCCTCTTACGTGCAGGGTGTTTACCTTGCTGACCTTTACGCCGAAGAGGGCTTCCACCGCTCTTGCAATATCGATTTTTGTGGCATCCTTGGCAACTTCAAAGGTGTACTTTTTCATGCCAATACCGGCCATGCTTTTTTCAGTGATAATGGGGCGGATAATAATGTCCTGTGCTGCCATTATGCATACACCTCCTCAATCTGGGCTACGGCATCCTTCAGCACGATGAATTTGTCTGCATTCAGGATGTCATAGACATTCAAGGTGTTGGCCATTGCTGTTTTTACGCCCGGAATATTGGCTGCCGAAGCGATCACCTTTTCGTTCACCTCAGGGAGAACGATGAGGGCCTTTTTCTCGGAGCCGATTGCCTTGAGCATTGCCGCGATGGTCTTTGTCTTATATTCATCAAGTAAAATCTTGTCAAGCACGATCATTTCGTTGTCGATCACCTTGCTTGAAAGAGCTGACTTCATGGCAAGACGTTTTACCTTTTTATTTAATGAATAGCTGTAATCGCGCGGTTTTGGAGCAAATACGATACCGCCGTGTGTCCACTGCGGTGAGCGTGTGGAGCCCTGTCTTGCGTGACCGGTACCCTTTTGCCTCCACGGCTTTCTGCCGCCGCCCGAAACCTCGGCGCGGGTCAGTGCCGACTGTGTGCCCTGGCGCTGGTTTGCAAGGTAGTTCACTACCATGTCATGCAGAACCTTTGCGTTGGGTTCAATTCCGAATATGGCGTCGGAAAGGTCGATTTTCTCTACTTCTTTGCCGGCCATATCAAGTACTGCTACTTTAGGCATTCCAATTCCTCCTTCCCTTACGCCTTAACGCTGTCATGGATTACTACGATTCCGCCGTTCGGTCCGGGAACTGCGCCCTTAATAGCAATCAGGTTGTTTTCCGCATCCACCTTTGCAACGGTCAGATTCTGAACCGTTACCTTCTCGGCGCCCAGATGGCCGGCCATCTTAAGGCCGGGGTACACTCTTGACGGATCCGAGCAGGAACCATTGGAACCGCCATGGCGGGCAACAGGACCGGAACCATGGGTTTCCTTCAATCTTTGGAAATTCCAGCGCTTAATGACGCCGGCGTATCCCTTACCTTTGCTGGTACCGGTGACGTCTACCTTGTCGCCAGCCGCAAATGTGTCCGCTTTTACAAGGTCACCCACGTTAAAAGCGTCCGTGTTTTCCAGTCTGAATTCTCTGAGGGTTTTCTTGGGAGCGACATCCGCCTTTGCAAAGTGGCCTTTCATGGGCTTTGTAACCTTGTGCGGCTTTAAATCGCCGTAGCCCATCTGGATGGCCGCGTAACCGTCGTTCTCAACCGTCTTCTTCTGTGAAATCACACAGGGACCGGCCTGGACAACCGTTACAGGGATGACATTTCCCTTTTCGTCGAAAATCTGCGTCATGCCGATTTTCTTGCCGATAATACCTTTTTGCATTATTTTACCTCCTATGCAGGTTATTGGTTGGCGTTCGCCAACTTGACCTCGGCCGCCGGTCGGTTAATTTAGAGTTTGATCTCTATTTCAACACCCGCGGGGAGCTCTAGACCCATCAAAGCCTCTACGGTTTTGTTGGATGGTCTGAGAATGTCGATAAGTCTTTTGTGCGTTCTCATCTCGAATTGTTCACGGCTGTCCTTGTACTTGTGAACAGCGCGCAGGATCGTAATGACCTGCTTTTCCGTCGGGAGCGGGACCGGTCCGGAAACCCTTGCGCCCGTGCGCTTTGCTGTCTGTACAATCTTTTCAGCCGACTGATCAACCAACTGATGATCGTAACCCTTAATTCTTATCCTGATTTTCTCCTTGACTGCCACTGTGAATCGCCTCCTTATTGTAGTTGGCGGGCGGCGTTTTTCAAATCCTAACACTGTGCCGGGTGTTCCCTCATAACACATTTAAAAACCGGATTCACTTTTACAAGTTAAATCCGGGTGTAGGCATAAAAAACGTCTGAGCATAATAAGAGCGCATACGCAGAAAACCGCATACCATTCTCTTATCGCACGCTCAAAGTATCTGTCGCCCGGTTTAAAATCGGACATACTCCACGGAAAAACCGGCCTGTTTCAGCCGCAACCTCCCGCTTCATCGCATATCTGTCGCAGTCGTGCTTGATTATAATACCATAAAATAACCTATTATGCAATACTTATTTTCTCTTTATTGCAAGAATTTTATACATGACATTTGGTAATGTTGCCGAAAAAATTTCAACGTGTCTATTTCCGGTTTCTATGCCTGCGGACAAGATAAAAAACTCCCGCCACGGCCAGTACAACCGCAACCTGCGCAATAAAGAAGCCAACGTCGAAAGACCGGGAAACCATGATGGAGGTCGGGCCGTCCGCGCCCCCGATCACACCAGCTGCCACGCCGTTTCGCCTGCTCACAAACAATTTGATCCCGGCATAGAGCAATGTCCCTAAATAGATGCCCGCCAGCGCCGCAAGTATCCGCTTCATCAAAACGCCCCTCCGTTCCCGTTTCAGTTCATGTCAATCATTATAGATGCATTTCCCGAAAAAAGCAAACGGAGGGGCATGTCAAAATGAATTGCTAAGGATAAATACCTGTCAGATCAGATTCTTCCAAACTGCGTTGCTGGTAGTGTAAGGCTTGATCTGCGCGTAAGTCAGGCTGAGCTTGACCAGGCGTTTTTCGGGCTTTGTGATCTGGAAGGCAAAGCCGACATCATATTTGGTGAAATAAACCGCGCCGGAATCCAAAGCCGATTTGATCACGCCCGCGGTCACAGACGGTGCGATATCCGAACTAAGCTGCTGTTTAGCGGCTGTTTCCAGAGCCTTGCATAGTGCGTCGTTTTTAACAATCAGGTCCTTCATCTCCACAACTGCACCGGTTTTTAAGTTAATATTCACCGTGCGAAGCGTATGCACATTTTCCGCTTTTGCGGAAAGCTTTACGTATTCATTAAAGCCGATGCTGATAAAGTTTGTCCCCTCATATGTTACATCGCTGTTGACCTTAACCGTTGTTTTTTCGGTCTTTGCGCCGGTTCCCAAAGAATTAATGGTTTTCAGCGCGGAGGCTTTGATCGCCGCGTTCACCTTATCTGCGCCGGTAATCTTTCCGGAAAGCACGGGGTAGGATGCCGAATAGGACATATTGCCGTTTTTATAGCTGTATTTTTCATCTTTTACGGTATAGGTTCCGTTGTTCTCCCCTGAAACCGCTTTTGGGTTTTCCACTTTGGGGGGCTGGCTCGGCGTTACAGGCTTGCTGGAAACCGCCGCACTGGAGGATGCGGAACCGCTATTCGTGCTGTTCGTACCGCTTGTCTCACCCGTACCCGAAACGGTCTGACTGGATGCGCCGGATACAGTATTCTGGGTTGGTGCGGCCGGCCCTTTGCAGGCCGTCATGGCAAATACCATGGTCAGTGCGCAAATCAGCGCCCATATTTTTTTCATTGATAATTCACTCCTTCAAGTATTTATGTTTTCCAACTTTATTGAAGGCCCGATGCCGTGCCTCCGTATGCCGCAACGTATCCGCAAATAGCGGATACACACGAATTCAATTGATACATCTGCCAACGTTTTATTATGCTAACATAATCAGCCCGGAAAATCAAATTACAAAGCCGTTAAGAATATGACAATAAACCGCCTGAATGTTACCTTATAGATAATATATCATACAGTATTTTCCATTTAAGACAAATTCATTCAACTATTTAAAATAAATCTATGAAAATAAGGAAGCGGAAGGCAAATGTAAAAACAGCCGCGGAGCGTTCCGCGGCTGCATCAAAACTGTATTCTGTTCCGGGATCAATACGCCTTGCCCCAGTAGACCATCGATTTTGCAGGCTTTCCGCAGCAGACGCAGGTATCAGACAGGTGCTCCTGTTCCAGCGGCATGCAGCGGGAAGACACACCCGCGACTTCCTTAAGCTTTTCCTCACAGGCCACGTCGCCGCACCACATGGCTTTGATAAAGCCCGGTTTGTTGTCGGCGATCTCCTTCAACTCATCCATATTCACAGCGGCGTAGGTCATGCTTTCGCGGCGGGCAAGCGCATTTTCGTAAATCCCTTTGCGCACTTCCTCCAGCTGTTCCGCAACGACGGCTTCCAGATTGTCAAGCGGCACAAAGACCTTTTCGCGGTCGCTGCGGCGTACCAGCACACACTGGTTCTTTTCAATATCCTTGGGCCCGATTTCCAGACGGAGCGGAACGCCCTTCATTTCATACTGGGCGAATTTCCAGCCGGGGGTATTGTCCGAATCGTCAACGCGCACGCGGAAGTCCTTTTTCAGCCTGTCGCGCAGTTCCTGCGCCTTTTCCAGCACGCCGGGCTTATGCTGCGCGATGGGCAGAATAATGACCTGTATCGGCGCGACGGCGGGTGGAAGGACAAGGCCGTTGTTGTCGCCGTGCGTCATGATGATGCCGCCGATCACGCGGGTGCTCATGCCCCACGAGGTCTGGAATGGATGGCAGACGGAATTATCTCTGCCCTGGAAGGTAACGTTAAACGCCTTTGCAAATCCGTCCCCGAAATAGTGGCTGGTGCCGGACTGAAGGGCCTTGCCGTCGTGCATCATGGCCTCTATGGTATAGGTGGCCACAGCGCCGGCGAATTTTTCCTTGTCGGTCTTGCGCCCTTTGATGACGGGCATGGCGAGATCGTGTTCGCAGAAGTCGGCGTAGACTTTGAGCATCTGCTCCGTTTCCGCCTCGGCCTCCTCTGCGGTTTCATGCATGGTGTGGCCTTCCTGCCAGTGGAACTCCACCGAACGCAGGAACGGGCGCGTGGTTTTCTCCCAGCGGACGACGGAGCACCACTGGTTGTAAAGCTTCGGCAGGTCGCGCCAGGACTGGATCACCTTGGCGTAATGGTCACAGAACAGCGTTTCGGAGGTCGGACGGACGCACATTCTCTCCTGCAGCTTTTCGTTCCCCCCCATGGTTACCCAGGCGACCTCGGGAGCAAAGCCCTGCACGTGGTCTTTTTCTTTATTCAGCAGGCTTTCCGGTATAAACATCGGCATAGAGACGTTCTCATGGCCAAGCTCCTTGAACCTTGTGTCAAGGATATGCTGAATATTTTCCCAGATGGCCCAGCCGTACGGCTCAATGACCATGCAGCCGCGCACACTGGTGTAATCCATCAGTTCCGCTTTTTTCACAATATCGGTATACCATTTTGCGAAATCCTCCTCCATGGGAGTGATCGCCTCTACCATTTTTTTCTGTTCCGCCATTCTAAGGTCTCCTCGATTCTGTCAGATTATACGGGATAAAGTGAACCCCCCGGCTCTTCGCGCGCGCCAAGGGGTTCGTGTTCAAATTTCTACTTTGTGTCCTTATTTGACCCAGTGGATTTATTGAGCACAACAATCACGGCAAAAATTAAAAGCATCACGATAAAAATGCCGAGCATGCCCTTGCCCATCAGCTGGAACGATCTTGCGACGTCGCCGCTGCCGACTTCGCCCATCAAGCTTTTAAATAGAACCGCCATCACATTCAAATGCATCATTTATATCATCCCCCAAATTCTGGCAAGATTCAGGATAATGCCGCCCGCTACGACCGACCCGATCTGACCGGCCACATTGGCGCCGACCGCATGCATCAGAATATGGTTCTGATTGTCTTCCTTCAAAGCCATTTTCTGAATCACTCTTGCGGACATGGGGAACGCCGAGATTCCCGCGCCGCCGACCATCGGATTGATCTTTTTATCCTTTGGCAGGAACAGGTTCAGTATCTTTGCAAAAACCACGCCGCCGATGGTGTCGAACACAAAGGCGAAAAGCCCCAGCGCCATGATGATTAATGTGCCAAGATTAAGGAACTGGTCGGCCTGCATCTGGAACGCAATCGTAATTCCAAGGAAAATGGTAATCAGGTTTGCGAGCGGGCCCTGCGCGGTCTGGGAAAGAGCCTCCAGCTTACCGCATTCACGGATTAAATTGCCGAACATTAAGAATCCGACAAGCGCGACCGAGTCCGGCGCAACCAGACCCGCAATCAGCGTAACGATAATCGGGAATAATATTTTGGTGGTTTTGGAAACCGCCTTCGGGTTGTACGGCATACGGATCATGCGCTCATGCTTTGTGGTAACAAGGCGGATCGCCGCAGGCTGGATAATGGGCACCAGCGCCATATACGAATAGGCCGCCACCGCAATCGCGCCGTNNTGGAGGTCGGGCCGTCAGCCGCGCCGATGACGCCGGCGGCCATGGCGTCCTTGAGCGGGAACCCAAGCAGAACCGCCAGTACTACGGTAAGAAAGATGCCGAACTGCGCCGCGCCGCCGAACAGCAGCATGCGGGGATTGGAAAGCAACGGCCCGAAATCAATCATGGCGCCGATTCCGACAAACAGTAAAAGAGGGAATGCTTCGGAGGCGACGATTCCCTTTTCGAACAGCCATCTCACGATGCCCGTATCCCCCACCACGCCGGGCAGCGGAAGATTGACAAGAATCGCACCGAATCCCATTGGCAAGAGCAGTGCCGGCTCGAAATCCTTTTTAATGGCCAGCCAGATCAGCAGCCCGCCGATCAGCCACATGACCAGCATTTTCGGATTCGCAATCATGAATTGAACGCCGTCTGTCAAAAAGCTGAATTCATTCAACGACTTTAACACTCCTTCTGTTTATAAAACGCAAAACTTAAATTTATTATATCTGAAACGCGGCGTTTTTTCAAGTAAAAGCACAACAAATTCCCATAAAAACCGAATAAAATAAAAAAACCGCCGCGCACACGCACAGCGGTTTTCAGAAGAGAATGTCATCTAGACATTCTCTTCAATGTACTTTACCAGTTCACCGACGGTTTTGATGTTATCAATCTCTTCANNTCAAACTCATCCTCGATAGACATCAAAAGGTCGACTACGTCCAAGGAATCGGCGCCTAAATCGTCAGCAATGCTTGTTTCGGGAGTAATCGAATCCTCCTCGACGTCAAACTGTTCGCTGAGAATCGCCTTTACCTTCTCAAAAACCATGTCTTATCCTCCTTAGAAATCTTACAAAATTTTGAATCATCGGCACGCNNAAAAAATATCCCTCTTGTGTTACAATTGCCACAGAAAAAACCACATAAATCGCTCCGGACACTGATTGTCTAACCACATATTATTAGTAAACTTTGACTTTGTCAATATATTTTTAACCTTTTTTTAACGGGAAAGCAAGAGGAATGAAAAATGACTGAAAATAACTTCGCCGTAAGTGGCCATCCAATCGCGCACACCATGGCCCCGTTTATCCATGAACGGCTTTTCGCCCTGAGCGGAAAAAGCGCCTGTTACGGCGCTGTGGACATCGCCCCGGCCGGGCTTGCCGGCCAAATGGAGCAGCTTCGCACCCTGTGCGGCTTCAACATCACGATTCCCCACAAACAGTCAATTATTCCGTTCTTAGATGAACTGAATGAAAAATCCGAATTTTTTAATTCTGTCAACACCGTTAAAAACACCGGCGGGCGGCTGGCCGGGTT
>DENA01000016.1 GCA_002359465.1 Ruminococcaceae bacterium UBA2656
AGCCATTCCTTTTTCGGAGAAACGTGATGATGCCGCTCAAAGTAACGGATTACCGCGTCATAGAATTCCTCATAGACATAGGTATAACCGAAAACGCCGATATCCACAGCCTGGCGTAGTTTTTTCAGCAGCGGTTCCGGCGCGCGGAAATCCATGTCGGCAATCCACATGGGAATATAGTCGCCGCCGACCGGGCCGAAATGTTCTTCGATTTTTGTTTTGTCCCATTTGCGGCATTTTTCCACAAAACGGTCGGGGAAAATATCAAAATCAGTCATGGCAGCCTCCCGATGCAAAATTCACCGTGGAAAGGTACGCGGTTTTGTCCAGACTTTTTATCAGCTCCGTCATCAGCGTCACCAGACTGTCCACGTCGTTGGCGCTGCCGATGGACCACGGGCTGTGCCCATAGCGCAGCGGAACGCCAAGCACGGCGCATACGGCGCCGTCGCGGGTCAGGTGCGCCTGGCCGCCGTCCGTTCCGCCGTTGCTGAACATATCCTGCTGCAGCGCAACGCCGTTTTGACTGGCGACCTTCTGAATATGGTTCAAAAGGCGGGAGGAGGGAACCATCGTTTTATCGTAGTGCAGCAGCATGGGGCCGCGCCCGATCTGCCGGTTGTTGGTGTGGTCTCTGACCAGCTCGTTCCCCCAGCAGGCGACATCCAGAACAATCACGATATCGGGGTGAATTTTATAGGCGCACGTTTTCCCGCCCCGCAGCCCCACCTCCTCGCTGGAGGTCGCCGCCATGTAGAGCTGATTGGGCAGCTGCTCGTTTTTCAGACGTTTCAGCGTCTGTGCAAGCACATAACAGCCCAGCCTGTCGTCAAAGGCTTTTCCTGCAAAAGCATTTTCCACTCCGTATTCCCGGCATTCACTGCTGAAAGTAACCATATCCCCGACGCGGATGCCAAGCGCGAGGACTTCTTCCTGTGAAACGGCACCGATATCGACAACCAAGTCCTTGACGTCGCCGTCCGCATACACGGAATTCAAAATTCCGGGAATTTTGCGCCCAGTTTCCGTTGTGACCCGCACCCCCTGCATGAATTTGGAAAAAGTGCGCACGCTCCCGACCGGGATGACATAAAGCATGCCGATACCGCTGATGCTTCTGACAAGAAACCCGACTTCGTCCATGTGAGCGCAGACCATCACGCGAGGGCCGTCCGCGTCCCCCTTTTTATGGAACAGGACGGAACCGAGCCTGTCAAAATCGATTTCGTCTGAAAATTCCTTCAGCTCTTCCAGCAGGATGCTTCTGACCTCGTCCTCATGGGAGGCGACCGCGTCCGCGTTGCTCAGTTTTTTTACCAGTTCAATATCCATTGATTACTCCTTATCTGCAATGATCAGCTCTTTCGGCGCGTGGGTCAGAACCCGCGGACCGTTTTCCGTTACCAGCACATCGTCTTCAATCCGCACGCCGCCCAGTTCCGGCACATAGATTCCCGGCTCCACGGTCACGACCATGCCGGCCTCCATGCACGCTTCCTCCGTTGGAGAAAGGCGGGGATCCTCATGGTCGCTGATACCCAGCGAATGACCCAGATTATGGCCGAAACACGCGCCGTATCCCGCCTTTTCAATGACTGATCTTGCCGCCCTGTCCGCGTCACAGAAGCGGGTACCGGCACGCACAGCCTCTATTCCTTTCCGCTGGGCTTCCCGGACGGTTTCATAGATTTTCCGCAATTCGGGTACCGGCATTTTCCCAACCGCGAATGTGCGGGTGATATCGGAACAGTACTGCCCAACCTTCGCCCCGAAGTCAAGGGTGACAAAATCTCCTGCCTCTATCCATTTGGCGCCCGCCTTGGCGTGCGGCATGGAGCCCCTGACGCCGCTGGCGACAATGGTGTCAAAGGATTCCTTCATCGCGCCGTTTCGCTTCATGAAATAAACCAGCTCGTTTGCGACTTCGTCCTCCCGCATACCGACTCTGACAAAGTCAAGAATATGCGCGTAGGCCCTGTCCGCGATGGCGCAGGCCTTTTGTATCGTTTCAATTTCATCCGCGTCCTTCACCGCGCGGATGGGATTGATGTTGACGGGAACCAGCGAAGCGTGAAGCTTTTTTTTCAGCGCTTCGAACCGGTCATACGATAAATCGTCGCCTTCAAAACCCACGGTATGAATATTTTCCTCTTCCATAATCCGGTTGATGAGAAAATCGTAAGTCTTTTCGCCGGTCATCAGCAGCACCTGTGCGTCCCGGTTGTTCTGCCTTACTTCCTCGTAATAGCGCGAATCCACAATGACATATTTCTGCTTCTGCGTAATCAGCACATAACCGGAGGAGCTGTACAGCCCGGAAAGATAGAATTTATTGTGGTAAGAGGTGCACAGCATCGCCTGTGCATCGCGGCCCGCAAGAAGCGCGCGGCAGTTTTCAAGTCTGTTCATTCTTTCTCCCATATAAAGGAAGGAGTACATAACGCACTCCTTCCCCATTGCTTCTATGTAATCAGTCGTTGGAGTCTACTTCCAGCTTGCCTTTTTTAATCAGGTTATTCCTTGCGAAAATAACGATCAGCGCGGTAATGACCGCTCCAATGGCGATGCCTGCGATATAGGCGGCGATGTTGGAGATCAGCGGCCATGCCCAGATCGCGGATTCCGGGAACCACTGCACCGCGCCCATGGCGACAGCAGAGGTACCGCCGACGATTGCGCCGATCATATAGGCAGGAATCGTGATGGAGGGTTTTTCAAGGGCAAACGGGATGGAGCCTTCGCTGATACCCATGAAGGCGAGGAACATGGCGGTTTTGCCCTGAGGATAGAACTGCTTGTCAAAGACATGTCTGCCGACAACCAGTTTGTCAATGATCGTCGCAAGGCCGAGGCCGATGGACGGAACAACAATCGCAATACAGCGCGCCGTAATCGGCAGCAGCTTGTCGGTCGTAAAGCTCAGCGCCACAAATCCTGCGGCCTTGTTGATCGGGCCGCCGAGGTCAATCGCGGTGGCCGCCGAAAGCGCAATGGCGTATCCGTAGCTGCCCGCCGCGCCGGCAGCACCCAGAGCGGATTTAATCCATGAGTTAATCAGACCGCCCAACGGGGTAACAACAAAGTGCATACCGAGCATAACGCCGGCAGCCGCGATAATCGGAATCAGAAAGGTGGTCTTGAAAGCAAGCATATTGTGGCTTACCTTAATGGATTTGTTCAGCCATTTTACGAAATATCCGGCTGCGATTGCAATCAGGATTGCGCCCAGGAAGGTGGAAGCAACCGGAGAATTGGCTTCCCATTTGCCGTCCACAAGGCTCAGGATGGAAGTCGGTTTTGTAGCCATCAGGCCGCCGATAAAGCCGGCCGGAAAAGCAAGCTTGCCGCCGATGGAGTTCGCCATGAAAGCCGCGAACATCGGGATGGCAAAGCCGAACAGCGTTCCGCCGAATTCAAGAGTCAGCTGAGCGAATTTGAGCAGTCCAATGGATGATCCTGTGTATTTGCCGGAATTCATTGCGTCAATAATGCCCATGGAAGGGTCTACGCCGAGTATGACGTAAGGAATCAGCTGGGACAGCGCCAGAATCAGTCCGCCCATGATCAGGAACGGAATCATATTGGAAATACCGGTCATCACATGTTTGGAAAGCTCTGCCCAAACGCTCTTTTTTTCCGGTGTGGGGGCAGTGGAACCAATGTTCAGCTTGGGCCGTTCGGCTCCGTTATTAACTGCGCTCTTTTTTGTAATTGCCATTTTTACTCCTCCTCAAAATATAAAAATATGTACTTATTCCGCGGCAATCATTTCTTCGATTTCTTTGATGACGCCCTTGGCGTTTTTAATGGCGTCCTGAAGCCCGATTTCATACACATCATAATTATCGAACCGGTCATTGTTTTCAGGCGTGATTGCCACCGCCTGGATGATGATGTCGGCTTCCGCCAGATCCTGCGGGGTCAGCGGATTCTGGATTCCGTCCGCGCCCTGCGTTTCGATTTTCACCTCGTATCCCAGTTCCTTTGCCGCCTCCTCCAGGGACTGCGCGGCCATAAAGGTATGGGCCAGACCCATCGTGCAGGCGCATAAAGCGACCAGCTTTTTTGCCATCTTCTGTTCCTCCTTAACTTTGAATAGCTTGATTTATAATACCGAATATTTCATCGGGATCACATGAATTCAGCAGTGATTTCTGAAACTCCGCGTTCACCAGTTTGCGCGACAGGGAGGACAGGAGCTTCAGATGCACCGTGCTCCCAACCTGCTTTGGAACCAGCAGGGCGAAAACAACTACCGTCGGCTCTCCGTCCATGGAGGGCCAATCGATACCGCGCTTTGTCTTGACCACCATGACCGACGGCTTCAAAATTGCGTCGCAGCGCGTGTGCGGAATCGCAAAGCCGTCGCTGAAACCGGTGCTGTCCACCTTTTCGCGTTCCAGAAAACCGTCGATGGTTCCCTGTACACTGGAGCTGATGCCGAACTCCACCGCCTTGCCGGCAATGAAGGCGAGACATTCCTCTTTTGTGGAAACATCCGCATCCATCAGGACATACTCCCTCTTAAAAACGCTATCTTCCTGCATATGTGTTCTCCTTCAATAAGAAAAATTTTTAATAAACTGGTCATACGAAGAGGAAGCAATCAACTGATTCACCAGTCTGATATCTTTAACACGCCCGTATAATTGCCGGAACATGGATGCGTTGGCGCTGTCAACGCTGTTAAAGCTGATAAAGAACAGCAGCTGAACATTTTCCTCCCCCCATTTAATCGGCTGTTTCAGAATTCCGATTCCCACAACGGAGGGCAGATCTCCCTGATAAATCGTGTGTGGAACCGCCACCAGATTTCCAATATCTGTGGAGGATTTCTTTTCCCTCATTTTGACGGAATCCAGTGTGCTTTTTTGAATGAGCCCCATCGCCAGCATCCGTTTGCCCATTTCTTCAATCGCCTGTTCCCTGGTCTTCGCCTGAAGCTTAAAAAACGCCTCGGGCCGAAATAGGGTGACCAGGCCGGTTTTTTCATCCCCGCGGTGGTAAAGGGCATCCTTTATGCGGGCAATGCAGTCGTTGCCCAGAAAGTCCTCAATCACCACGAGCGGAACATTGCTGTGATAGTTGTCGATATCGACGGTGGAAATAACAATATCGACGTCGTGTGCAAGCGCGCTTTCCAGATAATGAATCGGGTAAACGCCAGCAATTTCAAGCTCCGGTATTTCCCGGCTGATTCGCTCGGTGATCAGCTGGCTTGTGCCGATTCCGTAGCTGCAGAGGATGGCCGCTTTTTTCCGGCTGTTCATTCTTTCATGAAACGCGCCGAAATGCATGGCAAGATATCCCAGCTCGTCCTCGCCTATACTCAGGCCGTATTCCTTCTCGATTTTCTGTGCCAGAAAAATCGCGTAATTCATCTCGATCGGATATTTCTTTTTGATCTGACTGAGCAGGGGGTTTTTTACCGGAATCTGATTTTCCATACGCTCCAGAAGAATTTTGATATGCACGGAAAGGGATTCGATCACCTTTTCGTCGGCAGAGTAATCGGAGCCTGAAATCAGGGAAATTTCCTTAATCCGTTCCTTCACAAAGGTATGAATATGATCCTCCACATCAATTTTGTTTGCCTCAAAGCTCTGGATCACCGGGCCGGAAAGCGCAGCGATATATTTAAATTCCTCGTCGTTCAGCGCAATGCCGAAAGCTTGCGCAAGCGGGTCCATGATTTGGCGGATAATCTGAAGATGGTACCGCCGTATGCCTTTCGGCAGCGAGATTTCCGTTAAATGGCAGCCCTGCCTCGCTCTGGAAAAGGAGACGGCAATCCGCATGGACAGATTCTGAATATCCCGGTCCGCCGCTACAACGTGGATTTGTTTTAGATTTTCCAGCACGGCCGTGTCTATCTGCTTATATTCCGTTTGGCTCAGGTTGGGCAGATTGACCTGTAAGCTGCTCTGTTCATCGTTGAACCCGATATCCGTCAACAGGGTGCGTATGTTGATTTCCTCTCCGTCGATAAACAGCCCGTAATACGGTTTGGAAGACAGCTCAAGGCTGTATTTGTGCAGATATTCTTTGATGGACGGCATCAGCTTGTTCAGGGTGGAAGGGCTTAAATGCATATGGCCGGAAAGCGTTTCTATTGTGACGGGCTGGGAGCGGATGATAGTCAGAAGAGCGCCCCTGATACGTTCCGCGCTGTCATCGTAAGACTCGCCGCTCAGCAGTTTTTTTACAGCCTTCGGGTCGCCTTTCAGCGCATAACCCACGCCCCTTTTCGAAATGATTTCCAGCCCGAATTCCTTGATTTCGTCATTGATGATTTCGACGTACCTTTTGGCTGTCCTGGAAGAAATGTCGATCAGCTTGGCAATATCCTCGGCCGTCAGCGGGGTTTGTGTTTCGCTGAGATGTTGTATCAGTTTTATTTGAATTTTTGTCAGCATCCGATCACCTCACGCTTATTTATCTCCCCGGTCAATTCTATTATAACTTCTTATTCCGGAATTTCCTTATAATCTTTGACATGGGATCGTGACATTTGAAACAAATAACTATTAATATTGTATAATTCATGTGAATTTTCTCTGAATGTATCAACATTTCAGACCTGTTAAAAGCTATGGCCAGCCGCCGGACGGTACCGTCAAACCGACAATATATTTATTCAAAAGAATATATTCAATCCGCCGGAACCTCTGTCAGCGTACGGCTGGAATCTTCGGAGGTTGCATTTCATTTTGAGTATGATATCATAGATAGGGTTAAAAAAATAATCACGTCAAAGGCGTGAATTTAATCAGAAGGAGATTACTATGAAGCAATTTACGTATACCATTACGGACGCCGAGGGAATCCATGCCCGTCCGGCCGGGCTGCTCGTGAAAACGGCGTCTTCTTTTTCTTCGGACATTAAAGTAACAAAGGGATCGACTTCCGGCAATGCCAAAAAAATCTTCGCAGTTATGGGACTGGCCGCAAAGCAGGGCGATACGGTTACCGTTACAGCGGAAGGCAGCGATGAGGCAAAAGCGTCGGAAACACTGCTTGCCTTCTTCAAATCCAATTTATAAAGACAGCGCGGCTCAGTCCGGACCGACCCGCAATCCATAATAAAAAATGCTGAAAGAAATTTCTTTCAGCATTTTTTATTTCAAGTAGAAGACCGGATCACCAGCTCCGTGGGAAACACAACATTTCGTACCATACAGGTATCTCCACAGATACGATTGTATAAGACATCCGCTGTGGTTTTGCCTATTTCCTGAACCGGAATCGCGACTGTCGTCAGTTCGGGAAAGGTGTAGGAGGAAATGGAGTCGTTGTTAAATCCGATCACGGCAACGTCATTCGGTACGGTAAATCCCATTTCCCTGATCAGCGGAAGCGCGGCGGAAGCCAGCGTGTCATTTCCCACAAAGATTGCGTCGGGGCGGTCTTCCTCGGGCACGGACAGAAGCTCCCGTACAAATTTTAAACAGAGGCCGATGTCCCATTTGCAGTCTAGCATCCACTGCGGACGATATTCCAGCCCAGCGAGCTCCAGAGTGGAGCGGATGGCAATCTGCCTTTTGTCGCCGCGAAAATCCTTGAGGTTGGCGCCGCCGACATAAGCGATTTTTTGATATCCTCTGTCTATCAGGTGTTTTACCGCCTGTACGGAAGCGTTGAAAAGGTCAAACCCGATGTTGTCAAGGTTTCCGTAAGCCGTGTCGCAGCCTACAACATATTTCACCCGACTGCAGATATAGCGGAAAACATCCTCCGGCAGGTCATCCATAATGACGATCCCATCCAAATCCCGGCCGAACGTAAGGTCCAGTTTTTGCGGATTGCTCAGCTCGCTGTAGTTGCGCACCGCCGTAATGACACAGTTGTGTTCCATCAGTCTGCTTTCAAGGGCGGTTAAAATGGAGGAAAAATAAGGGTCTGCATATTTTTCCGCGGTCATGGAAAGAATGCAGCATATGTTTTTCGCCTCCACCTTCTGCTGTCTGCGCTTATGCGTGTAATTCAAGGCGATCGTCGCGTCTTTTACTCTTTTCCTCGTCTGTTCTGTCGCTTTATAATTCACATCCTCGGAAAGAATTCTTGAAACAGTAGCGATGGAAACCCCCGCATATTTTGCCACATCTCTGATTGTCGACATGGTTTTCCTCCTTGCTTATTGCACTTGTTTGCTAAACAAATTATAATCATTCACCGGCCAAATGTCAATTTATTATCAAAAGCGCTATAATATTCAAATAAAATGCAGAACCGAACTGGTTTTCTCTGCTTCCAACGGCTAAAATATTTATTGGTAAAGGCGGGCATATTAATAAATTAAAAGTGAATCAAATTTGTTTACTAAAACATAAACAATTTTAAATTCAAAATTTACCAGTGTATTTCCTATTAATTTATTGTTATTATATACAATTTTTATATTATTTATTAAAAATAATTACAAATATCAAAAATTTACTTCTGTTTTCTTGAAAAATTATTTACTTTTTAGCAGAGTGATGATACAATGTCTTTAGGTTGTTAATGAAACAAATAGCGATGTTTTGTAAATCAATTTATTCACAACCATGAATAGGAGTATGTGTCATGTCAAAAAAATTTGCTTTTATCGGTTCGGGGTCCTTGGAATTCACGAGGGATTTGGTCCGTGACATTCTGACCTTCGAAGCATTTCAGGACTGCGAAATTGCGCTGATGGACATTGATTCCAAACGGCTTGCCTATTCCAAAAAGGCAGTGGAAAAAATTATTGCGGGAGGCCATTACAAAGCGAAAGTGGTCGCCACCCAAAACCGCCGCGAAGCGTTAAAGGACGCCGACGGCGTGCTGATCACGATTCTGCAGGGCGGCGTGGAAGTATGGCGCCACGATGTTGAAATTCCAAAGAAATACGGGGTTGACCTTTGCGTCGGCGACACCAGAGGTCCTTCCGGTATTTTTAGATTTTTAAGGACTGCTCCGGCTATGCTGGAGATCATCCGCGACGCCGAAGAGCTTTGTCCGAACGCCATCGTCCTCAACTATACCAATCCAATGGCTCTTCTATGCGGATTCTTACAGCGTCAGACAAAAATGAATGTCACCGGTCTTTGCCACAGCGTGCAGGGCACCGCTGAAATGCTTGCTGGCTTTATCGGAGCGAAACCAGAAGAGCTTTCCTACACCTGCGCCGGCATCAACCATCAAGCATTCTACCTGAAGCTTGACTGGAACGGAAAAGACGCCCTGCCGCTGCTGAAAAAGGCTGTTCTTGAAAAGCCGGAGGTTGCGGCGGAAGAACCTGTAAGAACCGAAATGTTCCTCAATCTGGGTTACTACCCGACGGAGTCTTCCGGACACAATTCCGAGTACAACGCCTGGTTCCGCAAGCGCCCGGATTTGATTGAAAAATACTGCACACACGGCACAGGCTGGAATCCGGGAACATACGCATACATACTGGATGAGTATTTTGAAAGGGAAAACACATGGGAGATTGAGTTCCAGAAAATGCTGGATGAGAAAGACGTTGATCTGAAAAGAGGGGATGAATACGCTTCCAACATTTTCAACGCGGTATTCGGCGACCATACCCCGTTCGAGTTCAACGGAAACCTCAGGAACTTCGGCCTGATTGACAATCTGCCCGCCGGAGCCTGCGTAGAAGTACCGGTCCTGGCTTCCCGGTCCGGAATCCGCCCGTTCCACGTCGGCAATCTGCCCGACAACCTTGCGATTCTGGTCAACACCTCTTCCCGCTGTGAGGAGCTGGCGATTGACGGCGCAATGGAAGGAGACCCGTGGAAGATTTTCCAGGCGGTCCTGTTCGACCCGCTTTCGTCCGCCGTACTGTCCATGGCTGAAATCAAGCAAATGGTTCAGGAAATGCTGGACAAAAACAAAGAGTATCTCCCTTATTTTAAATCGCTGACCATCTGACGCGCACATTATTTGGGTTGATCCTGCGCATGCAGGTACGATATAATAAATTCAAACAATGGAGGATTGAAATGAAAAAGTTTACATCTTGTGCACTGGCCGTAATACTGTCGGCCGCAATGCTGACCGGCTGCGGCGCGCCCGCCGCAAATACCGGCTCTTCGCCCGCGTCAGCCGACAAGTCCGGCACAGGCGTCACAACCATTACCCTGTGGTCACATATTGACGTGAACTGGAACCCGGCACAGGATAAAATGATTGCAGATTTCGAAGCGGCGAATCCTGACATTAAAGTTGTACGCGAGTCTTTTCCTTACGATGAGTTTGAATCCAAAACCCAGACCTCGCTGCTGAGCAAAGAGGGCGGAGCGGACGTCTATCAGCTTTGGGGCGGCTGGGCGATCGATTACTCCAAAACCGGCGCGTTTGCGCCCGTGCCGGACGCATATATGGCGAAGGTGAAGGAGGACAGCTACGAGCCGGTGCTCGGGTCCTTCGGATACAACGGAAAATACTACGGCGTGCCGCTTGAATACAACATTGAATACGGCGGACTGCTGGTCAACACCCCGAAATTCAAGGAACTCGGCATACAGTACCCGACCACTTGGGATGAGATGATTAACATTGCAAAAAAGAATTCATCCTCCAACGGCGCGGTGTATAATTTACGCGGACTTGATTTTGTCGGATGGGATACACTGCCCTATACATGGCTCTCCATGATTCTTTCCTCGGGCGGAAGCTACATGGAAGGCGACAAGTTCAACTTTAACAATCCGACTGGTGTAGCAACCATGCAAAAGCTGGTGGATTACGTTACCGTCGATAAAATGACCAATCTGGACGGCCTGACAAACGCGAGCGAAACCGAGCCGTATCAGAAGCTGTTCACCAGCACCGAGGAGCTGATGGTTCCCCGCGGCCCATGGGTCGTTCCGGAAGGAATCAATGTGGACGGTCTGAAATACGGTCAGGATTTTGAATATGTGGCAATGCCGTTCTACGGTTCCAAGAAGCTGTTCGCGGCGGAAACCGGCTGGGGACTGGCGGTCAACGCCTCCTCCAAAAAGCAGGAAGCCGCTTGGAAATTTGTTGAGTTCTGGACTGACCCCAGCAGGGTCCTGCAGTATGACATCGCCTGCGGCATGTTGCCCGCTTCCAAAACCGCGGCCAACAATCCGGAACTGGTCAAGGCAATGCCCTATATGGCGCCGCTGGTAAAGGTTCTGGACGGCGGCCGATTTATCGGCTATTTCAACACGGATAAACTCAAGGAAAATGTAAAGGCCACCTTTATTGATATCGTAAACAATAAAACTCCTGTAGCCGAAGCGCTTGGAAAGCTTGACAGCACAATGAATGCGGCTAAATAATTGCACATAAAAATACGGCGGGCTTTTTATAAAAAAAAGAGCCCGCCGTCTTTCTAAGGAGGATCAACCCGTGAAAAACAATCGCTTTGTCTATTTTGTGCTGCTCCCCATTTTTATATTACTGGCAGTCTTTTTCGTGCTGCCCATCGTGGGCGGCCTCGCAATTTCATTTTTTGATTACAACCCGCTCAGAGCCATCAACCATTTTATTGGATTTGAAAATTTCGGTAAGCTGATGTCAGACAAAATTTTTCTGAAGTCCACCGTGAACACGCTTGTATTCGTCGGCATTACCGTTACTCTGAATATATTTATTACGCTGGTGCTCGCGCAGCTGATCAGCATGCTCCCCTGGGCAAAATTCCGGGCCTTCTTCCGGGTGGTATTTTTTATGCCGTGCGTGGCGCCGCTGATTGCTTCCAGCGTGGTATGGGGCGGGCTCTATGCCACAAAATATGGCCTGATCAACAATATGCTCAAAAATCTTTTCGGTATTGCCCCTGTAAACTGGCTGGGAACCGCAAGCTATGTGATGCCCGCAATCATTATTTTCACGCTCTGGGCGGACATAGGGTATAATATCATCCTGTTTTCAGCGGGAATGGACGGCATTCCGCCCGATTTCTACGAAGCAGCCGAAATTGACGGCGCCGGAATGGTTAAAAAGTTCTTTTATATTACCCTTCCGCTTTTGGGAAGGACCGTCAGTTTTGTCGTAGCCATGACGATTATCTCCCACTTTCAGATGTTTGCGCAGTTCCAGGTGCTTGCAAAACTGGGCGGCCCGGAAAATTCGGGCAACGTCCTCACTTATTACATCTATAAAACGGCTTTCCAGACAAAAGACATGGGTTACGCGTCTGCCATCGCTGTCGTCCTGTTCATCCTGATCATGATTGTCACAGTGATACAGCAGCGGCTCAACCGTGTGGAATGGGGGTATTAAGATGGGAAACAGCTCGAAAAAATATTATAAATGGTATATTATTATTACTATTATTCTCATGGTATTTGCTCTGATGATCATCGCCCCCTACATCTGGATGATGCTTACCTCGTTTAAGAGCACCCGGGAGGTTTTATACAACCCCGGAAAAGTAATGCCGATTAAGTGGACGCTTTCCGGCTACATCACGGTGCTGACAAAATCGCCGTTCTTCAGCTGGTTCAAAAACAGCGTCATCGTGTCCGTTGCCGTTACGGCGGCGGTGATTTTTACAAGCACCATTACCGGCTATGTGTTTTCAAAATACCGTTTTAAAGGGAAGAATATCCTTTTCTGGCTGGTGCTCAGCACGATGATGGTGCCAAGCCAGATCACCATGATTCCCCGCTTTTTAATTATCAATCAGGTCGGCCTGTACAACAGCCTTCAGGCTCTGATTATTCCGGCGCTTGTATCCGGATTCGGCATTTATCTGTGCCGGCAGTTCTGCGACGATATTCCGGACAGTCTTTGCGAGGCCGCGAAGCTGGACGGCGCGGGGGACTTCCGTATCTACGCCAGCATCATCATGCCGTAGCTGCGGCCCTGCATTGCGGCACTGGCTATTTTTACCTTCCTCGATATCTGGAACGATTACCTGAACCCGCTGATCATGCTCTCCTCACTGAAGAGCATGACGCTTCCGCTGGCGCTGACCTATTTCTCCGACGCGCATTCAACCGATATCAGCGCAGTGATGGCCGCCTCCGCACTCATTATGCTTCCGGTGACCATCCTGCTGCTGTGCTTTCAAAAACAATTTATCAAAGGCGTTACCATTTCCGGCATGAAGTAATCTATTGATTTCCCGAAAACGATTTGAAGCCGTCCGGCAATTGCCGGGCGGCTTCGGTCTGTATTCTGGTTTTACGCACTTTATAAGTTCTTCTGGAAAAAGCGTTCCAGGGAGGCTGCGGCAATTTCCTCGTCTTTGCCCTCCACCGTGACACGGACTTTATCTCCCTGCTTTGCCGCAAGCTGCATAATCGCAAACAGTTTTTTCAGGTCCGCGGATTGTCCGTTCCTGCTGATGATAATAGAGGAATCATATTTTTTTGCCTCTTTTACAAGCATCCCTGCCGGGCGGGCATGAATCCCCATCTCGTCCCGAATGGAATAAGAAAATTCTTTCATAGATAGTCTCCTTTTCAGTAATCAGTCATAACGTTTCCCCATAGTGATTTCCCTGATAAACATGTTTTTCCCGGCCGACTCAATAAAAGAAATCCCCGGTGTGTTTTTACGCCGGGGATTTTCCTGTTTTCTATGGAATTACTTTACCAGCGAGGTAATCATTCTATAAATTTTACCGACTTCTTCAATTTTTGTTTCGCCAGTTGCCTTATCAATAATAGAAGAGTAAACATGCGGGATAATCTTCGGCACGCCTGCATCCAGAATAATCTGCAGAATTTCACTGAAATTATCCGTTGTGATGCCGCCGGTCGGTTCCAGCGCAAAATCCGCCTCAGCGCAGGCTTTTGCGACTTCCGCAAGCTCATCGTGAACTTTTAAGCCGCCCATGGGGAAATATTTCAGGGAATTCGCTCCCTGCTCTTTCGCCATGGCAATCGCGGTAGCCACTGGAGCAACCACGGGCTCCTGCTTGCCGCTCATCGGGCCGGTCGATATGCGCACATATCCGGGTTTTCCGCACGGGGAAACCATCGCGTTCATAAAGGGGGCTTCTCCGGCTTTCCCGCGGGTAAAGCCTGTTGCTGTAAAGGTCTGATTAATATGTTTCGGGACAATCTGAGCGGAAATTTCCGCCACCGCGCGCCACTGATTCGGATTGCCGGCGCCAAGCCCCACGGAAATATTGTTGTCCACTGCCTTCTGGTATTCTCTCATATCCTTTACCGCACTGGCAACATCGGGATAGTTCGCGGACAAAATGCCCACCACTACGTGTCCTTCCGCCGCCTCAAGAATTTTCTCTGCGTTGCGTATAGAGCCGGTCAGGCAGTTCAGCGCGACGCGTCCCTTGTAAAAATTGATGTTTTCCATATTAATCTCCTTTGTAAAGCTGTTTGATGCTGTTATAGATGACCCTGAGCTCCTCTGCGGAATGCAGAGGACGGGGGTCAATGGCAATCGAGCCTAAATTTGCCTGATAGTCGCGGGTGTAGATGGCCGGATCACCCTTTTTGAGCTGCTCCACAACCTCTTCGGCGCTGCGGCCGAAAGCTTTGTCAAAAGTGATCTTGCAGCGGTAAATCATCCGCCCTGCCTCATCCTGCACAATTTGCGCCCGGCATCCCGGAACAGCGCCGATTTCCCCGGCGAAAGCCTTCAGCTGTTCGTCGGTAACCGCAGGCTGATGCTTGCCGGCAAGATATTCTTCGACAGCCGTAAGCAGACCCATGATATTTTCCTTTCCGACCTTCATCGTCCGCCCGATTCCTTTGTACTGCAGACGCATGTTGGCGGCAAGCTGTTCTGTTTTGCAGGCGACAAAGCCGCTGGTCGGCCCTTCAATTGCCTTGGCCCCGCTGTAGCAGACGAAATCCGCACCCATACGGTTGTAAACGCTCAAATCTTCCTCTGCCGCCGCGTCCACAATACAGGGTACTCTCAGCGAGTTCGCCAGCTCAACCACCGAACGCGCATCGACCATTTCTTTCTGCACGCAGTGGTGTGACTTTACAAAGAGGATGGCAAGGGTTCTCTCACCGACTGCCGAGCGGATATCGCCCAGCGTGGATTTATTGGCGTACCCGACCTCTTTGACCTGTCCCCCGCCGACCTGAAGCATCTCGCCGACCGGCGCGCCGAAATCCACATTCTGACCTTTCAGAAGGATGACTTCCCGTCGCGGCGTCTCCGGAAGGAGATCATAAAGATGCTGTACTCTTTCCAGGCTGTCCCCGCAAATGAGGGACGCGACCGCAAGCGCGATGCCCGCCGAAGCGCTGGAGGTCACGCAGGCGTCCTGCGCGCCGATCATGGAACCGATTTTCCTGCCGGCGTATTGATACAGGTCCTCCATGACAACATAATGGCCGGCGGCCTCCGCGAGCGAACGCCCCACCCCTTCTGAAACCGTAGAAACGCCCAGGATGGTCATGCGCCCGGAAGCGTTAATCACCTCCTGCAGCCCGTTTTGAGTATAAATATTCCCCATGGTATCAGTACCTTTCTTTATGCTTTGTAAACAGTCGGCACGGCGGCCGGACTCTTAGAATATTCCAAGGAAGGCCGTAACAACTGAAATGACGACGATGGTTGCCAGAATCAGGTTGTAACGCGGTCCGCGCTTTTTCAGATAAAAATAAATGAGGAATACGGCGAGCAGCGGCAGCAGGCCAGGCACAATCAAATTCAGGATATCCTGCAGGACAATTTTGTTGCCGCTTGAGAAGGCGAAGGTAACCGGCGTTGAAAGCTTTACATAGCTGGCTGAAAGCGCGCCCATCATGGTAAGCCCAATGACGTTGGCGCTGAAAATAATCGACTGCATCTTTCCGCCGTTCAGCAGGGAAATGACCGATTTCTTGCCCAGCGTATAGCCTTGATGAATCAGAACGTAAGCGACGCCGATGGTGATCAGCGGATAAAGGATCAGCGGAAGAAGTCCGCCCATCGGAGATCCGTTTGAAGCGAAGGGAAGAAAAATAGAAATCAGGATCGGCATGAGGGCAGCCCAGATAATCGCATCGCCGATACCTGCAATCGGCCCCATCAGCCCGGTTTTCAAGCCGGTGATCGCATCGTCGGTCACGTCTTCCCCTTTTGCTTTTTCTTCCTCCATTAAGATGGTGATTCCCTGAATGACAGCGCCGAAGGTTCCTTCGGTGTTGAAGAATACCAGATGGCGTTTCAGCGCCTTGCTCAGTTCCTCGTCCGTGTTATACAGCTTTTTAAGTACTGGCGTCATGGAAGCGCAAAAAATCAGGCTTTGCAAACGCTCGTAGGAATTGGACAGCTCCGCGCCCAGGTAGTAAATCCACATCGCCTTTGTAATGTCTTTCTTTTCCAGTTTGCTGGTCTTTTTCTCAACCGGTTCTTTTAAAGTCTCCGGCTGTACAGTCGTCAGATTATTCATTTTACGCCTCCTCCTTAATCTTAAACAGGTTCAGCAGCAAAGCAGTGCAGATTGCAAAGATTGCCATTGCCATCGTGTCCAGCTTTAAGTATTGTACTGCAAAAAATCCAACGATAAAAAACGGCAGCAGCTTCTTCTTGCCGATTACCATCAGCGTAATTGCGAAGCCCAGCGCCGGGAGAATCCCCCCCATTACCTCAAAGGAATGCATCAGCCAGGTAGGAATTACGCTCATCAGCGTTTTGACCGCGTCGACTCCAAGGTAATCAATGACAAATACGATGGGGAAACGGATGACAAAGCCCAGCAGGGCCGGGAACAGAAACGCCGCCATCAGGATGCCCTTTGTATTGGCTTTTTCCGCGTAACGGTCGGCCATATGCACCCAGATCGCATTGGTGGAGCGCCGCAGCTGATCCACAAAAACGCCCAGAACGCCAAAGGGAATGGCCAATGAAATGGCAACCTCCGGCTTCATGCCGGCGAGTACGCCCAGCGGAATTGCCACGCAGCCCGCAAGCGCGGGGTCGCTGGGCACGTTGCCGCCCGGAGTAGAAGTCACGCCCAGATAAACCAGCTGCAGTCCCGCGCCGATCTGCATGGACAAAACCATGTTTCCGGTAAGCAGGCCTACAAAAATGCCTATAACAACGGGCTGAAGAAGCATGGATGAAAATGTGTAGCCAAGCCGCAGCCGGGAAAACCAGTAATAGATACCCATTGAAATAGCAAGTGGCAGAACACTCATTGTTGTTTCCTCCTCAAGTATTTAGTTTTGATGATACTTTTTCAGAATTCCTTCCAAACGCTGCGGAGCATCCTCGGGGATTGTCTGGAAAATGATATTTACTCCTTTCTTCTCTAAATCTGTAAGGATTTCCACATCCGCCTCGTCCAGTGTAATATTTTGAAAAACTACTTTCCTGTTCGGCGCGCCGCCAAGGCCGCCCACCTGAATCCCGGTAACCCCTATGCCGCCGTCGTAGACCTCTCTCATCGTTTTGAGATCGGGCAGCAGGAGCAGCACCTTTCCCTCGCCGAATCGGTCCTCCTTCCACTTTTCAAGGACCCCCTTCCGGCTGTAACACTTCACTTTGACATCCTGCGGTGCGGCAAGAAGATAAATTTCCATCATAAACGGGTCCTTTGCGAGCTCATCGCTGACAACGACAATTTTGTTCGCTCCGGATTGATTGACCCACTTGGTCATGACCTGTCCGTGGATCAGCCTGCTGTCAATTCTGCACAGTACAATTTCAGCCATTGTTTTCCGCCTCCTTTTCTTCAAGCGATTTTGCAATTTTCTCAATCACATCAATAATTGAGGTCTGTCCCGTCTCCAAAACAGAGTCAAAGTCAATGCTGTCTCCATCCGACAGCTCAAGGCATGCTTCTATCAGAAGCGGGGCGTTCAGCCCGGAGATTACCTTTATGTTTTTTTCCCGCCCTACGAGCGCCCCCGCGTTGGTGGTGGTCCCGCCAAACATGTCGGTAAGAATCAGGGAACCGTCCGGCATAGCATCGGCGGCCTTCCGGACAAGCGCAAGATATTCCTGAAAGGTAACCTGGGGTCTCAGCGGCACTTCCTGTACAAAATCAACTGCGCCAATGACCATCTTAACCCCTTCCAGAAGGGACATCCCCCACCCTCCGTGAGTCAGTAATAGAATCTGTGGTCTTTCCATGAATTACTCTCCTGTCAGCAAAAATACGGTTTTAAACCCGTTTGTTATATACTTTATTATTACATAATTATTGTAGTACACTACATATCAGGCGTCAATGAACAAATCCAATAAATAACGAAGCCTGTTTTTGTAATTTACTACAAACAGAAATAAACAGTTGTAGGCAAACATAAAAAACTATGATATAATAACAAAAAAGATTTTACCTAAAAACAATCAATCTTTCACTTTTGATTTATTCAAATTTTTCCTGTTCGGAAAGTAATATTATTTATAGAAAATTAGCATGGAGGTACCAAACTGCATGGCACAGGAAAACGATTGGTCCAGTCTTATGACCCGTATTAACGGAATGTCCAACCAGTTCACAAAGACCGACTGGAAGATTGTAAACTACATTAAAAAGAAACCGGAAACTTTTTTAGAATCCAACGCACAGGAGCTTGCAAAGGCAATCGGCACTTCTGATGCAAGCATTATTCGCTTCACCCAGAAGGTGGGATATTCCGGCCTTAACGAGTTTAAATATGTGCTGCAGCAGCAGACTGCGCGGCCGGCGGCGGAAACCGGGAAAGGGGATTATGCCGCGCTGCTGCGGGATAATCAAACGATTCTTGAACTTCTGTACAACACGGTCAAGCCGGAAAAAATCGATCTTCTCCGCAAAAAAATGCTGGCTGCGGAACGAATTTTTGTAGTGGGTCTGGAAGTCAATCAATATGTCGCAGAAATCCTAACCTTTAAATTTGCAAAGCTGGGGCTGCCGATCAGCGCTGTAACAAACTACGACGTGCTGAAGGTGTACCGGAAAATCTCTACCCCGCGCGATTTGTTCATCACCATCTCGCTGTCCGGGAAACACGCGGTTCTCTCGGAAGCATTGGGCGATTTCATTAATAACGGCAGCTATATCGTTCTGTTTTCCAACCATGAGAAATCCCTGTGCACCGCCTATACGGATCTGCTTTTTCTCATTCCCAAGACAGATCTTCTGCCAAGCTCCAATGTCATTTGCCGTGAAATCATCCTTTTGCAGTTAGGCGATATGATATTTCAGAATTTTTTGGTAAAGGACCAGACTTCCTATCAGACATTTTTGAAAACGGCTTCCTATGCCGTTCCCGACGAGGATGAGGAATAGTCCGTTTGCAAAGCAAACGCGGATTTAAAACTTTCCACACAAACAGGGCGGCCGAATTTCCGGCCGCCTTTTTTATGTCTTATTTTATGATTGCCGTCGTATTCCATCCCTGTGAAACTATCCTTTGATTACAGTGATTTCCTTCGGGACTTTATTGAGGACTTCACAGCCAGCCTCTGTAACGACCACCAGGTCTTCAATACGGATTCCGAATTGCCCAGGCAGATACGCGCCCGGCTCAACCGAAAAGACCATCCCTGGCTGTGCAATCATTTCATTGGAGCTGCTGTTCTCCGGCATTTCATGGCATTCCAGCCCACAGCCGTGCCCCAGCCTGTGGGTAAAGTATTTTCCATAACCGGCGTCTTCCAGAACTTTTCTGGCAGCCCGGTCAAAATCACACATCGGCAAACCGGGCCGGATGATTGCTTCCGCCGCAAGATTTGCTTTTTTCACAGCTTCATAAGCAGTTTTCTGTTCATCGCTTACATGATCAAAATACACCATACGGGTCATGTCACACCAATACCGCTGAATTGGGTTAAAAATATCAAGGACAATCCCGTCCTCTCGCCGGAGAACGGTATTGTTCGGTTCATGGTGGGGATTGGCGGCATTCACCCCAAAGGAAACAATCTGACCCTCTGGTGAACGGTCCGCTCCGTTTTTGGCAAACAGTTTTTCAACCTGCCCGGCAATTTCATTTTCCGTTGCGCCCTCATGAATCAGCGCAATTGCACTCTGCATCACACTGTCATTCACGCGGGAAGCGTGCCGCATGATTTCAAGCTCCTCATCGTCTTTCTGAAGGCGCGCAAAATCAACCGGCGCGGAGCCGTTGACCGGCACAAGATCATGGCGGAGCTCCAGCAGGCCGATTAAATAGCGGGATTCCCATGATTTATCAATCCCGATTTTTCCCGGCTGAACCACCGCCGCCAGATCAATAAGAGGATTCAGCCCGTCTTTGCCGATGACTGTTTCCATGCCTTCTTCCGGTTTCAGGCAAAACAGTTCATTCCCGAACAGCACGACTCTGCCGTTTCTGTGTATGTACAATGCAAACATCCGTTCAAACGGGTCAACCCATATTTCAGTCAAATAATAAATCGATTCCTTCGACGATACAATGATCTGCTCCAGATGCCCCCTTTCCATATTTTCAATCACACGTGCCAGTCTGCGCTGCTTCAGCATACGAACAATCCTCTTTTCTAAGTGATTCGATAAAAATTCAATCGATTAACTTTGCAGCTGTTCCAGTCAGATTTACAACGCTGAACATGTTTTCGCAGTTTAATTTGGAAATGCTGTAAAGTCAGCCTGTTGTTTTTCATCTTAGTTTAACAGGCTGCTTTTGTCAACCTTTCCGATGGCAATTTCAAATGAAGGCCGGAATAACGAAATCCATTGCACTGCATGTTTAGGAGCGCTGTATTAAGAATATGCATCGGGCTGAACCCGGAAAATATTAGACAAACAAAAAGCTGCCGCCCAACGATTTTTTAACCGTTTTGCGGCAGTCTGTCTTTTGATCAGAGATTTTCCCCGTTATGCTCCATGACCTGCTGATACCAATACGCGCTGTCTTTCGGAATTCGCCGCTGCGTCGGGTAGTCAACATAAATGATGCCGAACCGTTCGTTATAGCCAGAGTTCCATTCAAAATTATCCAGCAGCGACCATGTAAAATAGCCGGCAATATCAATACCTTCGTCCGCGGCTCTTTTTAGGGAGAGGAGATAGCGGCGCAGATAGTCAATCCGGTTTGGGTCATGCACTTTTCCGTCCGGTGAAACCGTGTCGTGCGCCGACATTCCGTTTTCACTGATGATCATCTGTCTGTGATAATTTTCATACAGGAACTTTGCGCACCAGTACATGCATTCCGGCGTTACGGGCCATCCCATTGCGGTTTTTGTCATTCCGGCGGGAAAGGACACCGGCTCCCATCCGTCTTTCAACGCCCGCACGCAGGTGGAATGATAAATATTCTGCGCATAAAAATCAATCGGCTGGCTGATCGTATCCATTTCTTCCCTGCCGATTTTCGGCATGATGCCGGCGAATTTCTCGCGGCACTCCTTGGAATATTCCCCCTTCAAAATCGGGTCGCTCCAAAGAGAAACGCTGAAAAGCGCATCCAAAAAGTCATCCGGCACTGCAAAGGTTGCCCGGCAGGCAGCCTCGGCATCCTGCGGACTGTCCGACTGCGGAACAAATATCCGCCCGTTCTGCGCCAAGCCCACACGCACGTCGCCGCCGTATTTGCGCAGCGCCCGGACGGCCATGCCATGCGCCAAAAGAACATTGTGAACAGCCAGGAAATTGTCCGCGGCGGAAAGCTTCAGACCGGGCGCGTGGGTGCCTTGGCCATAACCAAGACCGATAAAGCACTGTGGCTCATTGATCGTAAAATAGTGACGAATTTTTCCTTGGAACCGTTCCGCGATGATTTGGGCATACCGCTCAAACCACAGCGGGCTTTGGGGATTCAGCCAGCCGCCCTGTTTTTGCAGGACGGCCGGATAATCCCAATGAAAAAGAGTGGCATATGGTGTAATCTGATTACGCAGGAGCTCATCAACAAGCGCTTCATAGAAACGCATGCTCGCTTCATTGACCTCTCCTGTTCCCTGCGGCAGAATCCGCGGCCATGAGAAAGAAAAACGGTAGGCACGGATGCCAAGCCGCTTCATCAAAGCAATGTCCTCCCGGAAGCGGTGGTAATGGTCGCAGGCGGTGTCGCCCGTCTGTCCTTCAAAAACGGCGCCCGGAACACGGCAGAATTCATCCCAAACGGAATCGGTTTTCCCGTCTTCCCGCGAGGCACCCTCAATCTGATAAGAAGCGGTGGCGGCACCCCAGACAAAGTCTTTTGAAAATCCCATGTCATTCCTCCTTATCCCTTCACGCCGCCCAGCGCGACACCGCGCACAATATACTTGGAAAGGACGAGATAAACAAGAATAATGGGAATGATCGCGATAGTGATCAGCATATAAATCTGCGCCATATCAAACTTCAGAAAATCAGCACTGCGAAGCTGTGCAATCAGGATGGGCAGCGTTTTTTTATTTGCTTTATCAAGGAGCAGTCCGGGGATAAAATAGGTATTCCACGCGGTTACAAACGTAAAAATAGCCTGTACGGCGACTGCCGGTTTCATGATGGGCAGTACGATGAAATTAAAGGTATGAAATTCTCCGCTGCCGTCAATACGCGCGGCCTCCACAATTTCCATGGGCATGTTGCTGTCCAGATACTGCTTCATAAAGAAAAACACCACCGGGGACGCGACAGACGGAAGGAACAGCGGAATCAGCGAATTTCTCAGCCCCATCGCCTGCATCTGGTTTACGAATCCGACCGCTGAAATCTGTGTCGGCATTGTCATAATCAGCAGAATGATGGTAAAGGCTGCTTTCCTGAATTTAAAGTCATAGGCAAAAATTCCATAAGCGGTCATTGCGGAGAAATAAACGCTTAGAAGTGCGCTGAGCGCCGAGACGATAAAGCTGTTTTTAATCCCGCTGAGAACAGGTATATTCGCATCGTTCAGCAGATTATTCAGGTTGATGGCAAAGGATTTTCCGGGGAGGAACGAAAAGCCCTGCTGAATCTGAAAATTGTTTCGGGTACAGTTGATCAGGAGCATATAAAAGAAAAACAGGCACAAAAAACAAAGGATGGCTAAAACAATGTAGCTGCCTGTCCGTGCGGCGGTAAGCCTGCTTCTGCTCGCTTTTGATGAGTTCTTCATTTATGTACGCCCCCTTTCCGTTCTTTTTTTGCAGAATCATGATTTCCGGACATGATGGAATATACAAGGAGGCAGAGCACCGCGCAAATCAGAAAAAGCACCGTGGAAACAGCGCCGGCCATCCCGTAATTTTTACTGTACATGTGGTTATTTAAGTACATGATCATCGTCGTTGCGCTGCGGTCCGGATTGCCGGAGCCGTTTGTCAGAATCTGCGGCACATCAAACATCTGCAGGCCGCCGATCAGAGACGTAATCATAACATATGCCATAATCGGACGAATCAGGGGAATGGTAATACGCCAGAACATCTGCCCGGAGGTAGCGCCGTCAATTTCCGCCGCCTCATAAAGACCGGGATCAACTCCCATAATGGCGGCCATAAGCAGTATTGTGGTGTTTCCGAACCACATGAGGAAGTTCATAAAACTGATCAGTCCCCGCGTTCCTATCACGCTGGACAGGAAGCGGAACGGCTCACTGAGAAGGCCGGCGGACTGTAAAGTGCCGTTGACAGGGCCGTTGTCGGAAAACAGCGCGAAAAACAGCATGGCAAAAGCAGACGCCATGATGAGATTCGGCATGTAGATCACCGTTTTAAAAAATCCCTGCCCGCGCAGATGCAGGCGCTGATTGGTAAACCAGGCTGCCAGCAGCAGGGAAATCACAATCTGTGGAATAAACCCGATGATCCATAAAATCAGCGTATTCCCCAGGTAATTTGGCAAATCGGCTTTAAATAAACTGGAGAAATTTTCAAGGCCGATAAACGTCGGTCCGATTATTTTCAGCCCCTGCCGGTAATATTTGAAGAAACTGTAGTAAACAGTGGATAACATCGGAAAGAGCGAAAAAATAATAAAGATAATGAAAAACGGCGCGATAAACACATATCCCCATCTGGTATAACGAATACTTTTTCTTCTTTTCGGCGAATTCTCAGCGTTCATATTGATCGTACTCCTCTCCCCATAAAACTGCACGACCACAGCCCGGGAAAAACATCCCGACCCGCGGCCGTGCGGTTCGCTTAGAACCCGGTTTTTAGGATGGCCATTTTATCGTTGTGATTTCGGGATATTTTTCCTTAACCGTCTTCTCAAAGTTTGCCTTTGCTTTTTCCATGTTTACACTGCCGTCAAAATAATCCTTGAATGATTTCTGCAGGCTCTCGTTCATACCCTGATCATAAGGGCCGGCGTTGCTCATATCGATTTTCGGGGCTACTTCGGCAAAAAGCTTAATATGGTTCTGACCGTCGAGGAACGCGGATTTAAAATCACTGGAGGCGATTTCTTCCATAGCGGCTTTATTATTGGTATAATCCTGCGTATCGGTCGTGATCTTTTTCATAATGGTGCTGTCGCAGGTAAGGGTTTTCATAACATTTTTAACCGTTCCGATATTGTCGCTTCCTTTTGCACCACAGATCCATGTGCCGCCCCAGTAGTAGCTCTGCGGGCCTTGGCAGACAGCATAGTCGCCGTAGATTCCGTTGCCCACTTCTTCCTTGCCGCCTTCCGCGACCGGCGTTTTCAGAGACTGGCCGAGCAGTGTGAAGTTAATGCCCCATGTGGAGTAGAAGAATCCGAATACTTTTCCGGTCGGGCCCTGGTCGGCCTTCCACTTGTCATCCCACAGGGAGGTTTTGTTATTGTAGCCCTTTTGGGTATATTCCTTTGTCTGTTTGACCCAGTTCATCAGGTTGGGGTCAACGGTGGCTGTGGTATCGGTTACCCAGGGGGCAGCCACGTTATTGGAGAAAGTGCGGTAGCTGTCGTCATAGCCGGAAAGCATCTTATAGCCCTTTGCGCTGGCTTTTACCGCTACGCTGTTAAACTTATCCCAGTTAGAAAGCGCTTCCTGCACTTTTCCGGGGTCATCCGTGCCCAGCACTGATTTGGCAATGGAGCGGCGGTACGCAAACAGGCCGGGAGTCGCCTGCCAGGTAGTGCCTTTCAGCGCGCCGCTTTTGTCGGTAACGATATCCTTTGTGTACTGGTACTGGTTTGCCAGATCGCTGTCCGCCAGTCCTATGTCTTTTTTAACGTCCAATGTGTATTCACTGTCCACATATTTCAGCGCATAATCAGCTTCCACAAGGAAGATGTCGATTTTGTCGTCGGCAGCGGCGGATTCCTGGGACAGCAGCGCCTGATCCAGCTTATTCTGATAGTTGTTGTTGTCATTCGGATTGATCGTCCATTTTACAACGGTGCCGTCTTTCAGGGTTGTCGTGGATTTGTCCTTGGCGACTTTCTTCACTTCCGGATAGTAATCGTTGAATCTGCTTTGGAACTCGTCGTTCCAGCACCAGATGTTGAGCGTTTTGCCCTCCGCGGCGGGAGCTTCGCTGCTCACTGCTTCCTGACTCGCGGCAGAGGCCGCCGTCGCGGACACTGCCGGTGCTTTTTGTCCGCAGCCCACGATTGTGCCTGTCATCATCGCGAGCGCCATTACCAATGCGGTAATTTTTCTAACCTTTTTCATGTTTACGAAATCCTCCTTTAATCTGGCGGATAATCCGCTAAAATGTATCAGCATGGCAGCCTCGCTGCCACAATCTGTTAAAGTGAAGGAATCGGCTTCCCCACGGACTGGCCTTCTATCAACTGGCCCATGACTGTGACATTCTCTGCAATTGTGGTAAGCGGGTTTTCAATCTGCTCGACTAACCTGCGCGCGGCCTCGCGGCCAAGCATTTTTGTGTCCTGCTTCAGCGTCGTGAGCCGTGGCTTGATTACCTGAGAAAGAGCAATTCCGTCGTAGCCCGCGATCGAAATATCCTCCGGTATCCTGAGTCCCGCGGCTTCAATTGCTTCGATTCCCCCGAGCGCGGCGTAATCGTCGGGCATAATAATACAGGTCGGACGATTGGGAAGATTCAAAAGCTGCTTTACTCTGTGCCTGGTGGCGGCGGGGTCATGATAAGCCGCGCACAGCAAATACTCCGAGGGCGTTTCAATTCCCAGATCCATCAGCGACTTGCAAAAGCTGGTCAGGCGCTGTTCGGTTACCGCGGACTTTTCGCCGTGGACATAGGCGATTTTCCGATGGCCCATGTCATATATGTATTGGACAAGCTCGTGCATCCCCTGAACATTCGCCGAATTGATGCTGGTATGGTTGTTAAACAGATGGTCGATAGTGACAACGGGAATATCACTGCTCACCAGTTCCACGACCTCCGGCTGCTGGAAATCAATACAGGCGATGCATACACCGTCAAAATTGCGGTACCTGCAATGTTCCAAAAAAGTCATCGGCCGGTTTCCGATATTGATATTATGGTTAATAAAGGTAATATCATAATAGTGTTTTTCCGCCTCCACCTTGAAGCTGTCCAAAACAGCGGCGAAATAATCATGCGTTAATCCGCTCTGGGCTTCATCCACAAACAGCATTCCGATATTGTAGGTGCGGTTCGTTTTTAACGCCCTTGCATTGGAGTTCGGAAAATAACCAAATTGCTCCGCCGTCTCCAGAACGCGCTGCCGTGTTTCCTTGCTGATATCACTGTAACTGTTCAATGCCTTGCTTACGGTTGAAACGGACAAACCGCATTTCAATGCGATATCTTTTATATTTGCCATAGAGCCCTTCTCCTGTCCAAAAAATTTCTAAATCGTTTTCGGTTATTAGTATAATCCAATATTCATAATTTTTCAAGATAAATTTAAATAATAATATGTAATTTTTATTTATTATTATTTTTTATTGTCTAAATAAATAGCATAGCTTATTGTTTTTTTCTTATATAAATATAATGAGCGAAAACATTTTCGTTAATTGCCAAAGTTTCGTTTCAATTATATAAAATGCTGCGCAAAAGCATATTTTTTCGCAATCTAATTAAATCTAATAAAAATAATGCAATATAGTATGAAAATATTTGTTTATATTAGTATAAATTGCTAAATATAAAAAAGCACTTGATTTTATCACCGATTCCCTTTACTATAAAGAAAATGAGTTCAGTGTTTTGTCAGATTGCTAAATCGTTTTCGTAATCTGCGGCTAAACAAAGCATTAGGAGGAACTTATCTATGAAATTCGGACATTTTGACGACGCCCGGAAGGAATATGTAATCACCCGTCCGGATACCCCCTACCCCTGGATCAACTATCTGGGAAACGAGGACTTTTTTTCGCTTATTTCGAATACGTCGGGCGGCTACTGTTTCTATAAAGACGCGCGTATGCTGCGGCTTACGCGATACCGGTATAACAATGTGCCGACAGATGCAGGCGGACGATATTTTTATATAAACGACGGGGGAACCGTCTGGAACCCGGGCTGGGCCCCGGCCAAAACGCAGCTCGACTTTTATGAGTGCCGCCACGGGCTGGGCTACAGCATTTTTAACGCCGGCAAAGACGGCCTGCAGGCAATACAAACCTCGTTTGTGCCGATCGGAGCAAACTGCGAAGTACACCGCCTGACCATAAAAAATACCGCCGTCGCTACAAAAGACTTTCAGGTTTTTTCCTTTGTCGAGTTCTGCCTTTGGAACGCATACGATGACATGACAAATTTTCAGCGCAATTTTAATATCGGCGAAGTGGAAATCAGCGGCAGCGCAATCTATCATAAATCGGAATATCGCGAGCGCCGCAACCACTATGCGGTGTTCGGCGTGAATGCCCCGATTGACGGCTTTGACATGGACCGGGAATCCTTTTTAGGGCTGTACAACGGCTTTGACAGGCCGGACGCGGTATTCAGCGGAAAAGCCCGCAACTCCGTCGCAAGCGGATGGGCGCCGGTCGGCTCCCACTGTATCCATGTGACCCTTGCCCCCGGCGAGGAAAAAAGCCTGATCTTTGTTCTGGGCTACTGTGAGAATCCGGAGGATCAGAAATGGGAATCCCCCAACGTGATTAATAAAGCGCCCGCCCAAAAACTGCTGAGCGCCTTTGCGACCGACGCGCAAGTGGACGCCGCGCTGGACCGGCTTCAGGCGTACTGGGACGGTTTGCTTTCCAATTACCATCTGGAAAGCAAAGATGAAAAGCTGAACCGCATGGTCAATATCTGGAACCAGTACCAGTGCATGGTCACCTTTAACATGTCCCGCTCCGCTTCCTACTTTGAATCCGGAATCGGAAGAGGGATGGGCTTCCGCGATTCCGCGCAGGATCTGCTGGGCTTTGTACATCTGATTCCCTCCCGCGCAAGGACGCGGATTCTGGATATCTCCGCAACGCAGATGGCGGACGGAAGCGCCTACCATCAATATCAGCCTCTGACCAAACGGGGCAACCTTGAAGTCGGAAGCGGGTTTAACGACGACTCTCTGTGGCTGATTTTCGGCGTTGCCGCATATATCAAAGAAACCGGGGACTGGTCGATTCTGCAGGAGCAGGTTCCTTTTGAAAATGTTGAGGCAACTGCCGTTTCGCTTCTGGAGCATTTAAAACGCTCGTTTGACCATGTGTTGAATCACCTTGGCCCGCACAAGCTCCCGCTGATTGGCCGGGCCGACTGGAACGACTGCCTGAACCTGAACTGCTTTTCCGAGACGCCAGGCGAATCCTTCCAGACCTGCGCAAATTTTGAAAGCGGCATCGCGGAGTCGGTATTTATCGCCGGGCTATTTGTCGCAATCGGCCCGGCATACGCCGAAATTTTCCGCAGATCCGGGTTTGCCGAGGAGGCGAAACGCGCACTGCGGGAAGTGCGCAATATGACCGCCGCCATTCTGAAAGACGGCTGGGACGGGGAATGGTTTTTGCGCGCATATGACGCGTTCGGCGACAAAATCGGCAGCAGGGAGTGCGGCGAAGGCAAGCTGTTTATTGAGCCGCAAGGCTTCTGCGTAATGGCCGGGGTCGGCGTGGACACAGGTCTGGCGGAGAGCGCGCTTGATTCCGTACATAAATATCTGGATACCCAATACGGCATTGTGCTGAACTGGCCGTCCTACACCTCGTACCAGCTCAATCTGGGTGAAATTTCCTCCTACCCCCCCGGATANNCCATTGCGGAAACAGTCATTGGCCGCGGCGACCAGGCTTTCTCCGTCTACAGAAAAACCTGCCCGGCCTATACCGAAGAAATCAGCGAGATACACCGCACCGAGCCTTATGTTTATGCGCAGATGATTGCCGGGTGCGACGCGACAAGGCACGGCGAGGCCAAGAACTCCTGGCTGACCGGCACGGCGGCATGGAGCTTCTACAATGTTTCCCAGTTTATTCTGGGAATCCGCCCGCAGTTTGACGGTCTTGAGATCGACCCGTGTATTCCGGCAGCTTTCGGAAGCTTTACAGTGGAACGCAGATTCCGCGGCTCAACCTATGTGATTGAAGTTGAGAATCCGTCGGGCAGGCAAAAAGGCGTCAGGAGCATCACGCTTGACGGCACGCCGGTAGCGGGGAATATTCTTCCTGTCTGCGGCGACGGGCAAAGGCACGCTGTCCATGTCTGCATGGGCTGATAAACAGACATACCACTCTCCTCCATCCCCCTTACCGGGGATATATCAACAGCGCCGGTCCAAGGACCGGCGCTGTTGACTTATTATGTGGCAATAAAGCAATCGGGTTCATATGATGTGATAGTTGCTCCGCAATAAATTGACTGGGGGAAACAGAGTGCAAAATCAAGCAAATGCAAATGAAGGTGCATTAATAAACCGCCCTATGGCCAATCCTTCAATGAATATGCAGCCTGTGAACGCGGCCTATCCGCCGCAAGTTATGCCAATGATGGTAAATCAAATGGTATATCCTGAAATTTTTTATAAGCTACAGCCATATATTCTGCTGGCATGCGATCAGATGGATACATTCAGCCCGCTGATGCCCACTCAGGAAATGGTGGATCAAATGACTGACGGCATTTATGACGATGTATGCCGGATGCATCCTGACATCGCGGAGTATGCACGCGATTATGACAGGAAAGCGAAAGACGATCCGCCCGACCCTCCCATGGGATTTGGCCGCGGGTTTGGGATGTTTGGACGCGGACCGTTTGGATTGGGTTTCAGAAGAAGGGGATTACTCCCGGATTTAATTACTATTTTATTACTTTCTGAATTGTCACGCAGGAGAAGAAGATTTTAATATTCCGAATATTTTCTTCTCTTATCGTTCGTAAAAAAGCCATCCGCGGGGATGACTTTTTTGCATAATACATAATATTGGCGCCTAAAACCATTATGAACAAAAATTTTTATCCATTCATATTATATTGTACTGTAAGAAAAATCCAATTATGTAAGAAGGGTACGCACAATGTTAACATCTGATGAATTTATAAAGCAATCCCTCGCTTTGCATTTGTTTTTCGCACGAATAATGAAAGAGCACTCCTTTTTTCTCCAGATAGGGTTCACTGCCAAAGACTACAATCTAACGAATCAGGCGGACGCTTTCCGGAAATCCTTTGACGCTTTACTCGCCACTGCCGTAGAACTCTCCAACGGGGTTATTAATCCTGATATTCTTCAGTCCGGAGAAGTGATCACGCCCTATACCTTAAAGGCGGAAAGGGCATCGGCATACTATACGGGCGTCCCGATACAAACTGACATCACTCAGGCTGAGGCAGGGCTGGCCGGCGACGGCATGACAAACAACGCAATCCTTGAGCAGAGGGTGCATTATCTTAACAACAGTGCAATCCAGTTAATCAATTCATTAATCCAGTTTAAATCCGTCATCTTATCCAACATGCTGTCCTGCAATCTGTTTACCGTCAACTATCCGCTGCTGATCGATCATATTTTAAGAGAAGCAAGATTCTATCTTTCGCTGTTGCAAAAAATACAGAATCGGGAAGATGTCAATATAAAGAAGGAAGCATATGAACAGGAGACTTTTTGGAACAGAATCATGGCGGAACACTCCAAATTTATCCGCGGGCTGCTTGACCCCACGGAAAATGATTTGATTGTCACCGCGAATAACTTCGGCAATGAATTCGATCAGCTCACCATGCAGGCCAAACAGGCGATGGATCAAACTTTGCCGCTGAATGAGGTGACGGCCAAGAGTTTAAGCGCAACCAAGAGAATCCGTGATTTCAAAACGGCAGGCACGCAGGGAATCCTTGAATGTAAAATAAAATCTATTATTATTCCGTTGCTGGGCGACCACGTACTGCGCGAGTCAAACCACTATTTACGCCTGCTTGACATGTTTGCAAGAACAGTTTAGAAAAAAACCTTCTCCCCGTTGTCGCCCGCTTCCGGGTGCACAGCAAAAAAAGTCCGGCTTTTCGCCGGACTTTTTTCTGCAGATCACTTTGTAAGGAAATTGAAAACAGGAATAAACTGGTAAATTGGAGGAAAATGTGCTACATTACTTAATAAGCGGAAACGGCAGCTGATTTTGCAGATTCCTGCAAAGGGGCGGCGAGTCGCTGTCCCTGAAAGAGTAACAGGCACCGCGCGGCGCGCGTAGAAAACAAGCCTCGCCGTGTAACCATACATTTTATGTATTCAAAACACGGCTGCGTTTGTATTCTAAAGGAAATTTTTGTGCCGTTTCCGCTCATTATAGCAATTCCAGTGGGATGAATTTCGTTATCTCCCCCGCCTTGGGCGGGGGAGATAACACCAGTTCACATTTGAAATTGCTGTAAACAACGTATATTGCAAGAGGAAATGATATGATTCATACCCTTGAGGATTTTTGTACGTACCTGTACCGTAATAAAGACGAACGGAGACGCAACCGGTGTTACTATCAGCTGGTGCGCTTTTCCCGGAACCAATACCGCAAAAGCTGTTACACCCTGCGGAGCCTGCCCAAAAAGGGCGGCGGCGTCCGGTTGATCTGCGAGCCGATTCAGCCGCTGAAACGCATCCAGCGCGGTATTCTCCCGTTGCTTTCCGGTGGGGAGTCTGTGTATGCCACCGCCTACGCCGAGGGCAGATCTGTGCTGGATAACGCATTGCCCCATGTGAGACATCCCCTCGTCGTGAAACTGGATATCCGCGATTTTTTCGGCAGCGTTACTTTCCCGCAGGTATTCCGCGCGATTGATAAAGCGTTGGAAGCCTCGCCGCTGACGGGCCGCCATTATCTGAATGCGGACGACCGCGCCTGTGTGGAAAATAAAAATTATAACAGCGTCCTCAGCTTTTACTTTGCAAGGTTCTGCACGCTTGGCGGAACGCTGCCCCAGGGAGCGCCGACAAGCCCCTTGCTTTCCAATCTGGTCTTTGCCCCCATCGATGCAATCATCGGGGAATACTGCAAAAAGCGGCGTGTCGCTTATACGCGCTACAGCGACGACATGACCTTTTCCGGTTCATTCAATCCCCTGTCCCTCATCGATTTTGTGCGGCACATCCTGTTCATCAACGGTTTCGAGCTCAATGATGAAAAAACAAAGATTCTTGGGCGCGGCGTCCGGCAGACGGTCACCGGCGCGGCGGTAAACGAAACCCTTCAGGCGACCCGGGAATACCGCGGAAAAATTCGGCAGGAGATGCACTACATCCGGAAATACGGTCTGGCCGGACATCTTGAGCGAGTGAAAACAAGGACAGAACCGGAGAAATATCGAAACCAGCTTCTCGGGCGTATTGGTTTTGTCCTGCAGCTTTCCCCCGGGAATACGGAATTTCAGCGATATAAAAAGTGGCTCTCCGAAAACGGGCAGGAGGGCTCGCATGACAAATAAATCCGCCGGTTTCCTATATTTTTCTGGGTATCGCAATCGGCTCCCTGTCAACATAAACCGTTCGGTCCTCCCTGGTTTTAATGTCCCATTTTACCAGTGTAATTTCTGAATTTACAATCTCAATGCAGGTAATGCAATTGGGATGCACACAGCTGCCGACATTAAAATACGGCTGTGCTTCTTCCGGCGGGCATGTCGGCCGGTGCGTGTGTCCGGCAATGACGATCTGCTGATTGGCCGATACCCATTCCAGAATTTTCCGTTCCACCTTTCTTCTTTCCTGATAGTTTTTCGCAGCGCTTGTAGGGTCCTTATGACCAAAGAATTCCAGCCTGCGCCAGACATACCGGGTCAGAAACCGGCCGAGCCTCCAAAGCATATCGCTCAGCAAGTCGCCCTGATGGCCATGAACCAGAAATATTTTTGTCTGCGACTCCTTCTGCTTCAGTATCAAGCCCTCGTGGACCTTGACATTTTCAAACAAAGGCTCATAGCTGTCGGTGTGGCTGTTATAATATCTCTGTAAATTTTTTCTGACAAAAGCAGGATATTTTTTAACAATATCATGATTACCGAATAGCATGTAATACCGGCCTTCCCTGTAAAAATCATGCAGCAGCCGGAAGGTATCGGTATAAATATTGCTGATGTCTGAAAATTTTTTATTTTTCCAAAGTTCATCGCTGTCGCCAAGATCAATATAGGTAAATCCATTGTCATAATATTGCTTAACGGCGGAATAATATATGTTCTGATTGTGGCTGAAATCATCAACCCAGCTTCCGTCCCCTCTGTGGCAGTCGCTGATCAATACGATTTTTGATGAATCGTCAAAGGGGATTTCCATAGAGGATTGAAATATTTCGCTCAAACGTTTAAAAGTTGACATATCCCGTTTCCTTTGCAGACTTTTCGCAGATTTGCACGGCGTTCAAAATATTATTTTGCGCCAAAGTCTACGGGTTATGCCATATTTGACTTCGTGTCGTTATTTTGCCGATATTTATATTGACATTTTACGGGAAAGATGTATAATACAGTTGAATGAACGAGCAATCGTTCAACTGAAAGGAGGCAATTTCGATGAATCCATATACACCGGATATTGATAAATGCGACTGTACCGTCATCCATGAAGATATTGTCAGTGATGTCCGCCAGCATATGCCTGATGAAGAAAACCTTCTGGATCTTGCGGATTTGTTCAAGGTTTTCGGCGATTCCACCAGAGTAAAAATTCTGTGCGCTTTATTTAAATCAGAGATGTGCGTCTGCGATATTGCCGCTCTTCTTGGGATGACAAAATCAGCTATTTCCCACCAGCTTCGTGTATTAAAACAGGCAAAGCTGATAAAAAACCGCAGGGACGGTAAAGTGGTCTACTATTCCCTTGACGACGAACATGTAAAAAACATATTTGATCAGGGTCTGGCACATGTATCCGAATAATTTTTTTGCTCTATTAGTTGATTGATTGTTCAACTAATCACTTCTGAATAAGGAAAGGCCGGGATATGATGGCAACTATTAGAAAGCAGTATGAACTGGAGGGCCTATGCTGCGGCAACTGTGCGGCAAAAATAGAAAAGGAAGTCGGCGGTTTAAACGGTGTATTGGGTGCAAACGTCGATTTCGCTTCAAAATTGTTAACCGTGGAACTGGCTGAGCAGGCCATACCGGAAAATATAGCCGATCAGGCGAGGAAAATTTCGAAAAGGCATGATTCCGATATCGAGTTAAAAGAAAAGGAACTGCCGCAGGCGGGTAAAAGGGTAATGTATCTGCTGGGGCTTGACTGTGCCGACTGCGCAAAAAGGATTGAAACAGCGGTAAGCCGCATGGACGGCATCCAGTCGGCAAGCATTGATTTTGCGACACAGAAGCTTACGATCGAAGTCTCTGACAAAGGAAGCCTTGCGGTCCTTGCGAGGCAGGCTGCCCAGATGATTAAGGAAATGGAACCGGACGTCGAAATCTCCTATACCGGTAAAGCTGCCCAAGAAACGCCGGACGCCATAAAAAAGCACAGACTGCGGCAAATCGGGTTGATAACCGGCGCCGTTCTCTTTGTCATCGGCATGGTGTCTCCATTTTCTCAACCGGTAGAATTTGTTCTGTTTTTGATCAGCTATTTGCTGGTTGGCGGCGAAGTGGTGCTGAGGGCGGTGAAAAACATTGCAAAAGGGCAGGTTTTTGACGAGAATTTTCTGATGAGCGTCGCCACAGTGGGCGCGTTTGCAATCGGAGATTTTGCCGAGGGCGTCGCGGTCATGCTGTTTTATCAGGTGGGCGAATTTTTTCAGAATCGCGCGGTCAACCGTTCCCGTAAATCCATCTCCGCGCTGATGGACATCCGTCCGGATTATGCGAATTTAAAAATCGGCGGCGAGGTTAAAAAAGTATCTCCGGAAGAAGTCGGAATCGGCGATTTGATTCTCATCCGCCCCGGCGAGAGGGTACCGCTGGACGGCAGGGTTATCGAGGGAACCTCTTCCGTCGATACCGCCGCTCTGACCGGGGAATCCCTTCCGCGCGATGCAGAACCGGGAACAGAGCTTTTGTCCGGTTCCGTCAACAAAAACGGACTTTTAACAGTGGAAGTAACCAGGGAATTCGGCGAGTCAACCGTTACGAAAATACTGGATCTGGTCCAGAACGCGAGCAGCCAGAAAGCGCCCACTGAAAATTTCATTACCAAATTTGCAAGATATTACACCCCTGTCGTCGTATTTGCGGCGCTTGCTCTTGCCGTAATTCCGCCTCTGGTTATTCCCGGCGCATCCTTTACCCAATGGATTAACCGCGCGCTGACATTTTTGGTTGTTTCCTGCCCCTGTGCGCTGGTCATCTCCATTCCGCTCAGCTTTTTCGGCGGGATTGGGGGCGCTTCCAAAAAGGGGATTCTGGTCAAGGGAAGCAACTATCTGGAAGCACTCAACAATGTGGACACTGTCGTTTTCGACAAAACCGGCACGCTTACCAAGGGCAGTTTCAAGGTCACGCAAATCAACGCCTCGAAGGGATGGACACAGGACGAGATTCTGAGTTACGCCGCGCATGCCGAATTATATTCCAGCCACCCCATTGCCGCTTCCATCCGCGAAGCCTACGGCAGAGAACCGGACGCGGCGCAGGTTGCCGACTATGAAGAAATCTCAGGAAAAGGCGTACGGGTAAAGGTGAACGGCAAAACCGTACTTGCAGGAAACGGAAAGCTCATGGAAGCCGAAAAAATCGAATGGCAGGCTCCCTCCAAAACCGGAACCGTTGTTTACCTTGCCGTTGACGGAGCCTTTGCCGGATCGGTTGTTATTTCGGATGAAATAAAACCGGACAGCAAACTGGCAATCCAAAGCCTGAAAGCCATCGGAGTCCGAAACACCGTAATGCTGACCGGCGACAGCAGGGCAGCCGGTGAAGGCGTGGCAAAAGAGCTTGGACTTGACGCCGTCTACACCGAACTTCTTCCACAGCAGAAGGTGGAACAAATGGAAGCTCTGAGCAATCAGGTCGCCAAGGGCGGAAAGCTGGTCTTTATCGGTGACGGCATTAACGACGCGCCGGTTCTGGCTCGCGCTGACGTCGGTGTAGCCATGGGCGGGCTTGGCTCCGACGCGGCGATTGAAGCTGCCGACGTTGTTCTGATGACGGATGAACCCTCCAAACTCGTGGCGGCAATCCGCATAGCAAAAAAGACCAGGTCCATTGTCTGGCAGAATATTCTCTTCGCGCTTGGCGTAAAAATCGTCATACTGGTTCTGGCGGCTTTCGGAATTGCCACCATGTGGGCGGCGGTTTTCGGAGACGTCGGCGTTACGATTATCGCAGTTTTAAACGCCATAAGGGCAACCCGCACAAAATAAGTGAAAAGATCTGCAGTCTTAACAGTTTCATAATCTGTCTTGGTGTACGCGGCAATGAATTGATTCATTGCCGCGTACACACTGTTATATACATAATATTTTTTTAAATCTTCTTAAATATATTGACTTTGTAAAAAAACCGGCTATAATAGTTTATATAGTTAATAAAGTAAGTGTCGTGGGAAGGATTGTCATGGAAAAAATCAGCGGGAACCCGGCGATCATAAAAAAAGTCAATAAAGATCTGATCAAGGAAACACTTAAAAAATTTCCGAAGAGCACCAAGCCACAGCTTGCGCAAAAGGTGGGACTCAGCCTTGCTACGGTAAACAAGGCGGTGGAAGAACTGGAGGAAAGCGGCGAAGCGCGCTGTCTGGGTTACATCGATTCGACCGGAGGACGCCGCGCCAAGTGTTACAAGCTCAATGAAAATTTCGAGCTGATTCTCACAGTATTCATACAGGCCGGGCATTATTACTGCGCCGTATTAAATATGGATGGGAAAATTATATCCAGTAAGGTGCATCAGCATCAGGAGGGAAGCTGGACGCAGGAGCTTTACGGCGTGATCGATGAAGGGCTTGCCGGCTGCGACGGCGAGAAGGTCGCTTCGATCGGCGTGGCGGTACCCAGCTCGGTGAACGGCGATGAAATCAGCAATATTCCTACCATTCCCCAATGGGAGGGTTTTGCGCTGAAAGCGGATCTGGAAAATCGCTATGGGATGACGGTCGTGGTGGAAAATGATATCAACGCCGCGACATTGGGAGTACATAATAAATACACGGCGACCGGCGCCAGAAACATGCTTTTCCTCCATATTAAGCAGGGCATCGGCGCAGGGGTGATTATCAACAGCAGGCTGCATAAGGGACGGCACAATTTCGCGGGTGAACTTGCCTATATGAGTCTGGCTTCCGGCGCAAACGGAGAAACGCTGGAGGATACCCTTCACAGACTGCATCATGACCGGGGGGCCGTCATCAAACTGGTGGCGGAACTTATCGCAAATGTTGTCTGTGTCATTGAACCGGATTTAGTCGCAATCGATACCTGCTATCTTTCCGAAGAGGATGCCGGAATGCTGAAGCAAGTCCTTTCAGGGTATATTTCATCTGAATATCTTCCTCAAATTTTTATTCGTCCGGTACAGGATTTGATTTACATCCGCGGCCTTTTCGTGCTTTGCATGCATAAAACACAAAATTCGGTTGAACTATATCAGTAATAAGGTGGGATATACATGAAATACCTTGTGCAGGCATTTACCGGCGGGTTTCATGCGCGGTGCGTAACGGCAGATCAGTTGATGGAGCGTACCCGATATGTGGATGACCTGCTGGACGTGGAAGGCGTGATTCTCGGCTGGAGCGGCGACCGGAATCTGTATCGACCGGTGCTGAACGAGCTTCACCGCCGCGGAAAGCAAGGCTACCTGTGGCTGCCCGTGTTTTCGGAGGTTTCCGGTGTGGCGGACAGCGCGCCGGCCGTTGATTACAATGGAAAACCCCATGCCTCCGCCGAGATCATGAAAGGGGAAGATTTTACCTTTGTCTGTCCGTCCAATCCCGTTAACATAGAGAACATTTTTAAAATCTATCAGGAAAAGTTTGACGGGTTGGGTTTTGACGGTGTTTTCCTTGATAAAATCCGATATTCCTCCTTTGGAAACGGTTTTGCGCCGGCCATAGGCTGCTTCTGTGAAAGCTGCCGCGCCCGGTATGAAAGGGCGGGTGTCGATTTGTCTGAATTAAGAGAGCGGATGACCCGTCCGGATAAATCTTTTCTGCTTCCCTATGAAACGCAAAACGGAAGGTATTTTTTTGCGGATATCTTTATAAATAAATTATATAAAGTAAGAACTGAAATTATTTCCGACGCGGTGGCAAAGCTGGCGGGGTATTTTCACAAACAGGGTATGCGGGTCGGTCTGGACGTCTACGCGCCGCTGTTCAGTTACTTTGTGGGTCAGGACATTGAGTCGCTTTCCCGCAGCGCTGATTTCATCAAGCCGATGATTTATCGGGTTACCGACGCCCCGGCGGGTATCCCTTACGAAGCGGCAAGCATGGAACAGCAGCTCCGTCTTAATGGCTGCGAGTCATCGGGTGTTTTGGAGCGGCTTTGGGGCACGAACGACTTGTGCTCCGCCGAGTCTCTGATACATCAGCTCAAAACGCTGGCCGGCGTACACTGCCCGATTTACACGGGATTTGAAGTCAATTCGAAACCGGATATCTGCCGTACCAATCCGGATTATATCCGCCAAACGGTGGTAGCGCTGCATTCGGCGGGCGCCGGTCAGGCGGTGCTTTCATGGGATATCCTTTCGGATACGCGTGACCATCTTGAATTGCTGGCGGAACAAGGAGGACAATGAATGTGAATAAGCTTCTATCTCTTAAACAGATCTGCAAAAGCTTCGGCCCGGTAGAGGTCCTTAAAAACGTTGATTTCTCGTTGGAACGCGGAGAGGTCCGCGCTTTGCTGGGGGCGAACGGCGCCGGAAAATCCACGCTGATCAAAATTATCGGCGGCGTCATTTCACAAAGCTCCGGTGAAATCGAGCTGAACGGACAGCCGGCCGCCATCGTCTCCCCCATCGACGCCCGGCGAAAGGGCATCAGCATTATTCATCAGGAGCTGAGCGTTATTCCTCAGCTTACCGTCCTGGAAAATTTCTTTCTCGGGCGGGAAATGACCAAAAACGGCGTGCTTGATAAGAAGGGCATGATTCGGCGCTATAACGAAATTTGCACCGAAATGGGCTTTGACATCCCGTGGCGCAAAAGAGTGCGCGAGCTGAGCATTGCCAAACGGCAGATGGTTGAAATCATGAAGGCGGTCTCCTGCGATTCCGAACTGATTATTATGGATGAACCGACCACATCCCTTACGGAACATGAAAAACACAACCTGTTTAAAATTATCCGCGATTTGAAGACAAAAAATAAAACGGTCGTATATATCTCCCATATGCTGGAGGAAGTCTTTGAGGTGTGCGACAACGTGACGGTCATGCTCGGCGGCGAGATTGTTGGGAATTACCCGATCGGAGAACTGAATGAACACCGGATCGCCGAGCTGATGGCGGGTGAAACACTTGCCGTGGGGCACGAAAAACGCGTCAGTCACGCGGATTACAGCAAAGGGCCTGTACTGGAAGTAAGGAGCCTTACGCATGAAGGAAAATTCAAGGATGTGAGTTTTGACCTTTATCCGGGTGAGATACTGGGGTTTGCAGGTCTGGTCGGCGCCGGACGCAGTGAGATTGTCCGCTCGATATTCGGGGCCGACCCGTACACAGGAGGCGAGATTTTGCTGGACGGCAAACCGCGTGCCGTCCACTCGCCCGCCGACGCCATCAAAAACGGAATCGGCCTGATTCCGGAGGACCGCAAAACACAGGGTCTGGTTTTAAAGCAGGAAATTTATAAGAATGCGACGATTCTCAGCCTGGACGCCATGAAGAAAAAACATATGCTGAATAAAAAGAAGGAGCTGGACTACACCGCAAGGGCTGTGGACCAGCTGACGATTAAGGTTTCGGACCTGCAGAACCGTGTACAGAGTCTTTCCGGCGGCAATCAGCAAAAAATTGTTGTGGCCAAATGGCTCGGCAAGAAGTTACGCGTCCTGATTTTTGATGAACCGACAAAGGGCATTGATGTGCGCGCAAAAGAAGACATCTTTGCCACCGCGGAGCAGTTTGCCGACAAAGGGGTCGCGGTAATCTTTATCTCTTCCGATTTGGAAGAGGTGCTGCGGGTTTCCGACCGGATTGTGATGATACACAACGGCAAGCTCGTAAAAATCCGCAATAACGAAGAGCTTACGGTGGCCGACCTGATGAACGATATTCTGGTAAAGCAGCCTTTAAAAGATGGAGGGGCAAAATAATGGGTAAACTGGGTATAAAACATTTGAAATTAAGCGAATACGGTGTGCTGATTGGCTTTGCGGTGCTCTGTATCGCGGTAGGAATCGCAGCGCCTACCTTTTTGGGCACACGCAATATATTGAATCTGCTCAGGCAGTCATCCATCATCGGAATCATCGCCGTAGGCATGACCAGCGTCATTATCTCGGGAAATTTCGATATTTCCGTGGGCGCAATCGCCGCCATATCCGGCGCGGTTGTGATGAAGCTTCTGGGGAATTCCGTGCCTCTGCCGGCCGTACTGCTTGCCGGAATCGCACTGGGTCTGGTTATCGGCACCTGCAACGGCGTTGTCGTCGCCAAGTTCGGCGTTCCTTCCCTGATTGCGACCATGGGCATGACCACCATACTCAACGGCGCGGTCCTGATGGTCACCGGGGGTTATCCCATTTCAGGCAAATACGATTTGTTTGATTACATAGGCAACGGATACATTTTAAAAATCCCCATTCCGGTTATTATTTTTGCGTTCGCTGTTGCCGTCATGTTTTTCATACTGCGCAGTACAAAGTTCGGCAGGTACATCTATTCGGTGGGCGGCAATGAGGAGTCCAGCCGCCTCTCCGGCATCAAGCCCGACCGCATCAAAATCATGGTGTTTGCGGTCAGCGGCATGCTTTCGGCACTGGCGGGAATCGTCCTTACCTCCCGTCTTGGCACCGCAACGCCGGTCGCCGGCAGCGGTTACGATATGGACGCCATCGCCTCGGTAGTAATCGGCGGCACCAGCGTCCTCGGGGGTGAAGGCAGCGTCCTGAAAACAGTCATCGGTGTACTGTTCATGAGCGTAATCAACAATGCGTTCAACCTGTTGGGCGTAGACGTTTATTTCCAGTACATCGTCAAGGGGCTGATTATTATCGTCGCGGTCGGCGCGGACAGTTACAGCCGAAAAAAAGCGATGCGCGCCTGATTTGTAACTACAGCAAAAGCTGTTGCAAATAAAAAATTAATGGAGGAATTGAAATGAAAAAGCTAACCAGATTAACCAGTCTCGCGCTTGCCCTGATAATGGCCTGTTCCATGGCCGCATGCTCAAAGGATGAATCAGGGGTCCAGTCCAAAGCCAAGGAGTCCGCGCCTGCCGCATCCGCCGAAGCGGCGTCGGTAAAGGCGGACGGCAAACAGAAAACAATTGCGGTTCTTCTGCCCGGTTCCACCGGATACTTTGTGGCAACCAAGGCCGGTATGGACAAAGCCGCCAAGGAGAACAATCTGAAACTGGAATATTCTGACGCCCAGTGGGATGCGACCAAGCAGCTTTCCCAGGTGGAGGACGCCATAACCAAGGGTGTTGATTTAATCGCTGTCTGTGCCGCCGACGCCGACGCAATTAAACCGGCAATTAAATCCGCAAACAACGCGGGCATCCCGATTCTCGCGTTCACCAACGCCATCGGCGACGACCCGACCGGCAAATATGAAGGACTTGTTTCCTACGTCGGGCAGAGCGAAGTGACCACCGGCGCTCTGTGCGCGAAGATTGCGAAAGGCCTGCTGGGTTCCAAAGGCGGCAACATTGTTTTGATTGAAGGCAGACCGGGCACCTATCCTCAGCGGTATCGCCGCAAGGGCTTCACGGATGCCATCAAGGACACCCCGAACATGAAGGTCGTTTATACCCAGACAAGCAACTGGGAAAAGGAAGAAGCCCTGAAAATCACGGAAGACCTCATTCAGAAGGGCACCAAGTTTGACCTGATCTTCGCGCAGGACGACAACTCAGCGATCGGCGCCGGCAAAGCCCTTCAGGAGGCGGGCATGAAGGACAAAGTAAAAGTGATCGGTTTAGGCGGCAGCATCGACGGTTTGCAGGCTCTTAAAGACGGCGTGATCGACGCAACGACCTTCATGTCGGCAGAGGAAGAAGGCAAGCTGGCAATCGAGACCGCAAGCAAATCCCTGAACGGTGAAAAGGTAGAGGCCGTAACAGAATTAAAGCAGGTGGAAGTAAATGGTGAAAACGTTGGCACCTTCAAAGGCGAATGGTGATTTGAAAGTTTATTTAGGAATCGATATCGGCGGCAGTATGGTCAAATGGGGATTGATCCGTTCGGACGGCGTCATCCTTGAAAGCGGGCTCACAGCCACAGAACCGGAACGCGGACAGCAGTGCTTTCTGCAGAAGCTGCTGGAACTGATTACACAGGCAATGGGTCGCGGCATCACGGGTGTCGGCATCAGCACAGCGGGCATTGTTGATTCGAACAGCGGCACAATCATAGACGGTATTCAAAACATCCCGTTTTTAAAAAATCTCAATTTAAAAACATTTCTGGAACAAAAGACCGGCTTACCGGTTCGTGTCCTTAACGATGTGCGCGCGGCGGCTCTGGGAGAAAAATGGATAGGCGCCGGGCAGGACTGCGATACTTTTTTCTGTATGACCATAGGCACCGGTATTGGCGGATGCCTGATGATAAACTCTAAAATCTTCGAAGGTACACATTTTCGCGCAGGTGAAATCGGGTATTTGGACTATAAGAATGAAAATCAGTTTTTTGAAAAACGTTCGTCCGCCAGAGGGCTGCTTGAAGCTGCAAAAGAAGACCTTGGAGAAGAAATTTCAAGCGGAGCGTTTTTTGAACGGGTGCGGCAGAACGATCAGCAGGTTTGCAGCATATTCAGCCATTGGGTCGGACAAATCGGCAGGGCGCTTGCAACAGTGGTCATTTTATTCGACCCGCAGATGATCATTGTTGGCGGCGGCATCACGGAGCAGGGAAGCTTACTGCTGAACGCCATCCGCGAAAAGACCGCACAATGCCTGCCCGCCGGATTTGCCGTTCAGTGCCCGATTGAGCTTGCGGCCTGTAAAAACGACGCCGGTATGGTGGGCGCCGTAAAGTTTTTAATGGATTCCATATAATACATAGCAAAATGGGTTGATGAACCGCGAAGCCCCTGCCTCTATGGTATAAAACCGTAGGGGCAGGGGCCTTGTTCGCTACGTTTCTGTTGTATAACAGCAACATAACTGGTAAGATAGCAATGATAAGATACAGAAAATGGAATCAGCATTAGGATGCAACGGACAAAAGGAGAAACTGTGAGAAAAGTACAACGAACAGTCAGCCCGAAAAAAGCGGCCTCAAAACCCGACATGGACTTTTTAGTAACTGAGCCGGGTGGCTTATTGGATTTTTTATTGCTTAAGCTGTCAGACCAATCCAGAAACCACGTGAAGTCGCTGCTGACACACAGAGATGTTTCCGTGGACGATGTTGTCGTTACGCAGTACGATACATTACTGCACGAAGGACAAAAGATACGGATTAACCGGACACACAGCCACAAGCCAAAGCAAAAAAATGTGCCGNNATAATCTATGAGGACAGCGATATCATCGTAATCAATAAACCCGCGGGATTGCTGTCTATCGCTTCCGATAAAGAGAAGAATCTGACAGCTTATCACTTGCTGACGGATTATGTAAAGCTGAAAGACCCCAAAAACCGTATTTTTGCGGTGCATCGTCTTGACCGTGATACTTCCGGAGTTTTTATGGTCGCAAAGAACGAGAAGATCAAGCTGGCGCTGCAGGACAACTGGGCGGATTTAGTGTCTGAGCGGGCCTATATTGCAGTCGTTGAAGGACAGCTTGAAGAAAAAAACGGCAGAATTCAATCCTGGCTGAAAGAAACAAAAACGCTGCTTATGTATTCAAGCCCCAGAGCCGGTGACGGTTTAAAAGCTATCACCGATTACCGTGTCATAAAGGAAAGCGCAGAATACTCTTTGCTGGACATCCGTCTGGAAACAGGCCGCAAGAATCAGATTCGTGTGCATATGAAAGATCTTGGGCATCCTGTAGTGGGTGATAAAAAATACGGAGCAAAATCCAACCCTTTCAAGCGTTTGGGTTTACACGCCTGTAAATTAGCGTTCAGGCACCCCTTTTCCGGTAAATTAATGTGTTTTGAATCACAGGCACCCAGCAGCTTTACTTCTCTTTTTACCCAGCCGGAGCAATCGAACATGCGCTGAGGCTGGCGGAAGAAACGCGCGGCTTACGGCTCGCAGATTTTATGCGGATTCAGGATATTGTTTGGGTCAAACGCCTGTTTAACGCCCCGCATCAGACCGATGATCTCCGGGTCGAGGGATTCTTTCAGGTACGGTTTTTTAGCAAAGCCGATTCCGTGTTCACCGGAAACCTGTCCGTGCAGTTCACGTGCCTTGGCGTACATTTTTTCCATGGTCAGGCTCAGCCGCTTTTCCCACTCCTCGTCGCTCAGGTCATCCTTTAAAATATAGGCATGCAGGTTGCCGTCGCCGGCGTGGCCGAAGCTTTTGATCCGCACGCCGACCTCTTTCTGCAGGGAATGGGTGTATTCCACCATATCGTTGACGCAGTTGCGGGGCACAACGATATCCGCCTCATCCATATAGGTGGTGGAACCCTTAATCGCTTCCAAAAACGCTCCCCTTGCTTTCCAGATCGCGTCGTTGCGTTCGTCGGTATCGGAAATCAGAACATCCACCGCTCCCTGCTCCAGACAGATTTTTGCCACACTGTCATAAGATTTTTCAATTTCTTCGGTGGAGTTTCCGTCAAATTTCAGCAGCAAATAGGCGTCCGCCTGATTATCCGGAAACTTTTTGCCGATGTATTCCTCGGAATCAATGATGACCTCCCGTTCCATAAACTCAATCGCGGTGGGAATCGCCTTGGATTTGACGATCAGCGGCACCGTGCGGATGGCCTGCTGCAGAGTCGGGAACGGAATGAGCAGGCTGATTGCCTTGGACGGCAGCGGAAGCAGCTTTAAAACAGCTTTTGTAATGACGCCGAGCGTGCCCTCGGAACCGATAATCAGATCTTTCAGATCGTATCCGGAGCTGTTTTTCACGACCTTACCGCCGAAATGAACGATCTTCCCGTCCGGGAGAACCACCTCCAGCCCGCGGACGAAATCGCGGGTCACGCCGTATTTGACCGCCCGCATACCACCGGCGTTCGTGCTGATATTGCCGCCGATGGTCGCCGATTTCTCACCCGGGTCCGGCGGGTAGAAAAAGCCCCGTTCCTCAACGTATGCCGCGAGCTCCATCAGCAGGACGCCCGGTTCCACCGTGAGCGTAAGGTTTTCCTCGTCCAGTTCAATAAAATGGTTCATCAGCGTCGTGTCCAGCATGATGCCGTGCTCCATGGCGACCGACGCGCCCACAAGCCCGGTGCCGGCCCCGCGCGGCGTTACGGCAATATGATTCTTATTGGCGTATTGCAGGATTTTGGATATCTCTTCGGCGGAAATCACCCTGACTACGGCTTCCGGATAGCTTTCCGTTCCGCTCAGCTCATCGTGGCTGAATTCCTCGTTAATCTGGTCACCGTACAGAACGCGTTCGCTGTCACCGACAACGGACTGGATAAAATTCAGATCATTTCGGTCAAGTGTCTTGTAGCTCATGCGTGTACCCCCTTCGCAGCCCTGATGTCTTCCATCAGCTTCGGTATGATTTCGTAGAGATCGCCCACCAGCCCGTAGTTGGCCGTTTTGAAAATGCCCGCCTTGGGGTCTTTGTTGATGGAAACAATTACGTCGGAATGGTCCATTCCCGCCACAAACTGAATCGCACCGGAAACGCCGCAGGTGATAATAATTTTCGGGCGGACTGTTCTGCCGCTCAGACCGACCTGCCGTTTTGCATCCATCCAACCCGCCTCAATCAAGGGCCGGGTCGCGGCGATTTCCCCGTCCAGAAGATCGGCAAGCTCACGGAGCATCTGTAAATCTTCCTGTTTTTTTACGCCGCGTCCGGCGACGATAAGCACGTCGGCCTCTTCAATCGTTTTTTCTTTTTTCAGCGGAACAACGTCAAGCACTTCCACACGGCTTTTCAGCTTTTCCGGTTCCATGCTGCAGGGGACGATTTCTCCGGATTCCTCCGCAAGCCGCTTCGGCGCGTTCATCACCTTATAGCGCACAGTCGCCATTTGCGGGCGGGTGTTCGGTGTCAGAATCTGTGCCATGATATTGCCGCCGAACGCGGGACGAATCTGCACCAGGTCTGTGTTTTCCTGCATATCCAGCACGGTGCAGTCCGCTGTAAGTCCCGTGCGGAAACGAGCGGCGACGCGCGGCGCGAGCTGGCGGCCGACCGTAGTCGCTCCGACCAGAATTGCAGTGGGTTTCACCCGGTTGATAAAATCTTCAAAGGCGGAGGCATAGGTTTCAATTTTAAACCGTTCCAGCGCAGGGTCGTCATAAAGGTACACTTTGTCTACGCCGTAATGCAAAAGTTCATGGCTTTGCCCTTCGATTTTACTCCCCATAAAGAGCGCGTAGACAGGCTGGCTGATTTTCCGGGCAAGCTCGCGCGCTTTCCCCAGCAGCTCATATGTAACGGGGTGAATGTCCCCATCCACATGGTCAACGTAAACCGCAATGCCTTTCCATTGGCTTTTGTCGATTTTCTGAACTTCTTCCTCAATATATTCCATTGCGCCCTTTGGGCCTTTTCGCACACAGAGCTTACACATTTTGCATGCCGCGGTGACCTCAACTTTCCCGTCCTTGTTCTCCAGAGCACCGAATGGACAGATTTTTATGAATTCGTCGATATTTTCGATTTTATCCTGATGGACAACCAGTTTTGCCATCGTAATCCCTCCCCTATATAAATTTCAGTTCTTCGATTTTATGAAACAGCCGGCCCGCCAGCTCTTCGCCCGAGCCGTTCCACATTTCGCGCTTCTTATCGGATGCAGGAGGAAAAATCCGCTGGACCTGGGTCGGCGAGCCGTTCAAGCCATATTTTTTTTCATCCCTGTCGTCAAAATCGTCCAGAGAAAACATTCTGACCGGGCGGTCCCTGGTATCCACTTTTTTCACATAGGATGGCAGCCTGGGCTGAAAAATATCCTTATCCACCGTCAAAAGGCAGGGGAACTGTACCTGGGAAATTTCGGTGTCGCAGAACATTTCCATTTCAACCACAATGGAATCCGCGCCGGCTTCCACAATCCGGCGTACGTTGCAGACGCTCGGAATATCCAGCCATTCGGATATTTCCGGTCCTACCTGTGCCGTGTCGCCGTCGGTCGTCTGTTTTCCGCACAGGATCAGGTCGAATTGACCGAACTTCCGGATTCCCTGCGCGATGGTGTAGCTGGTTGCCAGAACATCCGCGCCGCCGAACCGCCGGTCGGAAATCAGAGCGCCTTCGTCCACTCCCATGGAAAATGCTTCATAAATCACACTTTTTGCCTGCGGAGGCCCCATACTGATAACGCTGACTCTGCCCCCGTACTTTTTCCGAAGCCTGAGGGCGGCCTCAATCGCATACAGGTCGTACGGGTTCATTTTGCTGTCGACTCCGTTGCGGTTCAGAACCCCTGTCACCGGGTCGACCTCAACTTTGTTTGTTCCGGGAACCTGCTTGATGCATACTAAAATATTCATTTCCGGACATTCCTTTCCAAGTATAATCGTTTTGCCGAATCTTTTTCATTCTTAAATTGGTACTACCAATTTAAGAAAAATTTTTTGTTGTATAGCACTCCATACAACTTCTTCTTATTTTGCGAATTGGTCGTACCAATCTTCTGAGACGATTATACTCCCGATTTTCGGATTTGTCTATAATTGTTATAAAATTAACTCTTAAATTCTAAAAATTATGTGATTTTCAGACAGTCAGCAGATGCAGTCAGATTTTCATCGATGATCACAAAATGGCTGGCCATCGCTTCGTAGGCACCCGTTTTATCCCTGTTCTTCAGGCATTCCACAATACGCTCATGAATTTTCTGAAGCCTGTCCCTTCCTCCCGCGCTGCTTGCCATGATGTCTTTCCGCAGGTCGCTGATAAAAGAGTCCATCACATCCGAAAGCGCCTGCAGAATAGCCAGAATCAGCTGGTTTCCGCTCGCCTGCCCAATGGTATAATGCAGTTTTTTATCCAGAATGACATTTTTATTTTCGTCCCTACACTGTGCCAATTCGGCCACAATTCCCTGAAGCTGGAAAATCTGCTCCTCCGAAATTCTGTCGGCCGCAAGCATGACCGCCTGTTCTTCCAGGGCCCTGCGCAGCTCGCTCAGCTGAGCGTAATCCGTTTTGCGCATCAAGAACATCATGGACATCGATTCGACAAGACTTTTTTCAAAATTGCAGGCAATCAGGTTGCCCGCGCCCTGCGTGCTGGTGAGCATCCCCATGACATCCAGTGTGCGCAGGGCTTCCCGAACGGAATTGCGGCTTACGCCGAGAATTTCGGCAAGCTCGCGTTCAGGGGGGAGTTTCTCCCCCTGCTTAAGATTGCCGCACAGAATTTGCTCTTTAATATATCGGATTACCATTTCATAGGTTTTACCCGTATCTTTTTGTTCCATTTCCACGTACCTTCTTTCACCGGACTTTGATCCCGCCCTGTAAACTTTACATCGGTCAGTTACAGTATAACAATATTATTCTATCATAGTCCTGCCCGAAGTCAAATTACTTATTATGCGCAGTGCGGGCTGAATTGATGCGAATTTGACATGCGGTTCTGCACAATGAAACCAAACAGCGGCAACATGAAGGTGCATTTCTATGGGAAAACCCGCATAGCTTAGCGCCATGCGGGTTTCGTTTGATTGCGGAGACTGGATTCCGGTTAATCTTCCACCTGGTTGCATTGGTCAGGTTATCTTCTTATGGTTCCGGCTATATAAAAGAATTTAATATTTACCATTACCCGAATAGCTTTCTTCAAGCTGTGATTGCTGTGGTTCAGAGTGATTGTTCTGATTCTGGTTAGTCTGGTTCCTTAATTTGAATTTCTCAACGAGCGTTTTCATTGACTGAGCCTGCCCGGACAGTTCTTCACTTGCTGCGGCGCTTTCCTCGGCAGTCGCGGAATTCGTCTGCACGACGCTTGAAATTTGATCAACACCCAGCGTCACCTGGCTGATAGAGTCTGCCTGCTGATTTGACGCCTGTGAAATTTGCTCGACATTGTCTGAAACGACCTGCGCCGCCTCAACAACCTTAAGAAGAGATTTTGCAGTTTCATCTGCGATTTTTGTGCCGTTCTCTACTTGTCTCACGGAATTTTCAATCAAAGAAGTAGTATTTTTTGCTGCCTCCGCACTTTTACTGGCCAGATTTCTTACTTCGTCTGCTACTACGGCGAAGCCTTTCCCTGCAGAACCTGCTCTTGCAGCTTCAACTGCCGCGTTGAGTGCAAGGATATTTGTTTGGAAGGCAATATCTTCAATCGTTTTAATGATTTTCCCAATTTGGCTGGATGAATCACTAATTTGAGACATCGCAGTGACCATGTCCCCCATATGCTTATTGCTTGTCTCTATTTCAGAGCGGACATTGTTTACATTTACGCTGGCACTGGCGGCATATTCTGCATTGTTCTTTACTTGTGCTGATATTTCCGTAATGGATGCAGATAACTCTTCAATAGAACTCGCCTGCTCTGTCGCTCCCTGCGCCAACGCCTGTGCGCCGTTGGAAACTTGTTCTGAACCGCTTGAAACCTGCTCCGAAGACCGTTTTATTTGGGTAAGCGCATCGTTAAAAGATACGATAATACCGTCTATGGAATATTTAAGTTCCTCAAAATCTCCTTTAAAGTCCTCTTTTAGCGCAATGTTCATATCGCCTTGCGCCATTTTGGCAAAGTTAACCTTAATGTCAGTTATGTATGCTTTTATGGTCTGAGTGGATTTAGCAAATGCTTTCCCCAACTGCCCAATTTCGTTCTCGGAGTCTATATTGATCTGCGCGTTTAAATCGCCTTCAGCCATCCTGTTGGCCGCCTCCAACATCTCAGCCACCGGCTTGCTGATGCTGCGTGCAATATACAGGGCAATAAAGAGGGAAAAGAGAAGGGCTGCCAAAATTACCGCAATAATAATGATGGTTGCCACTGTACTTTTTGCCGAAAGATCGGAGGATAATTGGTTGCCTGTGGATGTTTTCAAATCCATTAAGCTGTTTATTGCAGCGCTGATTTTAGGGACGAGGGGCGAAGCCTCTTTGGATAAGAATGCATCCGACTCTTTCTTGTTATTCTGCTTGGCAAGTTCCACTCCCTTTTCTTTGGCAGTGTTGTATGCAGCAATATTTGTCTGAATGGTATTATAGTATTCTATTTCCTTTTCATTCGTTAACTGATTTTTTAATGTTGCTAAATATTGATTGATTTTGGTGGTTGATTGATCAAGGGAATCATAATCTTTTTGTAATGCATCCGGATCAGTTTTAATATTGATATCCTTCATCGTTGCGCGTTCATAATTGAATTCTGAGCTTATCCGGCCAACAGTGCCCTGAGCAAAGCCATAGTTGACCAGAGCATTGTTGTAACTTGCATTCGAGTTTCTCATCACGCAAAGTCCCACCACACCGCCGGCACTTGAAATTACCGCTATTAAAAGACAGGCTGCTATTAATTTTTTGCCAATTTTCATATTCTTCAGCATAAGTACATTCCTTTCAAATCTTATCTTGAACTATTTCTGAAAGCACTTGATTTTTTCCACCTAAGCACCTCATTTCAATCACTTGCATATTGTTTGTTGGGTAAAGTAGTAAGGTTTCTTCGTTATAAGTTGAACGTTAAAGGATGTCTGGTAGCTTTATGTTGATAATCACAATAAGACATTAACTGTAATAAATGCTAAATACCTACACCTTTTCAATAATCAATAATAAAGGCCGTGGTACATATATACCACAGCCATGCAACATGGTAACCCGGCTGTCATTGTAAACATTAGACCCGTGGCTTTGCGTCCCCGCCTTTCGACGGGTTTGCTATTTTTATAATATTATTAAATTATCTTATACGGAACTATGGCGTACACCTAACCTACCTTAGACAATTTTATGATACATTTAAATATACAAAATATAATTATCCCATAGAATTAATTTTCATCATGACGCTACTTTTTCTTGACAAATTAGCAATTTGTGTGCAATTTTTACTATAGCAATTGCAATTAGGATTGCTAGTCAATTTATGTATCTCCCCCGCCTACGGCGGGGGAGATACATAGTTTCTTCTTCATTCTTTTATGAAAGTGCTGTGGTCTGTAAAAATTTATAAAAGGCTTTTATATAAGCGAGTCTTGCTGGCGGAACGCAAAGACATAAAAAATAAAACAGGCGCAATTCCATCGCCGGTGCCGCCAATCCCGTGGATTTTGATTTCTTTTATACGACCGGCCGCCTGCACTGCACGAACAGCAGCAAGTGCCATTTCGTCATGGACTTCCCTTCTTTGGGGCTAAATCATTTTATACATGTGAAAAAACACAAGCAGCCTGGCAGAAAAATCGAACTACAACAGGGGTAAGTTTCTATGGGTAGAAAATCGTGGCTGCTTCGGGAAGCCAAGGTTCCCGCCAACCACAAAACGAGTTCTTCGTTTAATGATAAGAAAAAATGCCGTACTTTCCCTCTTAAAGCCAATTTGGGATCCAAAAGATCGGGTATATGAAAGTATTTACTATATTTAGGAGGCATATTGTGGCTATATCAATACCGATCTTTCTGTATAAAGATGAACCAACAGCAAATTGGGAGGGAACAAACTTAAAAATTCATGACAGCGAGTACATCCGCATCATACAGGGCGAGGCCAATTCGCTGACTCTGACTTTCCATCTGTTCAACAGTCGGTCGGAACCGCTTGATCTGACTGACAAAACCGTAACATTTTATTTTACAAAGCCGGATGGAGAACAAATTTTATTTCCTGCGGAAATCTCTGCCGCAACTGCTGCAAACGGAGAAGCAGCCGTTACGCTGACAGCACAGAGTACGGCGGCAAGCGGGCTGACAAAATACGGGGAAATCCGCGTTACAGGGAACGACGCAGATGTCCAGAAATTTGAAGTCCCGGCATTTTATATTGCTCCGTCCCACACGGAAAATGCAATTGAAAGCACTTCCGAATTTCATGCTTTAGATTCTGCCTTATCAAAGGTCCAGCCTTATCTTACATCTATGGAATCGGCGCTAAGCGCGATGCAGACCACTTTGGCTGAAATCACCGTATCCGCAAAAGCAGCGCGGGAAAGCGCCGAGCTGTCGCAGCAACAAGCTCAGGATGCGGCAAATGCGAAGGATGGCGCCTACCAGTGCCAGACAGATGCGAAAAGCAGCGCGGACTTAGCCCATCAAGATGCGCTTGGTGCTTCTTCTTCCGCGGCCGCAGCTTCCTCTGCCGCCCTGGCAGAAATCGGGAAACAAAAGGGTCAGACAAACGGCCTTGCTTCTTTGGGAAGTGATGGAAAACTCAATCAACGCCTGGAGTACTCTCATCTTGACACATTGCCCTCCGCATTTCCGGCGCAAAGCCACACGCACCCGTATTCGGACCTTACGGGTACCGCTCCGTTTCTACCGATTAAGCGTACGAGCATTTCCAACATGCAGGGAATCACATCAGAAGGCCATTATTTAATCTGGGGATCAGACACCTCCGGTACTCCGACCAATACGAATTGCTGGGTGATTGATGTAAAACAGGAAGGGTGGGGTATGATTGCCATGGCATACGGCCTTTGGGATTTGAGTATCTATATTACAAACCGTTCCACCAATGACAACGGACAAACTTTCATCTGGAACAGCTGGAAAAAAGTTTTTTAGTCCACTTGATTTTAAGAATCCGGAGCCGTTTAAACGGCTCCGGATTCTTTATAAGGACAGTAGCTATAAACTATTTTTTATTTTATGCAGATTCATCTTTTTGATCATCCTGTTTAAAATTAATTCTTTTTTCTTCTATAACTAAAGGACGGTGCAAAACACGGGTATTTATATTCATAATATATTCTCCAATGATACCTAAAAAAAACAACTGAACCGAACCTAAAAAGAAAACCCCTACAGCAATTGCAGCCGAACCGACAGGGAAATTGTTCCAGTCCAATAATTTTCTTATAACGGTTATGACTGCGATTATAAACGAAACCACAGAAAGCATACAACCTAAAAATGTTGCTGCCCGTAAAATTGCTTTGGTATAACACGTGATACCCATCATAGCAACATCGTACAGCTTCATCAAATTAAAATTGGTTTTTCCCTTTTTCCGCGTCTGTTGTTCATAATGTATTTCTGTTCTCCGAAAACCAAATTCTGCAACGATCCCCTTTAAATATGGATTTGGATCATCCAATTTTTTAAGAACATCAATAAAGCTTTTGTCATAAAGCCCAAATCCATTGAAATTTTCAATCTGCTCCGTATCCGCTATCATTTGAATCAGTTTATAATACACCCTTCGCAGTAAAAACATCAGTTTGTTTTCTTTGCTTTTATCTTTAATCCCAATAATAACTTTATGTCCTTCCTCCCATTTTTTTATAAATTGAGGCAGCAGCTCCGGGGGGTCCTGCATATCTGCAAAGACTAAAAAAACAGCGTCACCGTCTGTTTGTGTCAGGCCATAAAATATCGATCTTGAAAAGCCGAAATTCCGCGCATTAAAAATTGCTTTTACATGGGAATCCCGAAGGCAAAGTTGTTCAATGATATTTCGCGTTTGATCTGTGGAAAAATTATCAATAAAAATAATATCATACTGATAACTCGTCAGATATTGATCCATGCAGCATGTAACATGCTCATAAATGTCCCGTACATTATCCTGCTCGTTTAAAGTAGGAATGACAATATCGATCTTTTTCATATTCTTTCCCCCGACAGCTTTCAAGCCTTTATCTGGTTAAAAACTTCCAACGCACGTTCAATAGCAGCATCCATATTATAATACTTATAGTCCCCCAGCCGCCCACACACATAAAGATTTTGGAATTTATCCGCCAGATTTTTATATTGTTGATATTTTTTTCTGTTTTCATCATTGATAACAGGATAATAAGGAATATTTCCCTTTAAAGCATTCGGATCATACTGCAACGGATATTCAATCGACAATGTGGTTTTGCCATTTACTTTTTGTCCTGTTAAATATTTATATTCACATGATCTTGTATATCCGTTTGCCTGAGGATATGCAATGAATGCGACCGATTGAAAATAATCCATATCTTTCGTTTGAAATACAATATCAAGAGAACGATAAGGAAGCCTTCCATACTTCAAACCGAACAACTCATCAATAGGGCCTGTATATATAACGGGGATTTCGTGTCCGTTATATAATACCCTATGTTCCGCACCATCAGCTGTTATCATGTCCAGCGCGTCGGTGCCGGTTTGAACGTTAATGTTTTTATGATTCAGAATGTTGTGAAAAATTTTTGTAAATCCATCTTCCGGCATCATCTGATATGTTTGCTGCATGTATTTTTCATCATAGGAAAGAGCAATCTGTACACGTGCAATTACACTAGCACCAATTTTCTCCGGTGGGATCCCCCACTGTTTTGATGTGTAAGGAATATAATCCTTCTCAAATAGCAGCTTTCCATATTCCTGAATTGCAGGGTCTGTATTGTCCGTAAGCATGTAAACCGGAATCCGCGCCTGCCCAGGAAACGCCTTTTTGAGTTTATCAATCAATACAGCGGATTTCTCTTTTCCATAAAACAACTCTATTGAACGAAAATTAAAGGGAATCGGCATCAGGTTTCCGTCAATTTCCACACGAGCCGTCACATCATAATCACGCCATTCCCCGTATTTTTTGACAAACTCAGCGAGTTCCTTTTGATTTGTAACAAAAGTATGAGGGCCATATCGCTGAACCAAAATGCCATATTCATCGAACTCATCATACATGTTGCCTGCAATGTGCTTTCGCTTTTCCAGCACAAGTACTTTTTTCCCAAGTTCTTCTGCTATTTTACGCGCGATTACACTGCCGCAAAAGCCAGCGCCCACAACGATATAATCATACATAAATCGTATTCCCCTTTACATCAAACGGTTTTTATATACTCCGCAAGCGTAGGCAGTTTTCTGTCTTTTTCAGATAAAATAATTTTATCTACTTTCTCTTTCGGCCAACCGATCGCAATATCCGGATCATTCCAAATAACCCCTCCGTCATAATCCGGCAAATAATCTTCAAAACAAGGATAACTGAAAACTGTACCGTCACGTAAACATAAAAGGCCATGAAGGAATCCAGCCGGAATATACAGCATCTTTCGATTTTCCCCGGACAGATAGATGCCAAAGTATTTGCCGAAGGTTTTAGAATTTTTCCTTACATCAACCGCTACATCAAACACTTCCCCATACACAACCCGAACCAGCTTCGGCTGCGGTCTGGTGTGCTGCATATGTAAGCCACGAATAACCCCTTTTTTAGAAATACTCTCGTCTACTTCAGAAATGTTTAAATCAATGCCATGCTCTAAAAAAATATTTTTTTCATACACCTTTTTAAACGCGCCACGGTCATCTTCCGCAATAAATGGCGTAATGACGTGAAGCCCTTCAATTTCTTCTACAGTTTCAAAAGAAAATTTTGTAATACCCATATCAATAGCCTTCTTATAATTGTGTTTTTAACCATTCGGCTGTTTCCAAAATTCCGGACTGAAAGGAGTAGTTGGGTTTAAATCCGGTCTCTTTTACCAAACTTTGAATGTCATACCATTCGAGTTTATACACCGTTCCATCATCCGGACGCTCTCCAATTCCCACCTTTATCTGCGGACAAACCGCTTGCTGGATAGCATATAAAAACTCTTTCAGAGGCCTTGGAGATCCGCTTCCGATAAAGAATGAATTCACCGCTGTGTTTGACTTTCCAATTAGATATAATGCATTGACACAATCAGAAATATGTAAAAAATCGAACGGCTGCTCTGCTGGCCCATATTGCGGTGAAACCCCATTCAAAAGATTTTTTATTGTATAATTCACCAAATTAGGGGTACCGTCACCCGGACCATATAAGCCGCAAAAGGTGCACCATATAAACTGGCAGCTTAATTTGTGTGCCGCAATACGCAGCATTTTTTCAGTAAAGCTTTTGCACGTTGCATACATAAAATTCTCAGAAACAATATTGTTGTTTGCAGCTAACTCAGCCATATATTCGCCAATGGTGCCAACTGAAATAAATTTATCACATTGCAAACTGTCTGCGGCTGTTAAATAATCCAAACACATTTTTACATTATGCAGCTGGATCGTATAGTTGGCCCGGTTAGGCCCCCCCGCTCCATTCCAAGCCAAGTTGTAAAAAACGTCAAATCCTCTGTCCTTTATAATTTGTGATAAAGATAGTTCTCCGGATGGTTCACAAAAGACAATACTTAAATTTTCATGAACAGGAAGCCTTTTTATATTGGCGTTTCCAGGTAATTCTACTGCAGTAACCCTGACGCCGTTCTCCAATAAACGTCGCACAAGCCAACTGCCTACAAAACCGGAGGCTCCTGTTACGATAGCTTTTTTCATGATTCATATTCTCCGATCTGCTGATCCATGAAGTTACAAATATCACCGCATTTCGCGTACTCCATATACCATTCTACTGTTTTTTCCACCGCTTTTTCTATATTCCAGTGCGGTTTCCAGCCAAACGCCGCCTTTAGTTTTGAACAATCCAACTTTAAAAAACCGGCCTCATGTGGACCGCCTACAAATTTATTTTCCCATTTCTGCCCGTTTCCCCATTTTTCGCAAAACAGAGTAACAAGTTTACCGGTTGCCACACAGTCAGACTCATCCGGGCCAACATTGTAATAGCCGGAAAATTTGATGTCCTGATACTGCGCCTGAGCGATCATAAGATAAGCGTATAATGGCTCCAACACGTGTTGATATGGCCTGACCGAATAGGGATTCCTCACTATAATAGGACTATTTTTATTTGCAGCCCGTACACAATCAGGAATAATGCGGTCGTTCGCAAAATCTCCGCCGCCAATCACATTTCCTGCCCGGGCAGTTGAAATTGCTACTCTACCATCTGAAAAAAAAGAATTTTTATAGCCGTGCGTTACTAACTCAGAACAGGATTTACTGTTAGAATAAGGGTCATATCCATCCAACGGCTCATCTTCGCGATATCCCCATACCCACTCATTGTTTTTATATACCTTATCCGTAGTCACATTCAGAAAAGATTTTACACAGGAATTCATCCGGACGCACTCTAAAAGATTAACCGTACCCATTACATTTGTTTCATATGTATAGACAGGCTCTTTGTAGCCATCCCTTACAATGGGCTGCGCAGCTAAATGAATTACAATTTCCGGCTGTACTTCATCAAAAACCTGTTTCAGTTTCGATAAGTCCCTGATATCGCCTATAATCGAATTAATCTGATTCTGTACCCCGCAAATTGTGAATAAATTTGGCTCTGTGGGTGGCTGTAAAGAATATCCGGTTACTTTTGCTCCTGCATTTGCAAGAATTTTACAAAGCCATGAACCTTTAAAACCCGTATGTCCGGTTATAAAGACCCGCTTGTCTTGAAAAAAAGCCATACTCAGCATCAGTCCCACACCTTCCAGGGAGCTTCCCCGCTCGCCCACAATTTTTCAAGTTTTTCTTTATCCCTCATGGTATCCATACACTGCCAGAAGCCATAGTGCTTATATGCTGTAAGTTGTCCCTGTGAAGCAACCGCTTCCAAAGGCTCCCTTTCCAGACTGATGCTGTCGTCTTTAATATAATGAAACATTTCCGGCTGTAGCACCATAAACCCGGCGTTAATAAAGCCCATATCGTCTCTATTTTTCTCTCGAAACGCGTGAATCTGATTGTTCTTGATATCAAGTACTCCAAACCGCCCCTCAGGCTGGATTGCAGTCAAAGTTGCAATTTTCCCCTGGGATTGATGAAATTCCACTAATTTTGCAATATTTACATCGGAAACACCATCTCCATAAGTCAGCATAAACGGTTCATTGCCAATATATGGCTGAATCCTTTTCACGCGGCCTCCGGTCATAGTATTCAGTCCGGTGTCAATCAGCGTAACCTTCCAAGGCTCCGAAAAATTATTATGTACTGTCATTTCATTCTTGGCCAGATCAAAGGTAACATCCGACGTATGCAAAAAATAATCTGCAAAATATTCTTTGATGGCGTATGCTTTATAACCTAAACATATTATAAAGTCATTGTAGCCGTAATAAGAATAGTGCTTCATAATATGCCAGAGAATGGGCTGCTCCCCGATTTCAATCATCGGCTTTGGCTTGAGGTGGCTTTCTTCCGAAATTCTTGTACCAAATCCGCCGGCTAAAATTACTACTTTCATGTTTTCACTCCTGCTTTTCCTGATTTCACCGTTATCTTTTCAGCCTCTATTATGGTTCTCGATAACTTCTTTCAAATTGTCATAATATTCTTCCTCAAAATAGGGCGGCAGCTTATAATTCAAGTGTAAAGACATTATATGATCAACTGCTTTTTTCACTTCCTCTAAATCCTTACAACAATAAACATAATCTTTGAATACTTCGATACCTTCATACCATTTTGAATTTGATATTACTTTGTGTTCTTCTGCATTCAAAATGATTACAGGGGTATTCGCCGCAAGCGAGAAAATCGTTCCGTGCATTCTATCAGTAATAACAACTTTATATTTAGAAAACTTTTCAACAATCTTATCAATATAGTATTTTCGATTAGATTCAATTTCGTCACATGATTTGTTAATCGTAGTATCCGTAATATCAATGGGCAAATATTTTGCTTTTAATGCTGAAATTAAATAATCAATCTCTTCCTCTGGATACAGCGATTCCACATCATCGCGTTTGCATAATAAAACTCCTTGCCTGGAGAATTCATTTTGTTTCTGATAGCTCCCAATTAAAACATGAACTATGTCTGGATAAGGCATAACATTTATACGGTTGAACTTAATTTTGGCAATCTCATACGAAGCATAATCTCTCGCCATAAACAGAAGATTGCTTTTTGAATTATAAATATCAGCTACTGCATCCAACTTTTTTATATCTTTAAAAAATATTGATTGAGGAAATAAAATAACAGGCCAATCATAAAACACCTGAAGAACGGCAAGTGTTAATATTTGTTCATTATTGAACAAATCCGTTATATGAGAGCCGCTGTGCACAAATATTTTGTCATTCGGAGATNNCGTTTTTCCTTTATGGCAAAAAGAACCGGATAAAAATTATATCGGTCATCCGAAGCGGATCTCAATTCAAAAATTTTATGATCCGGATAATTTTTTTTGCACCATTCATTAATACAATAAGCCTGTGCCTGATCACCCATATTAGAATGAAAAGGTGTACCGAATATAAAAATTTTGGCCTTATCCTTATCAAGCGAGGAAATTCTCTCCAAATCTTTGGAATAATCCGTTAATGATAAGTTGTAGGTAATCGTTTTTTCCGCTTCCCAAATACGTCCATCCAAAGTCTGGAGAACATTTTGCTCCGCCTTCCACATACGTTCGTCTGTCGTCTGCAAAATATCCTGTTCGGATTTTGAAATCTGATCTCGCAGTTCCCTGAAAGCCGCTGTCTGATTGTATTTCTGTATCAATACCGTCTGCTCTGTAATACGGTCTTCCAAGCAGTCAATCCGCTGCAATGCGTTTTTCAATGCTAGATCATGCTGCCTGACATCTTCTTTTACGTCACAAATATGGCCGTCCATATTCCACAGCTGATCGCGAAGCTGGTCGAATCGATCGCTGACCCTGTGCTTTACGGGACGATAAAACGGCATTAGAACTTTCTTAAGCACTTTTTTCATTATTTCACCCAATGTCATATGTCTTGCAATTGCCTGCTGCATCATTCCTTTTAAATTTGTACCTTGAACCCATCTTTTTCTTCTCTCAAGTGTATCATGAAGCGCATCCTCATCATATACATGAACCTTCCGATTCTGATTTTCGATCAGGTCCAGCAGTTTCAGTTCTTTATCTATTAATTGTTTTCTGTCGTCTCTGCTATTGTCCTGAAAAGGATTAAACCAGCCGGAAAGCAAAATCATATCTTCCTGAGCAATATTAATTTCTAATTGATTTTTTAACGTCCTGGCTATAATACGCTGCGCTTCCGCGTCCAGCCGATCCATTTTAGACGCGGTAAGATTTTCCCCATCCCAGCGGTACTCTCCCAATACCTCCTGAAGGGTTGCAAACTCAAGCTTTTGCGACGCCCGGCACCACAGTTCAAAATCCTCTGACAAATAAGAGGCGTCATACCAAAAATCATTGTTAACAAAATCAGACTTTCGGAACATGACTGTAGAATGGCAGACATCGCATGTAAAAAGCAACTGTGCTTTCATTTGTTCCGGTGTCTCCGGCGGTTGATGAATATAATCCCGTTTCCCAAAATGACATTGCCACGAACCGCATACGGAAATATCCGGATGGTTGTCCAAAAACGCAACCTGTTTTTCCAGTCTGTTGCCNNGTTGCCCGGGTAAAGATCGTCCGCATCGGCTCTCGCAATATATTCTCCCGCAGCCTGCCGAATACCCTCGTTCAACGAATCGGCAAGGCCCAAACGAATTTTATTCTGAATCACCTTAATTCTTGGGTCCTGAAACAACTGCAGAATATTTACGGTTTGGTCGTCGGAACCAAACTCATTTACAATTAACAATTCGAAATTCTGATATGTCTGTTCTAAAAGGGAATAGACCGTATCCGCAATATATTTTTCGCTGTTATAAGCAGGAAGTACAATGGATACTTTCGGCTTTTGTACCGCCGGTATCCCGTCAGCACGGTAAAATTCGCTGTGATAAAACAAACCACGGACAAATGCAGCTTCAAATCGTCTGTCCGATATCACAGGCCGTACATACTGCATATCTTCTTTTACCCGCATCCAGCGTATATGCAGAGCATGAAAAAGCGGATAGCGGCCGTATTTTACCCTCGCGATATCTGAAAAGAAAATACGCTTTAAAAGCAAGTCCAATTCCCACATATCGTCCAAGGCCTGTTCTACATTTTCCGACCTTGGATAGGTGTGGATACACAGTATATCAACTTCATGTTCGTTTAGCGTAAGACCGCACATTTCCAATAATCTTTTGGTAACGCCGCGGTACAGCATAATCCCCTGATTGCCGCCGACCGTCGTGGCATTTTTAGAATGCATACGGTAATGGTAAAGGGAAGCATCCTGAATATTCGTAAAAGTCAGATTTTCAGAAGCCCTTGCGAAAAAATCATAATCTTCTGTATAGCGGTACTGCGCATCATAACGCAGCTTAAACTGGTTTAAACGGGCAGTCCTGATCATTACGGTCGGATGCACAAACGGAGTGAAAAATAAAATACAGCTCTTTAAAATTTCCGGATCTGATTCTACCTTCCAGTCCCAGCAGGATTCTCCGAACAGCTTTGGCTTGATTCCGCAAATATCGATTTCAGGGTGGCTGTCCATAAACTCCACCTGTTTTTTCAGGCGTTCCGGCATGGAGATATCATCCGCATCCATGCGCGCGATATATTCGCCCTGTGCCATGTCCAGACCAATATTCATGGAGGCGGCAATGCCCAGACGCTCCTTATTCTGCACAACGACAATGCGCGAGTCATTCCGCGCGCATTCCTGCAATATTGCCGTGGACTCTTCATTGGAACCAAATTCATTAACAATAATGAACTCCCAGTCCGTAAAAGCCTGAGCAAGAATACTGTCGATAGATTCGCGTAGATATTTTTCGCCGTTATAAACCGGCATTACGATAGAAACTCTAGGCATTTTTATCCTCCCCTACCCTGCCAGCGCAGAATAATTCTTAACGCAAAATAGAATCAGCCGATATAATTCAACTAAGTTGACAGATAACATAAAGAATAAAATCAGCACAGCAATAGCATTCTGGTATTTTCGAACAGGAACTACCCTTTTAATCAGTGCACAAATCAAAATAAGATACGCCCAGGAAAAAAGAATCGCATATAACCATGCCTCTGTCATTGCCCACCCTATTATCCCGCATAATACGAATGAAAAAGCCACCGCCGCAAAACTGATCTGAATTAATTTTTGTTTTCGATTTACAATAAAAGAAACCCCACAGAGCAGCGTTATAAAGATCCCAATCCAATTGAGAGTAGTAGGGATATTCGCAGAAAAAGTCGGATTCCCTGTAGAAGACATTACCACCGTAGCTTGAGGCGCCACAAACAGCCAACACACGAAATGACTGAACACTTTTAATTTATCAATCAGTAAATATTTCTGTCCGCCAAAAGTTTGCCAAAGCTCCATAAGCTGCGAAGGCATAATCGAATACGCCGTGCCGCTTGCAAATAAGATTCCAAGGAAAACGATGCAATAACGAAATAAATCATATAAGTATTGCGATATTCTTCTGAATGGAATTAAAAATGGTACTAAAAAGCCGGAAGTTAATGTACAGCCGCTCATCATAATCCCTTCAACAGAAGATACCGACTGATTGCTGCTTAAATATCCATAAATTGCCGCCATGATAAAAAATAAACTGATTTGATATTGCTCCGAACCCAAGCACAGCACCAAAAAGAAATAGGTGCAGGACAGCAAGGGCATCATCCATTTTTCCCCTGTGAGGCGTTTCAATACGATAGCTGAAGCCATTAAAGCACATGCATTAATGAATGCCAGAAACATAGGGTAAGCCTGCAAAAAAATGGACTTTATCGGCAATGTAAAAAAATATGCGCTTGAAGCCGCAAAGACAGAGTACCCACGAAACAGAGGATGCCTTATATTATAAAAACTCTCAGAAAGCTGTTTATAGGAGTCCAGTATCCAGGAATGATCAAATCCAAAAACAATATCGGCGTACTGCCTGCCTACAGTACCGTCTGCTTTAAAGTAATAGCCTTGTGAAAAACCGCTGGTATGGCTGTAAGTAATGATAAGAATAACAAAAATAAAAACACCAAAGCAAAGCAGATAAATTTTTTCCGACTTATCCACAGTAGAAATAAATCGCTTGAACAAACTCTCCAGATATTTGCTCACTTCATATGAGAAAACGCAAGCAGTAAAAAACACTAAAATAAAAACGCCTGCTAGAAAAGTGTATCTTATAAAAGATAATTGAATAAATTGTAAATCATTATAGAGAAGGCTAAAACGATTTTGCACAATAAATATCTCTATAAACACAGAGAACAGGACAGTGAATCCTTTCACCCACCAGGATATTCGTTCAACCTTTCTCTTTTTCTCAACGCAGGACAGATAATAAAGATAAACCGGAAATGACAAAATCATTGACACGCAGACGAACCATGTTTCCATAGAATATCTTGCCAATACCATAGATGTGCACATTCCGCTGCAAATTAGGATGATAGATTTTGCTTTTCCGGTTCTGAGCACAGAACCAGTAATGTCTATACCCCTAAAAAACATAAAATAAGAAAGCAAAAGAACGAAAGCCTGAATGATTAAAAATACAGCAAACAGAAGGATGAAATTTTCAAACTCCAAGCCATTCACTGTACCATTAAGGGCTATAGGCAATACAACGGTTGCACCGGAATGGCAATAGGTATCAACTTGGCTGACGTGATTGTCTATCTTTAGCTCAGCTTTTCCGCTCCACATATTGCCTTCAAATAACAGTTTGCGTTCTTTTCCCTGCGGAATTTGCGCTGTTATGCTTTTGCTGTTTTCAGGCATCCCCCAGGCACGCCATACGAAACCTCCGTTATCCGCTGAAAGCCATTCCCCCGAAAAAATATCTTTTGCACGATACTGTTTTCCATCCACCTCGACGCCCTTTATTTTTATTTCTGTCCCCTGTGCAAAAAAGTCGGATTGATTCAGCGCAGTTATTGTTACAGACGTTTCCTTATGCTGTATAAATAAATCCTTACCGACTGCAATTGCAGAGATCGTGGAAAATATGATTATAACAATTGCAAATAGGGTAAAAGATCGTTTCATGCGGTTTGCCTCACATTTCAAAAAAATAGTGCCCGTTTTATTGCTTCTCCGAAAAGTAGAAGTATTCTCAGTCTCTTTCAAGCCTTCCGGCGGGGAAATAACGTCCGCATCCATAAGTAGTTTGCTATAATCGCCTTTTATCTGTCAGCCCGATATTCACGGAAACGGCTGTGCCGAGTTTCTTTACCTGTACAATAATAATCGCACAAAGTCTTTTAATTCTGAGCGTGTGTTTTGGGGATTCAAACTTGTCTGATCAGAAACTTATTTGGCTCTTCAACTAAGTTTAACAACGGTAAAACCATTTATGATTTTTACGGAATTTGCCGCAGGAAAGCACCCCATACCTTTAAACTCATTGGTAGCTTTTATTTGATTTTGCTCATTTTGATCCGCAGAACCAATAAAGCTCACACCAAGATAATCATAAAAAAGAGAATACCAAGAATACGAAGAATCCATATAAACGAAATTATTCATTGCAGGAAGGTCCAAGCCTTTTAGCTCTTTAGCCTGCGGTTCATTTGTTATTGGATAATTTGCACTTGGCAACCCACCCAAAACCGCCAGTTTTGTTTGATTGCTGTAATTGGGCTGCTGTTCAATTCGGTCTACAATACGAACCGCAACAGCGTATGTTTTTTGATATTGAAGGTTCAAATTCTGATATGCAATATTGTCAAGAAGATAATAGTGATAAGAAATCAGACAACAAGCCACAACAGACGCCCATTTTAAAACCATGCGCTGATTTAAACCCTTTGTTTTACCTCCATTTGCACTTTTTAAAGCTCTTTTTCGATTGTTGTTGTCGTTAGCTGATTTTACCTCATCACTTGGCTTTATTTCCGATAAAACAATTGGAAGGAACAGAAATAATGAATACTGCGGAATCATAGATATGCTCATGGGTGTTCTTGGTGCGAGGAATCTCCATATCGCAACGGAAAAGGGCAAAAGAAGTAATAGCATAAACAAAACGATAAAATCGGCCTTATGGCGATAAATTTTCTTGGTTATTATTTCAAATAGGATAAATCCCAAAATGGTTGTGCAAATAACCGCATAAAGCACGACTAAACACCATGGATTGTAATGAATTTGGTCGGTAAATACATAGTTAAAAAAATACTGATAAGTTTGCAAAATCAGGCTAGGGATTTCCGACAGCTTAATTTGCCCGATTGTATTAATTCCACGCCAATCTGGTAATGTTAAGTGGCTCAGTTCAAGACTTACCTTAAAACTGATAAAATAAAGCGTAACGCCAATTACACCACTCAGCAAATAGCGTAAACCCTTGCATAGTAACTTTTTTAATTCGGTTCCCCGAAGGAGTTCCTGTATTAGCAGGATATTGTAGAGAAGTATCGTAACCCCAATATAAGCCTGATAATTTGCCAGAGATAATGCAATGGAAACTGAACTCAATAAAATCCCCGTTTTTTTAAACTGAACCAAGCAGTAAACGGCAAAAACAGAAAGGAAATAGGAAATCATAAAACAATTTACCACTTGAATCTGGCAAAAGGCAATCGTGACGGCAGGGAATGTCACAACAACTGCAGACAGCAACAAGATATCAAATTTCTGCTGTAAGTTGAACAGCCTTACCAATAGAGCGGAAACCAATCCAATGGAAAAAAGACAGATCATACCGGTAACCCATGGAAGTGTAAAATACGTGTCTAAATTATCAAGAAATTGCCATGCCCAACGGCCAGTAGCAATATCCCACGCATGTCCGGGATGGTAAGTACGAGCTATCAGCGAATCGGCATGTGGTAAATTATTCATAAAAAAATAGAGATGAACAATAAGCCCGATTATGACAGCGGATAAAAAGGCCAAGCTTGTTTCTTTCGATATTTTGCTTTTTATAAGAACAAGTATATCTTCCGGCGAAGCCAAGGTGTTGCTATTGTTTTCCATAAATATCATCCCTCAAAGTCCAGACTCATAGAATAATTATAAAGCAATTTTGTGTCAGACACAAGCAATATGACCAAAATTACCTCTTCAAGCTAAATACAGTATCTAAAACCAATATTATATTAAAATATTTTAAAGGAGCATAGCTGTATCAATACTTACCTTTCTGTATTATGTATATTCGTTTGCTCATTCACACTTTTGTTCTCTTGGCCGATCCCAAACACCATATATAAGGAATGTGGGACAGTACATTGCAGAACATGGCGGATATTGCAAAGTACACGACAGCGCCTAGAAGCATATTCCATATACCACCGGCATTATTGGTAAATCCAATCGGGCCGAGATAGCGGTTGCCCACAAACGCAAGCGCAAGCATATGTACAAAATAGACGCCCATGGACAGATTCGAAAGCTTTGTGATCATCCATTTCCCCTTCTCAGAAACCGCAGCCCACTTGGGTTCAAGGGAATAAAACAAGGCAAACATGGAAACCGCAAAGAAAAATACCGGTAAATAACCGTAGGAGGATATAAACACTTTGGACGGAGCGCCGCTTTTCAACGTCATGTAATAACTGGAAAGGACGGTAGCGCTGAAACCGGCAAATACACACACTGCCGGTATCTTCCATTTCCCATATAATTTTTCTCTGTTATCTGCAATTACCTTTCCTAAAATAAACAGCCCGATTTCCGGGAAACCAAGCGTGAACCAGGGCTGAGAAAGATTTGCGGAAACAGCGGCAGCCAATGTCCCCAGAACGCATGGTACCGCGCATACCAGAACAAGCAGATAACGTTTCATGTTCTGACTGAGATTGTAATATAAAAAAGAAATAATCGGCAACAAAAAATAAAGTCCCAGCAAGGGGTACATAAACCAAAGATGACTGTATTGGCTTGTAAAGGGAATTTTTAGAATTGATTTGATCAAGCTGATGTCTTGCTTCCCATAATATTTATTAACAAAAATATAAACAAAGCTCCAGGCTGCGAGAGGAATAAACAATTTAACCACGCGCTTTTCCAAAACGACGCGGATGCTTTCCTTTTTCCCAATTAAGAAGGCACCGGAAAGCATAAAAAAGGCCGGAACAGCAAACGAGGTAAAGGAATTAATATACAGGTAATGATACCATGTGTCCCGGTTTGCAAAATCATCATACATACCGTAGGTACACTGCATCAGCACCACAGTAAAAATACAAACTACGCGGAGCAAATCAGCCCAAACTTCGCGCTTTTTCCCTGCATCTGGAACTGCCTTTTCCGGGGTGCTGTGTCTCTTCCGGTCGATTTTAAATAATAAAAGGATAACAATGAAGGCAAGAAGCATTACTCCTAAAAACACGGCCATTTGAATCTGCGGGGTAATAACCGACCTTGCCGGGGATGCCTCTGCCGGCGCCTGATAAGCTGTTTCGCCGTCCTGTTCACCGGGTGTATAACAATTCACGGCGGTTTCCGACCCGTTGACGGAAACCGTCGCATTTCCCTGCCATTTATTTGCCTGAAAAATGATGGAGCGGTCTTTTCCCGCAGGCAGTTCCCCCTGAACCGAATGGGACAAATCCGTGGGAGTATCATAATTGCGCCAACCCAGCAATCCATCTTTCTCTATCCAGCCGTTCGCAAATACCTCTCTGGGCGAATATGTTTTTCCGTCGACTTTAATGTTTTTAATCCAGATCTCGCAGCCTTCCGCCGGTGAAACCGTTTCGCCCTTTGCTGTAATGGTAACCGGTGTCGTCGCTTTCGGCACAAATACCTGCGGTAGGAGCGCCTGAACAGCAAATGCGGCCGCAAAAGCGACAGTGAGCGCGCACAGAGCTTTTTTGACTGCGCTCAGTTTTTTATATGGGAGCAGCAAAACACCGGTAGTCAGCACCAGTAAAATCAAAAGGTATTTCAATGTACTTTCACGCCTTACTGTTTAATATGGTCAATTCCGCACAGGGTTTTATAAAAAATACTCATAATCAGGTGGTCGAACACCATATGAACGTCCTCGGTAATCTGCATGCTGTCAATCGGTACGTGCAGAGAAATATCGGACATTTGTTTGAGCTTTCCGCCGTTGTACCCGGTCAGACCGATTATTTTATTCCCCTGCGACTTTGCGTATTCCACCGCGTTAATCACATTTTTGGAATTTCCGCTGCCGGAAATCGCAACGATCAGATCTCCCGGTTTCAGATGACCCTGAAGCTGAAAACGGAATATTTCTTCAAACCCGATATCATTGGCAATTGCCATTACGGTAGCCATATTGTCATTCAGACATTGGAAATTGAACTTTTTCTCCACATGTTCCGAAATGCCTTTGTTAAAATCGTTCTGATAGTGGGAAGCAGTGGCGGAACTTCCGCCGTTGCCGAAAACATAAATCGTTTTCTGCGCCTCGTAAGCCTCCATAATCAGATTCATTGCATCGTTGATCGCGTTGACGTCCAATGCGTTAAGCGTGTCAATTTCATGCTGCAAATAGGTTTTAATACTCTCTTTATAATCCATTTGATTTCCTCATTTCTGTAATATTAAATTTACGGCATCCAGTAAATCCTTCCCGATGAAATCCGGTTCAACAGGATACTTCCTGTCGTTTCCTGCTTCACCCGTCCGTACCAGCACCGTTTTCATGCCGGCATTTTTTCCCGTCTGGATATCCATCGTCGTATCTCCTATCATCCAGGAAGAAGCAAGGTCAATATTGTATTTTTCTACGCATGCGTCAATCAGGCCGGTCTTCGGCTTTCTGCACGCACACTGAATTTTATATAACGGGTTCTCTCCCGGATATCCTTTGTCCGGGTGGTGCGGGCAGAACATAATATCGTCCAAAAAAACACCGTCTTTACCCAAAAGCGTGCTCATTTTCTGATGGATTTTCTCAATATCCGAAATATCGCATAAACCGCGTGCTACCACCGGCTGGTTGGTGATGACAATTGCCAGATAGCCGGACTGGTTGATTTTTTTGATCGCCTCCGGGGCACAGTCCTCCAATTCAAACTGATCTTCCCGGTAAATCAGCCCCTTGTATCGGTTGATCGTACCGTCCCTGTCCAAAAAAATACATTTCTGTTTTTTCTTCAGGTTCCGCGAAGCAACATAGCCGGAAACAATCTCACCCGCCGCCGTATGCATCCGCTCGGGCGTACCGACATCCTTAATGTATTCCGGCGAACGATACGCATAAACAGCGCCGCCCCGTTCAACCAGAGGCATCAGAATATCTTTTTCCAAATCCGTCTTTACAGATTTCTGCACTTGACAGCAAATTTCCCGGTTAAGTATATAAAAGCCGGCATTTACACAGTTGCTGTACCAATCATCACGTTTGTTATTTTTGGAGTCGAACCCTTTAATTTTGCAGCTTGGGTCCAAAATAACCAGATCGGAATCATAGGGGTGGGAATTCGGATGTACAAAAAGGGTAGCCATCGATTTTTTATCTCTGTGAAAGCGCTCCATGCGGTCAATATCCACATCAAAAATAACGTCACCGAATATCAGCAAAAAATATTCAGATTCCAACTGATCCTTTAAAAAATAAAACGCTCCCGCAGTGCCAAGCGGCTGCTGCTCTTTGAAATAGGTAATACGAACGCCGAATTTTTCCCCGCCGCCAAAAAATTCTTCGATTTTCTCTCCCAGATGGCCGGTCACGATCGTGATATCATGAATGCCGTTTTCCTGTAAACATTCAATCTGCCACTGCAAAATAGGCTTTCCGTTAACGGGTGCCATCGGTTTTGGAATTTCATCATTCGTAATGGATAACAGCCGTGTTCCTTTGCCGCCTGCCATGATGACAGCCTGCATCAGATTACCTCCTCGACTGTCTTTGCAACAGTTTCATCGGAAGTCCATGTCGCCTGCCATCCTGCGGAATGGATTTTATCCAAATTGTAGGCGAAAACCGGGACATCTCCGCGCCAGCCGCCGCGGCCGCCGGTATAACGGTACTTTACATTTTCCAGGCCCATTTTCCCGCAGATGATATCCGCTATTCTTGTCACGCTGGTTTGGGTTTCCACTCCGATATTGTATAAGGTAATGCCTTCCTGAATCCCGTCCTTAAAGGTTATAATTCCGCGGACAAGATCAAAGACATGCATGTAAGGCTTTGACTGGGTACCGTCGCCAAGAATGGTCAGTTCCTTCGGATTTTCCTTTAGCCGTTTTACAAAATCAAAAATCACCCCGTGTGTGAGGCGCGGGCCGATTACGTTCGGGAAGCGGAAAATCAACACGGAAATCCGGTTCATATAGCTGTAAGCGGAAATAAGGCCCTCTGAACCAAGCTTGGCCGCTCCGTAATAGGAGATCGGCTCCAGCGGAGTCGTGGTTTCCGCTACATGCTCCCCTTCTTTTTCGCCGTAAACCGCAGAGGTGGAAGCGAAAAACAGCTTTTTGACCTGATGGGTTCGCATGCACTCCAAGAGATGAAAGGTAGTGGAATATGTGTTATGATACTCGATGGGCGGATTTTTCGCGCTCGCCTGAATATCGGAATTTGCCGCCAGATGGAATACAAAGTCAAAATTTTCTTTATCGAACACAGCTGACAGCGCGTCCTGATCGCAGATATTCTGTTCATAAAAGGTAAATTTCGGATTCCCCGATAAATGTTCGATGTTTTTTTTCGTCCCGATAAAGAAATTATCAATGCAGACAACCCTGTGTCCTTCAGCCAGTAAAGCGTCAATCAGGTGGCTGCCGATAAATCCGGCGCCGCCGGCTACCAAAACATTCATTTTATTTCCTCCCGTATTTTATCCCCAATATTTATCCCCGATATAGACTACGGATGTCCCGTCGCGTTCAAATTTGAAATTCATCTGCTTCAGCCCGACCGCTATACGGAGTTTTTCCTGATTCTGCGGTTCGCAGTAGAACAGCAGAAAACCTCCCCCGCCCGCTCCCAAAAGTTTTCCTCCGAGAGCGCCGTTTTCCATAGCGGTTTCATACGTCCTGTCAATTTCCGGGTTGGAAATTCCGGAGGCCAGTGTGCGCTTCAGCTCCCAGCTTTGATTCATAATCTTCCCAAAGGAAGATAAATCGTTGTTTTCCAGAGCGGCTTTCATTTGTTCAGCAAGGGAGCACATTTTAAGCAAATTGTTCACTTTATTTTCCTGGCTCATGTTTTTCTTCTGTTCGCTTAAAATGGAATTTGCCGAACGTGAATGGCCGATATAGAACATCATCAGGTTATCCTGAAGCTTCCGATAGGTTTCCGGTTTCATTACAATCGGGGAAACCGACACACTTCCGTCCGGGTTAAAGCGGATAAAATTCAGTCCTCCGAACGCAGCCGCATATTGATCCTGTTTTCCGATGGGGGATCCCAATTTGTTGATTTCCACATCACAGGCACCTTCAGCCAGCTTTGCTTTGGAGACATATTTGCCCTGATAGCAGGAGAGCGTATGTAATAACCCGACGGTAAACGTGCTGGAAGAGCCCAGGCCCGTCCCCGCCGGGACATCCGCCGTACTGCTGATCTCAACACCGGATACTTTCATTTGATTCAAAACGCAGTTGAAAATCTTATGTTTAATCTTGGAGATATCATCTACAATTTCATTTTCCGAATATTTCAGCGCCGTATACCTCTGGTCAAAATACGGATGGACGGAAATGTACATATATTTATTGATCGAAGTGCTCAGCACACAGCCTCCATGCTTTTCATAGAACGAGGCCAAATCGCTTCCTCCTCCGCAGAAACTGATACGGAAAGGCGTTTTTGTAATAATCATTGATCTTCTCCTCTACAAGTCTATGTTTTTTGTGTATTCATCGCTGACCTGCTTGGCGGTACCTACCATCATGAGATTCCCCTTATTGATCCAGGCCGCATGCTTACAAACATGCAGAACCTGATCGATGGAATGGGATACCAGCACTAAAGTCGCTCCGTTTTCTTTCATTTGAGCCATTTTTTCTTCGCATTTTTGTCTGAAATGCGCGTCGCCGACCGACAGAATTTCATCCACAATCAAGATATCCGGATTTACCAAAGTAGCAATCGAAAATCCCAGACGCGCCTGCATGCCGGACGAATAGTTTTTGACCGGAACATCCACAAAATCCCACAGTTCCGCAAAATCGATAATGCGGTCAAAGTTCTCCTGCATAAAGCTTCTTGAGTAGCCGAGAACGGCGCCATTCAAAAAAACATTTTCTCTTGCGGTTAAGTCCATATCAAAACCCGCGCCCAGTTCTATCATCGGCGCAATCGTTCCTTTGATCGTAACCGAACCCGAGGTCGGTTTGTAAATGCCGGATATAATCTTTAAGATCGTACTCTTTCCGGAACCGTTGGACCCTAAGATGGCAAAGGAATCCCCCTTGGGAATATTGAAAGATACGTGTTTTAAGGCGTAAAACTCATCAATTTTATGGGTACCCTTTAAAACCCGGATAAAGTATTCTTTTAAACTGTCTACCTTTTCTTTTGCTAAATTAAATCTCATTGAGACATCATTTACCTGAATAGCGTATTCTCCCATATCATCCTCACAGATACAATACAAAATTATCCTGTTTTTTCGAGAATATAATCAATCCGATGATGATTGATAAAGCACCGAAGCTAAAACAAATCAAATTCTCCTTAAGGGTCGGAAAAGTTCCGTACATAACAATATTCCGAAACATGAAAACAATGTGATAAAGCGGATTCAGCTTGATAATTGACAGCGCGTAGGAAGGCAACTGCTTCACAGGATAAAAGATAGGGGTCAAATACATCAAGGCAGTCAAGAATACGCCGTATAAATGAAGCATGTCCCTAAAATAGACCGCCAGAACGGAAAGAATCAGCCCCATGCCAATACAGAGAAGCAGTACATAAAATAACGGCAGCGGAAATAGAAAGATAACCGGTGTTATTTTCGTCCTTGTGATTGCCAGCATAATCAAAATAGCGGCGAGAGAAAACAACAGATTGACAAAGGACGATAACGTTCTTGACAATGGAAAGATATATTTGGGCAAGTGAACTTTTTTGATTAATGAACCGCTTGAAATAATTGATGTCATAGAAAGATTCGTAGAATCGGAGTAAAAGTTATATATTAATTGGCCTGTCAGCAGGTAAATAGGGTAATTATCAATATCAAACCGAAACATATGGGAAAAAACCGTTGCAATGACAATCATCATAAGCAAAGGATTTAACACGCTCCACACATATCCCAGCGCAGACCGCCTGTATTTTACCTTGATATCTCTTACTACCAGTTCATTTAAAAGGCCCTTGAATTTCCAAAACGTTTTAAAATACTCTATCATAGTAAAAGAAAACCCTTTCCAGTTATCGTCCTGTTTTCAGCCGTTTTATTGCTCTTTTTCCCTTTTTCAGGCATACCAGACAAAATGATGTAAAGTTAATTCCGGTCATTCGGATAAAGAATTGGACTAATTTTACACTATTATTGCTATTATACGCTAATATATATTTGGATTCAAGGAACATCTTTTTTACACCCGGTTTATCCTCTTTTGGAACTTCATATATGGTAGCCATATTTAATACATATTCAAATAAAAGTTTGTCCGTCATCAATGTTTTATATGGAAAATCAGAAAAATTCTGAATTCTTTTTACACAGTCCTCAATGATAATAATGGTATCCCGCACCCTTTTTGTACTTACGCGGCCCATTAAAGAGTCTGCTCTGCCTACGCGGTAACAATAATACGGATTATGAAAAAAGGCAATCCCTTTCGCTTTTAAAAGAACATTGATAGTATAGTCGATATCTTCGCTCAAAAATCCTGTCCGGAAGAAAATATTATTCTTGAGAAGAAAATCTCTTCGGTAAACATACCGCCAGACATTCCAAAAGCATTCCTTCTGACGAAGGAAATGCTGCAGATATTCATAACGGTAAATCGGTTTTTCGGAATTTTCAATCTGGCTGATTTTTTTGACAACCCGTCCATTATCAGCCACCCGGGTAAAGTCGCAGACAAACACGGATACATTCCGGGACTTTTCTTCCCTAATTTCCGCCAGCAAAGCGCGAAACCTTTCCGGTACAATATAGTCGTCACTGTCAAGGAATGCGACATAGTCGCCCCGTGCGATCTTCATACCGCAGTTTCTTGCGTCGGACAGACCGGTATCACCCTGCCGGATCACTGTGACAAAGGGAAATCGATTCCGGTACTCTTCACAAACCGCATTGCTGCCGTCCGTGGAATTTCCTGTTACCAATATGATTTCCGCGTCAGTTAAGATGCACGATAAAACACTGTCCAGACACTGTCTCAAATATTTCTCTACATTAAAAACCGGAATAATGATACTAATAAACATGAAACTCCCCTATTTCCAACGGCCGCGCAATATTCAGCTTAGATGATAAATACTCATAATTTCGGGCAGAACCTGCGTGATATCAAACGGCCTCATCGTCTCAGCCACGCTTCCGCTATGTTCCATCCAGAATTTCCGGCTGGAATACGCCTGTTCCAGCCGGGATTCCAGTTCCCGCTGATTCGTTTTTTCAAACAAATAACCGGTTTTTCCGCTCTTAACAAGTTCACGGTGCCCTTTGATATTACTGGCGATCACCGGAAGCCCGCATGCGATGGCTTCCATAACATTAAATGGAAGCCCTTCGATATTGCTTGTTGTCACACAGGCATTACAGATGCTGTATAAGTTTTGCATATCGTCAATATAGCCTAAAAACAGAATATTATTTTTCATGTGCAGCCGGCTGGCCAGTTCTTTGCATTCATCAAGGAGCAGCCCGTTTCCGGCGAGCAATAACTTCATATCGGGATGCTTCCCGGCGGCTTCCGCAAAGGCGTTTATAAGCAAACGCTGATTCTTGCGCTTTGAAAACTCTGCCGCATATACAAATAAAAAATCATTTTCTGAAAAACCCTGTTCCTTTTTGAGTGCCAGCCTCTCTTCTTCCGGAACCGGGTGAAATTTTTTCAAATCAATGCCCATTCCGTTAATAAAGCACAGCCTGTCCCGATATATTTTATGTTTTACAGCAATATCATAATCCTCGTGGTTCATAACCATAAGAACATCGGTAACATGAGAGCATATTTTTTCCGGCAAAAGATAAATCCATTTTTTGAATCCATCATTTTCGCTAAAAAGATAACCGTGAGAGGTACAGTATACGGTTGGCTTTTTTCGTAAAAAGATAATCGCCGCACGTATAACAGCACTTGACAGGGTTGTATGCGTGCTCACAATATCAAACTTTTGCTTTCTCAAGAACCGGCTCGCTGTAAAGATTGCTTTTACGTTAGATAAGCTGACAAGCTTTTTATCGAAAGGCAAGGCAACCACATGGTCCGCATAAGGGATTGACTCCGTTTTATTTGCCGCAACCCATATTTCGTAACCTTGCTCATGAAATACTTTCAGATATGGCAGATGAAAATTCTTAATATGGGAAACAGTAGAGGCACAGAACAATATTTTTTTCTGCATATTATTTTCCTTCATCCTGTCCGACTCAGTAATTGAACGCTAAATGGTCCACATTATTTACTCCTACTTTAAACTTTTTATAACTCTTCGCTTTGGTTTACAAAACCTTTCAATATAGTCATTAGCAAAATTTTTATATCCAGTAAAAACGTCCAATTCTCAATATAGTAAATATCGCATTTAATACGCTCGTCTATAGAGGTATCGCCCCGCCAGCCATTGACCTGGGCCCATCCGGTAATTCCCGGCCGGACAAGGTGTTTGAGCATATAAAGCGGAATTTCCTCTTTGAATTTGTCCACAAAAAAAGGCCGTTCGGGGCGCGGGCCGACAAGACTCATATCCCCTTTCAGCACATTTACAAGCTGAGGTAATTCATCAATGCTGCACTTGCGGATAAAAGAGCCGAACTTCGTACGGCGATCATCATTTTTTGTTCCCCACGCAGTCATATCAGAGTTTCCAGTGTCAATTTTCATGGAGCGGAATTTATACATTTGAAAGGGATGCTTATTTCTTCCAATGCGTTCCTGCTTATAAATAACCGGGCCTTTGGAAGTGACTTTGACGCCGATTGCTGTAATAAGTAAAAACGGGGAAAACAGAATAAGCGCTATTAAGGATACTGTTATGTCAAAGAACCGCTTGCAGAAACTGTTGAGCATATTATCGAGCGGAATTTTGCGAATATTGATTAACGGCATGCCTTCCACTTCGTCAATATAAGGTTTTGTCGGAAGGTATTTCGTGTAAAACGGAAGCAGGTTCGATTTTACTCCCGCCTTTTCACAAGCTTCAATAATACTGCCCAATTCTGAAAATTCGTTGTAATCTAATGATATAACAACCTCATCAATTTCTTTTCCATTCAGCAGCGAGGGCAGTGTGCCAAAACCTCCGGCATAGGAAATCTTTCTTTCGGCAGTATTTACTTTGCTGTGGCTCAGATATCCGACAAAATCATATCCCAAACTGCGGTTTGATATCACCCTGTCATAAAATTCGGCTGAGACTTCATTCCAGCCTACCAATAAAAGATGCTTTAAATTGTATCCTTTCGCCCTCATCCGCCGCAGCAATTTACGCAGTGCAAGGCGGCTGAAAGCCGACAGTAGAGAATTGACAAGCCCAAACAGAATAATAACCATTCTGGAAATGTGCACTTCTTTTAAAAAGAAAACTAAGACGAAAATAAAAATAATTCCTATAAAATTCGCCTGAAATATTTTCCCCAGCTCTAAAGTCAACGATTTATGCCGAAAAGAGTCATGCAGGCCAAAATAGTGATAAAGTACAAAATAAGCTGGTATAATGTAAACTAATAACTTCAAATAATAGTTTATACCAAGATAACCGCCCTGATAGCCAAAAAAGTGAAGTGAAAAAGCGAAAAGTATCGCAAGTACACATAAACAGGCATCTGCTATGGCTAAAATTGTATTAAGAAATTTTTGATTTTCTTTTATCATATTGATTCCTCAAATTTATATTTTTTCTATTATTACATTGTATAAGATTTTGGAATACGTTACAAGATATATTTAACATATAACTGTAAACTTTTTTGGCAGGTGTTGTATGTTATTAGTTGCAATGTTATACTGATAAAATATAAAATTATATTTTGAAAGCAGGTTTGCCATGTTAGCCTATAATTTACTTTTATTATTGATATTAATTCTTGGCATTTGTATTTGTGAAATTAAGAAAAGCAGCCGGAACAATATTGTCTTTCTGACCATTGTCTCTGCGGCGATGATCATAATGTCTTACCTTCGTGCAAACACCGTTGGAATTGACTATAAACAATACGCCGACTATTTTACACAGGTACGCAATGGCGGCTGGTCTTTCTTAATCAGCAGTGCAAACGGATATCGAATCGAACCGGGATACAGCCTGCTAAACTATATTGTTTCGCGGTTTACGGGTGACGTACATATTTTCATGCTGGTTGTGTCCATTATCATAGTATGTCTGACTGCGGTACTTCTGTACAGATATTCCCCTGTTCCATGGATTGGAATGTTTGTTTTTGCAAGCTTTGGTTTTTTCGGCAACTCGCTCAGTTTTATTCGTCAATCTATTGCCGTTGCAGTGTATTTGTTCGCCGTACATTTCTTAAAGGATAAAAAATTGCTGCCATATATTTTGATTGTGTTATTGGCAGCCAGTTTCCACAAAGCGATACTGATCATGATCCCCGTATACTTCATTGCGCATATAAAAGTGAACTGGAAGACATTAGCCTCTTATGCGGGGCTGACTGCCTTCATCATGGCGCTTTCGTGGCCGATATTTAATTTTATAACCAAATATATATATCAATACTATGCTACGCGTGAAGGCCTTTACTACATGATGGGACGCGACTGGCAAACTGCCGCGGTCCCTGTAATTACTACCATTACAATCTTGATTTTAAAGGATTTTATTCTAAAGAGGGATCCAAAGAACGTTGTTCTTATTAATCTGTCTGTTTACTCCGGTTTGTTATATATCATGACCTGCCAGCACTTCCTGTTCCAGCGCTTCGGCATGATGTTCTTTACCTCCGCAATCCTTATCATACCGGAACTGCTTGCCAGTGTCGGCGTGGAAAGCGTACAGACAGAAGCGATGGATAAAACAGAGAATCTGAAAGGCTATAAGAATAAAACAGAAAAGAAAAAGGTACTGCAGGAGCGCCGTCAGGCAAAGAGTAAAATCAACATGCATAAATATATTTATTATTATGCAACTGCCGCCATTATTTTTATTGGGTTCCTTTATAACGTCTGGATTCTGCTTCAGAACAGAATCAACCTGACCCCGTACGTAACATTTCTAACAAAATAGAATCGTTCCTTTGATAGAAACCTTAGCCTAGGCTTACTTCAAAGTAGTCTAAGCTGTTTTGAACCGATTTCTTAGATACCGTACGATTTTTTACATAAGAAGTCCTGCCGGGTAAAACCCCGGCAGGACTTCTTTTCGTACTCTGAGTCAGCTAAAATATTCGGCTTCGTTAATAAACGGCGCGATCGGCGAATCAATTATACGCAGCTTCAACAGCAGCGAACAAAAATGACGGTGATGTCTTCCGGATTGACAGAGTGTCAGGCCTGTTTTTCAATTATAAAGAGGCAGAAGGAATCATTCATCATATGAATATTTTCTATTAGCCTGTCCTTCACCGCGATACTTCTGCTCCCGGTAACGGACAGGTCGGTTAATGAATGGTCGCTGATCCAGTTATTGCGCTGCTGGTCAACATAATATTCAATCAGTTTATAAGTTCCTTCCGTCAGGCCAAAAATCTCCAGTTCATATTCATTGGCCTGCTGCCCGGGATTGGCGGCTAAAACCTGAATAGCTCCCTGCTCATCCACGGTTGCCACGCAGTTGTCATTGACATAACCTTCTATCAGCAGTTCCCTGTTTCCAAGCATATGGAACATTTTCATAACGTGTCCGCTCGGCGTGGGAACATATTGGTTCTGATCATTCAGCACAAACATGGTGCGCCCAAGCTGCTGATTCGGGTTATGGAAGGAACACCACGGAAACATCTTCAGATTTTTGCAGTACGAGCCCAAAATCATTCCGGCGATCTCTCCGCTGGCATTTTGCAGGTTATTGGGCCTTCCCGCATCCCCTACTCCGGTTCTCAGCCCATATTCCGTCATCAGAAGGGGCAGATCCGGCAGGTTCAGCTCTTTAATTTTTGCCTCATGGCGAACATAAAACTGCAGAATTCTTCCGGGGTTGGTATGATACTCATGCATGGAATAAAAATCAATCTTACGATTTTTATCTTTGGAAAGTATCTCTAAGAATTCATCCCAGTACTTCCAATTTGTCATGCCGGCTGACATTCCGAAACCGCCGATCAGCAACGGCATTTTATAGGAATGCTGCGCGTTCAGTTCATCAATCACCTTATAAGCTCTCTTGTACAGTTGATAAAATTCCGGCATGGTCAGTTCGCCGAAATTTGGAATTTCGACTTCGTTACAGCATTCAATATAGACAATGTTTGGACACAAGGCTTTAAAATGCCCGACTACTTTCTTAAATACTTCCTCGTATTTATCAAGCGAAACCAGACCGTCGGTCACCTCGCGCTCATATCGGCGGATGTTTAAAAGCACCGTATCAGCACAGGCGGCGTGAGACGACAGATATTCTTCAACATGAACTCCCAGCGGGGACGGGACAGTCAAAGGCCAGTCATAGTGGTAATGGTTAGGATCATCCTGATATCGATTTTCCCCAATCAAATAGTTCCAGTGGTATGTATCGTCCCGATAGTCCCATACTTCATCCAATGTAACAAACAGACGGATAATCTCAGGCCGTCCGATATACGCCTCCATCGCCTCTGGGAAGCGCTTATCCGGCGTATACCGCAAAGTGGTGTTATGGTACTTTTCAACATGCGGCCAATCTCTCATGACTCTTTTGGCATCTACTTTGATCTCCATATTTTTCTCTCTTTCTATGCAATTTAATAAGGCGGGACCCCCGGCTTTGGAACTCATTATAGCATGAATAAAACAAAATTTCACTAGTATTTAAAACAAAATTTTATCGAGACTCTTGCACGATTTTCATAAAAGCCCGCCCGGTCTCGCTGTTCAACCAACGGTACATTTCGTCGGTCTCTTTAGCACGGAGCCAGTGGATCAGATTGATATTCGGCTGAAATCCGAGGGAGTAAGTAAATGTCAAAATAATATTCCAAATTTGTCCGTAAACATTTTTGACAGTCAAAAAAGACCATATAATAAAATAAAGTTTCAAAATTTGCATTGCAAAAATGTTGGTTTGTTTATCATTTTTTGCAAATTGTAATGATATCCTAATTAGCAAAATCAATAATTTAGTCGAAACATCCAATAATTAAAATAAAATTTTGTTTTAACTTATAATGAAATTTTATTTTATAAGTGTTATAATAAATGCGAAAGACGGTTCCAATCCGATTTTCAATTACATAGTTGCAGGGAGGAAAAAATATGGAAGCAAAGGTTTTGGCACAACAGATTCTGGAATATCTTGGAGGAGCAGAAAATATTTCGGAACTGGAAAACTGTATGACCAGACTTCGGGTCCAGGTTCGGGACTCCGGAAAAGTGAACAAGGACGCTCTTTTGAAGGTCAAGGGCGTAATGGGGGTTGTCGGGTCACCCGAAGAACCTCAGGTTATTCTCGGTCCGGGCGTGGCGGATAAGATCTGCACAGAGTTAAAGCAAATGGATGGGCTGAATTATTCGGAAGCGAAACAGGACAGCGCGCTGATGCACAAGAAGAAGTCAACAGGCATCTTTGAATTCTTTTCCAACGTGTTTGTACCGCTTGTATCGATATTTGCCGGCGCCGGTCTGCTTTTCGGTGTCAAGCAAATTTTTGTGCTGGTGTTCAACCTTACGGGTACGGCCGCCTTTAACCCAGCCGCCGTTGCGGACGGCGGCTCCGTATTCATGGCGGCGCTGACAGTTCTGAGCTCCACATTCTTTACGTACTTAAACATTGCGGTCGGCTGTCAGGCGGCGAAAGTCATGGGTGGCAACCCATATCTGGGACTGATCGCCGGCGGCATTATCACAAATGTAGGTAACCTTGCGGGCGCTTCGATGGGCTTTTTCGGCCTTACCTTTACCAATGGCAAGGGTGGTACGCTCGCGGCGCTTGCGGCCGGTGCTCTGATTGCCGTTGTGGAAAAGAAGATTAAGAACCACTGCCCGGATTCCCTGAAAATCCATCTTCCCTCTCTCGGTGCAATCGTGGTCGTTGGTCTCGCAACGCTGTTCATCATCCAACCGGTATGCGGCGTTCTGACAACCGGAATCACCAACGTGCTGCTGTGGCTGGTAAATAACGCAGGACCGCTCGGCGGCGCGATTATCGCTTTCTCGTTCCTGCCGCTGGTTATGACGGGCATGCATCAGGGCCTTACCCCCGTCCATCTTTCCCTGATACAGCAGCTTGGTTATACCCCGATTTACGGCTTCGACTCCATGGCAGGCGGCGGTCAGGTGGGCGCAGCCCTTGCCCTGTTCTTTAAATACCGGAAAAACAAAAGCCTGCAGGTTGCCGTCAAAGGCGGACTTCCCGCCGGCATCCTCGGCATCGGCGAACCGTTGATTTTCGGCGTCAGTCTTCCGCTGGGCCGTGTATTCTTTTTGGCCTGCTCCGGCGCCGCTCTGGGCGGGGCCGTCCTCGGATTTTTCCCCACTTCCGGTGCCGTTACCGTCAGTGTCTCCGGAATTCTTGGCGTTCTTGTCAACACCAATCCGCTGGTATACCTGCTCGGCTATGCCGTTTCCATCGCCGGCGGATTTCTGTTCACCTGGTTTATCGGTGCGAAAAAAGAGACGCTTGACACGTTCGGCGGAGATTTATAAGCTGATTGTCTGATTCCGCAGCCTGGCACCGGACGTAGGCTTCCAAAGACTCTTTCGTCCGGCGCTGGGCCTTTAGCGGCGAGCGGCCCTCTAAAATTTGCAGTTATAAACCTGATATATTGAATTTAGAAAGGATTTTGCAAAAATGAGTTTTATGTTCAAACCCCTAGCCTATGACGACCACACCGCCATCAACCGTCCCGACATTCCGGCATCCGTCAGGGAGGATCTTATTTTCGGCACCGTGCAATCCGCGAAGCGCATTGCAGAAAAGGCTGTTTCCCTGCTGAAAAGCGGAAAATCGGGGTGTGTTATAGCCGTGGACGGTTACGCCTCCGCCAAATTCAGCGACCTTTCGGGCGCCCTGTCGCAGGCCGTGCGGCAGAGCGGCTGCCGGGTGGTCCTGCGCTCTATGGATGAGGTTTACAAATCGGTCGAAGAGCTGGACGCCATGGTGGCGGAGTGTCTTCCCCAGAATTATGAGGAGGATCCCGTTCTGCTGTTTGGCAAACTCTACGAGGGGAGCTTTTCCGATTTCATCGACGGGGAAAAAGCAGAAAAACTGCTGGAGGAAATGCGGAATCTTCCCGAAAGGACGCTGATGGTCCTTACCGGATATGGCAGCACGTCGGAGATATTTTCGCCCTTTACAAACCTGAAAGCGTATATTGATGTGACCCCAAAGTCAGCCGCCATCCGCGCGCGCGAGGGTCGGCTTATCAATGTAGGCGACAAAACCCCGCGGCCGTTTGCGGAACTGATGCGCCGCAACTATTTTGTAGATTTTGAAATCATCCTGAAAAACCGCAAACGCCTTCTGACGCAGAATGAAATCGACTTTTATATCTGCGGCGACCACGACGAGGATTTTGTGCTGATGAGCGGACAGAACCTCGAAGTAATCCTGAGTAGTCTGGCCCGTTACCCGTTCCGCACCAAGCCAGTCTATCTTGAAGGCATCTGGGGCGGTGAATTTATCCGCAAGGTCAGACGCCTGCCGTCCGAATACAAAAATATCGCCTGGGTATTCGACATGATTCCGATGGAAGTCAGCATCGTAGTCGACGCTGACGGCCGTGAAGTCGAGTTTCCTTTCTTTACCTTCATTCAGAAATGCCCCACGCCGATCATGGGTGAAAAATGCACCGAAAGGTTCGGCGGCTATTTTCCCATCCGGTTTAATTACGACGATACTTACCACAGCAACGGGAATATGTCCATTCAGGTACATCCCTACGAATCGGTCTGTAAAGAATACTATAATGAAAAAGGCAGTCAGGACGAAGCTTACTACGTCATCGCCACCGGTCACGGGGCAAAAACATACCTCGGCTTCAACGAAGGGGCCGACCCGGCCGAATTTGTTGCGCTGGCAAAACAGTCCGAAAAAGACGGCAGCGACCTGGACTATGCCAAATATGTCAACCATGTCGATTCCGTACCCGGCCGTCAGGTCATGATTCCCGGCGGAACCATCCACGCTTCCGGCCGCAATCAGTTGATTCTGGAGCTCGGTTCGCTTACTATCGGTTCCTACACTTATAAAATGTACGATTACAACCGGCGCGATTCCGAAGGCAACCTCCGTCCGATTCACAGCGCGATGGGTGAAAAGGTGCTGCATACCGAACGTACCGCAGGATGGGTCCGTGACAACATCGCCATTGAGCCGATTCCCGACGGAGAGGGAGACGGATGGAAACAATATATTGTCGGGAAAACCGATCTGATGTATTATCAGACTAAGCAGCTTTATCTTGAAAAAAAGGCGGAATTTTCCAACGACGGCCAGTTTACCGTTCTCACTCTGGTGGACGGAGAGGAAGTAAAGGTCTATTCCAAATCCCATCCGGAGTTCTGCTACCGCCAGAAATTTCTGGATATCGTTGTGGTGCCGGCGTCCATTGCTGATTACGTGATTGAAAATACGGGCTACCAGCCTGCAGTCGTACACAAGACCATGCTTAGAACCGATAACTGAGGATACAGAAAGGAACGGAAGATCATGAGTGAAGACTTTATCCGTGAACCAAAGGGAATGCAGAAATGGTGGGAAGACTGCGAGCTTTCCGGCCAGAATGTTGTCTGGCGCCAGAAAAAGATCAGCGAGCTGAAGGGTATTTATAAAAATGAGAATGCCCTGGAGGCGTTCGGCGAACGGCTTGCCTACCGTGTCGCGAATCAGAATTTCCACCGCACCGACTACGTCAAGGGGAACCTGCAGTGGGGCATCACGTATCTGGAAGCTTACTGCGTCGACGGCGAATGCAGCATGACGCACGGGCATTTTCACATTGACCGTGACTGCGACGAATACTACTACGGCCTGCAGGGCGAAGGTTTTCTGCTGTTCTGGGACGGTGCGGACGAGTTTTACGCCGAGAAAGTTTTTCCGGGCTCGCTGCACTATATCAGCGGCAAATATGCCCACCGCATCATCAATTCCGGTGAAAGCATTCTTGCCGTGGCCGCGTGCAGTCTGCCCGCCACTAAGCAGGATCACGCCGTCATCGAACAAAAACCTTTCCCGTTCCGCTGCTATAAAGCCGATGGAAAAATCCAGTGGATCAGGGAGGGCTGAAAATGGAACCGATTCTTCCCATTTCCGGTTACTGCGTCAGCGTATGGGGCGGCAGCCGTCTTACAGATATTCGGGGCATCAAGCCGCCCGAAGGGCAGAAGTATGGAATCTGCCGGGAGGTGAGCGCCTACCGCAACACGGCAAGCAAAATCCTCAGCGGCGAATATGCGGGCAAAACCCTTCACGAACTGATCAACCTACGGCACGGGGAACTGCTGGGCAGAGACCCCGCCGACCAGCTGGTGCGTGTGGCCTACATCGACGCGCAGGAGGATCTTTCCATACAGGTTCACCCGGGCAAAGAGTATGCGCACCGCATGGAAAACGATTATGAAAAGTCGGAATCGTGGTATGTCCTGGACTGCGACAAAGGCTCCTATGTGGTAGCCGGAACGACGATAACGGACAAAGAGCAGCTGCGCAAAGCCGCCGACAACGGCACCATCGAGCAATATATCCGCAAAGTGCCGGTGAAAAAGGGAGACTTCGTCATGATTCCCGCCGGGATGCTGCATGCCTGCGGCAAAAACATGCTGGCGCTGGAAGCGGGCAGCTTTGGCGGCATCACCTATCGCCTGTACGACTATGGGCGCGGCAGACAGCTTCATCTGGAAAAGGGCTTTGACGTGCTTGACCCGGCCTTGCAGCCACAGGTGCGGCACTTTGAGCCGGGAAGCAGACCGGACGTTGGTTTCCGTGTGCGGGAAGCGATTCGCCACGCCTGCTTCTGCGTGGATATTGTGGATATCGCGGACGAATGGCAGCCGGAAAACAACGGCATCTGCCTGTCTCTTACCGCCGTTGAGGGGAGCGCTGTCGTAGAAACCGCGGAAGGGCGGTATCAGATGAATAATACCCATACCGTTCTTCTTCCGGCGGACCGGAAGTCCTGCAAAGTAAAAGGCAATTGCAGAATCCTTTGCTGCTGGCACCCGTTCTGAGAATATCAAAAAAAGGCCGGCCCCATTCGGGGCCGGCTGTATTCTCCTTAAACATGGCTACTCTTTGAGTCTCAGCAGAAGCGAGCGGTAATCTGTAAGCATCTTCGCCGGGTCTTCTCCGCTCTCGTTCACAAAATTCAGGAACAGAATGTCCACAATGAACAACTGTGCATAGCGCGAAAAGATGGCCGCCACTTTTGTTACCTGCTCCACATTCGGAACGAAAAGGCAGATGTCCGCAAGTTCGGAGAGGGGCGTGTGACCGTACCGGGTAATGGCAATGACTTTGCATCCGTTTTCCTTCGCCCGTTGGACGGCCAGATTCACCTCGCGCGTGATTCCGCTGTAGGAAACAGCTACGACAACATCGTCGGGGCCGGTCATAATGGCGTTCTGGGTTCCGAAGTTTCCGTCGATGCTGTAGATGCAGCATTTGTGCATTTTCATCAGCTTCTGCTGCAAATCCTGTACGATCAGTGAAGATGCCCCGATGCCGAAAAAATACACCAGTTTGGCGCGGTTGATCATGGACACGGCTTCCTTGAATTTTTCAAGGCGGTTGATGTTCAGCGCTTCCTGGCACACGCTGGTGATATTGTGAAGGAAATGCTGGTTGAGATCGTCTTTACTGTTGCCCCACTGAAGAATTTCATTAAAATCGTTTACGGTTTTCACGTCCACGTTCCGCACCAGTTCTATGCGCATTTCGTTAAAAGATTTGTATTCCAGATTGTGGACAAAACGTGTTACGGTGGAAGGAGCTACCCCGGCCGCGTTGGCCAGCCCGTATATACTCAGCTTTACGGTCTGCTCTGGATTCTGTGTAATATAATCCGCAATTCTGCGTTCCGCTTTGGTAAACGAATTGTAATATTGACTGATTCGCGTCAGGCAGTTCATAAAGTAAGCCTCCGATTGGTCTTGTAATAATTGGGCCGTTGCTTTACTATTATTGTAGCATGTTTTTAATCAGGTGTATATACGGGAATTTTTCTTTCCGGAACCTGTTTTAAAAATGCTATGTCATGTATCGTACGCTGAAGTGAACCGTTTTCTGACGGATCATGATGACAGCCGCTCTGTATAAAAGTGAAAGCCTAAACGATTTTGTCGTAAAGAAAGGAAACATAAGCAATGGAAAGGAAAGTATATTCGCCGATCACCGGTCGTGCTGTGCCCGTTACCGAGGTGCCGGATGAAGTTTTCTCCGGAAAAATATTGGGCGACGGTGTGGCCGTTTACCCCGTGTCGCCAATCGTACTGGCACCGTTCGACGGCGTGATTTCCAACATCGCCAAAACCCTGCATGCCATATGCATCACCGGAGACAACGGAATCGAACTGCTGATCCATCTGGGCATAGACACGGTCAAGCTGAACGGAAAGGGATTCACCTGCTATGTAAAAGACGGCAGCCGTGTCCGCCGGGGTGACCGAATTATGAAAATGGATCTGAAGTTTTTCAGGTCGAACGATTTCAGAATGATCTCCCCTTGTATTATCACCAATCCGGATGAATTTACCGATATGAAAATGCAGTTGGGTGAAGTAACCGCGGCGCAGTCGGAGGTTATTTTCTGCGAATCCGCAGAGGCCCGCTGATGACTGATTTGCGTGCCGTCATTACGGATATGGACGGCACTCTTCTGGACGACAACGGTTCCATCCATCCGGAAGACCTGAAGACTCTATCTAAGCTTCGGGACTGCGGCGTACGAACGATCATTGCGACCGGACGCCACCCAAACCTGCTTCGCTTCTATCTGCCGCAGCTTGAGCCGATAGACGCGGTCGTCGCCTGCAACGGAGCCTTGCTATACGACCCGGCCCGGGATATCGCAGAGGTTCTGGGCCAATTCACAGCCGGACAAATGGAGAGGCTGGCTTATTTTTGCAGATGCGCAGGGGTGTATTTCAATTTCTGCACTTTGACCAGGGCGTATTTTTCCCGGCGGGATCCCCGGCTTACAGAAAACGGCCAGTCAGTGGCGCTGCGTAAAAGTTTCTTTATCCGTTCTGGCATCCGGTCTTACGAAGAATGGAAAGGCATGCCGGAAGAGCCTGTGGTAAAAGTATCGATTCCGAGCATCTCACTGGAGCAGCTGGACAGGATGCAGGAGAAGTTTGACGACCTTACCCTGGAACTCTACCGCAGCGGTCCCTGCGGTGCGGAGATTGAACCTCCGGGCTGCGGAAAAGGCCAGGGCGTGAAAAAGGCCGCACAGAGGTTCCATTTTCCGCTGGAAAAAACGCTTGTGATTGGAGACAGCAGCAACGACATTTCCATGTTTCGCGCGGCGGGTTTTGCCGCGGCGCCCGCGAACGTTTCTCCGGAGGCAAAACCCTATATAGCCTACCGCGGCGTCGACAATAACCATGCGCCGATCACGGATATCGTGCGCCATTTTGCGCCGGAACTGCTGCGATAGCGCAGACAGGAACGGCCGGAAATTATCAGGGAGGAAAAGATGAAAACATTTGAATATATCGTAACCGACAACGAAGGGCTGCACGCACGGCCGGCGGGTCTGCTGACGCAGGCCGCAAAAAATTGTACATCGAAAATCAGCCTGACGGCGGACGGCAAATCGGCAGACGTCAAACGCCTTTTCGCGATTATGAGCCTCGGCGTAAAAAAGGGTGATAAAATTGTCTTCCAAATAGAGGGCGAGGGCGAAGAAAGCGATAGCAAACAAATCAGGGGTTTCTGCGAAAAAAATCTGTAGCTTAGCGTGACTATACACAGATTGTTACGCCTCCGTCAACATTAAGACTGGTATAGATCGTAGGCCTCCAATTTCTCCGGCGTGACATTTACGTTTTGCCTGACATGAAAAACCCTCCAATCGTAGTTTTATCTTACGGCTGGAGGGTTTCTCTTTCAATATCCGTTTTTCCGACACGGTTCACCCCTGCGAGTGTTTTTTTATTTTAGTGAACCAGCGGGGGTTTGAACCCCGGGCGTCCTGATAAAAAGTCCAGACAAAAGTCAGGAATCAAGGCAGATTATCCGGACGTCGTTTTCGTACCAGTTTCTTCAGTACTGGGGTTCAATCGATTATGGCAGCCTCAGATTCCTTTCGTGAGCCATCTGCCGACGGCTGTTCAATGCAAAGGAGAATGCAGGTGGTGGACCCGCGGACTTGATATAATTCAGCCCTCCTCTTAGTGTTACATAGCGGCCGCCGTTGCTTCTTGCCGCAGCACCCGCCGCGCAGTCTGCCATGGTATACATCACATGTCACACAGACACGATTGTCCTCTTTTTTACAATGCAGATTTTATACGCGTGCTGCTGATTCAGGGGAAATACCACAAGCTGCTTGGAAGCGTGGATCATTTTATGAAAACCGCTTCGGTTTTTCCCAACCTGCCGGGCCAGATTTACACCTATATTTTCGCGGTGGCGGCCAATGAGAGACTGTGCTAACAGCTATTGAGGCGCTCGGTCCCAGTCTTTCCGTCTACGCCCTGGTCAGCAACACGAATGGGCCTGCCATTTTCGCTTCTTCAACCATGGATGTCATCGTATCGGACGGCCTCGTTCGGTCGCAAAATATGAATGCGATCTGTGTTTGCCATGAGGGGACGACGGTTACAGTGACCGGCGCAGAGGTTGACGCCGACTATACTGTCGCCGCGGGGAAAGAACTCTCCGTCCAGTCAAAAACACTGACCGACCTCTTATCCCGGTTCCGGCTTGCAGAAGCTCAGGATGATGACCCGGAAACCGTTCAGGAGAACTCACGGTGAAGATTCGGACCGACTATGATCGTTGTTCCCAGGCAATCCGGCAGCTTTCTTCCAGCTCTTCCAAACCGAAAAAGGCATCCATAATATTTTTACCACACACAATTGGGCCGTGCTGTTTTAGCAAAAAGGCATCACTCAGCTGCAAACGATCCTCAAAAACCTGGAACAATTCCTTTGTTCCGGGCTTTTCGTATGGGATTAAACCTACGGACCCAACTTTCATCTTCAGATAGGGGGTATATTCCGGAACGCAGTCACACTCGTTTTCCGCCGGATAAAAGCTCCACAGTACGGAATAGGTGCTGTGTGTATGAATTACGGCCCCGATGTCGGCGGATTTCCGGTACAGCGAAAGGTGAATTGGGAATTCCTTACTCGGCCGCAAATCAGTAAGAGGATTTCCCTCCAGATCCATCACGGCAAAGTCAGAATCCTTTAAGATGCCGAAGCAGGTGCCGCTTGCCGTTATATAAATTTTGCCGTCACAGCGAAAGCTAAGGTTCGCACTGGAACCGCTGACTTTGTTCCTGTTAAAAAGGCTGTGCGCTACCCAGACTGCCTTCTGATTTACTTGATCTAACTGTATATTCAATTCTGTCATCCTTACTATAGATATAGATTTTTGCCACAAAACCTCTGGTTTGATGTTTATGTTCAACATCAAACCAGAGGTTTATATTAATTCTGCATTATTCGAAGGTTATATAAAATATTCGGAAATATTACGCGGCCTTGTCCGCGTTCTCAAGAGGAAATTGAGGACATCCGTATTTTTTGGCCCACCAACCGACGATAAATGGAACAATAATAGCCGACAGTACCGTCGAGGCCGCGACCTGTACGGTTGCCGCCGCCACCAACGGCTGCAGCGCGACATCCGCCGTGGCAATTACCGCCGGAACCGCAACAGCATTCCCCGCTGTCGTAGCAACCGCCCAGCCGGCGTATCCGGGTCTTCTCCCAATATATTTATCGCAGAGCACAATGAAGATACCGCCGACAAAGATGGTCAGGAAAGCGAGAAGAACACCGGAGGGTCCGCCCTTGATGACATCGATCAGGCTTATTCCGGCACCCAGCGAAAAACCGTTGAACGGAATCAGGGCATTCGATGCCGCTCCAAAGAAATTCTTGAATTCTTTATCTATATTTCCTAAAATCATACCGGCCAAAATTGGTATAATTGCGGCAACCAGGGCCTTCACCGGAATATTGGCAAGACCGCTACAGCCTAAGGCAACCAGTGTTAAGAACGGCCCGTCATTTATTGCAAGAATCGGCATACAAGCACAGTCTTTCTCATCGCCGTATTCTGTCATAAGGGCGAAAAAGATAGAGCCGTTGCTGTTGGTAACTGCACAAATGATTGCTAAGCTGGAAAGTCCCAAGAATCCGGCCGGACCGCAGAACTTACCGACCAGAATTCCCAGCACGGCGCCTATTGCAAATTTGGAAATCAGAAGGAGTCCGCCTCTTTTCAGAACGACCGGCATTTCTTTCAGCTGCAATTTGGTGCCCATGCAGAACAGGAGCATTCCCAGAGCGGTTGCGGAGCCTGCTTTTGAAAACAGCGCTGTGGTGATTCCGCCGATTTTCAAGGCTTCCGGAAAAAGAGTGTTCACAAGACAACCCAAAATTAAAGGAACGACCATTAATCCCGCAGGTACTTTTTTTATAAATCTCATTATCATAACAATTCCTCCTTAGATGTTTCAGTACAGACTAATTTTCCGCACCGGAAAGATTCCTTTTTCTTTGAAATGCAATTTAAAATTATAGCCGATTTGAAAAATTTTCCACCCTCCTTCAATCGATTAGCTTTTTTGAAAATCCTGACGCCAGTCAGTAATCAGGCCTTCCTTTATGTAGAACGACCGGCCTTACTCGATTAACGCACTCGTCAGCACCTCAACGGTGCCCTTGATTTCGCCCTTTTATTTTCTGCGGGACGATTCAAAAAACAGGCGGTTGACCGCTGCCAAAGCCGTATCGTCTTTTCCAATCATTCCGCCTTTTCCAACAATACAGCTTCCGTCCAGCGTTCCTCCAATGATGATTCCAAGATTGGTTTGCGGAATAACCGTATCGATCAGACGAATTCCAGCCGCGCCGGTTGCCTGCAAAACGGCAACAAGGGTATCGCCGCCGGTCATATAAAGGCCATTGAACTGATCCTTCATGGACGGCATATTGACTATCGAGTTTACAATTTCTCCCAGAGCCGTGTTAATATTTCTGGACGCTTCTCCCTTTTCCAGCCCCAAACGCTCTTCTTCCTCTTTCAATACCAGCTTTTTTCCAGACACCGCCGTTTCAAAAATCAGGGCCTTACAGTCCGCTTTTTCAATACCGTTTTTTCCTCTTGAAATCGCACGGTTGATTTCTTCCTGTGCCCGTTCATCCCTGCGGATCAGAACAGAAGCATCGACTGATACACTTTCTGCACCGCTTTCAGAGGAAAGAAGCCCGATTTGTCTACGGGTAACATCGGTAGCACTTCCGGCAACAACAATAACCTTTCCAGAAAAACTTTTCAGATCCGACGAACTGTCCGGATGCTTTGGAATTCTGTCAGGATTTCCAAACCCGCGGCAAAGAGCAAGCTGCTGGGAAAACGCACCCGGATCCACACAAAGAACGTTCCACCCCAGTTCCTTCACCGCGCACGCTACGGTACGCAGATGCTCTGCAGTCAATGCGTCCACCACAAGAATTTTTCCGCCTGCCGATTTTGCAGCGGATAGCGCTTCTTTCAAAACAGCTTTCCCGGCCAAAACCGAATCCATATGAATTTCTTCAACCTGATTTTGGCTTTGGCTGCGCATTAAAGTCGGAATATGCGGCTGACTGACGGGAGAAAGGACATCCCGTGCCGCTCCCGTTTCCGTCAGGATTACCCCATCAATTATCGAGTATCCGCCTACTACAACACGGTGGGTATCCGGCATTGCAGCCGCCATAACCGCGACGGTATCTTCCTGCATTTCCTCCAGCAAGGCATCTACTTCATACCCGATTCCTCCACGAAAGGTGGTGTCGATCCGCTTGGTAAAATACGCGGCACCCTGCTTTAAAAGCGCGCGGTATGCTTGCCGTACATTTTCCTTAGCCTGTTCAGGAGGCAGGTTTCTGCTGTTCGCGCTGATGATAACCGCTTCCTGATCTTCCGCGCCTATCAGATTGCCGGGAGAAAAGTAGGAGCATGCCTGAATTCCTGCCTTTGCCAGCAATACGCCGCAGGTCATGGTGCCGGTCATATCATCCGTGATTAACCCCAATTTCTTCATCAAAACTTCTCCTATCCAAATGTTTCTGTTTTCAATAAGACCTATCCGGACTTATTCCTGATTTTTGCTTTTCTTGCCGCAGTAATAAGCAGCAGTTAAAACAGCGGAATCCAGGTTTTCGCTGTTCACAATGTTTTTACCCGCAATATCATAGGCTGTCCCGTGGTCCACCGTGCTGCGCACAAAAGGATATCCGAATGTTAAAGATACGGTTTTTTCAAAATCATAGGTCTTACAAGCGATCAGCGCCTGATCATGATAGAGGGAGAGAACACAGTCGTAAAGCCCTTTCTTCTGCTGATAAAACACCGCATCGGCGGGAATCGGTCCGGTGACGTTGATTCCTTCCTTCCGGCACTGTTCCACGGCCGGCTTTAAAAATTCCTGCTCTTCATTTCCGAACAGACCGTTGTCTGAAGCGTGAGGATTTACCGCCGCAAGGGCAATACGGGGATTTTCATACCCAATACTTTGCATCACTTCCTGTACGCTGTGCAAGGATTTTACAAGTCCCGGAACATTGATGGCATCCAATGCGCTGCGCAGCGACATATGTCTGGTGTAATGAAATACCTTTAATTCGCGGCAATGAAACATGGAGGTGGGAAGGACACCGGGGATAAAGTACTTAAGGATTGAGGTGTGATTGGTTTGAGCGAAACCGGCCTTTTTCATCATCTCTTTATTGATTGGTGCGGTACAGATCGCGTCTACCAGCCCCTGTTTCCCCAATTCAATGCTTTTTTCAAAAAAGTGGTAAGCCCATACCGCCGCATCGGTGCTCGGCTGCCCATATTCAAAATCTCTTCCCGCCTCACACGAAACGGGCAAAAAATCAATTGTTCCAACCTCATAGATTCCGCTCCGGGGATCTTTTATGGGATTGATTTTATAATCGCACCCCTTCAGGCGCATTGCCCTTCTGAGCAGTTCCTCATCACCGATCAGAACGGGGCGGACATTTTTATAAACCTCTGGGTTGCTTAAACAGCCAACGCAAATTTCAGGGCCGATCCCGGCGGGGTCACCCATTGTTATTGAAACAAACGGACGCTTATCTGTATACACCATAGATTCTCCTTCAATGTTTTAGTATGATTGCATTTTAAAACGTCTCATTGTTTTTGAATAGTGACAAGCAGGCAGTTATCTGTTACAATATGAAACGTTATATAAAATAATCTAAAATATTTGATAGTGAAATAATATATGTTCCAATTTTAAACAGTCGGAGGTTCGTGAACTTGAAAAAATTTTTGTTTATCCTTCCCTATAAGGGAATTACACAGGTTTTACAGTCTGCTTTGATCTGCTTTCCGGGGCTGGAGGCCGAGCTATGGCCGGATTACGAAACACCGGTCGGAGGAAGTGAGTTTTTATCTAAAAATTTGGACGAGTACAGCCTGATCGTGGCTCAGGGTGAAGCATACAGCTACATAAAGAAAACCTGTAATCTGCCGGTTCTGGAAATTCCTATTTCGGACTACGATATTTTAGCCGCAGCAAAGCTGGCGGACGGACACAGTGGGAAAAGCATTCTGATGCTGCCACACGAACTGTCAAAGCGCGCGGACAATATTTTAGGCTTGGCCGGTCTGAACGTTGGAACTTATTCCCTGGAAAAGGCAGATCATGTTCGCAAAGCAACTGAAAAGCTCCACAGCGAAGGATATTCCCTCATCATTACCACACCTGAAGAAAGCAGAATTTGCAACGACTGCGGCATTACAAACATGATGCTTACAACGAGCTATCAGACTTTAACTCAATGTCTGAGCATTGTGCAGTCCATGCTGGATTCTTTAAACTGCGCGAAAAAAAAATTGTCCCTTATTCAGCACTATATTAAAATAACCGATACTGTCTGCATTGTATTCAGCAAACACGGAAAAGCCGTTGAAACGTTTAATTGTTCAGAGAACAGCTGCCTGATTCAGATGGCGCAAAACATGATTCCCACCCTGCTCCAGAAAAAAGAAATATCCAAACTGAAAATGGTCGGAAAGCAGCCGTACCTGTTTAAGGGAATCGTTTCAGAATTTGACGGGCAAAATTATCTGTATTTTGAAGTGAAGCATTCCCTGGAAAACACAAAAACGCATATTCCGGGAATCATGATCAAAAACACAAGTAACCTGAGCAAGGACTTTTTCAACATTTTTTATGACGATCTTTGTAATCTGCCGTTCAGACAAAAAGTCAAAGCCTACAGCGAAGCCAATGACCCCATTGTTATTATTGGAGAATCGGGCACAGGAAAAAGCCGACTGGCGGATTATATCTATGACAACTCCGAATACAGAAACAACTTACTGTATGTTGTGGACTGCAAACAGCTGGACAAATACGGGATCAATTATATGTTCCGGAACACCACTTCGCCTTTGTACTCCACTCATGTCACTCTTTATTTTAAGGAACTGAACCTTACCAATAAAAAATACATTGACGAACTTGTCGATTTTCTTCAGCAGTCAGCCTGCCTGAGAAATAATAAGGTTATATTTTCTATCACATGCAAAATTACGGAATCGCTGGACAACCAACTGTGCGAAATGCTGATGAGCCGACTGGGCTCTTTTCCGCTGTATATTTTACCACTGCGTGAAAGGATCAAAGACATTCCAAATTTGGCAACCCTTTATCTGAATGAAATGAATCGGGAATTGGGGCAGAATATCGTTGGCTTTGAGCCGGAGGCCATGTCTTACCTACAGGGGTTTGACTGGTACGATAATGTAAAGCAATTCAAGCGGGTGCTGAAGCAGCTTTTTGTTTTGACTCAGGGATTATATGTTACTACAAAGGACACCATTTCTATATTGCATGACGAGACTATCGGAAATAAAAAAACAAAAGCGGAAACAGGCCTTGAAAAAATGAATACTTTGCAGGAACTTACCTATGAAGCGGTACAGAAAGCTATGCTTGCGAGCGGAATGAACCAAACTAAGGCAGCCAAGCAGCTCGGCATCAGCCGCACGACCCTCTGGCGAATTCTAAAATAAACAGAATCTCCCAAAACAATTTGGTTTCCAGCATCTTCTTCCCATATTTAAAAGCCCTTATAGCCTCGGGAAGATTATTTGTATTGGCAGACGCAGAACAAAAGGACGCTAAAACGAATTAATCAGCTATTGCAGGATACGAATAGCTAACAATTTGGTTGAAATGTCACTCTCTTCGAATCCCCGCTGTTTTTTCCAAAATAAAACCGTATCTGCAGCCTACAAACGGCACAGATATGACATTTTTTTGATTTTTTAGTACGACACTTTTACGACATAAAGGTAGGTTTTAACCAACTTATGAGAATTATAATGAGCAAAAGAAAAACCGCATTAAACAGCCGAAAAATGGCTATCTGATGCGGTTTTTTCTGGTGAACCATCGGGGATTCGGGTGTTGGCACGCTCCACCCGCGTTCCGCGAGTCCCTCCGTCAGCTAAATGTAGATGGAACTTTCGTTTTTCTCACGACCTGCACCGCGGGGTTCTCACCCCAATGGCAGAATAAAAGAGCACCCCTGCGGGTGCTCTTTTATTCTGGTGAACCATCGGGGATTCGAACCCCGGACACCTTGATTAAAAGTCAAGTGCTCTACCGACTGAGCTAATGATTCATAAACAACTTGTATATTATATCAGCTTTAAAAGCCAATGTCAATAACAAATGCCTGTCCGCGTATAAAGCCCGCAGACAGGCCCCGTTGGCTGGGCTGGCAGGATTTGAACCTACGGAATGACGGAGTCAAAGTCCGTTGCCTTACCCCTTGGCTACAGCCCAATATAAAGCGCGGAACACTCAGCTTCGCTCCGCGCCAATTCTCAAATGGGGTGGAAGATGGGATTCGAACCCACGGTCTCCAGTGCCACAAACTGGCGCTTTAACCAACTAAGCTACATCCACCATATATGGCGCGCCAAAAGGGACTCGAACCCCTGACCTACTGCTTAGAAGGCAGTTGCTCTATCCAGCTGAGCTATTGGCGCACATACCCATGGAGCGAGTGATGGGAATCGAACCCACACGACCAGCTTGGAAGGCTGGAGTTCTACCACTGAACTACACTCGCATTTTAGCGACGGCTATTATTGTAGCATAGTCCAGTGGCAAATGTCAATATTTTATTGACTTTTCCTCCGCTTTTTTAAATATTATTTTAATACATTCAGCATAATACCATCTTTTTCGTCCGCCGTAACAGCAATCCCGGTGATTGTGTCACCGTAGTTTTCAACAATCAGCGACGCAATCTTATCCTCCACCTGACGGCGGATCAGATTGCGCAGGTCTCTGGCGCCGCTTTTTCCGCCAAAGGCGTGCTGCGCAAGGTAACGGGTCGCCTGATCGTCATAGACCAGCCGGATGCCGCGTTCCTTCAGGGAATCGACGTATTCATTCAGCATCAGGTGGGAAATGGCTTCAAAATCGTCTGTAGTGAGCGAACGGAATACGATGACTTCATCTACACGGCTCAAAAATTCGGGGCGCAGAAAGTCGGAGAGGGCCTTCATTGCCTTTTCACGCGTAACGTCGGACTCGTTTTTAGCAAATCCGAGTGTACCCTCCTTTTTCTCGCTGCCCGCATTGGAGGTCATGACCAGCACGGTATTCTCAAAGTTGACGGTTCGGCCGTGCGCGTCGGTAATACGGCCCTCGTCAAGAATTTGCAAAAGAATATTCATTACATCGGGATGCGCCTTTTCGATTTCATCGAAAAGCAGAACGGAGTATGGGCGCCGGCGCACCTTTTCAGTAACCTGACCTGCTTCGTCGTACCCGACATAGCCCGGAGGAGAACCGATAATGCGGGATACCGAATGCTTTTCCATGAATTCCGACATATCGAGCCGTATCAGCGTCTCCGGCGTGTCAAACAGCTCCTTTGACAGTACCTTGACCAGCTCGGTTTTGCCAACGCCGGTCGGACCCACAAAGATGAAAGACGCAGGCCTGCGGCGGGGGCTGATCTGCACCCTGCTGCGGCGGATCGCCGCCGAAACGGCTTTCACCGCTTCCTGCTGTCCGATAACCTTCGAATTTAAGATGCCTTCGATATCCGCCAGCTTTTTCAGTTCATTTTCCTGAATCCTGCTGGCGGGAATCCCGGTCCAAAGTTCAATCACGCGCGCAATATCCTTTTCCTCCACCTCGGCTCCAAGAGCAAGGGGAGCAAGCTGTCTTGTTTTTTCTTCTAGTTTGGAAATGTCGGTGCGTACCTCCGCCAGCTTTTCATAATCCGGCTGAACATCCTCCGCGGTAAGCTCTTCCTCGCGTTCCTTTAGCTTTTCCAGCTCAAAGTTCGCCGAGTCATAATCCGCCATGGAAATATTTCGCAGCGCTGCGCAGGCGCAGGACTCATCCAAAAGGTCAATCGCCTTGTCCGGAAGAAAACGGTCGTTGATATACCGTTCGGAAAGCACCGCTGCTTTGCGCACAATCTGTTCCGGCACGCGGACGCGGTGATATGCCTCATAGTACGATTTAATGCCCATCAGCACGTCTACCGTCTCCGCAACGGACGGTTCCGCTATGGTAACGGGCTGGAAGCGCCTTTCAAGGGCAGCGTCCTTTTCAATGTATTTGCGGTATTCCACAAACGTTGTTGCGCCGATCACCTGTATTTCGCCTCTGGACAGCGCCGGTTTCAGGATATTGGCGGCGTTCATGGAACCCTCCGCGTCGCCTGTGCCGACAAGATTGTGCACCTCGTCGATAAACAGTATAATATTCCCCTCCGCCTTTACTTCGTCGACAAGCCCTTTAATACGGCTTTCAAACTGGCCGCGGAACTGCGTGCCGGCGACGAGCGCCGTTAAATCAAGCAGATGGATTTCTTTTTTCATCAGCCTTGCGGGGACGGTACCCTTTGCAATGCGCAGGGCCAATCCTTCCGCCACGGCGGTTTTTCCGACGCCCGGTTCCCCGATCAGGCACGGATTGTTCTTTGTGCGGCGGCTCAGGATCTGAATGACACGGGAAATTTCTTTGTCGCGGCCGATGATATTGTCAATCTCGCCCGCCTGTGCCTTTGCGGTTAAATTAGTGCAATAGGCGTCCAAGTGTTTCCGTTTGGTTTTCCGCTTCTCGCGCCTGTCCTTTTTCGCCGTATCGTTGTCCTGAATTTTTTCCGGGCTGCTTTCGCTGCCGGAAAAAATATTCTGGAGGAAAGGAAAAGTCGCGGCCCCGCCCGGCACAAAGCCGTCGTCACCGCTGTCCTCCGCATCCTCCGTACCATCCGCATTGGCGGCCATCAGTTCGTTCAGTTCCGACTCCATTGCCTCCATCTGTTCCTCGGTGATTCCCATTTTTTCCATCAGGTCATTGACCGGCTTAATGCCGAGCTCCTTGGCGCAGACAAGACAGAGCCCCTGGCTCTCTTTTGAATTTACCGTCGGCGAGATAAACACAACCGCCGGCCTTTTATGGCATCTCGAACACATCATAGGTATCGATCACTTCTTCTCTTTCAAAAAATATATACAATAAACAGGTTATCTTCTAGTTGATTTTTTATCCATCACTTCATCCAGATTCATGGCGTCTTTGGGGTCGTCGGATTGCAGGATGGAAAGATACATTTTAAAATACTGTACAAACGCATAAATCATAAAGGCGGCGGTAATGGACAGCAAAATAATGGTTACGGTCAAATTTTGGATTTTCCAGATTCCCTTCAGCGCCACAATAATGGCGAAAGAAATATAGAACAAAGTGGTCGCAACCTTGCCGTACCATTTGGAACCGCCGGGCCTTTTGTTTTTCTTAATCAAAAAGCAGGCGGCAATGACCATTAAAGCTTCTTTCAGAATAAAAATTCCCAAAAGCGGAATTAAAACAGGCTCTTCAATCGCAAGGCAGATGGCAACCGCGCCCTGTGTCAGCTTGTCGGAAAGCGGGTCGAGCATCTGCCCCAGTTCTGTGAACTGGTTGAATCTGCGCGCAATCATACCGTCAAACATGTCTGTCAGGCCGGAAATAATCAGCACAACCGCCGCTTGCAAAAGCTCGTTACGCATAAAGTAATATACGAACGGGATAATTAAAATAATGCGCAAAAGCGACAGTCCGTTTGGTATATTAATATTCTTATTCCTGTTTTTCATTCATATTTACCTCATTCTAAATTTCCGCCTGATACAGTAAATACACCGGATTATGAGTATATACATACTTGTAAATAACGGACTGTCCGATTTCCTTCTCTTTGATTTGCGGGAATTTCAGAGAAAGGAACGGAAGGGAAAGCTGCAGAACAGCACAGATCACAGCGACTGCCAAAGCGCCCTTGAGCAACCCGAACACACCGCCGAGCAGGGAATTGACCCCATGCAGAATCGGCAGTCTGCAGACGGCATCCAGCGCGCGCGACGTCATTTGGACCAAAAGCTGGAGGATTACAAAAATCACCATTATTGATATAATTTTAACAGCAGCGCGGCCAAACAAAGTCACCGGGTGCAGCTTCACCAGATAAGTGCAAATCGCGCCCGTAAGATAATCGGACAGCACAATCGCGGCGGCAACTGCAAAAATGGAACCAACCAGACCCACCAGCGACCGGACAAGTCCTATTCTAAAGCCTGAAATGATAAAGCACAAGGCAATTACACAAAAAACAACATCAAGTATTGTGCCCAATTTTTCCTCCATCACCTATATCGGTTTTTTTGTATAAAAAATAATATAGCACAAAACGGAAGCAACTACAAGTAACTCATTTACTGTTTGCCAAACGAATCTCGGAAACACCCAGAATATAGACGGAGGTCTCGTCGTGCAGGGCGATTGCCCTGGCGTCGCTTCCCGCGTCACAGCTGCCGGCGGGAGTGCCCGCCGTGGCGGAATAAAAATGCACCTGTCCCTGCGAAAGGACAGCCACTGTGTCCGCATAAAGCGAAACCGAGCTGATCGCCTGCGTGAACGGAACGGAGGCCACTGCGGAACCGGTGTCGTCCAGCACGGCCAGCTTGCCGCTGCCTGCGCTTCCGTAAGCGGAAAGGCCCAGAGCGGTTCTGCCGCTATCCATACTATATGCAGCAAGGCGCAGTCCCTGATAATCAAAATTTGTTTTTGTTCTTCTGTTTGCATTGATCACGGCTGTCATTTTATCCCCGACCGCCGCCACCGTGCCGTTATCGCTGTAGGAAATGTCCAGCATCATATTTTCTGAATAGACAGCGAACGGCTCCACCGGTTTGCTGTTGCTGAAATCGAGCAGATACACGGCGGAGGTCAGTCCCCCGTCTTTCGCGCTCACGGCGGCAACCGCCGCTTTGGTGCCGTCGCTGCTCAGCGCAACGGCGGTCGGATAGTAATCGGAAAACCAGTAATGAAACAGCACCTTGTTGTCCGCCGCATAAGCCGTAAGGCATCCGAAGTAGCCGTCCGCCTCGGTAATCAGCGCGTACCGGCCGTTGGCGGCAAGCGCGCCCGCGAGGATGTTCTGCTGTACATCCGCCCGGACCAGCGTTTTGCTCTGGCTTTCAATCTGATAGCCTTTTCCGCCGAGACTGTAGATCAGGACCCGGTTCCCGTTCGCCTTCATAACCGGCTGTAAGAAGCTGTGCTGGCGGCTGACAACTGTTTTTGCCGTAGAATTCAGCACGGTCAGCGCGGTATCGCTGACAACGACCGCCTCTTTGTTCACCGACTTAAAATTGTTCTTTAACACCGAGTTGCCGACGATTTTGGAAGGGTATCCGTCGCCGATTCCCATGCCGACAACACTGTTCTGCACCCATTCAATCACATTGGAGGGGGTAAGATTATTTCTGTTAAACCAGATCAGCATGGAAAACACACAAAGAATCAGAATCAGAATAATTTTATAGACCCAGCGCGGGACGCGGCTCTCACGCCGGCTGCGGCGCTTTTGTCTGCGCTTCTGCACTTGAAACTGGTGCTTGGCTGTGTCTATTTCGGCTGTGTCGAACCGCTGCCCCCTGTCGCTCATGTCATTTCACATCCTCATAAAAAACACGATTTAAAAACAATCCGTAAGGCGGCGCGGTCGGGCCGGCGGCAGCGCGGTTTTTCGCTTCGATAATATCCGCCACTTCCCGCGGCTCCAGCTTTCCCTGCGCCACGCGCAGAAGCGTGCCGACCATAATGCGCACCATATTGTATAAAAAGCCGTCCGCCGCCACGGTAAAGGTGACGAGGTCGCCTTCCCTTTTTACCTCCGCCTTTGTGACGGTACGCGTCAGATCGCCGCGTTCGCGTGCGTCCATGGTGCAGAACGAGGTGAAATCATGCCTGCCTGTAAAAAAACCGGCGGCTTCGTTCAGACGTTCCTCATCCAGGGCATACCAGTAATGCAGCGCCCGATGGTTCAAAAACGGGTTGCGGACAGGATTGTTCCATATCTGATAAATATATTCCTTGCCGGCGCAGGAATACCGCGCGTGAAATTCGGGAGGAACCTCCCGGCAGTCCAGCACCGCAATATCCTCTGGCAGAAAATGATTCAGCGCGCCGACAAACCGCTTGCAGGGAATGGAATGCTCCGTTTTCAGGCTGACGCAGAACTGCCGGGCGTGTACAAAGGAATCGGTGCGGCTGCAGCCCTTGATGTCCGGCTTTTCGCCGATCACCTTAAAAAGCGCGTCCTGAAAGACCTGCTGTACGGAAACGGCGTTCTGCTGGATCTGCCAGCCGTGGTAATTGGAGCCGTCGTAGCAAATGGTCAGCAGCAGATTTCTCATATTGGCGCTCCTCTCTCCATGCCGGTCGTTTTCTCCAAATTATCGCAGGGCCGCCGGAAAATAAATGCTGCAGAACAATACCGCGGCACAGACGGCCAGCGTCAGAACAGCCGCGACCGCGTCCAGGCCGGTCGCGTGCAGCACCTTCATTTTTGTGCGGCCTTCCCCGCCGTGGTAACAGCGGCACTCCATCGCCATAGCCAGGTCGTAGGCTCGGCGGAAAGAGGAAACGAACAGCGGAATCAGGATGGGAATCAGCGCCTTAATCCGCTGCATCAGCCCGCCGCTTTCCATATCGGCGCCCCGCGCTTTCTGCGCGCTCATGATTTTATCGGTTTCTTCCAGCAGCGTGGGCACAAAGCGCAGCGCAATCGTCATCATCATGGCAATTTCATGCACCTTGACGTGAAGCAGCTTCAGCGGCTTCATAATACGCTCCAGCGCGTCGGTCAGTTCCGTGGGGGACGTTGTAAAGGTCAGAACGGAGCTGAAAAGGATCAGGCTGACAATGCGTATCGTAATAAAAACGGCATTGGAAACGCCTCCGGTGGTAATCTGAACAAATCCCCAGCTCCACAGAACCCGGCCGCCGCCGTAAAACAGGTTCAGCACGGAAGTGAAAATAACCACAAACAAAATGGCCTTCAGACTCTTGAAATACTGTTTCAGCGGAACACCAGACAAAAGCAGAACCGCCAAAATCAGTGCCGACATGGTCAGCAGTCCCTCAAAGTTGGACGCGACGAAAATAAAAACGATATAGACAAAGGTAATAATGATCTTCACCCGCGGGTCAAGGCGGTGAATAAAGGACTTGCCGGGAAAATACTGCCCGAGCGTAATATCCCTAACCATGTTTCCGCCCCCCTTTTTCCAAAAGCGGCATCAGCTGCCGGAGCGCCTGTTCAATCGTCAGCACGGTGGTAACCGGATAGCCCTTCGCCTTTAAGGCGGACATAATCTTTGTGATCTGCGGTACGCGCAGGCCCATGCTCTCCAGCTCCGCGTCGCGCGCAAACACGTTTTCCGTCTTGTCGAACATGGCGACCCTGCCGGAATTCATCACCAGAACACGGTCCGCGGTGCGGGCGATGTCCTCCATGCTGTGGGAAACAAGCAGGATGGTATTGTGCCTGACCTCATGATAGCTGACGATCTGGCTCAGCAGCACGTCGCGGCCGCGGGGGTCAAGCCCCGCCGTAGGCTCGTCCAGAATCAGGACGTCCGGGTCCATTGCGATGACGCCCGCGATGGCGGCGCGCCGTTTTTCCCCACCCGAAAGCTCAAACGGGCTTTTTTCAAGCAGCTCCCCGCTCAGACCGACAAACTCGGCGGCCCAGCGGGCGCGCTTCAGGATTTCGTCTTTATCAAGCCCCATGTTGCCCGGGCCGAACGCGATATCCTTCAGCACGGTCTCTTCAAAAAGCTGATGCTCCGGGTACTGGAACACCATGCCGACCTGAAAACGCACGGAACGGATTTTTTTCGGCTCCGCCCAGATATCCTTCCCGTTCAGAAGCACGGTGCCGGACGTGGGGCGCAGCAGGCCGTTAAGCTGCTGGATAAAGGTGGACTTTCCGGAGCCGGTGTGCCCAATGACCCCGATAAACTCGCCCTGCTCAATGGAAACGTTCGCATCATCCACAGCGGTCTTGCAGAACGGGGTTCCCTCCGCATAAGTATAGGTTAAATTTTTCGTTTCAATGATCGGCATACGTTTCTCCTAAAGATGCTTTATTTAAAAGCGGCTCAAGCGCCGCGATACATTCCTCAATAGTCAGCGCACAGTCTGGCAGATCAAAGCCGCCCGCTTTCAGGCGGTAAATCAGTTCTGTGGCCTGCGGCACGTCAAGCTGATGCTGTTTGAGCAGTTCCACCTGCGAAAACACCTCCTGCGGGGTGCCCTCGACCAGAATATTGCCGCTGTCCATCACGATGACCCGGTCGGCCTGCACGGCCTCGTCCATATAATGCGTAATCAGGACAATGGTAATCCCTTTTTCGTCATTTAATCTATGGATGGTATCGAGAACCTCCGTGCGTCCGCGCGGGTCCAGCATGGCGGTGGGCTCGTCCAGCACGATGCAGTCCGGCTGCATGGCAATGATACCCGCGATGGCGATACGCTGCTTCTGCCCGCCGGAAAGCTTGTACGGCGCGTTCAGGCGGTAATCGTACATCTCCACAGCCTTCAGGGCGTCGTCCACCCGTTTCCGGATTTCTTCGGACGGCACGCCCAGGTTTTCGGGGCCGAACGCCACGTCCTCCTCGACGATGCTCGCGACCAGCTGGTTGTCCGGGTTTTGAAGTACGAGGCCGACGCGGCGGCGAATTTCGTAGAGCACGCTCTCATCCATCGTATCCATACTGTCCACATACACCTTGCCGCCGCTGGGCAGCAGCATGGCGTTGAAGGTTTTGGCTATGGTGGATTTTCCGGAGCCGTTGTGCCCCAGAAGGGCTACAAACTCGCCTTTCTGGATGCCGAGCGACACGCCTTTCAAAACCTCGTGCTGCTCCTCGGACTCCGGTTCATCATAGCTGAAGGAGATATTGTCCGCTTTGATATAATCCATTTTGGTACCTACCTGTTTATTGTTCATTTACTTTCCCAGATCGCGGTGCTTCCACAGGGCAACACCAGACCGCTCCCGGCAACCGGCAAACCGATTTCGTCGGAGGAAACACGGCCGCCGAATTTTTTCTGAATCAGCACGCCCAAAAGGTACTCCATGACCGCCGGGGAAAGGCCCGTTGTGTATGAATTTAAAATAAAAAACAGAGGATTCTCCGAAAGAATCGGCACGCACATCTCAACAAGCGGATAAAGCTGTTCCTCCAGCTTCCACACCTCGCCGCCCGGGCCGCGCCCGTAGGACGGCGGGTCCATGATGATGCCGTCGTAAACATTCCCTCTGCGCTGTTCGCGCTGGACAAACTTCACGCAGTCGTCAACGAGCCAGCGTACTGGCTGCGACGCAAGACCGGACGCCACGGCGTTTTCCTTCGCCCACGCGACCATGCCTTTCGAGGCGTCCACATGGCAGACCTGCGCACCGGCCTTCAGACAGGCCAGCGTTGCCGCGCCGGTATAGCCGAACAGGTTCAGCACCTTCAGCGGCCTGTTTGCTTCCGCAATTTTTTTCATTGCGAAGTCCCAGTTCACGGCCTGTTCTGGGAAAATGCCCGTGTGCTTGAAGCCCATGGTTTTCAGCTGAAATGTCAGCTCACCGTAATGGATTTTCCACATTGGCGGCACCTTTTTCAGTTCCTGCCAGCTTCCGCCGCCGGTGGAGGACCGAAGGTAGCGCGCGTTGGCCGCGCGCCACAGGGGATGGTCCTTCGGCGTATTCCAGATGATCTGCGGGTCGGGACGGATGAGGACGACGTCGCCCCATCGCTCCAGCCTTTCCCCCGCAGAGGTATCCAGCAGTTCATAATCCTTCCAGTTTGCAGTTCTCAATTTGTTCCCTACTTTTGTTTTATCTTTTACGCCAGTCTGTCGCGCACAGTATCAGCGACGGAATTGGCGAGCACACTGATGTATTCGGGGTCCTCGCCCTCAATCATCACGCGCAGCAGCGGCTCCGTGCCGGAGGGGCGCACAATGATGCGGCCGCTGGTACCCAGCTTCTGTTTCGCTTTTTCAATGGCGTCCTTCACCTTGTCGTCGGTGTAAAAACGCAGCTTGCCCTCCGGGCTGACCTCGACATTGACCATAATCTGCGGATAACGTGTCATCAGCGTTGCAAGGCTGGAAAGCTTCGCCCCTCTGCGGTGCACAATGCTCAGCAGCTGCGCGGCCGTCATTTCGCCGTCGCCGGTCGTTGCAAAGTCGAGGAAGATGATATGCCCGCTCTGCTCGCCGCCGAAATTATAGCCCTCCAGCAGCATTTCCTCCAGCACGTAGCGGTCGCCGACCTTTGTCGCGGCAAATTTGATGCCGTTGTCGTCACAGAAGCGGTTGAAGCCCATATTGGTCATAATGGTGCCAACCGCGGTATTTTTATTGAGCTTTCCGCGGCTTTTCATATCCGCGGCGCAGATGGCCATCAGGAAATCCCCGTCCACCAGCTGCCCCTTGTCGTCAACCGCAAGGCAGCGGTCAGCGTCGCCGTCAAACGCCACACCGGCGTCAAGGTGATTTTCCTTTACGAAAGACATCAGGCTCTCCATGTGGGTGGAGCCGCAGTTGTCGTTGACATTGACCCCGTTCGGGCTGTCCGCCAGCATGTGGCATTCCGCGCCCAGCTCGGTAAACAACTTTTCCGCCGTGCGGCTTGCCGCTCCGTTTGCGCAGTCGATGCCGATCTTCATCCCGTCCAGCGCAAAGGGAACCGTGCTCTTGATATGGTCGATATAATCGCGCACGGTGTTTTCCGCGCGGGAAACGCTTCCCACGTCGCCGCCGACCGGGCAGTCCGGCTTCTGCGCGTGGTCAAGTACAATCGCTTCAATCTGTTCCTCCAGCGCGTCCGGCAGCTTATAGCCGTCGCCGCTGAAGATCTTAATGCCGTTGAATTCGCATGGGTTGTGGCTGGCGGTCAGCATGACGCCCGCGTCCGCCTTATATTTTCCCACCAGATAAGCGACCGCCGGGGTCGGCACAACGCCGAGCTGAACCACATTCGCCCCGACCGAGCAAAGGCCGGCGGTCAATGCGTTTTCCAGCATGTCGGAGGAAAGGCGCGTATCCTTTCCTATTAGGACCTTGGGATGCCGGTGGTTGCTGTCCGTCAGCACCATCGCCGCCGCGCGGCCGATATTCATTGCCATTTCACAGGTCAGCTCGCTGTTTGCGATTCCTCTGACGCCGTCCGTTCCGAAAAGTCTTCCCATAATATAAACAGCTCCCAATATAATTTATAGTTGATTTTAAAACAGCTTCTGCTGATTGTCTTCCTCCCGGCCCGGCGGGGTCAGGTTAAGGTGCAGATAAGCCGCATGGGTGGCGCAGCGCCCGCGGGGGGTACGGCTTAAAAATCCAATCTGCATCAGATAGGGTTCATAGATATCCTCAATGGTCACGGCTTCCTCGCCGATGGCGGCGGCAAGCGTTTCAAGCCCGACCGGACCGCCGTTGTAGAAGCGGATAAGCGTGCTCAGCATGCGCCGGTCGTTGGCATCGAGCCCGATTTCGTCGATTTCCAGCCGGTCAAGACCAATTTTTGCGGAATTAAAGGTGATAACACCGTCGCTGATCACCTGCGCGAAATCGCGCACCCGCTTTAAAAGCCGGTTGGCAATACGCGGCGTGCCGCGCGAACGCGAAGCGATTTCCAGCGCGCCGTCGGCCTCGATGGGAATTTCCAGTATTTTCGCACTGCGGGTCACAATCTGGGCAAGCTCCTGCGGGGAATACATCTCCAGCCGGAGCACAACGCCGAACCGGTCGCGCAGAGGCGCGGAAAGCTGTCCGGCGCGTGTGGTCGCGCCCACCAGTGTGAATTTCGGCAGCGGCAGGTGATAGGACGCCGCCATCTGCCCCTTGCCCGTAATAATATCCAGCGCATAGTCCTCCATTGCGGGGTAAAGAATTTCCTCCACACTGCGGGAAAGCCGGTGCACCTCGTCGATAAACAGGACGTCGCCCGGGTTCAGATTGGTCAGAAGCGCCGCCAGATCGCCCGGCTTTTCAATCGCGGGGCCGGAAGTGATGCGCAGGTTCACATTCAGCTCATTTGCAATAATACCGGCGAGCGTCGTCTTGCCAAGCCCCGGCGGGCCGTACAGCAAAACATGGTCCAGCGACTCCCTGCGCTGCTTTGCCGCTTCAATGAAAACGGAAAGATTTTCTTTTACCTTATCCTGCCCAATATATTCCGAAAGCACCTTCGGGCGCAGCGGATTTTCCACTTCGGCGTCCTCCGGCGCGTATTCCGGGGCCACCATACGGTTTTCAAAATCGTAGTCGTTCGCATTGTCGTTCGCATTTTCATCGTAATTCAATTTTCGGTTCTCCCTCCTTCTCTATTGCGGGGGTTCCTTTTTCTGACAATTCCATTCGTGCTTAATTTATCGTATTATTATAAAGTCTAATTTACTTCATACCGCTGCCCATTGCCTTCAGCGACTGGCGGATGAGCTCCTCCGCCGGCAGGGCGCTGTCAAACCGGCCGACCACCGCCGCGGCGTCCGTGGGCGAATACCCGAGCACCGTCAGCGCGTTGACCGCCGCGCCCGCGTTTGATGAAGCCGAAACAATTCCGGCCGGGGCAAAAGCCGACGAGCTGGTCTGCATTCCTTTTACCTTGTCTTTCAGCTCCAGCGTAATGCGCTGCGCGAGCTTTGCACCCACCCCGCTCGCGCGGGTAAGGGTTTTGCTGTCGCCGGTTGCGACCGCCATGGCGATCTGCTCCGGCGCAAGCTCGGAGAGAATCGCGAGGCCGACCTTCGGGCCGACGCCGCTGACCCCCGTGAGCATTTTAAAGCAGTTGAGCTCGCCCAGAGTCGCAAACCCGAACAGGTCCAGCGCGTCCTCCCGCACATTCAGATGCGTGTACAGCGTGACCTGCTCCCCGATGGAGGGAAGCGTGCGCTGCGTGCTGAGCGTCGTCAGGCATTTAAAGCCGACCCCGCCGCATTCCACCACCGCGAGCCCCGGTTCCAGATGAATTAAATTTCCTTTTAAACTATAGAACATTTTCCTGCTCCCGTTAATCCTTTATTTAAAACAGTCCGTACGGTTCAGCAAACGCCGGCGGACGACGGAGCCCGCCGCCTGCCCGTGGCAGATGGCCATGGCGAGCGCATCCGCGGTATCGTCCGGCTTCGGCACCTCTTTCAGACAGAGCAGACGCCTTGTCATTTCCATCACCTGCGGCTTCATCGCCTGACCGTAACCGGTAACAGACATTTTTACCTGCAGCGGCGTGTATTCAAAGACCTCGATTTTTGCCTTCTGCGCCGCAAGAAGAATGACGCCCCTGGCCTCGGCCACGCCGATGGCTGTTTTCTGGTTGTTTTGAAAATACAGTTTTTCTATGGATACGGCGTCGGGCTTCCAGCGGGCTATTACCTTTTCCAGCGAATCATAAATGATTTCCAGCCGGCGGTTGAAATCCTCGCCCGCCCTTGTAACAACCGCGCCGTGCTCCAGCGGCTGAAACCTTCCGCGCTCCGCGCGGATTACTCCGTATCCGACAATGGCGTATCCGGGGTCAATTCCGAGAATAACCATTTTATTATCCGCCCCCATACTCCGCCGGTTTCGCTGTCGTCGCGCGTATTGCGCCATTGCCGCGGCAACCCATAATATCCGCTTTATTATATCACATACGCAGTCAATAGTGAAGCCCAACCATGCACTTTCAGCGGATGTGTTTATCGGTATTTTCGTCAAAGATATATTTGTTTTTGTTAAATTTTAGTATATAATCAGTAGGAAAGCGGGAGGTGTTCCTATGCTCGAAAAAACGGACCTGAAAACAGAACCGTCCGAACAGGATTCCAAACAGAAAACAAAAGAGCTGAAGGCGGCGCTTGCCGCCCTGCAGCAACAGGTTAAACAGAACAAGCTGCCTGTGATCATCCTCTTTGAGGGCTGGGGCGCAGCCGGAAAAGGCAGCCTGATTTCCAGCCTGATTTTGAACTTTGACCCGCGCGGGTTCAGGGTTTCTTCCATTGTCGCGCCGACGGAGCCGGAAAAACGGGAACCGCTTCTGTGGCGGCACTGGCTGAACATTCCCGAACAGGGCGTTATCTCCGTGCTGGACCGGAGCTGGTATCAGGATGTGTCGGTCGCCAGGCTGGAAAAGGATGTGAATGACGCCGAAAACCTTCGCCGCATGAATGATATCAAAATATTTGAGCGCCAGCTGACGGACAGCGGATATCTCATTATTAAATTTTTTCTGCACATCAGCAAAAAAGAGCAGAAGAAGCGGTTTGAACAACTGGAAAGCTCCAAAAATACGGCATGGCGTGTGACGGAAACCGACTGGAAACGCAACCGGCAGTACGATCAATATTACCGCGCGTTTGACGAAATGCTGGAGTATACCTCCACCGCCTGCGCGCCGTGGCATGTGATTTCCGGCATGGACAAGACCGCCGCCGAGCTTGCGGTCTACCGCACGGTCGTGGTGGACTGCATCAGCGCCGCGCTGAAACCGCAGAATAAAAGCGCATCAGCCCAGACTGCCGACAGCCTGATGATTGATCCCGGAAACTTTTCCTTTGTGCCGATGCCAAAGCTGAAGGAGATCACGCTTGACAAAACGCTGGATGAAAAAAAGTACCGGCACCGCCTTCATGAACTGCAGGACGAACTGAGCGCGCTGCACGGAAAACTGTACCGTAAAAAAGTACCCATGGTGATTGTCTACGAGGGCTGGGACGCCGCCGGAAAAGGCGGGAATATCCGCCGCGTGGCGGAAGCACTCGACCCGCGCGGTTACGAGGTCGTCCCCATCGCGGCACCGAGCAGGGAGGAAACCGCACGCCATTATCTTTGGCGTTTCTGGCGCCGCCTGCCAAAAAACGGACATATTGCGATTTTTGACCGTTCCTGGTACGGCCGCGTCATGGTGGAGCGCATAGAAGGCTTCTGCACCGAAGAAGACTGGAGAAGGGCATACCGCGAAATCAACGAATTTGAAGGTCAGCTGCACGACTGGGGCGCGGTCGTCATCAAATTCTGGCTTCACATTGACAGGGACGAGCAACTGCAGCGCTTTCAGGAGCGGCAGAACACGCCGTCCAAACAGTGGAAGATCACGGAGGAGGACTGGCGCAACCGGGCGAAATGGGAAGAGTACGAAACCGCCGTCAACGATATGCTCCGTTATACCTCCACAGAATTCGCCCCATGGCACATTATTGAATCCCAAGATAAAAAATACGGGCGCATCCAGACGCTGGAAATCATTATCGATGCTATTCGGGAACGGTTTCAATAAACTTTCTGCAGATCACCAAACTACAGAAAAGGCGTGATAAAAATAAAAGCCGTACAAACACATACGCTGACCGGGGAACATATCAGACAAATCCGCGAACTGGAAAAACATGTCAGGAACACGAAGGGCTGAAACGCCGTATAAAAACAGGCACGGGGAATATTGAAACATTCCGCCGCGCCTGTTTTTTTCAAGTCTTCTTATATTCCGTAATAATCATGGTCCAGAGCCTTACGATGGAGGAAACAAGCAGAATCCCCATTGCAAGCGCCCCGGCAATTCCCATGGTATGCAGCCCGGTCTCAATGAACATGGAATTGTTGCCGATGACGCAGTATTCCATCGTGTAATAGATGCCGCCTCCCGGCACCATCGGCAGCAGCGCGACAAGCAAAAAACCGGTCACCGGCATTTTAAAGATTCTTGCCATCACTTCCGCGTAAATGGAAATGGCAATCGTGGCAATAAAATACTGCATGATATCATTCTGCACGGGGCTGCTCAGCAGATAGAAAAGCCAGCCGATCCCGCCGCCGAGCGACGCGAAAATCAGCGTCCTGCCGTGCAGGTTCATCACGGCGCCGAACGGGACACAGGCGCAAAAAGCCCAAAGGCAGGGTAAAAAACTCATCATTCTCACACCCCCCATATCATGCGCGTCAACGTGAGCGCAATGCCCGCGCCAATCGCAATCGCGGTGGCAACGAGCATGCTTTCCGTAAAGCGGATTAAGCCCGCCATCAGGTCGCCGGCAATCAGGTCACGCATAAAACTGGTAATGGCAATTCCGGGGACAAGGTTCATCAGCGCGCCAATGATGATTTTATCCGTATCAAGGGCAAAGTTGAACTGCGCCGCAGCCATGGCAAGCGCCGCGGCCGCAAAGCTGGCGACGATATTCACAAAAAAAGGGTTGGCATGAAAACGGTTCATATTATGGCACACGATTTTAATGACCGCGCCGCAGAACATAGCCCAGTATGCGTCGGTAAAATCACCGCCGTAAAACAGTGTAAAGAAAAACGCAACCATCGCAAAAGCCAGAATCTGAAACCCCAGCCCATATACCGGGCGGTGATTGATCTTCTCCAGCTCGCGGCGCACATCTTTAAAATCGGGGCGGTCGCGGCAAATTCGGCGGCAAAGGTCGTTGCCCCTTTCCACCTTGTCAAGATTGGTGCCCCGCACGGGGATACGCCGGATCAGGGTCACCGGTTTGCCCGCCGGCGTGGTGATGGTCACATTGATACAGGTAGGAATCGCAAAAATTTCACCCGTATTTACTCCGTAAGCGCGGAAAATACGCTGCATGGATTCCTCCACGCGGTAAATTTCCGCTCCGTTTGCAAGGAGGAGGCAGCCCACGTCAGTCGTCAGCGTGATCAGATCGTCATAATTCATTCACAACACCCTTTGAAAAACTATCTTCCCATTTTGAACCGATTGTATTCTATCATATTTTCGCAGATCAAACAATATGAACAGGGGCGGCCGGAATTTCCGGCCGCCCCTTCCATTGATATCAGGATAGCGTATTTTATTTCTGAAGGGCCTTCTTTGTCACCTCGACAATATGTGCAGCGTTAAGGCCAAATTCATCCAGCAGATCAACAGCCGGGCCGGAATGGCCGTAAACGTCGTTCACGCCGATTTTGACAACCGGCACCGGGTACTCCTCACAAAGCGCGCTGCATACTGCGTCGCCAAGGCCGCCGATGACATTGTGCTCCTCCACGGTGATGATCTTTCCGGTTTCCTTCGCGGCCTTCACAATCAGCTCGCGGTCAAGCGGCTTGATAGTATGAATATTGATCAGCCTTGCGTCGATTCCCTGTTCCGCGAGCGTTTTTACCGCTTCCAGCGCGCGGGAGACCATCAGTCCCGTCGCGACGATGGTAATATCCTTTCCGTCACGAAGGGTAATGCCCTTCCCAAGCTCGAACCGGTAGTCGTCGGAATTGTTAAAGCTGCTGACAGCCAGCCTGCCAAGGCGGATATACACCGGGCCGTGATGCTCGATTGCCGCTTTGACGGCGGCCTTCATCTCATAGTGGTCGGATGGGTTCAGAACGACCATGCCGGGAATCGTCCTCATCAGAGCGATATCCTCGTTGCACTGGTGGGTGGCGCCGTCTTCGCCGACGGAAATGCCCGCGTGCGAACCGACTATTTTTACGTTCAGCTTTGGGTATCCGACGGAATTGCGCACCTGCTCAAAGGCGCGTCCCGTTGAAAACATCGCAAAGGAAGTGGCGAACGGGATTTTCCCGCAGGTGGCAAGGCCGGCGGCCACGCCTACCATGTTGCATTCCGCAATGCCGCAGTCGATAAAACGTTCCGGGCATACTTTTTTAAACACGCCTGTTTTTGTCGCCGCCGCAAGGTCCGCGTCCAGCACGACCACCTGCGGATATTGTTCAGACAGCTCAGCCAGCGCTTCGCCGTAGCTTTCTCTTGTTGCTTTTTTCACCATTTCTGCCATATCATTCCGCCTCCAATCCGGCCAGCACCTTATTCAGGTCCTGCATTGCCGTTTCATACTGCTCTGCGTTTGGGGCGGTGCCGTGCCAGCCCACCTGGTTTTCCATGTAAGATACGTCTTTTCCCTTGACGGTCTTCGCAATAATCACACTCGGCTGACCCTTGACGGTCTTTGCGTGGTTGAAAGCGGATTCTATTTCATCGAAATTATGTCCGTCAATCACCTGAACATCAAAACCAAAGGAACGGAATTTTTCATCAATCGGCTCCGGGCCGCCGACTTCGGCGACAGGCCCGTCGATCTGGAGCCCGTTGTTGTCTACAACAAGACATAGGTTGTCCAGCTTGTGGTGCGCCGCGAACATTGCGGCCTCCCAGACCTGCCCCTCTTCGATTTCGCCGTCGCCAAGCATGGCGTAGACGCGGTAGTCTTTTTTATCCAGCTTTGCTGCAACCGCCATTCCGCAGGCTGCGGAAACGCCCTGTCCGAGTGAACCGGTGCTCATATCCACTCCCGGAGTACCCTTCATGTCCGGATGTCCCTGAAGCATTGCGCCGATATGGCGCAGTTTTTTCAGCTCCTCCATGGGGAAATAGCCCTTTAATGCAAGAGCCGCATACAGGCCGGGGGCGCAGTGCCCCTTTGACAGCACGAACCGATCCCTGTTTTCATCCTTTGGATTTTGCGGGTCCACCTTCATCTCTTTGAAATACAGATAGGTGAAAATGTCCGCCGCTGAAAGGCTCCCGCCCGGATGGCCCGATTTCGCGTTGTATACGCCCTCGATTGCCCCCATTCTCACTTTGCACGCCAGTTTCTGCAATTCTTTCTTCTCCGTTTTGTTCATATATGATTCCTCCTCTGGGTAGTTTTACCGATTACAGGGATTTTAGTGATTTGCCATTTTATAAATCTCAAGAGCGTCGTCATGATCCAGAACCCTGAACCCGCCGATTTTTCGCTTGCCAAAGAACATGCAGCTGTCTGCCAGCCGATTCAGCACCTCTTCGCTCTGCACGCCGATTCCCAGCTCTGTGAAGCAGGTGGGCATGCCGAGGGAAGCAAAGTAGGCAACCGTTCTGTCAATCGCCGCGTTTGCGGCTTCTTCGGCGCTGTCCCTGCGGATTCCCCAGACCTTGTCCGCAAAGCGTACAAAGCGTTCCGGTTTTGTCCTATAGCAGTATCTGGCCCACGAACCCCAGATGGTGGAAAGGCTTGCGCCGTGCGCCACATCAAATTTGCCGCTCAGCTCATGCCCCAGCTGATGGGGAGCAAAATCGATCACCGCGCCAAGGCCGGTCAGGCCGTTGTGAGAAATACTGCCGCACCACATGAGCTCGCTCATCGCGTCGTAGTCGCGAGGATTCTTCATGGCGGCAGGCCCGTTTTGAATGACTACGCGCAGAAGGGCTTCCGCAAACTCGTCCGTAAGCTCGTTTCCCTCCGTCAGCGTAAAATAACGGTCCAGCGTATGCATCATAATATCCACAATGCCGCAGGAAATTTGAAAAGGAGGAAGCGTGTAGGTCAGCTCCGGATTCATAATGGCGAATCTCGGACGGTTGAACGGCGTGTTGAGTCCCCGCTTTTCCCCCGTTTCCAGATTGGTAAGCACCGCCGAGTCGCTGGTTTCGCTTCCCGCGGCAGAAATGGTGAGGATTACGCCGACGGGACTGCTCTTTGTAAGGTCGGCCTTTTTTGTCCAGTAAAGCCAGATATCCGTTTCCGGATTCGCCACACCGTGCGCAATCGCTTTTGCCGTATCGATGACGCTGCCGCCCCCGATGGCCAAAATAAAGTCCGCGCCGAATTCCCTTGCTTTCCTTACGCCGTCCCTTGCAAAAGACAGGCGTGGATTCGGGCTGACTCCGCCGACGGAAAGGAACGGCAGTCCGCCTTTTTCAAGCGATTTTTCAACTCTTTCCAAAAGGCCGCTTTTCACCACGCTGCCGCCGCCGTAAATGGCAAGCACACGCGAGCCGCCGTGTTTTTTAATTTCATCGGCAACCTGCAGTTCGGTATCCCGGCCAAATATTACTTCAGTAGGAGAATAGAAAGTAAAACTTTTCATCTGTTACATCCTTTCTTACCCAATCAATGAAAGCAAGTAATGCCAAGCGCAAAATCGGCGCTACCTACCCATATTACTCATTATATTTTACACTATTTCACGGTTCTGTCAAATACTTTCAGCACCGGTTCTGCGGACAAAAAAACAGCCACCCAATAAACATTTGTTTAGAGGGCGGCTGTTTTACCGGTTAGTATTTCTACTGGATCCTATTTCCCACTGCGATACGCTCCCGGCAGCGCCCGTGCTGACAGCCGGAAACTAATCCGCTACCGCCAGAACGCTGAGCACCGCGTTGTTGACGGATGCTCCCGGCGTGACGTCAATAATGGAGTTTGTCGACAGCTCTACGGAATAGGTGTAGAAGCCAGGCTCCACCTCTTCATCCATGAACTGGAAGCTGAAAGCCTCCGCTTCCAGAACATCCACAATTGTTGAGAAGGTATACGTCGCGCCCACGCCCACGGCCCCGTTCCTGGAGGAACGGCGGATCTGGAAGTTCAGCGTTACGGAAATTCCCAAAGGCAAATTGATGATGCTGCTGAAGTGAAGCAGATTGTTTGTATTGCCCATGCCGCTTGTGTCAATGGTGGTGGACACCACGTTGAGCGGCTCGGCAAACAATGTGGTAATAATCGGCAGCGGGCCGACCCCGCCGCTTGATGCATTTAAAGCTACCTGCCTTCTTTCCCTGGAGGAGGAAGCACCGGGATTAGGATCACTGCATTGAAAATTATACATATAATCCACCTAACATTAGTTAATAGAGAACGTTCTCCGCTTTATACTATGCTACTTTTAGGCGGTATGTGTACATCCCTGCCCCACATTTTTACAAGGGGAAGGGCGCCGTTGGCTGCACTGCTCAGGCCGCGTGGTCACCCGTATCCGAAGCGTATCCCTGCAGAAACTTCAAGCCTGAAATCCGGTCGCACAGTTTTTGAAAAGCTGCGCTGTTGATCAGCGGCTGGAAAAGCAGTTTTCTTACCTGCTCAAGCAGCATGCTTGCCACAAAAATTGCCAGAACGGAAGCCGGAATAATATAAATGATCTTCGACGTTGCAAAATACAGATTCGTATGCAGTATTTTGGTATAAAGGACGCTGCGCACCCATATGTTGTCGCTGATCAGGTACACGCCGAACGTAAGCGACGATATAAAATAAATGATTTTATTTCCCACCGGATTTTTAATGGTAACCTCCCGGAAAAAAAGGAACAGCAGAATGGAAGCAACCGTAATCGGCACGGAAACATAGGACAAAAACGCGTTGCTTCCCATACACTTTTTCCACGCGACAAACGCGCAGCAAAGGACGGAACCCGCCAGATAAAAATATTTGTTAATATGGTAATTCCAATACAGCCGAAGGTACGCCGCAAAAAAATACAGGCAGACAAGCCATACCACATTGTAGCCGCCATTGGTACTCATGATGGTCAGAGGAGGAAAAAACGCGTTCCACGAGCAGAACATTGCGCTCAGCAAGCAAACAAGGATCCGCATCTGCTGCCTGGTCGCCGTGCGTATCACCATGTTCAGAAAAGGGAAAAGACAGTAAAGCCCGATGTAGCTGGTCGCAAACCAGTACTTTCCCGTTATGACCGGGAAAAAGGCGCCGAAAAGATGCGCCCTGGTGAAGGGCGCCAAGCCCATCCCCACAAATATAAAATAGATGGCCGCCGATGTAAAAACGATCTGCAGAATCAGCGTGATCAGTTTTTTCATTTTAAAGCTGGAACCGGCAAGGTAATAGCCGCTGATGAGGACAAACCCGTTTACACCAAGGTAGGAAAAGGTTTCCAGAGTCCAGACAAAAATATATCTTTTGCCGCCCGCCGGAATCGATTCCAGCATTCCCCCGTGCCCCAGATAATGCAGGGTAACAATCATCAGCATCAGAATAATACGCAGAAGCTCAATACTCATATTCCGACTTTTTCTTGTATCCCCGGAGTTTTGGTTCAATACAGCACCCTCCTATTTTTACTTCCGTTCAGACCGTCCGCCGCACCGGATGAGCCTGATGATCAGTGAAACCAGATAATGGAGACAACAGCGACACAGACGCCCAGCACAACGCCGGCAAAAACCTCCGCCGGGCTGTGCCCAAGCGATTCATTCAGCCCGGAGACGGTATCCCGCAGGTATTTTCCCTCGTCCGGAAGGCTGTGCTTGTTGTCCCTCAGATATTCCTCAATGGCATTGATGGCTTTTGCCTGCTGCCCCGCCGCGCGCCGCACACCCATCGCGTCGTACATGACAATCACGGCAAGGGTAAAGGCCAGGGAAAAGTACGGGGAGGCAAAACCGTACTCATGCGCCGTGCCTACCGCAACGGAGCACACAAGCGCGGAATGGGCGCTCGGCATTCCCCCGGAGCCCGACAGCGTTTTAAAATCGATCCTTTTATTTCTGCAGAGAAAAATAACGGATTTGATCAGCTGTGCCGTCATCCATGAAATAATCCCGATCGTTATTAAATAATTGTATGATAAAAACCTCAATACCATCTATAAATCCCCGTCTTTCCCATATTCATATACCCATGCGGCGCCGCGGCGCGCTGAATACAGTTCATTTTGCAGTGATTATTTAATTATACCATCTGCCGTATTATAAATCAAAAGCTTTTCATCATATCATGAATTTTTATAATTTTTTTCTCCTGACAGATGTTCCCTCACCGTCCCGCGATTCAGCCGTTCCCCTATAAAAAAAGAACATAGCGGCCGCCCTTGAAAGGCCGCCGGTATGCTCTTAATAGCGCTTCAGATATATTTTAATATATAATTTCATTCTATGATTTACTCAGCAGATTCAACCGGGGCGATTCCCCTGTGAGGAACCGGAGTGGAAAAAACAATCTGCGTCTGCGTATGCCCAAACTGCTGAAGCTGCCCGACAAATGTATCCAGCTCCACGGTGCTGGGGAATCCGACCTTGATCAGCATGGAATAATTCCCCGTAATACAGTTGCACTCGATAACATTGGGGCAGTTTTGGATAAACGGATAAAAGACGACTTTCTCACTCGGCGCCACTTCCAGATTAATAAACGCGAGAATGTGATAGCCTAGTTTGACATAATCCACCGTAGCCGTATAGCCCGTAATAATTCCAAGCTTTTCCAGACGTTCCAAGCGGGCGGACACCGCCGGCGCGGACAGAAAAACCTCCTGCGCCAGCCGCTTAACCGATATTCTTGCATTGGACTGCAAAAGCACAATCAGTTTCCTGTCAATTTTATCCAACATATCCCGTCTCCCCCGCAGCAAAAAGCACATAAGGCCAGTGTAAAGCCAGATTGCCTTACAGGCGCTGCAAAATATCCCTTACCTTTGCAATTTCACCCGCATCTGTGCGGAAGATGGTGTATTCGCTCATGAGCGGCAGCCCCATGCTGACGTCTTCTTTGCGGTAGGTCATTACGCTTTCTACATTGACTTTGCCCGACAGATGGAACGATTTTGCTTTGGTCACGGCGGCAAGCTCCGCAATCTGCGCACTGTTCACCCCGCTGCCAACCAGAATATCCACTTTTCCCGCCGTCTTTTCCACAAGCTGCCCGAGCAGCTCCCTGCCCTCATAGCAGGTGTTTTTCTGGCCGGATGTCAGAATGGTGCCGATATGCAGGTCTTCCGCGTCCTTCAGCGTTTGGAACGGGTCGCAGCTGACGTCAAACGCGCGGTGCAGTGTGACGCTCATATTTCCGGCGGCGTCCATCAGTTCTTTCATCCGCGCTATGTCAAGGCTTCCGTCTTCCCTGAGCACCCCGATGACCACGCCGTCCGCGCCGTACTTCCGGAACATTTCAACATCTTTTTTAATAATGCCGAATTCTTCGCCGGTGTAACAGAAATCGCCGAAGCGCGGCCGGATCAGCACATTGATTTTGATAGAAACTTTCTCGCGCACCGCAAGGAATAAATTGATGTCCGGCGTGGTTCCGCCGATGACCAGATTGGCGCACAGCTCCAAGCGGTTCGCACCGCCCGCCTGCGCGGCAACCGCAGATTCCACCGAGTCAACACAGCACTCCAGAATGTAGTCCTTCATATTAAGTCCTCCCTGTCCGTCAACAGAATTGCGTTATCCTGTCTCATTGTAACCCCCGGCGGAGGACTCGTCAACCTTTTCCCTATAAACAAAATTTTTCCTTTACAGTTTTGGCTGCGTCATGGAATTCGGGTTGAGGATATTGTCAAGGCTCTGCTTCGTAAGCAGGCCGTTTTCCAGCGCGATTTCTTCCACCTGTCTGCCGGTGCGCAGCGCCTGTTTTGCAATTTCGGAGGATTTTTTATAACCGATGTAGGGACAAAGGGCGGTTGCGATTCCGACGCTCTGTCCCAGCAGTTCCCTGCACCGGCCCTCATTTGCCGTAATTCCCGAAACGCAGTTGTCTACAAAGGTCTTGACGGCGTTCTCCAGCGTGGTGATGGATTCAAAAAGGTTGTAGAACAGAACGGGCTCAAACGCGTTCAGCTCCATCTGCCCGGCTTCAGCCGCCATGGTGACAGCCAGATCGTTGCCGATAATATTAAACGCCACCTGGGAAACCACTTCCGGGATAACCGGGTTTACTTTTCCCGGCATAATGGAGGAGCCGTTCTGCTTGGCGGGCAGATTAATCTCCGCAATGCCCGCCTTTGGCCCGCTGGAAAGCAGGCGCAGGTCGTTCGCCATTTTGGAAAGGTTGACCGCGCAGGTTTTCAGGGCGTTGGAGACCGAGACAAACCCGTCTAGGTTCTGTGTGGCATCGATCAGGTCGTCCGCCTGCTCCACTTCGATTCCGCTCAGCCTGCGGATATTTTCCGTAATGCTCCGCAGATAGGTGGGGCTTACATTGATGGCGGTGCCCACCGCTGTGCCGCCCATGTTGACCGAGCGCATTTCGCGTTCCGCTTTTTCCAGCCGTTTGATGTCGCGCTCTACAACCGAGGCGTACGCGTGGAACGACTGTCCCAGCCGGATGGGAACCGCATCCTGCAGCTGTGTGCGTCCCATTTTGATAATGCTGTCAAACTCGACCCCTTTACAGCTCAGCGCTTTTTCCAGTCTGGCCAGCTGCGTGAGGACCCTCGGCAGCAGCGTCAGCACCGTCAGCTTTCCCGCAGTGGGAAACACGTCGTTCGTCGACTGCGACATATTGACATGGTCGTTGGGATGAACGACCGTATAGTCACCCTTTACCCCGTGCAGCAGCTCAATGGCCCTGTTTGCAATGAACTCGTTCGCGTTCATATTGGCCGATGTGCCCGCACCGCCCTGAACCGGATCCACAATAAACTGGTCATGCCATTTTCCCGCCATGATTTCGTCGCACGCACAGATAATCGCTTCCGTGATTTTTCCGTCCAGATTTCCCGCGTCGCGGTTGGTGACCGCCGCCGCCTTTTTTATTTTAGCCAGACTGTTGATAAACTGGTCGTTCATCCGCAATCCGGTGATATGAAAATTTTGTTTAGCCCTTAAAGTCTGAACGCCATAATAAGCGTCCGCAGGAATTTCCATGCTGCCGATAGAATCGGTTTCCATTCTTGTACCCATGCTGATTTCTCCTTACCGTCAATCGTCTGTATTAATTTATGATATGTATTCTTGAACCCTGTATGAGGATAGCACCGCAGAGATTGCGAGTAAACAGTAAGAAAGAAATGGAAAATTAAATTTTAAATAGCGGGTTCATAGGTTTATTTAACAAGGTTATTTGCCGTATTACCTTATAATGAAAAGCAGGAAAGCTTCCGGGACGTACTTACACGCTTCATAAGCAGAAGTACCTGCCGTACCGTATCATTACGCGTGTATCATTGTTCCGCTGAGCCCGCGCATGGCAAGCGGCGCCTTTTCAAGAGAGGCGATTACCGCCCTGCGGTCTTCGCCGGATTTGACAAACCGGATGGCGGCCTGTACCTTCGGCAGCATGCTGCCCGCGGCGAACTGACCCTCTCTGCAATACGCTTCGGCCTGTGCCACGGTCATTTCGTCCAGATTCTGCTGGTCCGCCTTGCCCCAGTTAACCGCCACCTTGTCCACGGCGGTGAGGATGAACAGATACTGTGCCCCCACCGCGTCCGCCAGCTCCGCGGAAGCAAAATCCTTGTCGATCACGGCGGGCACGCCCTGATAATTTCCGTCGGCATCCTTAATCACCGGAATACCGCCGCCGCCGCAGGCGATGACGATGAACTCATGATCCAGAAGATTCAGAATGGAGTCCCGCTCCACAATTCCCACCGGTTTGGGCGACGGCACCATTCTCCTCCAGCCTCTTCCCGCGTCCTCTGCAAACACGAGCTCCGGATGCTCCCGCATCAGTTTTTTTACCGTTTCCTCATCGTAAAACGCGCCGATCGGCTTGGAAGGATGGGCAAATGCCGGGTCATTCCCGTCGACCTCCACCTGCGTGACAACCGTCGCAACATGCCACGGCATGCCCACTCTTCTGAGTTCCTTCAGGATGCCTTTCTGCAGATGGTAGCCGATATAACCCTGGCTCATCGCCGTGCACTCGGGAAGCTCCATCTTTGCAATCTTATCCGTCTGCCGGGAAGCCGTGTCAAAAGCCAGGTTGATCATGCCGACCTGCGGCCCGTTGCCATGGCTGACAATAATTTCATGTCCCTGCTTAATCAGGCCGATCAGCGAAGGCGCCGCATCGTCAATCATGCGCTGCTGTTCCTCCGCATTGTTTCCCAAGGCATTGCCGCCAAGGGCAATTACAATTCTAGACATAGATATCCTCCAAATATATGTTGTTTACAAGATTACTTTACAATTTCTTTCCCGGACTTTGTACTCCGGTACGAAATCCATTCACTGACCGCCACAACCAGCCCGCTGCCGATCATCAGCGGAATTTTGCCGGATAATTCTTCAGCGCTGAGATTCAGCGGCAGAACAGTGAAAATGACAGACAGGATAATCAGGCACATCGGCAGATAAGCCGTCAGCCCCAGCCTCAGCGCCCCGCCTTTCACCCTGAACGGGCGCGGGCGGTCCGGATCCGTTTTTCGCAGCTTCAGAAAGGCGGGAAAAATCATGACATACGACATCATCAGAATAATCATGTTCATGGCGAAGAACTGCCAGAACACATCCGAGTCCGGCATGAACGCCCCCAGAATAACAATCGCGCTGGAAATGATTCCGTTTGCAGCGGCCGCCCCTAGGGGCATGCCGTTTCTTTTGCTTTCCACCGCCAGCATCTTAGGCAGGCAGTTGTCCTGCGCGGCGGATTTCAGCACGTAATTCACCCCCAGCGACCACGAAATCAGATTGGCAAACAGGGCGTATAAAAACATGACGGAAACAAGGATGATTAAAATTCCGTCCGTCCGGTGGAGCAGAATGCGAAAGCTCTCAATTACGCCTGTAGACGCGCTCAGCTCGTCCACCGGGATGGCAACGCTGATGCCAAAAGCAGCCAGAATATAAAAGAAAACAATAAGAGCGCCGCCTAATTTAATGGCGGTCGGAAGCTGCCTGTCCGGATTTTCCATATCGTCCGTATAGGTTGTAATGACCTCAAATCCCACTAAATCAAACAGAATGACAATCACATACGAAAGTCCCTGCGAATCAAACGACGGCAAAAAAGACTGCGGGGTAAACACGTTGGCAACTCCTTTGCTGAACGCGATATAAAACCCCAGTCCTCCCAGAAAAAGCATCATGACCGCTTTGAACACCGCAGCGACATTCAGAATCCACTTGCTGTCGCCGACACGGAAACAGCTTAAAAAAGTGACGAGCCAGATAATCAGCAACTGGATAAAGAGCAGCCCGCCGGCGCCGATTTTCAGATGGAATGCGGAGCTCAGGATATCGGTGAAAAGCAGAACAATGGAGCTCATCCAGACCGGAAAGTTCAGCCAGTAATAACAGGCTACCCGCGACCCCCACCGTGTTCCGTACGCCATTTTCACCCATTCGTAAATACCGCCCTGTCCCTGGTATGCGGTGCCCAGCTCTGCGGAAATCAGTCCGTAGGGCAGGAAAAAGGTCAGAATTAAAAATCCCCACCAAAAGAACTGTGAATTTCCCATCTTCGCAGCTGGAGCGGACGCTTCAATCGTCATGACCACACAAACGGAGGCCAGAACCGCGTCAAACATTTTAAACTTCTTTTTTTCAGGCAGTTCAGTCATCAAGGCTCCCTCTTATCAGGCAAAAGTTTACGCGGCTGCAAAGACACAGAAAACGTACGGAATATGTGAGCGGGGATGCATAGAAAACGAATGCATCCCCGCCGGCATAAGGGGCGACTATGTGTTTTTTATTTACCGCTTGGCTGCTGCTGGGTGATGCAGTGAATGTTTCCGCCGCCAAGAACGACTTCGCGGGTCAGCACGCCGACAACCTTGCGGTCCGGGAACATCTCCTGAATCTGGCTCAGCGCAAGCGCATCGTTTTCGTCGCCGTACTGCGGGACTATGACGCCGCCGTTGACGATCAGAAAATTCATGTAGGAGCCGGGGCAAAGATCGCCCTCTTCTCTTGGCATCGTTCCTTCCACGACATCAACGCCTTTGGACTCCTCTAGCGTAATGCGCACCGGATGTTTCGGCAGGTCAAGCTTGCAGACCTTTAATTTTCTGCCCTTCGCGTCCACCGTGTTGGACAGCAGGTCATAGGCTTCATGAGCAATCCGGTAGAACGGGTCGTTTTTATCCTCCGTCCAGATGCAGGCTACCACGCCCGGGCGAACGTAGCAAGCCACGTCGTCAATATGGCCGTTGGTCTCGTCGGGGTCAATGCCCTCTTTCACCCAGACAATCTTTTCCACATTCAGATACTCGCGCAGGTTTTCCTCAATCTGCTCCTTTGTCAGCTCCGGGTTTCTGCCGGGACTGAGCAGACAGGATTCCGTAACAATTAAAGTGCCTTCGCCGTCAACATGAATGGAGCCGCCCTCAAGGACAAAGTGATCCGGCTTATAGCGCGTCACTCTTTCTATTCCACAGACCTTTGAAGCGACAAGATCGTCCTGATCCCACGGGAAGTACAGGCCGTCGTACAGACCGCCCCAGGCGTTGAAGTCCCAGTCGACCGCCCTGACATCGCCCTTGCTGTTGACCACGAAGGTCGGGCCGCAGTCGCGGATCCATGAATCGTTGCTGGTCATTTCCACCACGCGGATGGCGTCACAGTCCGCGAGCATTGCCTTGGCGTTCTCATATCGATCCGGATTGACACACATGGTCACCGGCTCAAACTGTGCGATTGCTTTTGCCACATTGCTGAAAACCTGCTGTGCGGGCTTCCCGCCGTTGCGCCAGTTGTCCGTGCGTTCCGGCCACAGCATCCAGGTGCCCGTATGGTTTTCAAATTCGCCGGGCATTCTGTATCCATCTTTTTTCGGTGTGGAGTATTCCTGATGAATTGTTTTCATATGATAAGATTCCTTTCAGATAATGATAATTATTTTATATTCTGAGCCTGCTCAGCCGGCTTGGAAGACCTGCGGCAGATGATTTCGCCGATGATAATGGCGATCAGCGTGCCGACGGCAAGCGGGCCTTTGGCGGAAAGCTCATCCGCAGAAGTGTTCAGCGGTACACAGGACAGAACGATGGAGATAATGAGCAGTACCAGAGGGGCAATGACCATCAGGCGAAGCTTGAAGGCTCCCCCGGAGACCTTAAACGGTCTCTCCCTGTCCGGGTCTATCTTTCTGAGCTTCAGGAAAGCAGGGAACATGGGGATGTAAGACATCAAAAGGGTAATCACGTTCAGGGCGAAGAAGCTCCAGAACAGATCCTGGCTCGGCAGGAACGGCGCGACGACAACCAGAACGCTTGCTACAATGCCGTTCATAATTGCGGCGCCGGTGGGCATGCCGGTTTTCTCGCTTTCACGCGCGAAAATCTTCGGAAGGCTGCCGTTCTTCGCCGCGTAATCGGCAACGTAGTTGACACCGTAGGACCAGGATACCATGTTGCCGAACAGGGTAATCAGGAACAGGATGGCAACAACGGTAAGGAACGCCCCGCCGCCTTCACCGAGGAGCAGCTGGAAGCTGTCCATCAGGCCGCTGGAGGTGCTGATCTTATCTGCCGGAAGGGCGACGCCGATGCCGAAGGAGGAGAAAATGTAAATGACCGCGATCGCGATTCCGCCCGCAATAATGGCCTGCGGAATCTGCTTTTTCGGGTTCTCCATGTCGGACGCGAAGGAGGTAATCACTTCGAAGCCCATGAAGTTGAAAAGGATAACAGAAATATAGGAAAGGCTGTTCAGATCAAGCGAAGGAAGCATGGACTGTACCGTGTATTCGTTGGCCGCGCCGCGGGTTGCCGCAACATAGATACCCAGACCTCCCAGCGCAACGGCGATAAATACTTTAATGAATGCGGACAGGTTCAAAACCCATTTGCTGTCACTGACACGCGAGAAGCTCAGCAGCACGACAATCCAGATAAACGCCAGTTCAATCAGAATACTGGGCAGAACGCCCATTTCCAAACTGGTGATAAAGTTGATCGTCGAAGGGAACATGACGGCGAGCGAAGCCATCCAGAGCGGGAAGTTCACCCAGTAATACCACGCGACCCTTGAGCCCCACTTATCCCCGTAGGCTCGGCGCACCCAGTCGTAAAGACCGCCCTCGTCGTCGTAGGTGGTACCCAGTTCCGACGCGATCATGCCGTAGGGCAACAGGAACGCTATGATGAGGAAAATCCACCAGAAGAACTGGGAATTTCCGATTGCCGCCGCGGGCGCGGCTGCCTCCGCAACAAACACAACGCAGATTACCGACAGGATAGCGTCAAACAGTTTAAACTTTTTCTTTGCCATAAAAAATCACCCCTATGTTATTTTAATGTTCTACCAAAATATGTTCCTGGATCTTACGGCTCCTGCGGCCGCGTACCTCTTACAGAATTCTGTCCGCCAAAAACTCTTCCAGTTCGCTCTTCGCGGCGGCCGCTTTGTACTCGTTGACCGGCTGCGGATTCAGGAAATATACGAGCAGCGCGCGCATGGCGGTCAATCTGTTTTCCGCCTCGTCAAATACAATGGAGATATCGGAGTCGATTACTTCGTCGGTTACTTCCTCGCCCCTTGTGGCGGGCAGGCAGTGCATGAATTTTGCGTGCGGGCTTGCCAGCGCCATCAGTTCTTTACTGACCTGATACTTCGGCATGAAAATCTTCAGTCTTTCCGCCTCGGAAAGCTCCGCTTCGTAGAGGCCGTACCAAACGTCCGTATAAACAAAATCCGCGTCTTTCAAAGCTTCTTTCGCATCCTCCGAAACAGCGAAGCTGCCGCCGGAAACCTTGCAGTTTGCTTTTGCGATGGCAATGTGGTTTTCTCTGAGTTGGAAGCCCTTCGGCCCAAACTGTACGAATTTCATGCCCAGCTTGGTGCATAGGAAGCAGAGGGATACGCACACCTGTGTTGCGTCGCCCACAAATACCACCTTGCAGTCCTCCAGCCTTTTGCCTTCCGGCAGATGCTCGAATATGGTGATGGCGTCGCCCATTTCCTGAGTCGGATGATTGTAGTCGGACATGCCGTTAATAACCGGGATAGTGGCGTTTTTGGCAAGGTCAACAATGGTTTTGTGCCGCGCGACTCTGGCCATTAAGATATCAACCAGTCTGGAAAGCACGCGCGCGGTGTCTTCAATCGTTTCATGACCGCCGAGCTGAATCTGGCCGGGAGCCAGATACTGCGCATGGCCGCCGAGCTGTTCCATCGCTGTCTCGAAAGAAACTCTTGTTCTGGTGGAAGACTGCTCAAAAATCATTCCCAATGTTTTGTTCTTCAGCAGCGGCGGATAATATCCGGCTTTCACACATTTTTTGAGCTTCAGCCCCAAATGGATAATGTCCATCAGTTCTTCTTTTGTAAAATCCGTGGTATCGACAAAATTTTTAATTCTCGCCATGGTCAAATTCCTCCAAATTATGTTTTACAATGCACAAAGAGAATCCTCTCTTTCGGCTGTGACTTTATTATAAAGGCTTTCCCATTGAACTAACAATTACTCCGCGGTATAACACCCAAAAAATCACCCATTTTTATAGAATATCACCCATTCGGGTGATATTTCTCAAAAAACAGCAAAATATTATAAGGAAAAATATGCAGAATGGATGCATTTCATGATAAACCTGTACAGATTATACAGAAATCAGAACAGCCTTTATGGGACTTGACATGACTTTCCTATTAGAATATTATATAAAGGGTTATTGTGTTTAAATTCATTTGTATTTCATTTAATTTTTGCGCTGTATTACTTTCCCTCGCCGCCGGCGGGGGAAAGTAATACGAATGAACGCCATCCAGTTCGGAACAATATATAATGCTTATGAAAGGAATGAACGGGAATGACAGCCGAACTAACGCATGATGAATGGTGCCAGATCAACCGCATGATCGCCAATATCTACAGTTGTGACAACCTGGTTGCGCTGCGGGGGGATTTTCTGGAAAGAATCAGAAAGCTTGTTCCTTATCAGAAAGCATTTTTTGACCTTGGTGACAGCAAGGGGGACAATCACATTTTCTTTGACCCCATTGCGGTGGATATGTCGGACGCGAATCTGGACAGTTACTACCACCACTTCGAATCACTGGATTATGCCGTGTGGGCGCTTTCTCAGAACGCCCCTATTGTGTACCGGGATACAGATCTGCTTCCGGATGAGCTGCGTGAAAAATCACTGTTCTGCAACGAGTGGCTCAAACCGATGGACGTCTTTTACTGCGGCGGCTCAAGTATTGTGGAAAACGGCACTCTGTTCGGTTCCGTTACGCTGATGAGAAACAAAAAATCCGGCGATTTTTCCGACCATGACCTGGAGGTGTGCAGTATTCTGAACGACCACCTCTGCAGGCGCTTCCGCCAGATCTTTCCGAACGGAATCAGCTATAAGGCTTCCACTTCGCCCCAGAGCGATATGATGACGAAATATCGTCTGACACAGCGGGAGTATGAAATCCTCCAACTGTTGAACATCGGCATGCACAACAGCGAAATCAGTGAAAAGCTGTTTATTTCGGACAATACGACAAAAAAACACGTCGCTCATATTTTTGAAAAACTGAACGTCTCCAACCGGTCACAGCTGGTGAGGGTCGTTTGCGGAAAATAACAAAACCTCTGCTGCAGCGCTGAATTCTGCAGCAGAGGTTTTTTCACGGCCCGATTATTTGTCCTGATATTCCTGCTCGCAATAGATGCACCGGTAATGGTGAGGATTGTCGTCGCAGCGCTGAAATACGTGGTCAATCTCTTCCTCCACGCTGGTAATGCAGCGCGGATTCTTACATTTAATCACGGTTTTAATGATCTTCGGAAGAACAAGCTGCTGCTTCTCTATGATTTTCCCGTTATCAATGATATTGATCGTAATATTGTGGTCGATGAACCCCAGAATGTCCAAGTCGATGTCGATCCTGCCCTCGATTTTAATAATGTCTTTTTTGCCGAGTTTATTGCTTTTTGCATTTTTAATGACGGCGACGCAGCAGTCCAGATCGGCAAGATGCAGCAAATCATAGATTTTCATGCTGCTGCCGGCACGAATGTGGTCAAGAACAATTCCTTTTTCCAAACTGTCAATATTAAGCATGCTCTACCTCCAAAAGCGTCATCATCAGCGCCATCCTTACATACACACCGTTCTGGACCTGGTCAAAATACGCCGCCCTGGGGTCGTCGTCCACTTCCAGCGCAATCTCATTCACCCGCGGCAGCGGATGCAGAATAGCCATGTCCGGTTTGGCATTCTGCATTTTCACCATGGTCAGAATATAACTGTCCTTCAATCGGATATAGTCCTCCTCGTTAAAGAAACGCTCCCTCTGTACCCTTGTCATGTACAGGATATCAAGCTGGGAAATGACATCCTCAATATTCTCCACTTCCTGATAAGGGATGCTTTTTGCCTTGAGGACATTGTCGATGATATAATCCGGCACCTTGAGCTCCTCGGGAGAAATCAGGATAAAGCGGATATCCTCATATCTCGAAAGAGCCTTAATTAAAGAATGAACCGTACGGCCAAATTTTAAATCGCCGCACAGTCCAATTGTTAAATGATTCAATCTGTGTTTTTTTGCCCGGATGGTCATTAAATCGGTCAGGGTCTGCGTGGGATGCTGATGCCCGCCGTCCCCCGCATTAATAACCGGTATTCCGGAATATTTGGAAGCTCTTAACGGGGCGCCCTCTTTGGGATGGCGCATCGCGCAGATGTCCGCGTAACAGGATACCGTGCGGATGGTATCCGCCACGCTTTCGCCTTTGGCGGCGGAACTGCTGCTTGCAGAAGAAAAGCCTAATACACTGCCGCCCATGTTAAGCATTGCGGATTCAAAGCTTAAACGGGTACGTGTACTAGGCTCATAAAACAAAGTGGCTAATTTTTTTCCTGAACAGACCTGAGAATATTTTTTAGGGTTTTCTGCGATTCTGTCCGCCAAATCCAAAAGCCGGTCAATTTCCGGAACGGATAGGTCAAGCGGGTCAATCAAGTGTCTCATAAATACCTCCATGCTTCCAATTCATCCGAATTTCCTAAAAGAAGCACACCTTGAAGCGGGTTCAAAGTGTGCCTGACAATCTACAAAGCGGATAAATTTTATTTGTTAGTATACACTACCGTTTGAGCCGTGTCTATAGGTACAAGTGATAAATATATTTCCTTATACAATATATATATTGTATCAATTATACGTATAGCGGCAGAAAGCTGGTCATAACTTAATGAAATGTAAAACAATGAACGAAACAGAGCTACCCGGCATTTTCACCGTTTTGCCTTACTGCGGCTGATGGCTGACATGCCGGGAAGCTCTGTCTTTAAAATAGAATTACTTTTTGTTCTGTCTCGATTGCTGATTCAGCTGTTTTGTTTCTTCTGTGCTGCTTGTTCCGGAACTGCCGGAGCCGGAAGATGAGCCTGTGCTGGCGCTTGCATATTTCGCATTCAGCTGTTTTGTTTCCTGAAGGCTCGGATCACTGGAGCTTGAAAAGCCGGACATATTGCCCTGTCTTGATTTTTCATTTGCCTTTTTCGCGTCCTGTAAATCTTTATCGCCGGTTGTATTCATAATTTATATCTCCTTTTAAATTCTTAATGAAAGTTTTTACTTTCAAACGTATTTTGTCCATTATGTTACTGATTACAACTGGATATTTTTGGAAAAATAAAATCCCCTGCCTGTGAACTTCCATTTCACAAACAGAGGATTATTCCGAACAAATTATTTAGGCTGTACTGTGTGTTTCATTTTCACTCTGGTTATTGCAAAAACAACGAAGGCCGCAATTGCCAAAGCCAAAACAACCCAGATTACAGTTGCGTCCTGACCGGTTTTCGGAGGATTGGAGAGGGGAACATCCTCGTTGGGGATTCCCTCCGGAGCGGCGGAGGAAACGGTAGGCTCCGCCTGCGGGACTGATTCTGTTCCGATGCTTTCCAGAGGCGTTGGCTGAATTGTATTGCCGCCGCCACCGCCGCCATTATTATGCGGGAGCGAGTTAATCGGGTCAGCCAATTCAAACTGGAAAACCCACTTAATGTCCGCTTTTGCAAGCTGATATTGGTTATCCATAGTTTCCGGTGCGGTAAGTGTGGCTGAAAGCATACCGGACGTAGAGTTCCCGTAAACATAGCCTAAACTTTGCTTTGTTACAATATCAGACGCAGTACCGGCAGCACTTCCTGCTTTACCGGATGCCGGGCCTTCATACAAAGTCAACGGCGCAGATTTATCATCCATTTTGAAGGTGATTTTCAGTTGAAGCGCGTCCAGCACATTCTGTGATGTTAAGTCGGTCGGCTCCGCATTAAAATAGACCCTCATATTTTGTCCGCTTTGGTTTTCAATGGTGATATTCTGCGGCTTGGTACTGCCGCCCGGCATTAAATTCTTAAAAGTGTCCAGATCATCCGCATTTTTAACTTCAACAGTCGTTGTTGTCGTACCGTTGCCGGTGTAGATTACCCTCGTACTCGTATCAGCAGACAGCGTTGATGAATCCGCGGCAAAAGCAGTCACTGAGCTGCAAGCCATCAGCACCGCAGCCGCTATTGAGATGAGTGCAATCCGATTCAGCTTTATCATTTTATAATTTTTCATTGCATCATTCCCTCTCAACATGGCAGCCAGTTTTTCCCGCTTTTCCACGTTGCACATAATTCAGGATTAAAGCGATAAGATATCCTTAAAGGTGTATGACTGATTATTTAGGTGACGATACCGGAACGGATGTGCCGTTTGAGTAATTCCACCCGTCAATCTTCCCCGCTGTTTCGTGCGGGGTGAAATGATCGGCTTGAATTGCTTCCGCTGTAACATTGATGTGGAATTTCTGATCTGCCAGATCATTGTCCCAGCCTTCCGGAATTTTCACACTGCTGAAAAACACGGCGCTTTCGCTGCTTGCCAGTTTTTCCTGATAGTAGTAGTAGCCGTCGCTTGCCGGAACCCATTTTGCCGCGCTGCCGCTGTCGGTTGGGCTGCCGAAGACAATGCCGTCCAGCAACTGCATTTTTCTGGTCATCGTGATATCTTCATTTTCGCCGTCGAGTCCTGTAATGTCTATTTTGCAGCGGATATATGCGGTGTTGCTGCCTGTATTCTGCACGGTGGGGTCTTTTACGATGGTCTGGCCCGGCACTACAATGCCGGAGTCTTTATAATTCGGTTCGGTCAGTGAAATATTCACATTACCCATCGTGACTATATTGTCCACTTTACCCTGACTGGTGAAAAAGGCAAGCGTTGAACCAACGACAATCAGTGCTACCAGAGCCGCAGCCGTTACGATAACCGATACTTTTTTCTTCATGCATATTCCCCCTCTCTTTAGGGTTCTGTTATGTCGGCAGGGAATGCCGCCGGCATAACAGGAATTTTAAAATCTCAAATGAGGACTAAAGGATTACGTGAAATCAGCCAGAGTGTCCGGATTTGTGCTGCCGAGGTTGTTTGCCTGTACCGCGCATGTGGCAACCGTAATGGTCTTATTCGCAATCGCGGCCATTGTAGCGCTTGACGCACCGGAGTTAACCGTTACAGTAGTAAACAGTTTATCTGTACCGTTGGCCGCTACGGTTGTTTTATACTTGTAAACGCCGGGCTGACCGATTGTCTGACCGCTTATTGCATCCCATTTAGTCGAATCAACGTTGAAACTTACCACGCCCGCCAAAGTCGTATCCGGAACTGTTATTTTCATGTAAACGTAGCAGTCTTCACTGGTGCTCCCCACTGTGAAAGTAGGATCTTTGGTTAATTCCACACCCGGAACCAGATTATTGAGTTTATCTGTCTCATGCCAATTGGGTTCGGTCTGAGCAACCGTCACATTGCCGACGGTAAACGTGTTCACGTGAGAATCCTTGCTTGTCAAATAAGCCATGGTAGCACCGACGGAAATAACGCCTACCAAAACAAGGGAAACGACCATTGTCAAAATACTTCTTTTTTTCATTTTCATTAGCCTCCATCAATCATTTTTTATTTTGATTTAGTTTCCTAAATAAACGCGCTAGACAGGCTGGGGGGGTTCGGGTTCTTTTGTAAAGATCTCGGGCAGGAACGAAAGCAGTACGATGAGAACAATCACTCCGGTCGCCGCAAGAATTCCCTTTTGTGTTTTGATGTTTACGGAGATGTATCCAAGCAGCGGAACACTGATATTGGAAGCCCTTCCCACCAGATTTTCAAAGCTTGTGGGGCCGTCCTCCATGTTGTTTGCATCGCCTTTGGTAACAAACTGTTTTTTATCTTTGTCAATCCGCACAACACGGTGCGTTGCAAAGGTAGCCTCATTGGAAAGGCGGAATGTGATCGGATCGCCAACCTTAATCTCATCTGCCGGTACTTTTTTTACGAATACGATACTGCCGACATGGTAGACAGGTTCCATGCTGCCGCTCAGCACGGCAAGGGTCTGGTATCCGAAAGCATAGGGCAGCAGCAGAACACCGGCGATCAGAATCATGACAACTAATATAATTCCTGATAGAGCATTACATATTTTTTTTAACAAAACGTCCTCCTAATGTAACCGGGTCAGGGATTTGGGGTAAGCTTACCGCCTGTAACGGAAACAGGCCAGGCTTCCTGTGCGGCAGGTGTGTTGCCCGCCGTTTTCCCCACGGCCTGAATGGAATCCGTCAGCACGTCAAGGTTGAACTTCGCCTTCCAAGCCGCCGCGTCCTCTCCGGAGAACCGAACTTCCTGCAGCAAAGGGGTGGTCTTTGTTCCCGGTTGTACAGCATCGGTGTAATAGAAGCAGTTGTCACCCGCGCGGTATTTCCACTTGCTGTTCCAGCCGTCGGCAAACACCAGGGTAATGCTTAAATCTTTATCGGTAAATGGCTGGAATACAATCTGATCACTGACAGGAGCCGCCATTGGGAAGTTACCGCCAAGGTTGGAACCGCTGCCGTCTCTCAGTGTGGGCACCAACTGAACGCGCACATACGCGTCGACGGCATTCTCACCGGCCTTGTTTTCCACCTGCACCAGTTTGGGCGCTGCCTCGCCGTAAACCGGAATTGTTTTGCTGGAATCGGGAGTCGATTCCTCGTTCTCGTGAATATCCGTCGTCATGGTACCGACGCCAAAGTGATTTACCATCGCCTGCGGCTTGCTGGTCAGGTATGCCATTGTGGTACCGGCTGCCACCAGAGCGACGGTCAATACCAAGGAAGCCGTAATAATCAGTCTCTTCTTGTTCATTTATCCATCACTCCTTATTTCGGTTCCACTGCCAGGAAGACATTGGTAACGCTGTCCTGGCTGCTGATCCACTTATTGTTGGTCAATTGATTGGTCACACCGGCTTGAATTTCAGAGGTAAAAGAATTATCTTGATTCCTGCCAAGATATCGGCCTGAGCCATACGTTGTGCCCTTTAGGCTGTAGCGCCAGGCGGAACCGGAAATTTCAGTTACCTTATAATTACCAAGCGGTAAGTTTACAATCGTTTTTGAACTAGCGCCGTTAATCACCTCATAAGTGGTAGAGAGTACCGTTCCGGTGCAGGCAGTGTCTGTTTTTGCAAACCTTTCGACTTTGAAGGTAAAGAACTGCTTCGGGTCCGCTGTTCCGCCCGTGACCGCTTTGGTAATTGTCAGCTGGCCTTTTGTCACATTGACGGTATAAATGTCTTTTATGGAAATTTCTCCAATGGCGGGACCGCCGATTGCAGAGGAGGCCGATCCGCTGCTTTCCGGAGTGTACGTCACTTTATAGTACAAAGGCGTTGTATCCGACGGAGTAAGCGCGGCAATGGAAGCAGGGTCTGCGCCGCCCGCGGGGTTGGTGCAGTTTTCGTCGTAATACCAGTTTGCGGAAATGTTTCCGGTCTGACCCTTTCCGCACCACATTGCCGAATCCGGATTATTAAACGCGGCAACATCAACGGTCATATTCGCGGGAAGGGTTCCTACCGCTTCGCCGAGGAAAATATCTTTCGACGGATTTGTCTGCGGGAGATAAATCGGCACATTCACCGTTGGCTGGTTGAACGGTATCTTTACTTCATCATCTTCTTCATTTCTAAAGGAAACGTAAGAATCCGTTCTGACATTGGTGGGAATATCATTGCCGCCGAAAAACGCCGGTCTTGCCATCACATTAACTGTTTTTGTCCATTGTTCATTTGCCACCGGAATGGTTTCATCATCGCTCCAAACGACTTTCCAGACATCATCCTCATAGCTTACGACGCCGCCATTGTCAAGCGTAACTGTTTCGCTTGTATCGGTAATCGGGTTGTTGTCATCATCTAAAACGACGAAGCGCGGGTCAATGGTATCCTGAACGGTCGCTCCCGTAACAGGCGCATTATTTGACACAAGCTGATAGAGATTGCCAGTCGGTGTGGAAATCGAATGACCGGCTGCATCGCGCCATACGACCCTTGTTGTAGGATTCGTTACCGTCCAGGTAACCGGATCATATCCCCCGCTGGTATTCTGAATACAATAATCTGTCCCGATGACCGGTACGGTATTAACAGGAACGCTGGTATAATCATTTTCCGTGCGCGTTCTTTCTCTTTGGAAAAAGCTTCCTGTTAACTGCGTAGCTGCCATCGTTCCGTTTTTATATTTATAACGATCTTCCGTCTCATTACACCAGATTGCTCCATTGTTGTCATAATAATAGTGGTAGCCATCGTTTATGCCGACCCAGACCGTAGCATGATTATTAAAGTCACTTGAATAGGTTTGTTGGTATCTTACAGGAATGTGGGTACCATCCGACTTCAGAATAGAGTGCGCCCAACCGCGATCGGAATTGTTTTTCACAACAGAATAGGCTACTGTTGTATAATCTGTTACCGTTCGTGAAGTTTTGATATAAAGGTTTGTCAGGGAAATCGGAGAACCGTTTCTGAACCAGTTATAAGTAGTCGGTGTAATCTCAGTTGTTTTTGTAACCGCCGTTGTGCCTTCCTCATCAAGGTAATAGGTGCCGTCAGGCAAGTCACTGTAAGGTTTTGCGCACTGCTCAAAGGTATCGCCCATCTGCGTGACCGATGCGGATAATGACAATTGATAGGCGCGGGTCCCTGTTCCGGTCGCAGAATTGAAGTTGCCTGTATAACGGGCGGTCTTGCTCAGGTTTACATTCTTGACGCTGACGGTGACATAAGCGTCTGCGGTATACGTTTTGCCGTTTTGCGTACAGGTCGCCGTGTACTTAAACTTTATATTTCCGGTGAAACCTGCATCAGGTGTAAACGTACCTGTGCCGTCGTCATTAACGGTCAGATCACCGATCGCAGTCCCACCCTGCAGAACGCTGTAGTTTCCGCTGCCGTCATTGTGCAGCGTGATTCCTTCCGTGCTGCTGACCAAAGAATCGGTATCCACCTGAAGGTTAACAGCATCCGTCACGTCCTCATCGGCGAAATAAACCTTATCATTATTCAGAATATCAAGATCCGCAGGCGTACCGGAGGTCGCCTGATAGCTGTCGTTCTGCGCCTGCACCCGGTAATCGTTGCTGTGTGTAAAGGTGATCTGCGGTTTATCCATTCCGCCATTATTGGCATATTCCTGCGTGAAAATATCGATAACATACTGATCTCCGGCGGCAGGAGTGCCGTTCCGGAAAAGCGAAGCCCCTATGTTATCCAGATCGGCATCCACATACCAGCCGTCTGTGTACGGTATAATATTGTAGCTTGCATTCGTACTGTGTGATTGATTGCCTTTCAAACCATGAAATGTAGTTCCGTCATTCTCCCCGTAACGTCCATCTCTGGGCCCGCTGGTACCGGACCAGAATGCAAGATAATCCAAATAGTTCTCATCCGTCAGTACAGTTCCCTTCGGATAGCAGAAAATGAAAATATCATCATTAATGGGGATGATGCTTCCGCCGTTAAGAGCCTGATATGCAGCCTGATTCACGGAAGAAAACTGAACGGTGTCCGTCCTGCGAAAGCCTTCCGGAATGGTAAAAGCACCCTGGAACCGGCGCAAATCCATCTTGTAGTCTCCGCTTCCATTCGTCAGATAATTCCATCTCGCCGCCTTATGATCATTGGCATTCCATACTGTATCCTGATCTGTCGTCCCAAGCTGTATGGCGTTTGCCGTTGACCATGTCCAACTGGTATTTGCCACATGTTGGGCGACCTCACTGGTTTCCCTTGAACGCTTCCAGGTGATATCCGCAGGAGTCGGCGTAGCGTCCTCCGTCACAGCCATCAGGGAAGCCAGATTGGAGTCCTTTGAATCCTTCACCGCCCCGGTATCCGCCATTGCCGTATTAAATGTGCAGCTCACTGCCATCATGATTGCCAAGACGAAGGAAATCGCTCGTTTTTGAATTATTTTCCTAATGTTCATTTTGAATCACCGCTCCTCTTTATCTCAAAGGCTTCCGCAGCTGTACCAACTTCATTCCCGTGACTAAGTTTGGTATTTTTTATACCTTGTTTTCACTTATTATATCTTTGGCCAGTCACACGCCGGTCACAAATACGCCGATTTATATTTCATTTTAAAAAATTTTTAAAATATTACAGTATATCATTTAAGATAGATTTCATTTTGAACCCCGCACGCCAAGAAGGGCCGGCTGACCAGAGAAAAAGACGCCGTCTTTTTTATAAGACAGCGCCTTTTTACTATTTATTTGTTATGATCTACCTTGATATTGCCGGCAGATGCTTTTCAAAAAAATTATTCCGTAAAAGCAAACTGCTGCCAGGGCCTTATGCAGTCGATTAAAAACAGTTCTTTATCATCTATTCTCCCGACAACATTGGTATTCCCGGAATTTTTCATATCTCTGAGGGCAATCTGCAATTCTCCGGTATAGTTTTTATAGAGCATATTATCAATGGTAATGTCGCCCCGCTTAATGTCTCTTGTGTTATTAGGTTTAAATCCGCTCCCATCCTTTACCCTGCTTTTGCTTGACCTGATCATATATTCCGATATATCGCCCCTATTAAAATGAGGTTGATTAAAAATGATATCCCTTTCAAGATCGGATATACCGTCTGCAGGCTGAATTTTTAAAGTCAGCTTATAGGGGTCAACCCGACTGACGGCTTCCAGTTCCTCGTCGGTTGCAAAGGCATTGGCTATGATGACGTCGTCGATTAAATTTGTAGAAAATAAATGCTTTGCCTGCACCTGAATGGGAAGGCTCCGGTGTTCTTCCAGCGTACATAAGCCCTCGTTCACAGGCCATGGGCCAAAGCTTGCGCTCTGTGAGGAAACAAATGCTGCAGTGCGGATATGGAAGCTCTTAAACTGCTCGTTGCAGTTCATAAAATGTCGGTATCCAAGTCCGGAATACCTGTGAGGATAGAAATTATGGCAACCTAAAAGATTATCCGCGTTAGGCTGATAGCTGAAAATATTGTCAATATATTTTGTTCCCGCGCTCATATTCAGTTCAATTTTCAATCCAAATTCATTATAGGACATCACCGATTCTTCATAACCCGTAAATCCATTGTCCAGGCGGATTCCATAAAGCCCCATGTCTTTAAAGATCCGCAAATCGTTATAGTCCACTTCAAGGTACTGAAAGACGGAGGGGTTGATGTCCGCAATTACCTTCATTCCGTAATAGTTTGCATGGGCAATTGTCTTTTTGAATTCATCAATAATTTTTTTCTTATCCCCTTCAACGGAGAGCAGGCAGGTAAATATTCTTTTAAATCCATACTGATTCGCCTTATCGATATACGCTAAATTTTGTTCCAGCTTTGCGTGGGCCGGATAGACTGAAAATCCAATCGTTCTCATCATGATTCTCCTTTTTGAAGTGCTTACATCATCGTTCTATTACCCGGCAGCAGAATCGTTGCCCTTGCTTTCGTATAATTTTTCCTGCTCACAGTATTCCTTGTCCTGTGCTTTGATAAACGGCAGATAAATAAGAAACGAGACCGCTACTTCAACAATCTGAAGAATCGCTCCTCTGATTCCGGAAATAAGGAAGCCACCGATGATCGGTGGGGTAGTCCATGGAATGACCACACCGTTGGGATATGGAACCAGTCCGACCGCCATGGTAAAGTAGGTCAATACCGCCAATACCAGAGGAGTCCCGATAAATGGAATCACCATAATGGGGTTGAGAACCACGGGAAGCCCGAAGATGATCGGCTCGTTGATGTTGAAAAGTCCCGGAAGAATCGCGAGCTTGCCGATTTTTTTACATTGCTGGGATTTGCAGACAAGCAAAAGGGCAAGGCACAGTCCCAGGGTAGCACCGCCACCGCCCAGCCACAGATAAATGGAATTGAACTGCTGGGTAATAATGTGCGGCAAAGCTTGCCCTCTTCCAAACGCCGCGAGGTTATCAGCCGACAAAGCCAGCCAGATCGGGGTCATAATCGATTGAACGACGTCGCCGCCGGCAATGCCGAACATCCAGAACAGACCGATAAAAAAGTTTGCAATCAACACGGCGCCAAGGCTGTCGCCCAGTGAGACCAGGGGAAGCTGTAAAATCGTATAGATAAAGTGATGGATGGTGCCAAACGATGTATATGCAAAGATAAGCCGGATGATTCCAAAGGTATAAATCGTAATCGCACCGGGAATCAGGGCTGAAAAGGCCCGTGCAACAGTCGGGGGAACCCCTTCGGGCATTTTAATAACCCATCCCTTGCCTGTTATGTACCTCATAATCTCAGTGGCGAGTATTGCCGAGAGCATACCTACGAACAGTCCTTTTGACCCAATCCATTCCATCGGAATCACGCTGCCGACCTGATAGGCAGTCTGTGACCCCTCAGGCGTAAAGCTGGTGACGAACGGAGTCAGCACAAAGAAAGACACAAGCGAAATAACCGCACTGCTGAGTCCGTCCTGCTCATAGTGCTTTGACAGGCTGTTGGAAATGCCGACAATCACAAAGATTGTCATAATCGCCATGGATGCATGATAGGGAACCAGGAAAAAGTCCCCCCACTGCTTGCCAAAAATCCCGGCCATAAAATCCGCGTATCCCGCGACCGGAAATTCTTCGATCAGCAAAGACATCGCTCCGATAATCAGCAGCGGCATTGCCAGCATAAATCCGTCACGGATCGCGAGCAGGTATCGGTTGTTGGCAATTTTATCCGCTACCGGCATGATCTTCTCTTCCAGAACATTTTCTTTTTTACTCATTTCAATACACCTCCGTTTGAATCCTCGCACATTTTAAGGGCTTTTTGCAGCACCTTTTCGCCGTCCATCATTCCGTAGTCCATACTGTTGACCACATCGACAGGTATCCCTTTTTCACTGCATAATTTTTTTGCCCTGTTCAACGCAAACCGAATTTGCGGGCCCAGAAGAACGACGTCCACGCCGTCCAGATGCTTTGCCATTTCCGCTTCGGGAAAAGCGTCTATCGCTACATCTTCTCCTTTTTCCTGTGCCGCCTTCTGCATTTTTGTAACCAGCAGGCTGGTAGACATTCCGGCGGAACAAAATAAAAGAATGCGCTTCATTCGGATCCCTCCTCCTCTGTCATTATATTTAAGTATCAAACTGCCGTAATGAAAGCAGCTTGATATACTTATCACATCAGTCTCTTTTGAAATATCCCTCCTCCTCGGATGAACCGATCGGTTCCCCTTTGCTCTTTTTCACCGCAAAATCGGCAATCCTTTTCAGGGAAGCATTCAGGCCGGTGCCGCCTACCTTCGGTGTCTCAATAATATAAACACGGTTTCTGAAAAGCTCCGTTCCCGTACTCTCTTTTGCCATGGCGGCGAAGGCGGGGATTTTTTCCCTGTTTTCCAGAGCCTCCGCAAGATATCCGCAGCATTCCCCGAACCGTTTATGATTGAGGGCAGGCCCGCAGATCACCACGTCCGCCCGGAATGGACGGATCAGCTCCGTCAATTTTGCGACAGCCTCTTCCCTGTTTTCCAAAAAATAATGGTCACCGCAGATGACCGTGCCGACGATATCCGCGCCTTTTCTCATGAGCATGGTCCTTAAAAGCATTCCCATGCCCACCGCGCCCTGTTCCGGCCGGGACTCGATGTCCATCCTTTCATCCCCGCCAAGGCCCGCCTGTATCTGGTTTAGAAACTGAACCACCCTGATCATTTCAGCCGCTCTCCTCTCTTCATTCAATCGGTCGGCCCTGCTTTGAGTAAACAAGCTCATATAAGTCGATAAACTCTTGTGCCATGTCAATCACGGTAATGGCGCTCATTAAATGATCCTGCGCATGGGCCAAGAGCACCGTCACTTTTTCAATTTTTCCCGCTGCCTCCTCCTGTATGATCTCCGTCTGGAAACGGTGTGCTTCCGTAAGGCAGTGGCCCGCCTTTTCAATCGACCCCCGCGCTTTTGCGAATTCGCCTCCTTTTGCGCTTGCGATTGCTTCCATCGCCAGACTTTTGGCATCGCCGCTGTTTACCAGCAGCTGCATGGAGATTGACTCTAAATCCATTTCAAAATCACCTTTTTATATATGTATTTTTTTCTTTCCTCTACTTGAATAAGCATGAATCGTGCCAAAACACAATTTGACATAAAATGAAGGAGAAACAGGCTATCCTTCTTAACACAAAAAGAAATTCGGCAGATGTGTATTAAATAAAACAGATTACGGCTAATTATAAAACACATTGCACGATATATCAAACTTACGATTTGACTTTATTGTGCATAAGGACTATACTTTTTAGACAAGAAATATGGGGTGGTAAGTTTGAAGCGGATTGAGGCTGTGAAAAAAAAATTGGGCGAATTATCCGGCGAGCGGGGCGTGACTGCCGGAGATTTGGCGGAAAGCCTGGGATTATCGCGCGCCAATGTAAGCGGGGACCTGAACAGACTCTGCGAAGAAGGCGAAGCGGAAAAACACGGCTCGAAGCCCGTTTATTACAGGCTATCCGGGGTTATGGCCAAAAAAAGCGCCGAATCTACGCTCGACGCATTCGTCCGCGACAACAGAAGCCTTTACCATTGTGTGGAGCAGGCAAAGGCGGCCGTGCTGTATCCGCCGAACGGAATGCATTTGCTGATTTTCGGAGAAACCGGCGTGGGGAAATCCATGTTTGCGGAATTGATTTATCAATACGCACGTGAAAAAGAGTGCATTAACAGGGATGCACCTTTTATTATTTTCAATTGTGCAGACTATGCAAACAATCCTCAGCTTTTGGTAAGCCAGCTCATGGGAACGAAAAAGGGAGCGTATACGGGCGCGGATACGGACAGGCCCGGTTTGCTTGAAAAAGCCGACGGCGGGTTTCTGTTTTTGGACGAAATTCACCGTCTGCCCCCGCAGGGGCAGGAAATGCTGTTTACTTTTATTGACCGCGGCGTCTACCGCCGTCTGGGGGAGGCGGATCTGGAGAGGAGGGCGAAGGTTCTGCTCATCTGCGCCACTACGGAGGACCCGGATTCCACTCTGTTGAAGACTTTTGTACGCAGGATTCCCATGATCATTAAGATTCCGAGTTTAAGTGAAAGGAGCATGGAAGAAAGGTTAAATTTAATCAGCGGCTTCTTCCGAAATGAATCCGTGCGGCTGAACAAGCCGATTTCTGTTTCCGTCAATTCCATGCGGTCGCTCCTGAGCTACCACTGTCCCAATAATATCGGCCAGTTAAAAAACGATATTCAGATTATTTGCGCCAAAGCCTATTCCGACCTTGTATCCGGCAAAAAAGAGGACCTGCGCATTGTCAGTTTTGACCTGCCCTCTTATATCAAGGAAGGCCTGTACCTTGAAACCACACACCGTCAGATCTGGAACCGTTTTATTGGAATCAATAAACGCTACTGTGTGTTTGACAGCGGTTCTAAAGAGCTGCTGTTCCGGAATAATGAAGACGCGGAAAACATCTACGAAATGATAGATACCCGGATGCAGGAGTTGAAGGGCATCGGTGCGGGCGAAGAGGAAATCAGCGGGCAGATCGACAAGGAAATTCATCTTTACTTTGAGAAATACACGGAACTTTCCAGTCACCCGCAGGATTTTTCAAGCATTACAAATCTGGTGGGTGCCGAAATTGTACAGACTGTAGACAGGATTCTGACTTATGCGGAAGAAAAGCTGGAGCGCAGTTTTGGAAATAATATCCGTTATGGAATGGCGGTACATATTTTCAACTCCGTAAACCGCGTAAAAAGAGGACGCAGAATTGTGAATCCGCAGCTGAACCTGATTCGTAAGGAGCATGATGCGGAATTTGCCGTCGCACTGGAAAGTCTTAAGCTGGTCAACCAGGAATTTGAAATCACCATGCCGATTGACGAAGCCGGTTTTCTGGCTGTATTTTTCTGTCTGGAGCATTCGATGACCGGAGGAAAAAACGAACGGGTGCAGGTGGTTGTGATTGCGCACGGCGTGTCAACTGCGACTTCCATGGCCGGTGCGGCGAACCGGCTGCTTGGGATGGACTGTGTGGTGGGGATAGACGCCTCCCTTGATGAAAACCCGCAAAAAGTCTATACCGGTCTGAAAGAATATCTGCTTGGCAAACCGCAGCANNAGAAATCCGACCTTCTTTTGCTGGTGGATATGGGCTCCCTGACCGATTTTTCCACTGCGCTGGAAAACGAGCTTGGCATTCATGTGAAAACCATTCCTCTGGTCAGCACGCTGCATGTGATTGAAGCCGGCCGCAAGGCAGCTTTGGGCTATCCGCTGGACTATGTGTATCATGAAACGCTGTCTGTCAATGATCTGCTCAGCGAAGCTGACCCCTTGAATCCTAACAGGGGCCAATTGCCGAAGCTGTTTATCCTTACAGTTTGTACAACCGGGGAAGGCAGTGCGCAAATGATCAAAAATATTTTGGACAGCCGACTGAATTACTACAATTCCCTTTGTGAAACAGTGGCATTGAAACTGACGGACGAAGAAAGCATTTCTTCCCGGCTGGACTCCATCAGCCGCATCGGAAAAATCCTCTGTATTGTCAGCAGCTTTCAGACAGACCTCGCGGCGCCACATTTTAACCTGACAGATGTTTTTAATGGAAATGCCATACCGGAAATTCAGTCGCTCATTGATACGGAAAACACATTTGAAGAAATAAGCCGGACACTTGCCAATATGCTGAAAAATCTCAACAGCAAAAGCATTTTCCATGATATTCGGGAAGTAATCCAGGAAATAGAAGCCCGGACACAGCGTAAATTGCTGCCGGACACGCTGATCGGGGTTCTGTGCCATATCGGGTGTTTAATTGACCGTCTGATTGGAAACATTGCCGTTGAGAAGTTCCCCAACAGGGATACTTATATCAGGAACAACAGAAAAGTTTTCGAGACGATTAAAACATCATGCAGCAGACTGGAGCAAAAATTCAAAGTCCTTATTCCTGATGACGAAATTTGCTATATTGCTTCCTTTTTTTCCACGGAAAATTGTGTTTCGCAGACATAGACAGCAACGGTCGCATTATCCTTGGCATGAAAATTGCTTAATTATTAAGTAAAACACATTTTAAGGAGGATTTTACCATGACGTCACAGACAGTACAAATATCCAACAAAGTCGGACTGCATGCCCGGCCGGCTTCCATGCTGGTTACAGCCGCCGGCAGATATGAATCTGAGATTATCATTAAAAACGGCTCCCGCTCGGCAGTTGCGAAATCCATGATCAGCCTGCTTGCCCTGCAGGTAAAGATGAATGATACTGTTACAATTCAGGCTGACGGGAAGGATGAAAAAAAGGCGGTGGCGGAGCTGGCTGCATTAATTAAATCAAAATTTGGAGAAGATTAATACCTTGTGAGGAGGTCCGTTATGAAAAAAGGTATTGGAGTTTCCAAGGGCTATGCGGTGGGCAAAGCTTATGTAATCGGCGCGGATGTATCTTTGCACTTTAAAGAAACAGCCGGGAATCCCGTCGTGGAGGCGGACAGGCTGACGAAAGCACTGGAGCTGTCCAGAAAACAGATTGAAGCGATTGTAGAAAAAGCCCACGAAAAGATGGACGTCAAAAACGTGAAAATTATAGAAAGCCATCTGAATTTTTTAGAAGATCCTGCATTTACGGGGGAAGCCTTTAATAAAATAAAACAGGAATCCGTATCTGCGGAAAAAGCCATCTCCGATATAACCCAAACCCTGTATAATACCTTTTCCGCATTTGAGGACGGCTATATGAAAGAGCGCGCCGCGGATATCAGGGATGTGGGCTCAAGAATTCTGCGCAATCTCACCGGGCGGAGCAGGGAAACAGATTTTGCCGGCCTGCCTGCCGGAACCGTTGTTTTCGCGCATGACCTGAAACCTTCGGATACCGCGCAGATTGACAAAGAGAGAATATTTGCATTTGTGACTGAAACGGGAGGGGCAACCTCCCATACGGCCATTCTCGCAAAAGCACTGGGCATTCCGGCAGTAGTCGGCTGCAGGGATATTCTCGCGGACGTACGCGGCGGAGATACGGTCATTGTGGACGGCGTGTCGGGAGAAGTACTGGTCCGCCCCGATGCCGATTTAATCAAAAAGTACTGGACGCTTAAAAAGCAGTTCAATCAGAAAAAAGAGGAAGGAAAACAAACGATTGGAAGAAAAATCTGTTTCCAAGACGGAAGGCGAATTTTGATCGCCGCAAATATAGGGGGAATCAAGGATATTGAAGCTGCAGTAAAAAGCGGCGCGGAAGGAGTGGGACTTTTCCGGACGGAATTCTTATACATGAACAGGGCATCCATGCCCACCGAGGAAGAACAGTTCCGGATTTACAGGGAAGCGGCCGAGTTGCTGGAAGGCAGACCCCTTACCATACGCACGCTTGATATCGGAGGAGATAAAAGCCTCCCGTATCTTGTGATGGACAAGGAAAGCAATCCTTTCCTCGGGCTGCGGGCAATCCGGCTTTGCCTTCAAAATCCAGATCTGTTTCAGACACAGCTCCGGGCGATTTTAAGAGCATCCGCATTTGGCAATATTCAGATTATGTTCCCTATGATCAGCTGCATGGAAGAACTGAACCGCGCGAAAGACGTCCTGAACACCTGCAAATTACAGCTGGAACGGGAGGGCGTCCGTTTTTGTTCTTCCATCCCGACCGGAATGATGATAGAAATCCCGTCCGCCGCGCTGACTGCAGAGGAATTTGCAAAACAGGTTGATTTTTTCAGCATCGGAACCAATGATCTTACGCAGTATACGCTGGCGGTGGACAGGATGAATGAAAGTATTTCCGATTTATACAATCCGCTGCATCCGGCTGTTTTACGCCTGATTCAGATGACGATTTCCGCCGCGCATCAATCCGGAATCCCTTGCTGCCTGTGCGGTGAACTGGCATCCAGTGAACAGGCGATTCCGCTGCTGATGGAGTATGGGCTGGATGAATTTTCCGTAAGTCCGGGGATGATAGCCGAAACCAGAAATACGCTGCTTCAATGTATTGTACATAAGGGGGAACAGTCTCTTTAGCCGGAAGGTGATTTTGTGGAGCTTTTATATGTAAAAAATCAGACACAGGGTCAGAGCCAAAGTCAGAAGCTGAAATTGACGGCGGAAATGAGAGAATCCCTTGCGCTGCTGCAAATGCCTCTGGCAGAATTACAGAAGCGGGTGGAAGAAGCCGTAATGGAAAATCCCGTGCTGGAATATGACGACGATAATCAGCCGGAGGACTCCATGTTTTCCGACTGTGTATTAGCTGACGACGGTGAATCTTATCAGGATGAGAAAACAGCCTTGGAAATTGCGAAAATGCTTTCTCTGGACGGCTGTACCTTTGGCGCCTGTCAAACCTTTTACGGCGAGGAGGAAAATTTTGATTCCTACGCTGCACTTTCCGCGGAAGACACCTTTACCGATTATCTTCTGAGCCAGCTTGGAGAAATGAAAATTGATCGGACTACTGAGCGCGTCTGCCGATACATCATTCAGGACCTTGATAAAAAAGGGTATCTCGGCAGCAGCGCGGAAGAGCTTTCCCGGCGCTTCGGGCTGCCGGTTGAAAAAATAAACGGGGCTGTGAAAATTATTCAGAAGATGCAGCCGCCCGGAGTCGGCGCCGCGAATATAACAGAATGCCTGCTTCTTCAATTGGGAGAGTATGCGAAATGTGACACAGCGTTTGTCAAAGAAATTATTAAAAAATATCTCGGGCTCCTGAGCGAAAATAAAATACAGGTTATTGCAAACCGGCTCGGTATCTCCATTCAGGCTGCGAAAAAAATGTGCGATTTTATCCGCGGGCTGAATCCAATTCCCTCCCGGGGATTCCGGACAGACCGCAGCGGCGGATACATCATCCCCGAGGCTGTCATTTGTAAGGACGGGCAGGGCGGTTTTTTCATTCAGGGCAATGAAAAAGCTTTGCCCCATTTGCACATCGGTAAGTTTTATCAAAAATTGCTCCACGAAGAAAATGACCGCGACACCTTCGTGTATCTCAGGGATAAAATACAACGGGCCGCGTTCCTCATAAAGGAATTATCCAACCGAAAAAGCACAGTGGTCCTCGTACTGGAGAAAATTGTCGCGCTTCAGAAGGCTTATTTTGAGCATGGTGCATCCCGTCTGAAACCAATGTCCATCGCGGAGGTTGCGGACCAGCTTCATCTGCATCCATCAACGGTAAGCCGCGCGATTTCCGGAAAATATATTGTGTGTTCCTCCGGGACAATCAGCATCCGGTCCCTTTTTACCTCAAAAATACGGGCACGGGGAAAAGAAGATTGCTTTTCTTCTGTACAAATCAAACAGATCATCCGCAGCCTGATTGAACACGAAAACAAGTCCGTACCGCTCTCAGATCAGAATATTACCCGGAGTCTTCAGGAAAAAGGCATTAATATTTCAAGGCGTACCGTGGCAAAATATCGGAATGAGATAGAAATCCCCGCAGCGGAAAAACGTAAAATATACAAGTGAAGGCCATGGCGTTTTCTGAAACAGCCATGGCCTTGCGATTATTCCGCGTGTTTCCCCTGAGCCAGGCCTTCGTTGTCGGCATCGACGACCACGGCGTCTCCTGCGGAAAGGCCTTTCTCGACGATACATCCGTCACGGGTGTCCACTCCTTTTGTTACCTTCCTCACCGCCAGAATTCCGTTTTCCACAACCCAGACGCAGTCGCCTCCATTCTTTTCAAATACGGCTGTTTTGGGAACGACCAAAGCGTTCTGCCGGGTGTACACGGTAAAACGAACGTCAGTATCATAGCCGATTTCCAGCGCATTCTCCTTCGGCTGGACAAGCGCCCTGATCTTGCGTTCTTCCACGCCGAGAGCCGATGTCTTAACCTGCGCTTCCCCTTCTATTTTCAAAACCTGCCCTTTGATCGTTTTTTCTCCCATGCGTTTATCCAGCAGCAAATCCACCTGATCGCCCACTTTTACCCCGTCGATTTCCCTGACCGGAATAAATGTCTCCACGACTGCTCCGGAGGAGATTTTGGCGACGGGCGCCTGCTGCTCCGCGATGTTCTTGTTTAGAACCGGCAGGTCTGTGATCACGCCGGCCACCGGCGCGTAGATGGTTGCCCTGCCTTTTTTGTCCGTCATCTGCGTGATGCTGAGCTTTGCCGCTTCGATCTGCGACTGATAATACTGCCGCATGCCGGAGGAATATCCTTTGTCCAGCAGCGCCGACGTGGATTCGATCTGGGTTTCCAGCGCGCGCTCCTGCGCCTGATACAGTTCCTCGGAAGGCTTCCCGCCCCGAAGTTGTTCCAGAACCAGCTGGCTTTGGTACAGGATACTTCTGGCCTGATTATATGCCTCCTTTGCCGTGCGGATCGTCTCGTCGTCAAGATTGCGGACGTCTCTGTAATATTCGTGCGCCAGATCGGCGTTGCGCTGATTCATTTCCACAACGTTTGCCTGTACCTGAATCTGTTTTTCAAGGGAATGGGTGGTTTCGCCGCTTTTGGCCATCTCGGCGCGCAGGGTGGTCAGCTGGCCCTTCAGCGTTTCCAGTGTTACGGCGGCGTTGTCATGTTCCTTCTGTTCCTGAAGCCCCAGATTCGCAATCTGGGCATTGTAGCCGCTGATGCTGCTCCGAAGCTGTTTAATCTGATAGGGATAATCGGGATCGTACACCTCGGCGATGACGTCGCCTTTTTTCACCGTCTGGCCTTTTTTCACATGCACGCCGAGGATTTCTCCGGAGACCAGAGGATACACGTCGTATTGGTTGTCATAAGCATAATCGCCCTGCTCGGTGAAAGTCAGCGTTGCCGTTTCCGGGCGGAGCACCTCCGTTTCCACCTTCAGCGGAGCCGTCTTATATAGGTAAGCGCCCGCGCCCGCAGCAAGGACAACAAGCAGCAGAAGCACCAGTTTTACAATTTTTTTCAAAAGGCTTACTCCCTTTCCTTGAGAACTTCGACCATGTCGAATTTGGATATTCTCCTTCTTGCAAGACGGTTGGACAGCGCCACCGTCGCCGCGCAGAGGACCGCCGCCGAAAGATAGCTTTCCGGAGAGGTATGGAGAGGCATGGTAAACAGATCGCTGTCAATTGTAGCCGCCATGGCCTGCTTGATCATTCGCGTAAACAGGATGCCAAGGGGCAGCGCGCCAAGCGACAAGACCCAGTATTCAAAGCTGATCACTTTCCCTATTTCCTTCGGATGCATCCCGAGAACCCGCATGGTAGCGTATTCCCTCTTCCGCTCGGAAAGAGAGATCGAAGCCGTGTTTGTAATAATGGCGAAAGCGATAATCATTCCGATTCCCTGCATCATTTCCATCAGCGTGGAATACGTACTGAACATATCCGTATAGGTTGCCTTGGCCTCTTCCTGGTCGGTCATGGCGGCCACGTTTTTCGTGTCCGTCAGCTCCGCTTTGATCGCCTGCGGGTCCTTTGCGGACAGCAGGATGCTGCTGACTGTCGGCGGAATATCCAGCGTGTTCCAAATACCTTCCAGGCTGATAAACGCGGAGGAACCGGAATTCGTGCGAACCACTCCCATTACCGGAAGCGGAATGTCCCTGTCGCCGGTATAGGGCGTACGCACGGTGAGTACGTCCCCCCGTTTCGCCTTAAGCTTCCCGGCCAGAGTGCTGCTGAGCAAAATCCCCTCCTCCGGCGGTCCGCGGGTCTGCCCGCTGTCGACGTCATAAATCCGGTAAAGTCTGGCGTTGTCGGGAAGCGCGGTCAGCGAAACGGTTTCTTTCAGATGCTCCAGATGAAGCTCGGCCGGAAGCTCCAGGATTGCTTCGGTGCTGTTAACCCCTTTCAGGGCACCCGCCGTCTCCAGCACGGAAGAGGCTCCGGCGGGATTCTTCAGAGTGATTTTCAGATCGTAGACCTCCACCTTCGTGAACTGGTCCAGCATCAGTGTTTTAAACATGTCTCCATAGGAGGCCATAAACGCGGTGATGGCAAAAGCAAAGGCCATGCCCAGCAGCACGAACGTGCTGCGGAATTTATTGCGGGTGATATTGCGCGCAGCCATGAACCCGTAGGAGGTCAGAAGCTTCCGAATAACCGGAAGCCGTGCGAAAAAGTCGCTTTTTACCACCGGAGGCGACGGCGGACGCATGGCTTCTCCGGGTTCCAGCCTGAGCACGCCCCGGACTCCCATAAACGCGCCGGCCAGCCCCGACAAGACGGCGATCAGCAGTCCCATCAGTATGTAGAAAGGGTCGGGCGGAACCTGAATGGAGGGCAGGCTGAAATAGTCCAGATACAGATCCGTCATTCCCCCGGTCATCAAAAGTCCCAGCAGCACGCCCGCAGCGCCGCCGACAGCCCCGGTAACTCCGCCATAGGACAGATAGTGCAGGACGATGGCCCGGTTGGAAAATCCAAAGGCTTTCAGCGTTCCGATCTGTACCCGCTCCTGCTCGATCATGCGTTTGAGCATGATGTATAAGATCATCACGGCCATCACGATAAACACAGTCGGGATGCTGGTACTCATATTTCCAAGCTGGTCGATTTCCTGCTGCAGCATCGCGTGGCTCGGCTGATCCTTCCTCGCGACCAGAGAACGCAGGCCGTACGGCTCCAGTGCTTCACGCAGCGGGGCTTCCACCTGCCGGAAGCTCACCCCTTTCTCCAGAAGGAAGGACAGGCGGTTGGCAATCCCCCGGCCGCTGCCCAGGACTTCCAGATCGGCCTTCGGAACAAAGGCGAACCCAAACGCGCGGTCGTCGGGAAGGAGCTGGCCCGTGTCCGGGATGACGTAAACGTATTCCGGGCTCTGGGCAATGCCCGTAATCTGACGCTCAATTTCCCGCCCGTTCACGATCAGGCGGATGGTGTCTCCCACCGCAAGCCTGTTCGCGGCGGCAAAGGTCTCTCCGATCAGAAGGCCGCCGTTTTCCGGGACTGCACCCTTTACCAGCACAAAGTTGTTCAGCCGTTCGGGCTCTTCGGGATCAAAGGAATTCAGCCTGAGCGTGACGATTTTGGTATCGCTCAGCCCCATCACCCTCGCGTCCAGCACAATGGAGGAATCCATACGGGCAATCCCCTTGATATCCGATATGTTCTTTACGGCGCCGGCCGGGATGGCGTCAACCGAGGCAAACCCGTCCGCAAACCGCTGTGACGCGTAAAAGTGCTTCTGTGCGGAGGAAAGATTGACATAAAGCAACTGATAGGAAACATAAACCATAATCCCCATTGTCAGAAGCACAATACAGGCAAGATAGGATTTTCGTCCGCGCCACACGCCGCGGACGGCCTGCTTCCAAAGTGTCACCATGCCACCTCCTCGGGCGCGATCGGCTTTGAATTGCTCCGGTCGCCGGCTATCCGGCCGTCCTTTACAATAAGGACCCTGTCGGCAACTTCGGCTATTCCGGCATTGTGCGTGATGATGACCACCGTCTTGCAGTAGGTTTCGTTGAAATCCTTCAGCAGATGAAGCACCTGTATTCCCGTGGATACATCCAGCGCACCGGTCGGCTCGTCGCAAAGCAGCATATCGGGGTTTTTGGCGATCGCGCGGGCAATCGCCACGCGCTGCTGCTGCCCGCCCGAAAGCTGCGACGGGAAATGCCCGCCGCGCTCCGCCATATCAATCTGGGCAAGCAGCTTATGCGGATCGATCGGATGCGCCGCCATCTCCGCGGCCAGAGTGATGTTTTCCAGCGCGGTGAGGTTTTGCATGAGATTATAGAACTGGAATACAAACCCGACGGCATTCCGGCGGTAATTCGTAAGACGCTTCTGGTTATATCCGCTGATATCCTGCCCGCGGTAAAGCACCTGCCCCGCTGTGGGGACGTCGATTCCCCCCGCAATGTTTAAAATTGTACTTTTCCCGGAACCGGAAGGTCCGAGTATCACAACAAATTCCCCTTCGCCAATGGTAAAATCCACGCCCTGCAGCGCGTGTACCGTAACTTCACCCATATGGTATTCCTTTGTCAGCCCTTTGACCTGCAAAATCGTGTCCAAACTCAGGATTCCCCCTCCAAATCAGAGCATCTGCTCAGATCGATTTCCCTTTATCGGTATAAATGCCGTTTTTTAAAATATATTCCATATCGTCAAGCATCTGATCGACAAATTCTTCATGGATTGTCTCGGCATTCGTCGTTTTCAAATCATAAGCAAGATATAATCCCAGACTGATCAGAATGAAATTGAGCAAGCGTAGGTTTACCTTCCCGGAAATCTCACCCTGCTCGATCTCATGCTGGATAAAGGGTATGAAAACGGAGTCGATGAGGTTGGGATAGCAACTCATGATTTTCTGATACACCGGTTCCCCTTCCAGCCGCATCAAGTCCGCTCCGATACGCAGCAGATCGGGATTTTCCATAAGATCCTGAAACGTCTGACGGGAAATCAGCCTCAAAAATCCGGTGAGGGACAAATCCTCCAGCCTTGCTTTTTCCCTTTCGTAAATCGCAAGCTTCTTCCCGGCGATCATGGTGGTGACAATATAATGATAGAGATCGTCCTTGTCCTCGAAATACTGGTAGAAGCTGCCCTTCGCAATACCGGCTGCCAGCACCATTCTGGAGATATTGGCGCCTTTATAGCCATGTTCCGCAAATTCCTTTACGGCGACGTCCAGTATCCTCTTCTGTTTCTCCGCCGGAAGATTGAAGAAAGTCTGCTTTGGCATCAAATCCCCCCTTTTTTATTTATTAGCGATCGTGACTATCCGGTCATATGACTTGTGCGTCACATCGGTTTTATTATATGACTGCCTCGTCATTTTTTCAAGAGGAAAAATAAATAATTATTCCCTTGTACTGAACCGCACCAGAACCAGGAAATAAAGCACTTTGTAACGAAATCGCTGCTCTCTTCAAATCCCAATGGCTCCGCTTCCTAATTCCCTGCACNNCACAATGATCAAAAAACTTACGGTTGCCGCCCACAAAAGTATCATAGGCTACTCCGGCATTTCGTGCAATTTCTAAAACACAAGGGCACTCCTAAATGAAGTGCCCTTGTACTCGATAATTCATTTCGCATCCTTCATTAATTAAAGAACCGCCCTATCATTTATATATAGCGTTGCGGTATTCGTTGGGTGATATTTGCTTAATCTTTTTAAAAACCCGTGAAAAATGATTGACATCATTGAACCCCAGCACATCTGAAATTTCGTAAATCTTCAAAGAAGGGTTCTGCAGCAGCTCTTCTGCTTTCTTAATTCGAGTTTGGTTCAGCAGGCCGCAGAAACTCTTCTTCGTATATTTGTTTAGCAGCTTGCTGAGATACCACTGGCTCACATATGCTTTTTCCGCGAGCTCCGTAAGCGTTAGCTTCTCTGCATAATGAAGTTCTATGTAGTTTAAAGCTCCCCGTACAATAAAGTTATTCGCCGCGTTTGTCTCCTGTAATTCTTCCGCCGGTTTCTCTTTTGATTCCGGCATCCCTTTCTGCTGCCTTCTCAAATTTTCTGTCATGGCCTGAAGCGCTTCCTCCAGCTCATTCATTTTAGAAGGCTTCAGTAAAAATCTGGTTACGCCGATATGAATCGCCCGCGTCGCATATTCAAAGTCCCGGTATCCCGTGAGTACGGTAATCTGCATGTTGGGAAACTCACCTTTCAACCCCGCCAGCATGGTAAGCCCATCCATATCAGGCATTTTGATATCTGTAAAGAGAATATCCGGGTTGTTTTCCCGAATCGCTTTTGCACCGGATTTTGCTTCCGATGCGGTGGCGACTACCTCGCAGTCATATTTCGCCCAATTGACCACCTTTTTAAGACCTTCCACAATAATATCTTCATCATCAATAATAATTACTTTATACATATTGAATGCCCCCGAATCATCATACTGAAAGTATAGCACAGAACACAGAAAAAACATATCTGTTCTATACGGAATATATCATTCAAATGGGATATACTTAACCTTTCATCGCCCCAGCCGTCATCCCTTTGATAATATTTTTTTGCAGGAATATGTAAACGACAAGTACCGGTACAACGACCAAAACAACCGCAGCCGCCATTAAGCCGTAATTCAAGCCGGCAATCGAGGTGATTTCATTGAGCAGCCGTGTAATCGTAAATGCATCCTTGTACCGTAAAAAGAACATTTGTGTGAACAAATCATTATATGACCAGAGGAAGGTGAAAATTGACACAGTGGCAAAAGACGGCTTTGCAATCGGAACGACCACTTTAAAAAATATCTGATAAACGTTATATCCTTCCAAATATGCCGCTTCCTCCAAATCAATCGGCAGCCCTCTGATGAATCCCATGAGAACGATGATTGCAAAGGAAAGGTTACCTGCGATTTGCGGTAAAATTACGCTTAGCTGAGAAAGCGCTACGCTGTTGGTATTGACGATGTGCCAGCCGAACATCATACGGAAAACCGGGATAATGGTGGAAAAAACCGGAAACATCATACTCGCGATGATTAGGGAATGCAAGACATTTCTGCCCCTGAATCGATAGCGCGCCATGCCGTATGCCGCAAATCCGGCCAACAGTACGACAACGGCAGTAACTGCAGTCGAAATGACAAGGCTGTTTTTATATGCTCCGAAAATGTCCACACGGTCGAAAGCCGTCTTATAATTATCAAATGTAAAGCTGTCACCCATCGGAATAGAAAAAGAATCGGATCGAATAAGCCCTTTTAACTTAAACGAATTCATGACAACCCAGATAAACGGATAAATTGTTGTAATCGCCCAAAAGGAAAGAATAAAGTAAATAAGAACTTTCCCAGGTTTTAATCTGCGACGGACAATTTTCGGCCGTGCGGGCACCTGTGTATTTTCTGTTCGCATCTTTNNTCTCTTTGAATATTCGGCTTGCAATCCGCGAAATAACGACGCCAACCACAACAATAACAATCGCAATGGTGGAACCGTAGTCCACATCACCCATTGTAAATGTCTGGTTATACATGTAAGTTCCCTTCAGCCAGCGCTTATCCATCGGCATACCCGCGCCCATCATAATCCAGGGCAGGTCAAACACCTTCAGCGCGCCTGTGACTGCCAATATAAGGCAGGTGATAAGAACATTGTGCAGGAGCGGCAGCGAAATATAGCGAATACGATTGAACCCGCTTGCGCCGTCAATCTCCGCTGCTTCGTAAATTTCCGGTGAGATATTATTCAGGCCGGTTACGATGATGACGAAATAAAATCCGACATACTGCCACATAACCGGAGTCATCATTGTGAACAGGAAATGTGCTTCGTCCTTCCAATCGATCATATCGGTCATGCCAAACTTCATCAGCAGCTGGTTTACCATGCCGCCGTCATATAAAAAAATCAGGTTGAATAAAAGTCCCAGCGCCGTTGCGGAGATTACAATCGGAAAAAAGTACACCGTTCTGAAAAATTGAGTGCCCTTTTTAATGTTATCGATCAGCAACGCAAGCAGTAAAGCAATCCCAACCTGAAAAATGATTGTCAAAAGCATGAGCAGCATGGTATTGACCAGTGCTGTATTCATAATCGGATCCTGAAACAGTTTTGCATAATTAAGATACCAAGGTGAATTAAATCCCCCCGCTGCCGTACCAAGTCCGGTAATATTGCAAAAACTATTGTAAATATTCATAGCAAAAGGATAATACAGGAACAAACCCATAAATAAGAATGCAGGAATCAGAAATACCGCCAACGGTGATTTTCTTTTGTAAATCGTCGAATTCATTTATCATCGCCCTCTTTAAAAAAACCGGAGAGCTGATACACCGCTCTCCGGTTTCCATATAACATTGAAATTGAACAGGAAAATATGTGAGATGAGTAATTAGCCTTTGATTGCGAGGCAGGCATCGATTGCCTTCTCAGCCGTTGTTTTTCCGGTTGCGATATTCTTAACATCTGCAAACAACGCAGTACGCGCTGTTTGTATCAAACCGTCCTGCGTGGCGGGAGCGATTCCGGTTGCGCCCTTTGTCATAGCCATAGCTGCTTTTTCCAGAGAATCCGTATTACCCGCAGCAGTTGTACCGTTCTTCAATGCGGTAACTGCTGTCGCGCCAAATTTGGAAACCACTTCATCCGTTGTCATTGCTTCAACAAAATCAACGCATGCCTTCTGCTTGGCGGGATCGCTCCACGCTTTTTTGGTAATATAATAGCCCATGGACAGGCCGCCGATGATCTCCGTGGATTTCCTTCCGTTTTCGCTTGGTACATATGTAACTGTAAAATCATCTACGCTCTTTGCATTTTTTTGGAACCATCCAATCTTCCATGAACCATCGATTGCAAAAGCGGCTTTGTCGTCAGCCATAAGCTGGAAGGTTTCCGCATCTGTTGCAGTTGTGGTGTTCTTTGGGAAGTAACCTTTTGTATATAGAGTTTTAATATCATTGAGACCTTCTGTCCAGGCTTTGCCGACCTCATCTGTAGAAGAAGCGGGAAGCTTCGTATGGGTTGCCAGTGTACCGTGGTTAAACACGCAGTATTCAAACCAGTAATGAGGGACCTCCTGCAAAGAACAGGCAATCGGCGTTTTCCCCTTCGATTTAATCGTTTCACAGTCTTTCAGGAACTGATCCCATGTGTAATCCGCACCGGGAACTTCAACACCGCAGTCTTTGAGGACCTTCTTATTTACATACAGGCCTTCCCAGTAACCGTTTACCGGAACGGAATAGTTTTTGCCGTCCGCGGGGGAAGCCCCGAGAAGATCATCCCTCATATTGCCCGCATAGTCGGGATACGTCTTGCGGATTTCATCGATGCTGACTACTTTGCCGCCCTGAACAAGCTTGTTCGCGTCAACGCCGTTAAAGTAAAAGAGTACGTCCGGTTCAGCGCCTGTTTCAAAGTCAGCCATAATTTTGGATTTCCACTCTTCATTGGAAGTGCCGGAGGCATCCTTTACTGTGTTGCCGGTAGCAGACTCATAAGCCTTGTAAGCCTCTTCATAATTTGCTCTGTTGCCGTCATCGCCTCCATATGATGTTACGACCGTAATTTCCACCGGTTTCACCGCCTCGGAAGACGCCGCCTGAGAAGCGGCCTGTGATGCCGCAGGTACGGGTGTGCTTTGACATCCGACAAGCATTGAACCGCTGAGCGCCATTGTAAGGATGAATGCAATTACCCTTTTCATAAAACAACCTCCATTTTATTTGAAATATGCCATATACTTTCCAGTGAGTACTATATTACACTTTCAGCATTAAAAACATAATAGACAATCTTGCCATTTGTTGCATATTATTGTTTTGATTGGTTAATAGCAATAACTATTCTGGAAACTGTATGGCCATAACTGTTCATTTTGATTGAAAGACCGCTGCTTTCCCCGTAAATAATCTTCAAACGTTGATTTACATTACGGATCCCCAGGTTGTTCGCGCTTTCATTTGCGGCATCATATTCATCCGACAGCAGGCGCTCAATGCGCCTTTCATCCTCCGGTGTCATCGCGCCGTCATTTTCCACTTCAAGAATCAGGTTGTCTCCCTCGCGGAAAATACGAATCACAATGACTCCTTTCTGCTGCGGCTGAATTCCATGCTCGACAGCGTTCTCAATAATCGGCTGCATAATTAAACGCGGCGCGTACAGGTCCAAAAGAGAAGAATCAATTTCCTTTTTAACGGTCAGCCGTTTCCCAAGCCGTTCAGAAATGATGTACAGATACGCGTCCACATACATCATTTCTTGGGAAACATGGACAATCGGCCTGCCCTTGCGGTCTATCGCGGCGTCAAGCATGGTGGAGAGCGCTTCAATCATACGTGAAACCTTAACATTGTCGGAGAGTCTTGCCTCCCAATTGATAATTTCCAGTGTGTTGTTCAGAAAATGCGGATTGATTTGAGATTGAAGCGCCATGATACGGGCATCACGCAGAGCCAGTTCTTCCCTGTAAATCCGATCAAACTGATACTTCAGTTTGGATGACATGCTGTTAAACGCGTCCGTAAGGTACTGAAATTCGATACTGCGAGAGTCGCCTGAAACCTGAACGCCAAAATTACCTTCTTCTATATTCCCCGCCTCCACGATCAGCCGGTCAATCGGGCGTGACACGTTCCGGGTAAAAAACCAGATTACAAGAGCAAGCAGCGGAACAATCAGAATTCCCATCCATGCAAGTATGATCTTAAATCTGTTCAGCTCCGCTGCAAGGGGAGAAATGTCCACCGCGATTACATAGGAAATTCGGTACACTCCGGTCCTGCTCATTCCATAAAGGTAAGTACGGCCTCCAATGCTCTGGAACGTCTGACTGTCGGACTTCAGTACAATTCCCAAGCGCTGGGGTGCGAGCTGTTCTCCATTCAGTACGACCGGCGTGTCATTGAGCCAGATTGTCGTGTCCTTTCCCCAAACAATATTTTTGATACCGGCAAACATACTCGCAGTATCCAACTGCATCGTCAGCACCGCATAGGGCTTATAATCTCCGTCAAGAATATTTCTGACCATATAGATCCGTCCGTCGGCATTCATAAAACCAATATCACTTCCCAGCGTTTCTGACAGTTCGCGCACTTTTTGATGCGCATGATTGCTATATTCCTGCACGGCGGAGGTTGCGTTGTAGGTTGCATTAAACGTGTAATAAACATTGCTCGGTTCCTTGCAGAAATAAAGTGCCGTAATTAAAAATTTATCGTCGTATTTGTATTGCTGCGATAAAAAAGCCGTAATCCGATCATACAGCTCGTTTGCATCCCCTGTTCGATTAAAACTGCTGTATGCATCTTTAATTGTTGGATTGTAGGAAGCATACCTTGAGGAAGAAATAGCGGAATCGATTTGATTGACTGCGGTTTTCACGGAATTATTTGCGGAAGTAGTAATTGTTTCCGTAATCTGATCATTGATATTGTGTGTAATATAATACCCGGTCGCACCGCTGATTAAAGCGATCGGCAAAATCCAGCATGCTATAATAATACAGACCAGTCCCCACTTGAGAGAGAATTTTCTAGAATTTCTCTCTATCCTCATTTTCATAGCTATTCTCCGCTTTCATAAATTCAAAACAGATTTACGTGTGTGAGTATAATTCCATATGTTCAATTATAACATAGTACCTTTCAAAAAGGCAGCCGCAAATTTCGGCTGCCTTTTTGAGGAGTTGTTATGAAAGAGAAAGGAATTGTTTTAAAACATCGCTGGTTTCCTGCGCGGCCTTGAGGGTAGGCATTTCGCAAAAAATTCGCAGCAGCGGTTCTGTACCGGAAAAGCGGGCAATAATCCAGCCTTTATTTTTAAAGTAAACCTTACAGCCGTCCATATAGGATACCTTTTCGATTTCGTACGGAAATTCCGGCAGCAGTTTATCCTGAAGCAGGATTTCTGTTATTTTATCTTTTACTTCTTGTGAAAACCGAAAGTCGCATTCATCCATCTCGCAGCTCCCGTATTGATCGGCAATTTCGCTGTATATCTCCGACAGCCTGCGGCCTGTGGTTGCGATCATCTCCACAAGCAGCGAAGCCGCATAAATGCCATCCTTACCCTGAATATGTCCGCGCACGGTAAGTCCACCGGAGGATTCCCCCCCGATAATCGCATTTGTTTCCGCCATTTTGGAAGAAACATATTTAAATCCTACCGGAACTTCATAGCAGGTCTCTCCAAAATTCTCGGCGATGCGGTCAAGCAGATGGGTTGTGGCAATGTTTCGCACCGCCGCTCCGTGCCATCCTTTAAACTTCATAAGGTAATAATAGAGCATGACCAGTATTTTGTTCGGATGCAAAAACTCAGCCCTGTCATTAATCACACCGAGTCTGTCTGCATCGCCGTCGGTTGCGATCCCAATGTCGCAGTGATTCTCCTCAACATAATTCATCAGCCCGGCAAGCGTTTTGCTGTTCGGCGCGGGCAGTCTGCCCCCAAATAACGCATCGTGCCGCTCATGGATGATATCCACATTACACCGTGCCGTGAGCAAAATGGTTTGCAGCGCCGTTTTACTGACCCCGTACATTGGGTCAAGTACAATTTTGAGGCTGCGGCTTCGAATCGCGTCCATGTTAATGGAACGGATAATGCTGTCAATATATTGATTCATCGGATTAATCAGCTCAATTCTGCCGTTTCTTACCCCGTCTTCAAACGGTATCCGCTTAATTTCAGTTGGGTCTATGTCTTTTATGTATTGTTCCAATTCACCTGTTAAGGCTTCGTCGGCATCACGTCCCCCCTTCATGAAAACCTTAATCCCATTGTAAATTGCAGGATTATGACTGGCGGTTACCGCCATGCCGTAAGGCAGTCCATAATATTGCACCGCAAACATAATTAATGGAGTAGGCGATTCCCTGTTGATCAACCTGCAGGGGATTCCCTCCCCCGCCATCACCTCCGCGGCCCATTTGGCCGCCTCTTCCGACAGGAACCTCCGGGCATATCCGATTACGAAACCATTTTCAGCTTCCTGATCTTTTAGCTTTCCGGCAATTGCAGCCGTTAACAGTTGGACATTCGCTTTGGTAAATTCCTCACCGATTACTGCGCGCCATCCGCCTGTTCCAAATTTAATCATATTTTCACCGCACTTTTCTCCGTACACAAAACCGCTCTGCACGGCGAGCTGCCTCCGTTTATCCCATCACAACATTCACCCGGTGCTGCGTTCCCGCTTTCTGTACCGGAATCCCGCCGGAAACGATTGTTCCGTCCAGTTCCATTGTTTTCACTCCTTTACTGACACCGCACGGATTCTCAACATGAATTTGATAGGCGGCGCCGCGCCAGACGCGGGTAACGTCAAAGCTGCTCCAATCTTTTGGAATGCATGGGTCGACAATCAGACAGTCAAAATCCGGTCTTATACCAAGAAGGTACCTGGTTGCGGCAAAATATGCCCAACCGCCTGAGCCTGTCATGAAGGGATGCCTTGCCCGCCCAAAGGCAGTATGGTCTTTTCCCATTACAAACTGGCAGTAAGAATAGGGCTCCGACTGCCGGACTTCTATTTCATCATTCTGGTTGTAGGGCAGCAGGGCATTGTAAAATTTCATGGCCCTGTCGCCCCGCCCAAGGGTTGCCTCCGCACACCACGCCCACGGATTCGGATGACTGAAAATCGAACCGTTTTCCTTAACGCCCGGATAAACCCGGGTGACAAACCCAATTTCGTCATCATTCTTTGTATAAGACGGCGCATTGAGCATCAATCCATATTGTGTATAGAGGTATTTGTCAACGGAATCCATCGCCTTAACCGCGCGGTCACGGTCAGCCACGCCGGAGAAAACCGCCCAGGTGTTGGACTCGATATGTACCTTGCCTTCCTGATCGTTGTGTGTACCGATTTTCCTGCCGCCGGCGGTAATCCCGCGGATATACCACTCCCCGTCCCACAGGTTATCGTTACATGCCTTTTTCACCTTTGCGGCTATTCTTTCATATTTTTCCGCTTCTTCATTTTTCCCGATGAACCGGGACAGATGAAGAAAATGCCGGATTGCCCAGTAGTGCAGGAATGAGACCATTGCACTTTCCCCGCCGCCTAAATTCAGGCAATCATTCCAATCGGCGCGAAGCCCCTTGCAGATCCCTGTGGCGCCAACCTGTTTATCGGAAAAATCAAGAATCCGCATCATGTGCTGATAGACCGTGTCTTCGCCGCCGTCGGCGTAGGTAACCGTTTCATCCAGAAGGGAAACTTCCCCTGTTTCCTTAATGTATTCGCTGATTGCGGCAACCAGCCACAGTGCGTCGTCCGAGCAGGCGTCCTTGATGCCGTGAATCATTTCCTCCCTGCTGGGGGTGGGAATCACAGTCGGGGATTTAAAGCTTTGCTGTTTTCCCCGGAGTTCAGGGTCAAACCACTCCGGCTGAAACAAGTGCAGCCCGTAGCCCTGTTGGGTAAGACCGCGGCAAAGTTCAATAATGCGCTTTCTGCACTTTCCTGGATTGGAGGATGCGATGGTCATCGCATCCTGTGAAGTATCACGAAATCCCAGACCGGTTCTGCCGCCCACTTCAATAAACGAGGCGAACCGTGAAAACAGAATGTTTACTTCCGATTGATACAGATTCCAAATATTCAAAGAAGTGTTCATTCCCTGATTCGGAGTGCTGACCTGCAGCTTGCCGAGCTTTTCATTCCAAAAAGCCGCAAGGTCGGAAAACGCTTTGTCCACATTGGCCGGATCAGAATATTTTCTCCTCACAGGGACGGCTGCTTCCCGTTTTCCGTCACCCAGCAGAAAGACAAGCCGAACATTCTGCCCCGGCTGCAAAACAAGTTTCTTTTGCAGGACGGCACAGTGGTTGCCCGTTTTTTCAAAACTGCCGGAGCATTCCCCTTTTTCTACCGCAACCGGGTTCCTTTCGTCGCGGTAAGCTCCCAAAAAGCTGTCGCGCAGGCAGTCGAATCCGTCGGGTTCAAAGCCAGAGGTAAACCACTGGTACCCCAATTCTTCATAATAAAGGTCATATTCAATAATACCGTCGGCATAACTTGAACCTGAGGCATAGAGACTCATCTGAAAATTCTGATTGTCCATATCGATTTGGTGGAACGAAAACTCAAGATAAGAGTAAACGCTGAGACGGCGTGGCCGGGTCCCAACGTTTTCCAGTGCCACATCCCACAATTCGACCGGCTCGTTCAGAGGAATAAAAACAGTCTGGCAAGCGGAAATATCATGATAATCACAGCGGTATTTCGAGTAGGAGAGCCCATGCCTGCATTCATATTTCGCTTCGGTCAGGTCCTTCGCGACAGGCTGCCACGAAATGCTCCAATACTCGCCGGTGTCATCATCACGAAGATACACATAATGGCCGGGACGGCTGATCGGCGCATTCGGGCGGAAACGTGTAATACGGTGGTACTGCGGAGATTTATAAAAAACATAACCGTCAGCCGCTTGGCTGAGAACAGCGCACATATCGTTTACACCGATATAATTTGTCCAGGGGACCGGTGTGTTTACGCGATCAATGACATATTCTTTATTTTTATCGTCAAAATAGCCGTATCTCATTCTCCCAATTCTCCTTTGGTTCCTATTCTGAATAAATTATAGAGCAGATCCGAAATTGAATAAATGACAGATGTTGTACTTAATTGCATATTTTTGTGTAGCTTCGTAAAGAGCGAAGCAAGCGACTCTATAGATATCATCATAGGACTCTGTTCCCCGGGAACGGCCAAGCAAGGAACTATACAACAATCCGATGCTTTTCACCGTCATCCTCCAACAAAACCCTGTTCCCCTGAATGAGCCTGTCGTCCACAGTAACTGCTTCCGTTGTCAGCGTTCCCTTGCTTCTGCTTTCAATCTTGATTTCATAGAGAGACCTCCCATACTTATATTCAATGGAAAAATCCCCGAAACTTGCGGGTGTCGCCGGGTCAATGACCAGCTCATTTCCCTCTTTCCGAATGCCCAGAAACCAGTTTAACAGCCCCTGATACATCCAGCCCGCAGAACCGGTATACCAGCTCCAGCCGCCTCTTCCGGTATAAGGCGGGCTGAGGGATATATCCGCCGTCATTACATACGGTTCCTTCTCGTACCTGAGCGCGTCCTTCCTGTTTTGTGTAACATAAATCGGGTTAAGCATTGTGAACAGGGTTTTCGCCATGTTACAGTCAGGCAGCATCGATGCGGCAATCGCCAGCCAAACCGCCGCATGGGTATACTGGCCTCCGTTTTCCCGTATGCCCGGGATATAATTTTTGATATAACCCGGGTTTTTGCTCGTCTTATTAAAGGGAGGCGCCAAAAGCAAAGAAAGATCTTCCTCCTCCCTTACCAGATAACGCCATGCCGACTGCATAGCTGTTTTTGCGCGTTCCTTTTTCGCCCCATTTGATATTACGCTCCAGGACTGGCTGATGGAATCTATTCTGCACTCATCGTTTTCCTTTGAACCGAGCTTCGAGCCGTCGTCATAAAAGGCCCGAAGATACCACTCCCCGTCCCAGGCGTGTTCTTCAATGCTCTGAAGCAGGGTTTCCCGTCTCTGCTCCAGTTCCCGGCCGTAGGCCCCGTCGCCTTCCTGCCGGCACAAAGGAGGGAAGTCTCCCAACACGGTATACAAAAACCACGCCAGCCAGACACTTTCCCCCTTCCCCAGCGCTCCTATCTCATTCATGCCGTCGTTCCAATCGCCTCCCCCCATGAGAGGAAGCCCATGTTCGCCAAAGCGGGCCCGGTCAATAGCTTTTTTGCAATGCTCATAAACACTTTCGGAACGCTCGGAGATTTCCGGGGTAAACATTGCATCCTGCTGGCCTTCCTTAAGCACCGGACCCTTAATATAAGGTACCTGCTCCTTTAAAATCGAGGCATCTCCCGTGCTTCGAATATAAGCTGCGGTGCAATAAGGCAGCCACAGTAAATCATCGGATATTCTCGTTCTTACCCCGATCCCCATCGGAGGATGCCACCAATGCTGGACATCCCCTTCCTCAAACTGCCTGCTGCAGGCAATCAGAATCTGCCTGCGCAGAATACCTGAATCAGCAAAGAGAAGTGAAAGGGAATCCTGAAGCTGATCCCGGTATCCATAAGCCCCTCCGCACTGATAAAAGCCTGTTCTTGCATGAATGCGGCAGGACAACGTCTGATAGAGCAGCCAGCCGTTAACCAAAATATCGACCGCCCTGTCCTTCGTCTTTACCTGAACGGTCCCCAATAACCCGTCCCAATAGGCTTTCAACCTGTCAAGCTCCTTTTCTGCGGCGGAGGTATCTCTGTACTTGTTCCGGATACTGTATATCTCGTTAAGGCTGCCGCTCTGTCCGAGCCCGAACAGCACCGTTTTGCTCTCCTTCGGCTGGATTGCGACGGATACCTGAATTGCTCCGCAGGGATCATAGCATACACCCGTATTGCAGGACAGCTTGACTTCCGCTCCCCGCGGTTCCCGGATGCCGCCCCTCTGTCCCAGAAACTCCTGTCTATCGCCGGTATAACCGACGATCGTTTCACTGGAGAACAGGTAGGAGCAGACGTTTTGAAAGTTCATGGTGTAAATGTTCTTCGCACATAAACATTCATGCTCATTGTCATAAGAGGTCAGCAGATAGGGATTGGTATGCTCCCTGTGCGTCCCCATCACCCATTCCACATAATAGGTCAGGCTCAGATATTTCACTTTATCCGAGCGGTTCGTCAGTTTAAGGTACCATAGCTTCAATGACTCATCCAAAGGGGTAAAAACAGTCAGTTCCTGATCAACGAGTGCTTCCTCATGCAGAAACCTGCTGTATCCAAAACCATGCCTTACCCGGTAAACGCCCCTGTCAGACCTTCCAAGGGACATGGGAGTCATCACTTCACCGGTTATTTCATCCAAAATATAGATTGCCTCGGAGGCTCTGTCGCTTACGGGATCGTTGGACCAGGGCGTAAGCTTATTTTCCCTGCTGTTGATACTCCAGGTAAAGCCCGCGCCCGACTCCGATATCTGGAATCCAAAGTTCTTGTTTGAGACAACATTAATCCAGGGTGCCGGCGGCCTGTTGTCACCCTCCAGCAGGATTTCATATTCTCTGCCCCCACAGGCAAATGCCCCGAAGCCATTAAAAAATTCATAATTCTCTGTCTCTTTCTCCTGTGCTGTTGGCGCATATGCTGTGTCCAAAGCCTCTTCCTCCTTAAGGGCTAATATTTCTCAAGTAACTCATACGGATTTTCTTTTACATTGGCAAAATAAATCCCCGTCTTCTCTGAAAATACAACCCGTGCTGCCGTATACAGCAAATCAATCTCCGCCGGTTTCATCTCATACGTATGCAGGGTAAAAAAGCTCGGCTTCTCATTTCCGGAATCATAAATCCGAAGAGAGCTCGTCATATCGTTGATTAATCCATCCACCTCCTGAAGGTACCCATGTTTGGAATCAATCAGGATAATCAGATCCACCATAACACGGTTAATTCTCAAATATTCGTAAGCCTTTAATGCATCCTTCACGATTCTTTCCTCTTCGATGGACCGAACCGTTAAAAGCAGAATAGGATTATCGCCGGATACACCGAATTTCCATAAGAAGCTCTGGTTCATAAAGTTCCGTCTTATATTTTCATTCGGCCCCCGGTAAATACCCGCAGAATAGTAGACCGGGCTGATCAGATCCTGAAAGGCATTCAGCTGGATTCCGGTAATCTCCAGATACTTTAACTCCAGGTTCTTTTGAAGCCTGAATTTCTCCAGAATATCGTCAATCCGGTAACTTACATTCAATTCCCCTGCTGTTTTTATTGCTTCCTCCTTACTGCCGCATACTCCGGTAATGAAAGAAACGCAGGCGGTTTCACCTGCTCCTATACAGAATTGTGCCCTCAGGCTCATAATCGGATCATTGCAAAAGCCCGAATGATTGAAAAAAGCACTGCTGTTAACCACAGAATCAGGATTCTCCAAAGTATTGTTTCTTCCGATAAAACGTTTTCTGTCATTTTCATATTCTAATTTTTTGCATAGCTTTGTTCCTGTTCTTATCATGTGCATCACATAAGGATGATCATCCTCCTTCTTCCCCCGTCTTTTTGTAAGGAAGATTTCCTGCTCTTCCAGATACTCACTTTCCAGAAAGAGCTTATTGAACGCAGGATGGCTTAGCTCCGCCGGATAGGTGTCATCCACCACCTCCAGATAACTGGTCACTTCCAGCCGCTTTTCCTTATTTCCGTGATTGGTAAGCGTAATCTTGCGTATTTCAAAATTATGGTCCGCATCCAGACTGACAATCATNNCGTCCCTGCGTTTAAACTCCGCCTGATGCGGGCAGAAAACTACCTGGTAATCCTCCGGCTCCGTTCTTGTAGGATGATAAGCGGCACTCCAGAGCTTCCCCTGCTCCATGTCCTTAATATAGATATAATTACCGGTATTCGCGTAAATATCCGATCGCCAGCGGTAAAGCATCCGGTCCTCATATTTACTGAAGCCATCCCCATCCGAAGTGATCATCAGGGAATACTTTCCATTCGACAGATAGTTCACGACCGGAGAATTCACACCTGTACTGTTGACATATCGGTTACTGTAGCTGTCTTCTTTAAAAAGGGACTTTCCGATTCTTATTGTATATCCCTGTCTGGCAATAGANNAATAGAAATCAAATGGGACTGGCGTTTTTCTTCAAGCAGGACTTCTGAGGCTTTGATCATCATCTCCGCATGAAACCTCTCACGAAGGACGCCCGCATTCAGATAATTATTAATAGCAGCCAGATTCATCCCCTGATGATGGGCCATATAGGATTTTACAATACAATAAGGTGTCAGTTCCACAGAATTCGGTAAGTTAAAATCAACGGACTCATAGAAGCCGTAAGCGCCGAAGGCCCCTAATGCCTTCAGCCGCTTTAAATTGCTCATGCATTCCTCTCCTGCGATATCCAGTGCCAGCATCGTTGCATAGGGAGCAACCACCAGGGAATTCTTACGGACCGGCTGGAGTCTTATCTTTGGAACGCCGAAGGCTTTGTACTGGTAATTTGAGTTTAAGTCAAAACGATAATACTGGGATTCCGATATTCCCCAGGGTATCCCCGCCTCCTCTGCATACTTTATATGCTGAAGCACCGCTGCCCTGGAAGTCTGCGCGTAGACGGAGCCCTCATATTCTTTAAATACAAGATTTGGCATCAGATATTCAAACATTGTACCGCTCCAGGATACAAAACACGGGATTCCCTCGACAATGGTCAGGGGTCTTCCCAGTTTATACCAATGCTTTAACAGCACTTGTCCCATGGATATCGCAAGAAGGCTTATGAGCGCCGATTCCGACGCCATCAGGTCATAACAGCCGTCATCCAGCGTGTGCGAAGATACATGATACCCGATATGGAACAGCATTCTCTTTTCGTCAAATAAAAAGCGGAAATCAACATTTGCTAAAATGCAGTCTATTTTTTTACAGAGTTCTTTGATCCGGTGAATCATGCTATTCGCAAATTTATTATCCTCCGCTGCAATACGGCGAAGCGCAGGATAAGAAGAAAAGCTTTCTGCCTTCAGTTTTAAGGCCGCAGCTTCATTTGCAGTACTGTCAATGAGGTTCATCAAATGTCTGGTCCAGCGGTAATCTGCAGCTGGTCTAAGCTTCTTCTCGCTTAAGTTTTCCCAGATATCCGCAATATCTTCTATCAGCTCCCCTATGCTTTGATACCCGGTCCTAAGCTTATTTTCGGCAGAATTGCCTGTTCTCAGCTGAATTTCCTCATTGCTGTTCTTAACCGCAATCCTAAATTCGGACAGAAAATTGTCCGGATAAACCGGCTTGTCAATCTGCTCTAAAAGGCCGTTTTTCAGTGCGACCAGATGTCCCAGAAAATTGCCGCTGTCTACGGTTGATATATAGGCAGGGTTGAGCACCTCCAGGGATTTAATATGATACCAGTTATAGAGATGCCCCTTCCATTTCAGCATTTTCTGAACCGTATCCATCAGGTTTTCCGCAGCTTCAACCGTAGAGCTCAGAGTTGCGAACCCCAAATCTCTGGCCGACAGGATTGCCAGAAACTGAAGCCCGATATTGGTCGGCGATGTTTTATCGCTGACTTTTTCAACCGTTGAAATCTGATAATTATCCGGACAGAGCCAGTTATTTTCCTTCGTGGAAAACTCTTTAAAAAACAGCCAGGTTCTGCGCGCGGTATCCAGAAGCAGTTCACTGTCCTGTGCTTTATCCCTCGGATGAAGCTTATTTTCCGGCTGACTGATCCGGTATGCGATTTCAAAGGCAATGCTCCAGTCGGCAATGATGATTGCTATCAAAATTATCCCTGCGGGGTTCAAGTATCCCATAAATAAAATGATCACAAGCGCAAACGCCGGAAGAAGAGAACTCCACATGGTAAGAAAATATCCTTTTCTGGTATTGACAATGGAGGCATCCACCGCTTCCGCCGTATTCCAGTGAAGCAGATTTTTTTTGCTGATAAAGATCCGATACAAAGTTCTGACAATTGCATCGGATGCGATATAAGCGCGGTAGGGAGTGATTGTAAACTCCAGGAATGCTCTTTCCAGCATTACGGCAAGTTCCTGTAAGAAGCTTTTATAAACAAGGGCGAGCTTCGGCCGGACCAGCTTCTGGTTGATCACTGCAAACAGCAGAATCGCCATGGAAAACAGATCATTAAAGAAAACCAGAGGCAACCAAAGATAATATGCTTGTGGCATCCATGCCAGATTCAACAATATAAGCAGAGTCTTGCTCAGAGGAACCAGGCTTCTTCTCAGATTGTCAAAGACTTTCCATTTTGACAAGGCGCATAGGCTTCTTCCGTCCGCGGCCTTCTTTATAAACAGCCATGGCAGCAGCTGCCAGTCCCCGCGCAGCCACCGATGTTCCCTTTTGGTAAAGGATAAAACGCTGTTTGGGAAGTTGTCCATAATCTTGGCTGTACTGGAAAAAGCCGTCCGTGCATAGCAGCTCTCAAAAAGGTCATGACTGAGAATCCGGTTTTCCGGTACCTTGTTTTGAAGCACCTTTTGGAAGGTTTTTATATCATAGATGCCCTTTCCGGTATAAATTGCTTCGTTGAAAATATCCTGATAGATATCCGATATGACGGTTCCATAATGGGCAAGACCCGATTCTCCTCCGAAAATTTTCGTAAATCTGCTGCCGTTCTTATCTGCGATATGATTTCTTACCGAGGGCTGTATGATGACATAGCCTTCCTCCACCTTTTGATTGGCTAGATCCAAATTCGGTTTATTTAATGGATGATCAATCAGTCCGACCAGTTTCGCGGCATTGTCACGGATCAGGTTGGTATCCGCATCCAGTGTAATCACATACCGGAAGGTGGTAAGAAGCTTTTGGTCGCAGTAAACGGAGGAAAAGGTGGTACTCTCCTTACCCGCTCCATTTAAAAGGTTATTAAATTCTTCCAGCTTTCCCCGCTTACGCTCCCAACCCATGTAACAGTTCTCAGCTTGATTCCATTTGCGGCAGCGGAAGAACAGGGAAAAGCGCTGGTACTCCGACGGATAGAGCTCATTCAGTTCCTTCATACGCGAAGCAAGAGCGCTTTCAATCACCTCGTCCTTCGGCATGAACTGGTCCTGGGAATCCTCAAAATCAAGCAGCAAGGCAAAGGAAAGGTTCGGCTGTCGGTTTGCCAGATAATGCTTTTGAAGACGGTCCATGTACTCCAGACCCTGCTCCTTCGAGGAGACGATAACCGGCATGACCACAAAGGTCCTTGCTTCTTCCGGTATTTCCTTCAGGTAGTTCAGAGAAGGAATCTTCTTGACCATGATTCTTCTGGTAAATATAAAATTTGTGATCTCTATGGAAATACCCGTCAGCAGCGGAAATGCCGCCAGAAGGGTAATGACACGCCGACCGTTATCCTGTAACCCGCCAAGGACCCAGAAAGCATAGAAAAGGCAGGCACTCAGCCCCAGAGCAATCAGGAACAGGGTAAGGAAATAAAGGAAGCCTTTTACGTTCAGCCTTTTCTTAATGCTTTTGGGGATCGGCTTTCCTAATGCTTTCGCTTTCAGAATCGGATAACCCTTACCCAAAAGGTAGGCTCCCACATGATGAGAACAATGCAGGTCCTCCCTTCCCTGAACCGCCAGTTCCAAACAGTCCTTCGCTATCTTTTCTTCCATCAACCGATAACGAAGCGATAATTTAACAATGACTCCACGATACATGCCCCTGGACTCCAAATCCATCTTTTGATAGACACCGTCCGGGTCCTGTGATAAAATCTGCTCCAGACAGGAATATTCCTCAAAAAATTTCTCCTCATCCACTTCATTGATATCCCTCAGGCTGACAATCAAAGTCCGGATATTTGTCTCAAGAAATGATTCGATCTTTCCTTCCTCCAGGAATACGCCGGAGGTCCTCACCTGTCTTCCCAGGGAAGTAAAATGATATTCCAGATAGCTTTGAATGGAAGCCTCATCAAAGGACATATTTTTCAGCAGGTATATTACATGGGCATGGAACGAGTAGTTCAGCCTTAAGTTATCCTCTATTCTGCAAAGCAGCGATGATATATCAGCCGGCCCCTGCTTATCCGCCAGCTTATCCCGGAGGAATTTTTCTGCCTTCGACTTTACATCAATCATATGAAGAATCTCATCCGCGATTGCAATGATCTCTTCAAGAAGGCAAAAGCCCAGGACCTCCGGCAAAACCCAGATTTCCTTGTCCGTAAGCGGTATCTTCTGCTGATAAGCCTTCAGCATAACGGAAATATTTTCTTCACTCAGGTGTCCGCCCGAAAGAGCCACCATCTTTTTAGCCACAACATAAATACGGGGAAAGTTACGGTATTCCTTTCCTTTCAGAACCGGCAATACGGCGTAGTCCGTTCCTGAGGTACGCACTTTTTTAATTTCCCGGTACAGCATCTGGAAATTATCAAAGAGCCAGCGCGCTGCCGGAATCATGGAAATCATATCGGAGGATACGGCAGAGATGCTGTCTCTGATTTTATTCAGTTCTTTATAGGCGGTCTGATTATAATCATTCAGAACAAAGCTATATCCGGTCAGTCTGACCTGACTGTGGTTTTCTGCCAGATCAAGCATCTGCTTCTCCCACTCGCTCGGGCCCGGTTTATCTCCTTCTCCCGGAAAACAAACCGAAAAATTCACTTTCTTACCAAAATGGCTAAACCGGTAATACAGCATGAATAGAACCAAACAGAACAATGAAATCAGTATCAGTAAAATAACCGGCAGAGACGGTGAATTTATATAAAAACTAATTTTTTTCAGCAAGATCTGCAATGGAAGCTCCTCCTTATTTGAGAAATCCTTCAGACATAACGGCATCTCTTCACAGATAGTTTGTCTGTTTTTCCATAAAAAATAGCACAATATTTGTTTTTTATTAATTCCCTGTTAGGTTCATAAAATTTATGTGAACTCCGTGGCCCTGTGGGCGATTGAATTTTTTTAGGAAAGTGGCGATCATTGGACACTCACAGCAGAAAGAGCATCCCTGCACAACGAGGGATGCTCTTTCTGCTGTTTATAGATTTTGTTTTCAAAGCGCCGCTGAAATTCTACCGGTACGCCATGCCCATATAGGCATCCTGATTAGTATTTTTGAATTCACGGAATTTTAGACATTTTCACATAATGATACTTCCTTAACAACCCCATTTTATTTTCGCTGGGTTTGGCTCGTCCTCTACGGCTATGGCTTGCAACGCAGCCGTCATATCGGCGCAGACTTCCTCAGCGATTTTTTCGTACACTTCGGCTGTTTCATTCAGTCCGACACGGTCATAGGCAATTGCCGCCGCGCCGTAGAAGTAAAGCCCGATAGAGTGCGACAACGTATGGACGACCGCCGAACCCTGACCGCAAGCACGGGCCGCCGCTTGTGCGGCTGGATTATCTTCAAGCTCGCGTGCGGCTGCGTGGCACTCGTTCAAGATAATGTTCTTGACCACCGGAAACTTCACCTTGCCCTCAAGGTAGTCACGGGCAGCATTTAACGCGTTTCGCGGGCGGGCATCGTTCGGGCAGCGCTTCTCGAAAATCGGCAAAACGCGGACTTCGGCATAGTCCATACACCACTTACAGATGGTCACCTTACTCTGCGTGTCTATCAGGCGCATTAGCGCAATGGTTGACGGCGCATTAACATCGCCGAGCATTTTACGGAGTTTCTTTGTCATAAGCAACCTCCAGCTTCCTCAGTATCACCGTTTATAGAAATTGTCCTAAACCCTTTATTTTCAAGGCTTTATGTCCTCCCCAATCAAGCAACAGACCTCTGTATGCCTTGAGCAGACAATAATGATGTCGTACCCTCTGGCATCCCCTTGGCGGAAGCCCCGCTTACTGCATCCTCCTTTGTCGAAAAGCCCTTTATATAATTTAATTTTATCTAAAAACACCTTTGATACTGAATTTCCTCATTATTGTACTTAGTCTAAAACCTATTTTTGCAATTGAGCATAAATTAATTCTGCAAACTGTCCGTATTTTTTTACTTCTTTCAGGTGAAATCGCTTTAACGCTTCCTTCTGTGAAAATAATGGTATTCCCATCCCTAATAACACAGGAGCAATCTGTATGATCATATTATCTATCATATCATTATCCAATAAAGGAGCTACTATTGTGTTTCCCCCAACAATCCAAATGTTTTGATCCTTTTCTATTTGTTTAACAAATTCTACAATATCACAACTAATAGGAATAAATCCCTTAACTGATAAACTTTCAGCATGTGTAAAAACATAGTTTTTCGTAGTCGGATAAAAACTATCTATATTCTTCATATTTTCAATCTCATTAAATGTCCTTTTACCCATGATAGTAATATCCATACTTTTATAGAAGCTTTCATAATCAGTTTCTTCTACTGCTCCAGTTTGATAAAGCCAGTCCAAGTTATGGTTTTTATCAGCAAGATAGCCATCCATTGTTATACAGCCGTAAAAAAATACACTCATTTTTAACTCCTTTCTAATACGTACACATATTAATCATTTTAAACGACAAATCCAAAATATAGACATTTAACAGAATCCTGGGAAATTAATAATCACGTCCCATAATTGTAATGCTTTATTGCCTTCACAATAAAATATTTTCGTTTGCCTTGAGTGGGCAAAAAGATGCCACACCCTCCGGTTTACCCTTGGCGTAGGCAGGGGGATATCTGTTGTCTGTCATGCCTCTTTATTACTTTCTGTAATCCTTTCTGATAAACGGCTCCTCAATGCATTCTGAAATGAGCATTTTGTATTTCCGCGGATAGCGGTATGCGTTTCCGTGAACTTCACGGCTTCTATATTCCCTGATTTCATCAACAGGAAAGTCGGCTATATATCCCCTCTCGTTCTCCGGCTTCAATAATAAGCGTATCTCTGGAGCCAGGCTCGGAAGATCTGTACGCAATTCCGTCAAACGCGGTTGAATGCCCGTTGCAGTCGGGTTGACCCATCGGATAATTGACGGTCGCAATGCCAACCATGTTTTCAAATGCTCTTGCCCGTAGCTGCGAAATGCGGTTTATTTCCATAGGACAGGCATTAGGGACTATGTTCCTTCTTTTACCCACCAACCGCCGCCGTCGCGATATCCGTTGCGCTCCATAAATGGTGTAACCAGCTTGATATATGGCGCTTCACATTTGCATTGCAGAATTGTGGCAACCTTCCCGATAAGTTCAACCTGTAACGCCCACCACGATTCATATCTCGCCTTTATTTCAGATGTGCTGTCATCATCGTCGGCTTCGTCCATCAGCCAACCGGCCTCGTTCCAAGCGCCCGCAAGCGACGCGGCTAAAGCGGATTCCGTATAATCGTCACCGAGTATATTTCGCCATTCTTCGGCGGATACCCCGGCAAGCGGCTCGCTTCCCATTATTACAGTCCCCTCGGGCAGCTTTATGGAATCATCTTTGTCGGCGGAGTCATCATCTTCGGAGTCGTCATGTTTTCTGATGACCTTTTTTATTTTATCCAATGGAAACGGGGTGTCTTCGGCGGAATGATATTCAATACTCTCTATCTGGACGATTGTCTCGTAATTGTCCTTTCCGGCAGGGACGACAACATAATCGCCCGCCTCAAGGGTGTTGTCATCTGTCAGATAACAATATGTTTTTTCGTAATCATTAAACTGAACATTGCAAAAGATGTAATCCGTCTTTTTACGTAGTGGTTTTCCATGCACAGCCGGGTCGAGAATTTCGCCCATTCCGTAAAAACGCATAAAATCAAATACTGTTTCCGAGAAATCTGCAAAGTCATCGGGGAGTCCATTTTTATCAAAGGTGCCGGTCAGGACTTTTCGCTCACCATACAAATAGTCAACCGTGATTTTATAGTCCTTTGTTTCAAGTGGGTTGATGACAACATCAGGAGGATTCCCTTCGATATGCGCAAAAAACCCATTCGCGTCAATATTGTCTACAAGCGCAGTAACGCCTTCCTCAACATGATATTTTCGAGACACCTGACAACCGCTGCCGATATTTTGAATGTGCTCCAAAACCTCGCTTTTTCTGTCTATCGTAATGTGTTCGCTGTAATCCCAGGTTGCGTATTCCCAAGTCGAACCCTCGGGTATAACGCCGGGTCTAATCTTCGTAATACGATGATAATCAATTGCGATTTTTTCAATTCTGTCCGAATTCGCTCTGCCATCAAACACGAGCAGTTCCGGCATATTCAGATTGAAGCGGATAATATTTGATATGTCATCTAGCTCTTTAGGGCAGCCTGAGCAAAGCGAACCACGAAAATGATAGGGTACATTCTCTGTATTTGTAATCGTCATTTCCCAACCGCCAACGTCAGTGGCAAATGCAAGATCGTATTCATCAGAGAAGTGATTGCCGACGATTTTCAAAATATAAGCGGCTTTTTCGGCTTCAATTTTGAAGTTACTTGTGCGGGTCCTTACGTGTTTCGTTCCATCGCCGTAGGCATACGCGGAGAAAAACCCTCTTCCATCCGCCATAATGGAAAGATGCTGCTCAATTTCGTCGTCGGGCAACGGGCGCGGACCAAAGCAAATATTGTTTGAGATTATCAGGAACTTCTGGGCGATCCCTTTAAAAATAAACGAGCTTGTCTCGTCATCCGCGGTCAAGCTTTCCAGTCTACCAAGCGCGGTAATAAACCACGACCGATTCTCAAACGCAAGCATATCCTCTCCCGGACCCGCCCAATGTGTAAAATACCGCCACCGCGAAAAAATGGCGGAACCAAGGAGATAGATATCGTCGATACTATCGATTATCCGATCAAGTTCACGATAGTCGTTAAAAGCCTTAGTGCATGGATGCGCGGCTTCAAAGGCTTTTCCACAGTCCATTTCTATGCCAAGCGAAAAGCACTCATCGGCGAAAGCGGGGTCTTCAACCTCGTGAGACACAGTTTTTGTGTCTCGAAATTTGTCAAACCATTTCATCGCGAACGCATGAACATCTTTATTCGCGGGCATGGCAATCCTCCTGCTTCTCGTCGGTTATATCCTTAAATCCACCACCGAAAAACCAACCGTGCGCTTCAATAAAACGGATGAACATATCACAAAACTGATCGCTCGATATGGCGGGGTGAATCTCGGCAACTCCGTTAATCTCTACCATACGGCAGTTTGGAATCGGGTCGGCATATGGCAAGACGTCTGAAATTCGGTCGGCGGCCAGTTTGTATTTTTGAATCCGTGCTTCATCTTCCTGACCTGGGTTTTGGATGCGGGTCAAGTCCATATTATCGGTTAAATCCGCGAGTTTCACACGGCAGGCGAGTTCGTTTGGTAAAATGCGACTGATGAAATCATCATAAGATTCGCCTTTTCGCTTTGTCAAACAATCCAGAGCAACAATAATCTCGTCGTCAAAGCCCCGCGATTTTAAATCCTCAAGCGTAATATTCGTATCCTCTATCACATCGTGTAGCACGGCGCAAATCTTCGCGGCTTCATTTTCGCAATTCAGCATCACTCGGAGCGGATGCAAAATATATGGATTGCCCCCTTTGTCGACCTGACCGTCATGCGCTTTTGCGGCGATCGCAATTGCTTTGTTTAGCATGTTAATCCCCTCCTTTGTCCAAATCAAGCGCCCCATGTTTTTCAAGCCACGCGATCAAAAACGGTCTGTCATTATTCGCGGAAACCTCTAACCACTGCGAACAAAGACGGTATTGTACACCTCTTATCACAAGCGGCTTCGCGTAATATCGCACAGAGTCGCACTCTTCGCTTGAAGTACTGACGCATCGTTATCGGTTCGTCTGTAAAATAAGTCTCAAGGAAATCCTGCATGAAGTCATCTTCCGCACCAAGGCAACCAATCAACACATAACGCTTGCGAGACTGCGGCACCCCGCATAAGCTCGCATCAAGTATCATCGAGGCCAATCCGTAACCGGCTTCTTTGAATCGTTCGAGGATTTCGACGAGGATTCCCTTTTTTGTGATTTCTGGCACGTTTTCCATCACAAAATATCGCGGTAAGGTCGACGTGATTATGTCGCAGTAAGTCTTTGTCAGAACGGCGCGTCCAAGATTGACGTTCCGGTGGCCTGCCGACGAAAAATCCTGACATGGGGGTCCGCCGATGATGATGTCGGGCTTCATTTCTTTAATGTTGGCCTGTGCGCTCTCGTCAGCCAAATCCTGCTCTTAAATAGGATGGTTAAAGTTCATGCGGTATATTTCGACAGCCGGTTTCCAGTTATCAAAAGCGGCCACTATGTCAAATCCGGCGTTTTGAAAGCCGAGTGACATTCCTCCGCAACCGCAGAACAAGTCTACTGTTTTCAATTCCGCCATAAGTGGTTCTCCAATCTGATTGCTTCTTTCTTTGCCTGCCGGTGCCTCCGGCGGCGTTTATGAGTTTGTTTCATCTTCCATCTCCATAATGTCACTAACGTCGCAATGCAACGCCGTACAAATTTTCTGTAAAATCTCAGTGTTTACGTTTTCGTTCCGACCGAGTTTAGCGACCGAAGACGAACTAATACCAGAAGCATTTTGCAAATCTTTCTTTTTCATTTTCTTATCAATAAGTAATTTCCATAGTTTGTTGTAGCTGATTGCCATTTCGCCGCCTCCCAAGCTAATAATATTCTTAATATTATTAGCACAAAAATGAGAGCACGTCAATAAAATATTTGATAACAAACAATTAGTCGTCTGAACGCTTATTTTTATTTATATCATCTGATTAGGCATTCGTGGTTCATAATGTCCAAAACATCAACTATATGGTTGACACTCGCATTTTGATGTGTTATTATGATTACGGGGTGTCATCCAAATGATTTACGCCTCCTCGCTCAGGAAGAACCGAGCGAGTAATGAAAGGAGTATTCCTTATGGAAAGCAATAACATCAGNNACTACATCAAATCGATACGGTTAACGAGTGGAAAATCACTCAGGGAAACCGCAAAGGCGATTGGTGTTTCGCCTCAATTTTATAGCGAAGTAGAAAAGGACAGACGCTGTGCCTTTACCGCCGACCGCTTAGAGAAACTGAAGACTTTTCTCGGGATGGCCGAGGAACAAGCTACCGAGATGTACAACAAGGCGGCAGAATCACGAAAAAGCAAAGACGTAGTAGTGCCTCAAGATTTTTCAAATTACATCGTCGAGAGGGATTACGCAATGCAAGCACTCCGCGTCGCTAAAGAACTTGGCGCCGATGAACAAGACTGGGAAAAGTTTATCGAGGAGTTAAAAAAGCGCAAGGAGAGATAAGACGTGGTCGACATTCAATTTAAGTATAACCCGAACAATGTCCCGCGTGATGTTCAGGAACGGCACCACAACACTGATGCTCAGATCGTCACAAGGTCTATTACAAAACAGGCCGCATAATGGAGCTCAGCTCCAACTATGCGGCCTGTTTTTAGCTTTCAGATGACGATAACCTTTAAACATTAGCCCCGGGACGGTTTTTCAGATAGCCTTCGCGCGCTAATTTGAGGCTCAGGTCAAAGGGGATGGTTTGTCTGGTTATCTCCATCGCTATTGCCGTCAGTTCCGGTCCTGCAAGCTCGGGGCTCCCGGTTTTGAAAGGCGGATGAGGATCGTATTCCGAATTGAGCTCAGCCAATTTTCCGACTTCCTCGCCGCGCAGAGCGCCAAGCGCAATAAGTGCTGCCTCCATTGAGCCATGCGCTGGGCCAGCCGTATAGAGATTTCCGTCAACAACGACTTCCCCGCCCAAGACGGGTATGGCCCCAACCTCCTTTAGGGATTCGCCAATATGGAAATTCGTTGTGGCACGTCGGCCCTCAAGAAGACCGGCGGCGCCCAGCACTAAAACGCCGCCGCAAATTCCGATGATCGCAGAAGCTTTTTTTCCCTTTTCTTTGATGAAATCGATGACCTCAGTATCGCCGATGACTTCCGGTCCTACGGCGCCGACTATCAGCACATCAACATCCGGGCATTTATCAAGGGTGGTCGTGGCAGTCATAGGCCAGTTTGGGAGTGCCTCAAAAGGCTCAAGAGTTTTCCATACTAGGTGGGTTTCGACATTGGGCGACAAGGCAAACGCAGAATGCGCACCTACAATGTCTATCATAAAGACATCGGGACAAACGAGCGTTGCCACCTTTAGCGTCTTATCAAGGGGTATTAACATAAATATTCCTCCTTCAATTCGTTATATTTACATAAGTGTTTTAGATGTGTAACTTTTCGTTTTCAAAAGGGCAAGAACCTACGGCAGCTTTTGCAGCACCCACCCTTTCCCTCTGTGGACATTGTACGCCTTGCTAAGTGTTCAAATGCGGAACGGTGCATCAACATTTGAAGCTGTTGCAGTTGTTCGTAGATAGTTTCACTCATTGTCATAACCTCCTTGTATTTTTTCAAAAGCACACTATACGCCTTTTCAACGGTTTTTTGTATATTAGGTGCCATTAACACAGTTTTATTCACTTGTTGCCGGATTCCTATTGTTATGAATGTTCTACAATGATAATAAAGATTATTTCATCCTATACCCGGAGATCTTTGATTTCGGCAGTGCTCCTGCTTTGGCGGATCCGCTAATGGTATCTACCTCTATTGTGACATCGAATAGCAGTTTTAGGGGCAGTGGTTTTTTTGTTTTTAAAACCCAGGTTAGCCTTCCATTTGCGATTTTGACCTCTTCTAAGGGAAGTGTATCATCCTCTTGTTTAGCCAAACCAATTAATTTGCCATTTTCCAACCACAGGTTAAGTTCAACGCACATCTTGCCAATTGGTGTAGAGATGTCAACGAACCATTTTCCTGTTACGTCTTCCTGTGTCAATTGCATAGCACGCTCAGATAGCATAGGATTTTCTTCGTTATCGGTAGATATGGCAAGCGTTATCGGATTTTCGCCGGTTGCCTTCCATACAGTCCCCCTTCGTTCAAATTCAAATAGTTTTTCAACTTCAATTGCAATTGCTGGACCGATTTCCCGTTCAACCATATAGAGTGCAACGTCAAGCCCGGAGGTTACTCCACCCGATGAAACCAAATCATTATCATCTACAGTGCGGGCCTTTACTGGTATTGCGTCTGTAGTGCTTAACAATCCCATCCCCATGTGGTGTGTCACCACATGCCTGCCCACCAGCAGCCCAGCCAAAGCCAAGATTAGAGAGCCGCCGCAGACTGTTACGCAAATTATTTCAGGGTCATTTAATGCATCGGCGAGAAAATCAATCAATTTTGTTTTTGTTGCATTTATGATTTTAGGAATCAGACTGTTGGGAGAGTTTTCATCTGTTGAACCGCAAGCTCCTGGCAAAACAATCATTCCCTTTTTTGATAAGTCAATTTCGCCTTCTGCTTGTAACTGCATCCCATTCCCGCTTTGAACCATGCGGCGTCCCTCGGCGGACACAAATTCAACAATGATTTCTTTTTTTGAGTACATTGAAGCCGCGGTAAATACCTCATAAGGTGCAATTGCGTCAAGAGGATCGAATCCGTCAAATAAGATGACTTGAATATTCATTTGAAATCTACCTCCATTATTTTTATTGTAGAACGTGCATTTATTATCCCATGAGACAGTTGCATCTACAATGTATAAAAAGTCATTGTACATCGGTTTTTGGACAAAATTACATTAAAATAACCAATCAAAAATCGGCCTTCTGTAGACCGGTTTTTGATTGGTATAAAAGGGCGTTAGTGTATTTATTTATGATTGCTGTGCTTGGCTTCTCGCGAGTTTATCGATACACTATAAGTATTACGCCAACCCGTTGGTGTTGTGCCGGTAACTCTGAAAAAGTGTTCTCGGAATGCTGCGGCAGACGCGAACCCAGTAGCAGTTGCTATATCTTCAATCGACATATTGGAGGACTCCAAAAAAGCCTGTGCTTGCCGCACTTTTATGGATAGAAGCCACCGCAAAGGTGTAATGCCTACTTCTTTTTGAAATCTTCGATTCAATGTACGGACACTCATATGAAAGTGCTCAGCGATTTGACCTATACTAAATTCTTGCTTAATGTGCTCAAGCATCCACATTTGAATGTCTTTCAAATCATCTACCTTTGCTGGTTCGGTATGTTTTAGCAATTGCGATTGCCAGCCCTCGCGTTCTTGCGGCATAACAATATCCTGCGCTATCTCGGCAGCTACAATTGCTCCATAATCTTTTCTGATCATATGCAGGCAGAGATCCACGCCAGAGGCCACGCCAGCAGAAGTGAGTATTTGTCCATTATCGATGAAAAGAACATCCGGTTCAACACTAATTTCCGGATAGCGTGAAGCCAAATTATCAACTGCCCGCCAATGCGTTGTAGCTTTAAGGCCATTGAGCAAGCCTGCTTCCGCCAGTATAAATGCACCAGCACATATAGATGCAATCCTAACTCCACGGTCAGCAGCATTGCGTAGGGCATCCAAGATTTCGGGCGGAATAGGATATGAATTATCTTCCGTGCCCGGGACGATAATGGTCTCTGCATCACTGAGCATATTTAGATTATGTGATAACTTCAAATCCAGTAAAGTTCCTGTAACAGAATTCATTTTACCACAGATATAGGTCTTATACAGTCTTTCTCCGGCGCGCGATCTTGCTCTGTTAAATATGTCAGCAGGAATCGCAAGGTCGAACAGGTTAAAACCATCAAACGCCAAAATAACTACTTTGTGCATCCTTTCATCCTCCAATCATACCATTATGCAAAATAATCCTTAAAAGTTATTATATAGTTAACATATTTGTATCTTAAGTCTAACTGATAATCTGTAATATTATTTTCATATCCCTTTCTTATTTGTGCCTAAGTAAGCCGCATCACTGTCCATAGCAGCTTCTTTAGTACTGCGTAATAACTGCATCTTGGGTATAGAATGTCTTCTCTTATTTAAACTAAAAACTCGTAATAAATTCACCACCTTAATTGGTTGAATTTAAGTGTACCACCTATTATATTAAATATGAAGTACACATTTTTTGTTATATACTAAATAAAATGTAAGCCAGTTCTTTTAAGTGCCGCTTGCATGGAGTAAATAGGTACTTATATATGCTGGCTTTGCAACTTGACTATTAAGATCAAGGAGTAATGCCGCATGAAGTATATTAATGCTTTTTCAGTTCTTCCCGATTATTTAGTTGAAGAACTACAAAAACATGTTCAAAGTAGCTATATATACGTCCCATCGAAAAAAGGCCAGCGTAAAAATTGGGGAGAACTTTCTGGTTATAGAGAGAAAATTGAAAAGCGTAATGATAAAATACGCCAAGACTTTGCTTCCGGTATTTCTATTGAAATGTTGGCAGATACCTATTTTCTTTCTGAACATACAATTAAAAAAATTGTTTATAGCAGATAATTTCGGGGAGGTCGCCTTTTGTGCGACCTCTCTTTATGTAAAAAATACTGCTGTAGCGTTTGCTACATTGATATAAAGTCATAGTTATGTTACCATCAATTCAAGAAGATGTAAAAAATCTTATTCAATAGTTTTACACTTTTTATTTAGAATGCTTGGATTAGTAGATTCTATTGCAGAATATAAATGGCTAAAATTTAAGGTTTGTTATGAAAACTGCCAAACTACAGAAAGATACTTTTTTGTAATAAAAAAGAGCTTTAATGTGAAAATTTATTAATGAGGAGGTGCTCTACGTTGGGAAGAGCTATATATTTAATCACTGGCGTTATGGCTTCTGGAAAATCAACAGTTGCGGGACTGCTTGCCTCGAAAATGGAAAAGGGAGTACACCTGCGTGGTGATGTGTTTCGCCAAATGATTGTATCAGGACGTGCCGATATGTCCGTGCTGCCATCTGATGAAGCTATCCGACAGCTGCACCTGCGCTATCGCCTATCCGCAGATACGGCAATAACCTATTATAACAACGGATTTTCCGTTGTTTTGCAGGATAACTACTACGGAGAAGAACTATCCCGAATATTGGATATGTTGACGGACTATCCTGTTCAAATAATAGTACTCTGCCCTAATGTGAAAACTGTAAAAAAACGTGAAAAAATGCGGGGAAAGATCGGTTATACTGGCTTTACGGTAGAGGCTTTGTATGCGGATTTCATGAAGGAGACTCCAAAAATCGGCTTTTGGCTGGATACCTCGAAACAGTCCCCAGAACAATCCGTTCAAAAAATTTTGTTACACTTTGGAGAGCAATAGAATGGAGAGAATTATATGTCTAATAAAGATAAAGTAGAAAACATACTTACACAAGTAGTACGCTCCTTTTCCGGAGTTGCCGGTATTGACGCCATTGTTTTAGGTGGTTCCCACGCGACAGGTACTGCAAATAATGATTCCGACATAGATATAGGAATTTATTACGACAGGGAGTTGTTCGACCTTTCATTATTCAAGAAAAAAGCTGTCTCACTTGATGATGAACACCGAAAAAATGTAATAACCAATCCCGGTGAATGGGGACCATGGATCAATGGTGGAGGATGGCTGAATATTGATGGTATTGCTGTGGATATTCTTTTTAGAGATTCACGGAAAGTCATCTCTGTGATTGATGACTGTATAGATGGAAAAATCTCAATTGACTATCAATGCGGTCATCCATTTGGATTTGTGAATTCTATTTACATGGGTGAAATCGTGTATTGCATAATTTTGAGCAATAATAATAACCTTATCCCGGAACAGAAAAACAGGCTAATAGACTTTCCTGAAAACTACCGGAAGGCTGCTATAGTAAAGTTCCTATGGGAGTGCGAATTTTCTCAACATTGTGGAAAAAAGGCAATCGTAAAAGGAGATATTCTATACGCTGCTGGTTCCCTGTATAGGAGTGCCGTTAGCTTGTTACAAGTTTTATATACAATCAATGGGATGTATATGCTTAATGAAAAAGGCAGTCTGGAGAGGCTTTTAGAACAAAAAGAAGCATTTATTCCAAAAGATTTTGCAAAAGACATGGAAACAGCTTTGACTGGTTTGAGTAAAGATTCTATTCAAGCCTGCTTTGATAGAATCCAGATACAATATAGTGAAATACTTAAACATACATCTGATTGTGAATAACTTTTGGTAAAATAAGCTGTTCCAAATATTCTGTTTAGTTTCTTTCAATAAAAGAACTTACTTCTAATCTTGGCGGAATAACTGCAAATGTTTTTCACGTAAAATCTTAATAACTTTATAGAATGCAACAAACCGAGATGGGAGAATCTATGAAAGAATACAACTGGGGGTTATATGCCCTATTTGTCAAAGCATAACACGGATTAAATAAGAAAAATACAGGAATAAAAGGCTTGCCACACAACTTAATCGCTGATATCAATAACAACAAAAAAGTTAGTTTGCTTAATAAGTGAAAAAGAAAAACGCTGCAAAACCGCATTTGTCTGCAACGTTTCTCATTCCATATTCGGTTGTGTTTTGGACATTCATTCGTCCTCTGTTTCGACTTTCTGAATCTCTTTTGCCGTGGAGGTAACTATTCGCAATCCTTTATCACTCATGTCATCAAGCTGTCTGCGCTGCGTGGATTTATCCGTTTCCTTGTCTGGAAAAAAGAATTGGTCTACCGATATTCCTTTTGCCTTTCGCGCTGCCTTTATAGCTTGTCCGAAAGCCTTAAAATCGTATTTCTCAACGTGTCGCTTCATTATATTTCACCCTATTACATTTTACTGTTCACCTTTTCTTTTGGATATGATTACACATATCATCTGTTTGAGTGTAATAGAGCATATCTATTGTTATAGAAGGTTGACAATAAATCATTTCTTGTGTATAATTTTATTAATTTTAGAAGATAAAGGAGTAGTCACTTATGTTGCACAGCATTCGCATTAGATAATAAGGCAATAAAAAAGCAGTTCCCCATTTTAATGTGGGCTTTTTTGTCTTGCCTATTTGCGAATGAATGCACAGCTAACAAGTGACTATAAGACATAGTTTATACAAACTATGCCTTATATTTGTTGTGTTATTACTCGTATTATAAATGCAGGTCAATGCTCACATTGAGAATTGACCTGCATTTTTATTGCCTTTTTTAGTTCAATAAAAATACAGGAGATAATAATTATGGCAAATAAAAATTGGAAAAAAGAATTTTATATCTTGTGGTCTGGGCAGGCATTTTCTGTCCTTTCAAGTTCGATATTACAAATGGCATTGATTTGGCATTTAACAGCTACAACACAATCAGCTTTCGTACTGTCTATGGCTTCATTAGCAGGATTTCTTCCGAGTGCTGTATTAGGAATGGCAGCCGGAACTCTCGTAGACCGAGTAAACCGAAAAATAGTTATGATTGTTGCAGACCTTTTTATTGCGGCTGTTAGTCTTATACTTGTTGTTGCTTCATGGAACAGCGAATTACCCATATGGCTTATAATTGTTGTATTGGCAATTCGTAGTGTGGGTACTGCGTTTCATACTCCGGCAATCAGCGCGGTAACACCCTTAATTGTACCAACTAAAGAACTTACAAAATGTGCTGGATATACGCAGTCATTACAAACAGTTGGTTACATGGTTGGAACTGCTTTTGCGGGTATTTTGTATCCTATTTGGAATATTAGCAGCATGGTATTTTTAGATGTCATTGGCGCACTCATTGCTACGGGTACTGTAATAGCTATCAAAATACCTCATTTAGAAAAACCTGAGTTAACAAAGGTTAAAACAAGTTTTTGGCAAGAAATGAAATACGGATATGTTGCACTTAGACAAGCGAAAGGTGTTTTTGACCTAGTTTGGATTGCGTCAGCATTTATGATTTTGTATTCGCCAATAAATGCACTGTTCCCTTTAATGTCACTTGACTATTTCAGAGGAACAACGCTTCAAGCCTCTTTGGCTGAAATAGCATTTTCTATTGGTATGCTTGTTGGTGGTATTTTCCTTGGGATTTTGGGTGGAATAAAGAACAGAGGAATTGGTATTCCCTTTTCGATTGCACTCATGGGAGCGTCTATTGCTATTTCAGGATTGCTTCCGGAAAATGGATTTTGGTTATTTGCTTTTTTTTGCATTACTATGGGGCTTTCTGTTCCGCTTTACAATGGTCCGGTTACGGCTCTTATGCAGGAAAAAATCTTACCTGAATACTTGGGGCGAGTATTCGGTTTGTATGGGAGCATGGCTTCATTTGCTATGCCTATAGGTTTATTAATTTCCGGTTCTTTTGCAGACAGCGTAGGGGTAAATAAATGGTTTCTCCTGTCTGGCGTATTAATCATTGGCATTGCCGCATTGTGCTTGATTATACCGTCGATTAGAGTAATAGATAAGGAAGTGAAATAGATGAATGAAAAGTATTGGATAATGTGTCCAGTTTGCAATGGGAAAACCCGTGTTCAGATATTTAAGAATACACTGTTGAAAAACTTTCCTCTATTCTGCCCTAAATGCAAATTGATTCATGTTATTGATGTAGAAGAATTAAAAATTACAAGTAAAAGTGCCAGTCGCTAAGTCGCAGAGCCGCTATTTAACCCTTAGTGGAGAACGGACTTAGATACCTCTGAAGTCTATTTTATTCAATTTTCCAGTGTATAAGGACGGTGGAGATGTTTACGAATTTTTGTGGGACAAAAGTACGCACGTCTCAACGTGCCCGGTTCTCGGGAACATATCGACAGGCGTAATAGTCTTTGGCTCATAGCCCTTCTGCGCGAACAGTTTCAGGTCGCGGGCAAGGGTCGCAGGGTCGCAGGAAACATAGACGACGCGCTGCGGCGCCATTTGGGTAACCGTATCAATCAGCGAAGGATCACAGCCCTTGCGCGGCGGGTCCAGCACGACCACGTCGGGGCGGGTCCCGCGGTTTTTCAGCATCGACGCGGCTTTGGCGGCGTCTGCACAAAGAAATTCCGCGTTGGTGATTCCGTTCAGATCCGCATTCTTTTTTGCGTCCTCCACCGCTTGTTCAATTATTTCCACGCCGATTACCTGTGCGGCATTTTTAGCCATGGAAAGACCGATTGTTCCGGTTCCGCAGTAAAGGTCAAGAATGGTTTCTTTTCCGGTCAGTCCCGCATATTCGCCTGCAAGCGTGTAAAGCCGCTCTGCCTGGTCGCGGTTAACCTGATAAAACGACATGGGAGAAATATGAAAATTCAGGCCGCAGAGCGTATCCGTAATATAATCGCTTCCCCACACGGTACGGCACTTTTTCCCAAGCACCACATTGGTCTGCTCCCGGTTCACATTGATAATCACGCTCTTTAATCCCGGAACGCTTTTCTTTAACATCTCCGCCAGTTCCGGCTCATAGTGAACCCCGTTGCCGTTGACAACCACACAGACCATCACTTCTCCGGTCGCACCCGCGCGGCGCAGATACAGATGCCTTAATCTGCCCTTGCCGGTTTCCTCATCATATACGTCTTCACCGCTCTGGTGCGCCCACTCCTGAAAAGCACCCATTGCCACTGTGAATTCATCCGGCTGCAAAAGGCATTCCGAGCACTGTATAATACGGTGGCTGTGGCTTGCAAAAAAGCCCATCCTTACTTCGTTCCCCGACCCGCGCCCGATGGGGAGCTGCGTTTTATTGCGGTAATGGTCCGGGTCTTTCGCACCGACGATCGGATTGATTTCAACCTCACGAAATCCGCCGATACGCTCAATCGCATCCCGCAAACGCTGCTGCTTCGCCTTCAGTTCGGCCTGATAGCCGATATGCCGGTACACACAGCCCCCGCACTGGGTAAACTGGGCACAGTCGAGCGGAACACGGTCTTTTGAAGCGGTGACGATTTTATCTATTCTGCCAAAGGCATAGGTTTTCGCCGTTTTGAGTATTTTTACGCGAAGCCTGTCCCCCGCCGCCGCAAGCGGTACAAATATGGCAATATCCTTATAACGGCCTACACCGTTTCCTTCCGCGGTGTAACCTGTTATCTCCAGATCTATTACGTCATTCTTTTTAATTTCCATGTTCTCCCCCATAAAATCGTATATTCAGCCACCCTTATTAGTTCCATTATTTTAACATTATAACCGTATAAAAACAATACCGGCGGAAATTTGCGGGATTTTGAAATTGATGCTTGACAAGCCGCGCATACCCGCATATAATAATGCACAAGATAAAAAACCGACGAGTAAGAGTAGTAAACAGGCAGAGCGCTTTTTAAGAGAGCCGCAGGCGGTGTGATTGCGGCAGAGCGGGGCCTGCCGAATGGACTTATGAGGGCAGCGCGAAAGGCAACGAGTAGCCGCTGACGGGAACTCCGCCCGTTACCAAGGGAGCGCGTATGCTGGTGCGCGGAAAAAGAGGCGCGTTTTGCGCAATATGGGTGGTACCGCAGGAGCAATCGCTCTTGTCCCTAAGTTTTAGGGGCAAGGGCGTTTTTTTATACTCTTTTATGCTTATACTATTTTTTATCTGAAAGGAGAATGATCATGGCAAACATCCCACACAGACTGATTTTATCCGAGGAGCAAATGCCCACGCAATGGTACAATCTCCGCGCGGACATGAAGTCCCTGCCCGACCCGATGCTGAATCCCGGCACCCTGCAGCCAATCCGCACGGAGGAGCTTTATCCCATTTTCTGCGAGGATCTGGCAAAACAGGAGATGGACAGCACCACAGCGTATTTTGATATTCCGGAAGAGATTCTGAATGTTTACAAAGCATACCGTCCCTCCCCGCTCAGCAGGGCATATGCGCTTGAAAAATATCTGGATACGCCGGCAAAAATCTATTTTAAATTTGAAGGCAGCAACACCTCCGGCAGCCACAAGCTCAATTCCGCCGTGGCCCAGGTTTACTATGCAAAAAAGCAGGGCCTGACCGGCCTTACAACCGAAACGGGTGCCGGCCAGTGGGGCACCGCTCTGGCGGAGGCCTGTTCGTATTTCGGAATAGACCTTGATGTTTTCATGGTAAAAGCCTCCTTTCAGCAGAAGCCGTACCGCAAGGCGATTATCCAGACCTTCGGCGCCAACGTGGTCGCAAGCCCCAGCTCCACCACTCAGGTAGGCCGCGCGATTCTGGCAATGGACCCGGACACCACCGGCAGCCTTGGCTGCGCGATCTCAGAGGCAATCGAAAAAGCGACGACAACCCCAAACTGCCGCTATGTTTTAGGTTCGGTGCTGAATCAGGTTCTTCTGCACCAGTCGATCATCGGCCTGGAATCCAAAAAGGCGATGGAACTGCTCGGGGAATATCCGGACATCATCATCGGCTGCGCGGGCGGCGGCTCCAATCTGGGCGGACTGATCGCGCCGTTTATGCAGGATAAGCTGCTGGGTAGAAAGAACCCGTATTTTATTGCGGTAGAGCCTGCCTCCTGCCCCTCTCTGACCCGCGGCCGCTACGCCTACGATTTCTGCGACACCGGCAAGGTCACCCCGCTGGCAAAAATGTATACGCTGGGCAGCGGCTTCATTCCTTCGCCCAACCACGCGGGCGGTCTTCGCTACCACGGCATGTCGCCGATCATTTCCAAGCTGTACCACGACGGCTATATCGACGAGGCGCGTTCTGCAGAGCAGACCAAGGTATTTGACGCCGCCGTGCAGTTTGCAAAGCTGGAAACCATCCTTCCCGCCCCCGAAAGCGCGCACGCAATCCGCTGCGCAATCGACGAGGCCGTCAAATGCAGGGAAACTGGCGAAGCAAAAACAATCCTGTTCGGCTTAACCGGAACCGGATATTTCGACATGGCCGCGTACACCGCTTATCTGGAGCACACCATGACGGACTATATTCCGACGGATGAGGACCTGCAGCCCGGTTTTGATTCGCTGCCGAAAATCCCCGGCGTTCAGGAATAGATAAAAGTTTTCCAAATTTGCAGCGGCAATTGTTCGATAATCCACGAAAATTTATCGTCAATAATAACTAAATCACATCAACGAAAAACTGCGTTTTATACAAAAAAGAGATTGTTGACAAATTGATTGTCAAATGATTGACACTGTGAAATGTGGGTATTATAATGAAATCACGGAATAAGAAATGAAGGAAAACTGAATCCGTATTTTATTCGATTATAAGACTGTGGCAAGGATTTGTCACGACCTTTTCAATACAACTCCTCCCCAAAAACAGGAACCGGTATATACCGGTTCCTGTTTTATTTTGATTCAGACAGGATCAAAGCTGTTTGAAAAAATTTCACATTATGCCTCTTCACTTCCTATATTTTGTATACTGCTATTAAGCAATTATAAAGTCGAGGAGTGTAGAAAAATGAGAGAACGGCGGATAAAACGTCTGATTCTTTGCTCTGTGTGCCTGTGCGCCGCGGCCCTGATGCCAATAGTTGCCGCCCTGTCCTGTTACGCGGAGAATTATCCCGACATTAGTAAGGTTGAGTCGCGTCTGTACTATCCGGACAATCAGCAGTTTTTTCACAGGCCGGGAACCGGGTTCGTTTTAATCAGTACGGATTCGTTATCCAGTACGAAGGCCGCCCTTCTTGACAACGGCGGAAAGCTGGACTACAGTTCCGTCAGGGACGTTACTGCCATTAAATTTGCATATCAGGCTGCCGCTTTGTGCGGCAATTACCTTTATCTTGCCGGGATGTCCCCCGCTGCCGCCGACTGCGCGGAAATCGGGCGCCTCGATTTGAGCAACGGCAAGTGCATTATCAACAACGTGCCGGGGGTCAGCTGTGACTTTACACGGGATTTCAGTGCGGACGCGCAGGGAAGGGTTTTTCTGGTTACGGCTGCCGCCGACACGCAGATTGATGGAAATACGCCCGCATCGCTGTTCCTTTTCGACGGTGCGCACAACAACGGCACAATCAGCCCTCAGAACCCCGAGCCGGCCTCCAGCGTACCAGTTTCCAGTGTTCCCGTCTCCCAGCCTTCTGAATCCAGTGATTCCGGAGGTTCCTCTTCACAGTCTTCCTCTTTCCCCGATGAAATGCCGGATGACCTTCCTCCAGTCATTGAAAATTATGATTTTTCCGGCCCCGTAACAATGGAAGCCCTGCAGAAAGAGCTGGATGAAAACCATCTGAATCAAAAGCTTCGTGTTTTTACCGGTGATAAAAAGGAAGTCAAAAGCGGAAATATCGGCACGGGCCAGATTGTGCTGACCACGCTGAACGGCAAAACGGCCAGCGCTTACATTGCGGTCATCCCCGGTGATCTGGACGGCTCCGGCACCGTGACAGACTACGACTGCCGCCTGCTGTACGATTATTTTACACGGACCGGCACGGAAAACGCATCGGTTCTCAGCGGCCCGTATCTGAAAGCGGCGAAAATCAGCGATGAAAATTGGACGGACAAAAGCGGCCGCAGCCTTCAGACGGGCGATTTGCTGAAAATAAAAAAACTTATAAAATGACACGACATGATTGACCTTGCGGTAAAATAAAAATATAATGGACTTACACAAAAGTGAAAATGAAGGAGCATTTTATAATGACTGACAAAATATCCATTCGCTGTTTATACGACCTGACGCACACAGCCGCGGCACCGCTTTTTGACAAGCTGACTTATCCGTGGGAGGCGCTGTCGAAAATCAGCGACTTTATTCTAAAGCTGGGTTCGACGCTTTCACCGGAGGAATACGAACAGCGCGGCGACAACGTGTGGATTGCGAAATCCGCAAGGGTATTCGATTCCGCCTACATCAACGGGCCCGCGATTATCGGGCCGAACACCGAAGTCAGACAGTGCGCGTTTATCCGCGGCAACGCCCTTGTCGGCGCAGGATGCGTTGTCGGCAATTCCACGGAGCTGAAAAACGTGATTCTGTTTGACAGCGTTCAGGTGCCCCATTACAATTATGTGGGTGATTCCATTCTCGGCTACAAATCCCATATGGGCGCGGGCTCCATTACCTCCAACATCAAGTCCGATAAAACGCTTGTCGTCATCAGCGCGGACGGCGACCGAATGGAAACCGGGCTGAAAAAGATCGGCGCAATGCTGGGAGACCGCGTGGAAGTCGGCTGTAACTCTGTACTGAATCCGGGTACCATCATTGGGAAGGACAGCACGATTTATCCGCTTTCCATGGTACGCGGATTTATTCCCGCACGAAGCATTTACAAGCATGCCGGTGAGATAGCCAATAAAATATAGCTATGATTTTTTCGGTTTTACATTTTTCACCCCGATTTTCCATATGATATACTGTATAATGGCAATTATGTTTTTCCTATCCTTTGAAATTGTCATATTTGTGAGGTGACTGAATGAACAAATTAAAAAGAATCGCAGCGATTCACGATATCTCCGGATTCGGGAAATGCTCCCTTACGGTTGCGCTGCCCATCCTTTCCGCCGCCGGAATCGAGGTCTGCGCAATTCCGACCGCCGTGCTTTCGTCCCATACAGGCGATCTGACCGGCTTTACTTACCGCGAGCTGACGGACGACATGCCCGGGTTCGCAAAGCAGTGGAAACAGCTTGACTTGCACTTTGAAGCGCTCTATAGTGGTTTTTTAGGGTCTTATGAGCAAATTTCCATTGTGTCGGAGATTTTCGACACCTTTAAAACGGAGGACACCTTCATCATGGTCGATCCCGTTATGGCGGACAACGGCACGCTTTACCAGACCATTACCCCCCGGATGGCCGACTCAATGGCAAACCTGTGCAAAAAAGCGGATCTGATTGTGCCGAATTTTACGGAGGCGGCATTTTTGCTGGGGGAAAAATACCACGAGGGCCCCTATACCCGGGATTATGTTGAAAATTTGCTGCGGCGCCTGAGCCGGCTCGGTCCGCGGCAGGTTGTCATCACCGGGGTGTGGTTCAGCCCCGAACTGGTGGGCACGGCGGGATACTGCCGCGACACGGACCAGGTCAGCTACGCGTTTTCCCAAAAGATTAAGGGAAATTATTACGGTACGGGAGATGTCTTTGCGAGCGCGCTTCTGGCCGGGATTCTAAATGGGATGAAGTTGGACATTGCCATGCAGCTCGCGGTCGATTTTACCGCCGGGTGTATCCGGCGCACAAGGGAGGCCGGGACCGACGCCCGCTTCGGCGTAAACTTTGAGGCGGGCCTTTTAAAATTCATGCGTGAGCTGGGCATAACAGAATAACAGGCGGACGGAGGGAACAGTGTTGTTCCCTCCGTTTACTTTATGGATAAATCATTGTATAATAAAATTGTCAATACTATCTCTGCCGGAGGAAACCGGGTTTTCCCACGAGCAGCGGAAGGAGGCGTTTTTTTGGCACTGAACAACCCTGTTATTCAAAATATCACTGATTTGATCCTATATATTTTCAGAATCATCGTTCCGCTGGTATCCATTATTGTGATCAGCAAGTGTTTCACGTCTCTGAAACGCGGGCGCAGGCGGGAAGACCCCGTTGTGATTCTGGAAGACATGGTCACGCATGACGTGATCCCCGTGCTGTATTGGGAAAATTCCATGGGGCGCAGCAAAAGCTGTGACATCGTCCTGCACGATCCTACCGCGAGCCGGGACCACGCGGTTCTGATGCGCAGGGAAAGCGGCTGGATTGTCACCGACACCGGCTCGAAAGCAGGCACCTTTGTCAACGGGACCAGAGTGAAAGACCGTATGCAGATATTGCCCGGGGACAGCATTGCCATGGGCTCCACCGCGCTGATGCTCAAGCGGACAAGCGATGCCAAAAACAGTAAGCCGCCCAAACGCACCATACGGCACGCGGCCTCGCCGGCCGGCCTTCTGACCGCGACAACCTTCGTACAGCTGCTCCTGTGTATTCAGGCATGCCTTGCGGGCGGCAAATTCAGTTACCTGCCCGCTGTGCCTTTCGGCGCGATCTTCGCAATGGAGTGGATGCTGTACCTGTATTCCATGAAAGGACTTGGCCACGTCAGCTTTGAACTGGAAACGATCGCGTTTCTGCTGAGCGGGATAGGAATTCTCCTTATTTCGGGCACGGGTGTGGAAAACACCTATGTGCAGCTTGGCGCGCTCGCCGGAGGCATTATTCTGTTTTGCGTGATGCTCTGGTTCCTCAGCGATCTGGACAGGGTGATGCGCTGGCGTCTGGCAATCGGAATTTTTGCCATTCTGCTTTTCGTCGCCAACCTGCTGCTCGCCCGCGAACACAACGGCGCGCGCAACTGGATCAGCCTGGGTCCCGTCAGCGTACAACCCTCTGAATTTATTAAAATCGCGTTTGTATTTGTCGGCGCATCCACGCTGGACAGGCTGCAGACAGCGAAAAACCTGACAGGCTTTATCGGATTTTCGGCTGTGTGCATGGGCGCGCTGTTTTTGATGCGTGACTTCGGCACCGCCTGTATCTTTTTTATCACCTTTTTAATTATTGCTTTCATGCGCTCCGGCAGCGTGCGCACCATCGCGCTGATCTGCGCGGTGGCGGCGTTCGGCGCCTTCCTTATTTTAAAATTCAAGCCCTACGTCGCGCAGCGTTTTGCGGCATGGCGCCATGTCTGGGAGCATGTGAACGAATCCGGCGGATACCAGCAGACCCGTGTATTAAGCTATTCCGCAAGCGGCGGTCTGTTCGGGCTCGGTCTGGGGGACGGGTGGCTGAAAAAGGTTTTCGCCTCCACTCAGGATCTGGTGTTCGGCATGATCTGTGAAGAGCTCGGAATCCTTCTGGCGGTTGTCATCGTGCTGACCCTCGCGCTATTGATGGTCTACGCCCGTTCGGACGCCACACGCACCCGTTCCACCTTCTACTCCATATCCGCCTGCGCCGCAGGCGGCATGCTGCTGTTCCAGACCTGCCTGAATGTCTTCGGCGCGACGGATGTACTTCCCATGACAGGCGTCACGCTGCCCTTTATCAGCATGGGCGGCTCCAGCATGGTCGCCGTCTGGGGACTGCTCGCCTTTATCAAAGCCAGCGATGAGCGCACTTACGCGGCAAGGAGGAAAAGCTGATGAAAACGACGGGCGCACGGTCTCTTATCCTTTATATACTGGGGCTGAGTTTTCTTTTCGGCCTGGGCGTGTTTTTATACGGAATCGCCACCGAAGGCGGCAGTTGGGCTATGCAGCCGTTCAATAAGCACCTGACAAGCGGAAGCCAGCTTTCCGGCAGCGGAAAAATCCTTGACCGCAATAACGTGGTTCTTGCCAAAAGCGAAAACGGCAAGCGGGTCTACAACAGCGACGAAACCGTACGCCGCGCGATGCTCCACACCGTCGGCGACAGCCAGGGCTACATTTCAACAGGCATCCAGTACAATTACCGCTCCGAGCTTTCAGGATATAATATCGTCACCGGGCTGGCTTCTCCCACCGGAAAAAGCGGGGGCAGCGACATTAAACTGACGCTCGACAGCTCGCTTTGCAAGCTTGCGCTTCAAAAGCTCGGCAGCAGCAGCGGCGCGGTCGCCATTTACAATTATAAAACCGGAGAAATGCTCTGCTCCGTCAGCTCGCCGAATTTTGACCCCTCCAATCCCCCGAAGGATCTGGACACGGATAAAACGGGGAAGTACAACGGCGTCTACCTTGACCGTGTTCTTTCCTCCTCCTACACTCCCGGCTCTATTTTCAAGCTGGTTACTTCGGTCGCGGCGATAGAGAACATTTCTGATCTGGACAGCCGCACGTGGGACTGCAAAGGCAGCATCACCATCAACGGGAATAAAATCACCGATGTCGCTTCCTACGGCACCCTGAGCTTTAAAAACGCGCTGGCGAAGTCCTCCAATGTGGCGTTCGCGCAGATTGCAATCGAGCTTGGCGCGGATAAAATGACCGCCGCCGCAAATTCACTCGGCTTCAACCGCAGCTTTGACCTTGACGGGATCACGACCAGCAAGAGCGTATACAAGGTGGACGGCGCGCAGCCAAATGAACTGGGCTGGTCCGGTGTCGGGCAGTACACCGACCTTACCAATCCTTTCCATATGATGCTGATGGAGGGCGCAATCGCAAATGACGGCGTGCCTGTCAAGCCCTATCTTATCAGCAGCATTACCACCCCATTCGGGCTGACCACACAGAGCGGGCACACAAACACGGGAGACCGGCTGTTAAAAGCCTCCACCGCTCAGAAGCTAAAGCAGTACATGCGCTACAATGTTTCCAGCTATTACGGCGACGGCCTGTTCCCCAACCTTGCCGTCTGTGCCAAAACCGGCACGGCGGAAGTGGGCGGCGGGAAAAAGCCCAACGGCTGGATGGTTGGTTTCTCCGCCAACGAAAACACGCCGCTGGCCTTTGCGGTCGTTGTGGAAAATACAAAAAGCGGCATCAGTTCGGCCGGCCAAATCGCCTCCGCCCTGATGACCGCCGCAGCCAAAACATTAAAATGAGCGAAAAAAATGGCCTCTTAAAGGCCATTTTTTTATTTTGCATTCTCCGTCCCGGGAAGCGTGTGCTCGTAAAGCTCTTGCATTCTGTCCATATGGTAATGATAAACAACGGCAATCTCGCTTCCGGATTCCGCGGGGCCGTCGGTCAGTTCCATTACCTCCAGCGCCTTGAGCTCGTCCAGAATCATCTTATAAGTGGATATTTTGCAGGATATGCCGAACACCTCATCATCGTTCCAGCGAAGAAATTTTGCCTGTGCAATGTACATGTTGACATTGTAGCTCAGCTTCTGAATCGCGGTTTCCACCGCAAACGTGTCAATCTGCTGAAACAGGGCGGCGCTTTCCATGGCCTGTTCCACCTGGCCGCACAGATACGTAAAGGATTTTTTAATTTCATCGGCATAATTGGGCGGCATAATCACTAAATTTACCAATATGGCAATGACAATGCCGATGATACTGTTGATGATGCAGGTAAAAGCGGTGCCGATCTGAAACATCATGGCGGCGAAGACAAAGCAGGAAAGCGTGGCGGCGCCGTAAAGCCGGAATAAATGGCAAAGATACAGCGTGATGATAATGCCTACGCCGCAAAGCCCGGCATTTCCCGGCGAAACCATGACAAGGCCGTAGCCGACCGCCGCGCCGATCAACACGCCGACCAGTTTATTTTTTCCCATTTTAATGGAGGCGTCTATGGATTTTCCCATTGTCACAACGGCGGCAATCACCGCGAAAAACGGCTCATCCAGCTTTAAAAAAGACACGACCACAATGCACATGGTGACGGCAATGCCGGTTTTCACCACGCGGAAACCAAGCCGGTGCTCGGTTTTAAGAAGGTTTAAAATCCACTTCATGAATCACCTCATGCCGCAGGCGACAATCTCATAAATTTGTTCCGGCCTTTCGACGATATATTTCGCGTGATTTTCCCGCAATTCACTCTCGGCGCGAAAGCCCCACAGCACACCGGCCGTATCCATCCCCGCAGCCGCGCCGGTTTTCATATCCGTGTTTGTGTCACCGATGTAAAGGATGTCTTCGGGGCTGATATGGAGCTCTTCCGCAATCAGAAGCGCCCCTTCCGGAGACGGCTTGCGCGCAACCTGTTCCCTTTGCCCGTAGCACAGGTCGAAGGTTCCCGCCTCAAACAGCGCGCCAATAATCGCGGTGGTGCAGTTATGCGGTTTATTGGACAGCACTGCCATTCGTATTCCGTCTTTCTTCAGCTTTGCCAGCGTTTCGTGCATACCGTTGTAATTGGTGACAAGATGCGTCGGATCGCTTTCATATAGATGGTCGTAAATCTTTCTCATCCTGTGAATGTCGTCTTCCGTGTACCTCTGCGCGCCGCACACGGTATCCAGCATGGCGTGCATCAGCCTGTCCGTCCCGTTGCCAACAAGATATTTGTATTTTTCCACCTCAATCGAATCATATCCGCACTGCTTCATGGCGGCATTTGCGAAATTGGCAATAGAAGCGAGCGTATTCGCCAGCGTTCCGTCCAAGTCAAAAATACATGCCTTATACAAACAATCACCCTGCAATTCAAAATAACAAATGTATTTATAATAATAAACATTTTTGTAACGATTTGCAAGTGTTTTGTCAGACAGGCGTCCTCCTGTGCCTGGAATATCCCAAATAAGAATAAAAAAGGCGCCGGAGTTGTCACTCCGGCTCCGCCTATGTATTAATTTTGAACTGCCAGTTTTACAGTCTGCTGTTTTTTGCCTGATGGACAAATATTATAAATCGTTCCTTCTTTTGCCACCATGGAAATCGGAATTTTGGGCAAAAGCTTATGAATCATTTCCACAAATCCGTTAACCGGTGCTTCTGCCATTCCCGTGACAATATGGACCGCACCGATTTGCTTTACAAACCCCACAGCGATTAATGCCGCCTCATCGTTAAAGAAAACGGTCATTTCCGCCTGCGCGTCACGTGCTGTTTGACGCAGATACTCGAGCTCTTCACAGCTGGTTTCAAATCCTGCAGAGGTTGGCTGCACGCATAGTACCTGTAAAGAAGTGGAACTCTCTTCCGCAATCTTCTTACCGGCCCGAATCAGTCTGTCACAGTCGCGCTGACCCGTAACGCAAACCAGGGTTGTATTCCTGTTTTTCAATACTGTGCCTCCCTTCCGAATCATGTATTTTCCAACCATGATTAGTATAATTTGATTTGATGTCCGTTATGGTAACAGAAAGTGTATAAATCATTAACAAAGTGTTAAATAAAAATTCGACATTTTTTGTAAGATCTATTACTTTTGAGTAAATTATAGCATAAAATGCCGGATTATTCAAATAACAAAGTTGACACAAAAAAGGCCGCAGAATTCATTGATTCTGCAGCCTTTCATCGCCCCTAAGCGTATAAGTGCCGGGGGCATGTTATTTAATAACAGAAAGCGGATCGACGTATTTTCCGCCCTTTTTCATTGATAAATGCAGATGGGAAGCGTCCACGCTTTCACAGGGAACAGTAGCGACCGCGCCAATCTGCTGGCTTTGTTTGACTGTCGCTCCTTTTTTGACGGTTACCGCATTTAGTCCGCAGTAATAGGTTTCATATTCCCCATGCAGGATGACCACCGTTGTACCGTAAAGGTCATCCGTATAGACGTTTTTAACCGTCCCATCGGCGACCGCTTTGACAACAGCACCCGCTTTTGCGCTGAAATCAGTGCCGTTATGCACACGCCAGTCCTTCATGGTATTGGAATAAATTGGATTTTCCCCGCTGAATTTCTGCGTGACGGTTTTGTCGACCGGGCTTGTAAAGGTCAGGACGCTGGCTGCGGTTTGTTTAGCCGGAACGGCTGACGACGGCGCCGCGGACGGTGCCTGGGAAGGCGCTGGCTCTTCTTTTTCAGACTCCGCTTCAGAAGGCGCTGCCGCAGAAGAAGCCGCTTCGCTTGCAACTACCTTTATTCCGCTGACCGTTTCATTCGTATGCTGCGCCTGCGCGCTGCTTGTCGCCCCCTCGTCGGGAGAAGCATAATTGACCACGCTGTCATAGGTTGTCCAGGCTGCAACACCAACCGCAATTAAGCACACGCCGAGTGCAATATAAAATCCCTTGGAGTTATTCTTTTTTGATTTGTTGTTTAACAGATGTAAATTACTCATTCGTGCCACCTCCGAACATATTTTGACCATAAATCGGACGTTATATTCGGCGGTTACAATTTTTATAAGAAATAAAAAAGAAAAAAGACCTAATCCAACGTGATTAGGTCCTTTTTCATTAGCTTGAGGGGTATATTGAGGAGGGTAGAACATGTATCAAGTAATGGTGCGGCTCCATATCCTTGATTACGTCTCTATTATATCGCATGGTGGAAATCAGTTGTTACATAGCTATGAATATCTTATGAATTTTTAATTTCCCAAACATTTGTTTGATTTTTACAAAAAATATGTTATAATATTGATAAAAGGAGAATGCATGGGAGGGCTGCGGAGATGTTAACCAAAAGCCAGCAAAAAGTATATGACTATTTAAAAAGCCGGGCCGAAAACGGGCTGCCGCCGACTGTGCGTGAAATCTGCATCGCAACCGGGCTGAAATCGACCTCCAGCGTACACGCGCACCTGAAAACACTGGAGCGTGCAGGATATATCAGCCGCGACGCGGGTTTGAACCGCGCAATCCACCTTGCGGGCGAGCAAAGCACCATACAGGTTCCCATTGTGGGTAAAGTCGCTGCCGGCCAGCCGATTCTGGCTGTGGAAGAGGTGGAAGGCTATGTGCCTTTCTCGCCTGTACGCCACAGCGACGAAGAATATTTTGCGCTGAACGTGCGCGGGGAAAGCATGAAGGACGCCGGTATATTAAACGGCGACATCGTGGTGGCAGTGAAAACGCCCACCGCGCTCGACGGAGAGATTGTCGTTGCTCTGATTGAAGACGAGGCGACAGTAAAACGCCTGTTCCGTGAGAAGGACAGGATTCGCCTTCAGCCGGAAAATCCGGACTACCATCCGATTTATACGAAGGACGTCTTGATCTTGGGCAAAGTGGTGGCCGTCTTCCGTTATTATTGAGCAAAGCACAAGCAGGGGAGGAAATCCTTTTGGATTTCCTCCCCTGCGGCATATATCTTTTTATGTATCTTCCCTGACTAAAACGGCCCGCACCGGGGAAGCCTCCGCTCCGCCCAGAAGAAGGGGCAGAGCAATCAGCGTGTAATCACCCGGCTCTACTTTGGACAGGTCAAGCCCCTCCAAAATCGGCACATCTGCCCCCAGCAGCTCTTTGTGCGCCGGAAAAGCGTCGTCATCCTCCGTTTCAATGCTCAAAGCATCCGTGCCGGCCAGAAGAATTCCTGCGGCTGTCAGCGCAAAAGCGCCGCTTTGGGAAAGAAACGCCTGCCCGCCGCCTTTGAAAAGAATCATCTTTTTAGCGGACGGCAGGATGCTATCTATATCGGCGCCGGTAATCATCCCCGTTGCCTCTACAACGGTGCATTCGCCCGTCAGATGCGCCGGATCCAGCTGGTCGATCGTTTTGCCATCCTCAATAAAATGGCGCGGTGCGTCAATGTGGGTTGCACTGTGGCAGCCCGTGTAAAAACCTGAAAGATTGTAGACGTCGCCCAGTTCCATCCGGCGCACTAGGTCGCGGTAAGGTTCCGGATCGCCCGGATAAACCGGAGCGGAAAAAAGTTCCCGTGACACGTCGATCATCTTCATGTCTTACACCTCTTTTTAGATACCGGGCAATATGTTTTTGATAAGCTCCGCGGTTTTATGCGCGGATGAAATAGCAAAGGCGGCGAAATCGATATTGGCCGCATCATCCGCATTGTCTGAGATAGCGCGGATGACGACAAAATCGACATGATTGATATAGCACACCTGCGCGATGCTTCCGCCTTCCATTTCACATGCGGACGCCTTAAATTCCAGCGCGATGTTTTTCAGTTTATCCGCGCTGCTGATAAACTGATCGCCTGTGGCGATTACGCCGACATGCACGCCTTCTCCATAAATTTTCCTCGCAGTGGATACAACAAGATCAACCAGCCTGCTGCTTGCCGGAATCGTAATAATATTCAGACCGCTGATCAGGCCTTTCTCGTCCCCAATCGCAGTGGTGTCCATATCATGCTGCACCAGCCCGCTTGAAACAACAATGTCCCCGATATGGATGTTCTCACCGATTCCGCCGGCCACCCCGACATTAATGACCGCACTGGGCTGATACTTTAATATCATTGTCTGCGCACAGATCGCCGCAGCCACTTTTCCAACTCCACATTTGGCAACAACGCAGTCGATATTTTCGATTTTTCCTTTATAATAAACTACTTCACTGATTGTCTGCGTGATTTTATCCGACATTGCAGCAATTAAATTTTCAACCTCAACCGTCATGGCCCCAATAATTCCGATCATAGCCGCACCTCAGCCTTCCTTTAAACAATAATATATAGCAATTTGAAATACCACTGGAAAAATGGATGTTATTGTCCCCGGCAAAAGTGGGGAAAATAAGGAAATTCATTCCACTGCGAACAAGTTTGCCGCTTATAAAGAAAGAATATCCTGGGGTTGTTTCAGGGCATACACCGGAGAGATTTTTTCCGGAACACGGCATCCCCACAATGCAAGCGCAAAGTCCACTCCTGCGCCCTTAGCGCAGTCACAGTCATAAACCGAATCCCCTATGTAAAGGACTTCCTTTTTATCTGCCTGTGTCAATTCCAGATATTTCAGCATAGGCCCCGCATTCGGCTTATGTTCAGCAGAGTCCTCGGCACAAATGATATGCTCAAAATAACTGTTGAGCCCCAAAGGGGAAAAGGCACTTTGAAATTCTTCTCGCGTGCGTGAAGTAATAATCCCCAGTTTGACTTTTTCCTTTTTGAGCTGTGACAGTGTGGGAGTAATTCCGTCGAATAGCTTCAAGGTATATGCAAATTTCTGTTCCAGATCACCCCACAGGTGAAGAATTTCATCAATACGATCTACTTTCATCTGCTCCAGGGCATCATATCCCGGTATTCCAAGCGCAAAATGCAGTTCTTCTATAGGATACATTTTTCCTTGAATTGTAAAAAGTGCCTTCTGAAACGACAAAAGAACCGCATCCTCACTGTCGAGCAGGGTACCGTCTACATCAAAAACGACGTGGGTATATTTCATTACTGTGTTACCTTTCTCATCTATGACTGCATGATCCTTATTCACCGGCAGTCAGATACAAATTTAAGCAGGATGACTGTTTCAAAGATTTAATTTTCTCACATTCATTATTATAGGTAACCAAACGATATCTGTCAAGTTTTACAAAGTTCAGGTGACAGTTTGCGACAAGATAACAATAGCAAAAAAACCGCCTGTCTTTCGACAAACGGCTTCTATCTGGCTCCCCAAGTTGGACTCGAACCAACGACCCTGCGGTTAACAGCCGCATGCTCTACCGGCTGAGCTATTGAGGAATATTTGTGTTGGCGCCTTCCTATTGTCCCGGGCCGTTGCCAGCCAAGTATCTTCGGCACCAGTGAGCTTAACTTCCGTGTTCGGGATGGGAACGGGTGGACCCTCACCGTCATCAGTACCAACTTATTTACTTTTAATTCTCCGACTCGGTGTAAACAAAAACTGATTGCTGCAAAACAGAAATTGGTGACCCGTGGGAGGACTTTGCAGTCGGCACACGCCTACGGCGATTACCTCAGAGAGCCAGTAAAAATCTTTATCTTTATTTTCCTGTGAAAGACCGGAGTTCGATTCTCCGACTCGGTGCAAACAAAAACTGATTGCTGCAGAACAGAAATTGGTGACCCGTGGGAGGACTTTGCAGTCGGCACACGCCTACGGCGATTACCTCAGAGAGCCAGTGAAAATCTTTATCTTTGTTTTCCTGTGAAAGACCGGAGTTCGATTCTCCGACTCGGTGTAAACAAAAACTGATTGCTGCAGAACAGAAATTGGTGACCCGTGGGAGGACTTTACAGTCGGCACACGCCTACGGCGATTACCTCAGACAGCCACTTGGAATCCCTGCCTTTGCTTTCCTGTGGAAGATCGGAGTTCGATTCTCCGACTCGGTGTAAACAAAAACTGATTGCTGCAGAACAGAAATTGGTGACCCGTGGGAGAATCGAACTCCCGTTATCGGCGTGAGAGGCCGGTGTCTTAACCGCTTGACCAACGGGCCATATCTTTCATACAGTCAGATGCAGAGGTCAGAGGCTCCTAACCCCTGTTCCGACTTCTTAATGGTGCACCATCAGGGACTCGAACCCGGGACACCCTGATTAAGAGTCAGGTGCTCTACCAACTGAGCTAATGGTGCATATGGCAGGTTGAGCCTGCACGCTCCGGATTTTCATCCGTCTGCTCTTATTTACCAAAAAAGTATACACTGAAAACTGAATAAAGGGAAGGAAGCAGAAGTAAGAAATAGAGGGTTGCCAAGAAAATATGGTCAAGCCCTCGGCCTATTAGTACTGCCAAGCTAAATACGTTGCCGTACTTACACACGCAGCCTATCAACCTTGTAGTCTTCAAGGGGCCTTACTAGCTTATGCTATGGGATATCTAATCTTGGAGTCGGCTTCACGCTTAGATGCTTTCAGCGTTTATCCGATCCGCACGTAGTTGCCCAGCTGTGCCATTGGCATGACAACTGGTGCGCCAGCGGTGCGTCCATCCCGGTCCTCTCGTACTAAGGACAGCTCCTCTCAAATTTCC
>DENA01000035.1:0-42365 GCA_002359465.1 Ruminococcaceae bacterium UBA2656
TGATCAAAGAATTGATTGGGGGTAGCTTCCTCCAGTACCTGACCGTCATCCATAAACAGCACACGGGTTGCAACCTCACGCGCAAATCCCATTTCATGCGTTACCACCACCATGGTCATCCCGTCGGCGGCAAGCTCTTTCATAACCTGTAAAACTTCTCCGACCATTTCAGGGTCAAGCGCACTGGTCGGCTCGTCAAAGAGCATTACATCCGGGTTCATGGCAAGCGCCCTTACAATCGCGATACGCTGTTTTTGTCCGCCGGAAAGCTGAACCGGATAAGCTTCCGCCTTATCTGCAAGTCCTACGCGCTCAAGCAGCTGCTTTGCCTGCCGCTCCGCCTGCTCCTGCGTTTTCAGCTTTAAAGTAAGCGGTGCAAGCGTAATATTCTGGAGTACCGTCAAATGCGGAAACAGGTTGAAGTGCTGAAATACCATGCCCATTTTCTGGCGAAGCTGGTTGATATTGCAGTCCGGGACATTAATCTGAGTCTCCTCAAACCATACTTCCCCGCCGGTCGGCTGTTCAAGCAGATTCAGGCAGCGCAGAAAAGTGCTTTTCCCCGAACCGGAAGGACCAACAATAACGACTTTTTCGCCCTTTTCAATATTCTGGTCAATTCCTTTTAAAACGTCCAGATCCCCGTTCAGGGTATGGAAAGTCTTCTGCAGATTTTTAACGGTTATCACTTCTGTGCAGCCTCCTCTCAAACCTGCTGAGCAAAGCAGTCAGGCCCATAACAATTAACAGATAAATTCCTGCGACAGCCAGAAGAGATGTATACGGATCATAAGTAATGCTTCTGATAATATCGCCGCCTTTGGTTAAATCCTGTATTGCGATATAGCCCGCGACGGAGGTTTCCTTTAAGAGAGCAATAAATTCATTTCCGATTGCCGGCAAGACATTTTTCAAAGCCTGCGGGAATACAATTTTCACCATGGTATCACGCTGGTTCAGCCCTAAAGAACGGCCGGCCTCAACCTGACCCTTGTCAACCGACTGAATTCCGCTCCGGATCACTTCGGCGACATATGCCCCGGAATTAATGCCAAACGCAAGAACCGCGGCGACAATCCGGTCAAAATTGGTCGGCTGAAGAATGATATACCACATAATCATCAACTGCACGACAACAGGTGTACCGCGGATGACGGTCAGATACACACTGCATACCGCATTTAGAAATCTCAGCTTTTTTTTGTCATTATTGTGCGTCACTTTAATGAGAGCGACGATTGTTCCAAGAATAATTCCGATGATTACCGCAAAGAAAGTGATCATAAGGGTATTTCCCAGACCAAAGACGATGTTCTTATATCTGCTTTTCAGTATAAAAGCATCGTAGAATTTCTGCGGGAATTCTGAAAAATAGGAAAGCGGAAGCGCCGCGATCAATGAATACATAGTTTACCCCCATTTTAAAACTGAGAAAAGCAGGGCAGCAGATTTTTCCGCTTGCCCTGCATTCCGTTGATAAGTGGGAAAATCAGGCGCCCAGTGCCTCTTTGTACTTATCAATAATCTTATCAAGCTCACCGCTTGATTTCAATTCGCTCAGAACGCCGTTTACCGTTTCCAGCATGGCCGCGTCGCCCTTCGGCACCGCTATCGCATACTGTTCCGTTGTCAGCGCCTCATCAAGCTTAACCAGTTTATCCGAATTTTTCTCTACAAATTTCTTGGCCGGAAAATCGTCGATGACAACCGCGTCTATTTTGCCGTTGATTAAATCGGTTACCGCGTCAACGCCTTTTGCATAACGTTCGGTGGAAGCAACCTTTATATCATTCTTGCCGTCTTCATTGGTGCAATACGTGTCTCCGGTTGTTCCCTGCTGTACGCCAACCTTTTTACCGTTCAGGTCTGTACGGGATTTAATGGCGCTGCCTTTTAAAACGATAATCGCCTGAGAAGCATCAAAATAAGTATCGGAAAAATCAACATTTTTCTTTCTGTCCTCGTTTGCAGTCATCCCGGCAGCTACAAAGTTGGTTTTACCGGAACCAAGCTCCGTAGTCAGCGTATCGAAAGCGACATCGTTGATTTTCAGCTTAACGCCGAGTTTTTCCGCAATTTTGTTTGAAATATCAATGTCAATCCCCACAATATTATCGCCGTCTTTGTATTCAAAAGGCTCAAATTCCGCATTGGTTGACATCGTTACATATCCGTCAGCTTTAATTTTATCCACGCTGGTGGATGCAGCCTTACTTGCTGTCTCACTGCCTGTTGCAGCGGATGTAGTGCCGGACTGGGCGCAGCCTGCCGTTGACAGTATCATGGCTGAAACGAGCAGAAACGCCCCTATTTTTGATAATTTTTTCATCATATTAACCCTCCGTAAAAATGAAGTTTTATTCGTTCGCTTAATATAGTTTGTATTATAGCGCATAAATATGCAAAAATCAAGCATAATATAAATAAAAATTCATTTTTACGGAATTGTATGCATTTAGGCCGTATTTTTAACTGGTTTTTGTGTATTTTTTCATGCCGCATGTAAGCAGGAGTGTTTGCATATCTTCCGGCAAACCGCAGGAAAGGTCGAACTCCTTTTTTGCAACCGGATGGATAAAATGAATACTCATGCAGTGCAGAGCCTGTCTTTGTATAAGCTGCAGACTGCCGCCGTACATGTCGTCTCCGGCAAGGGGATGGCCGATATGCGCCATGTGCACACGGATCTGATGGGTTCTTCCCGTTTTCAGCCGAAGCGCGACAAGCGTGTATCCTTTCCCACCTTCCAGCTCTTTCCACAGGACGACCGCTCTGTCGCCGCCGACTGCAACTTCACGCTGGATTTTATGTCCTTCTTTCAGCCCGATCGGCGCGCTGATCATTCCCTTCCCGCAAAGAGTCCCTTCACAAACGGCAATGTATTCTTTCTCAATCTTTGCGGCAAGACGCGCCGCGCAATAAGGATTTTTTGCCAAAAGAACAAGTCCGGTTGTATCTTTATCCAAACGATATACAGGGCGGAAGGCAAGCCTTTCCCCTTTTGAAGAGAAATACGCCGCAGCAACATTTGCAAGGCTGTCACGGTCATGGCCGGGCGTGGGGTACATCGGCATATTGGCGGGCTTATTGACAACCAGCAGATCGCTGTCCTCATAAATGATCGCAAGCGGCAGACTGAGCGGTTCATGCAGCTTGTGATCTTCGGGCATCCTTACGCGCACCGTGTCTCCGGCCTTTAAAGTTTCTGTCACAATTGCATGCAGGCCGTTTCTTGTAATTCCCATCGGTTCCCGTTTCAGCCGGATCATCAGCCGGGAAGAAATTCCGCAGTAAGAGCGCAAAAAGCTTTTCAGCCCTATCCCATCGTATTCATTTGGAACCAAAAAAGGAAGTTCGCGCATATATCCCCCAATAAAGAAAAGGCGGCGCGTCCGGCGCCGCCTTTTCATACAAATTGATTATTTCACTTCTACCGTCCAGCCGAATTCATCCTTTATCTTTCCCCATTGAATCCCCGTCATGGTGTCATAAAGGCGCTGAGAAATCGGCCCGATTTCTCCGTTGTTGATATTCATCACATCGTCTCCCCATTTCAGATGGCCAATCGGAGAAATAACGGCGGCGGTGCCGGTGCCGAATGCTTCTTTCAGCTGTCCGTTTTCCGCGGCCTGCGCAAGCTCTTCTATGGACAGTTTGCGTTCCACTACTTTCATGCCCCATGATTTAAGCAGTTCAATGGAGGACATGCGGGTAATGCCCGGCAGGATAGACCCCTGAAGAGCCGGAGTAACAATTTCGTCCCCAATGACAAAGAACACGTTCATCGTTCCGACTTCTTCAATGTACTTGCGCTCCACGCCGTCAAGCCAGAGCACCTGGGTGTAATTCTGCTTTTCGGCCTCATCCTGCGCTTTTAAGGATGCTGCGTAGTTTCCGGCCGTCTTGGTGTATCCCATTCCGCCCTTTACCGCACGCACATAATTGGTTTCAACATAAATTTTCACCGGATTCAATCCCTCCGGATAATACGCGCCGACTGGCGAGCAAAGCACAATGAAAAGCAAATGCTGTGCCGGATGCACGCCGATGTGGGGATCAATTCCGATAATGAACGGACGAATATACAGGGAAGTTCCTTCGGCGGACGGAATCCAGTCCTTTTCAATTGAAACGAGCTTTTCAATCGCCTTTTGGCTGAACGCTTCATCTATCTGTGGAATACAAAGCCGGTCATTGGATGAATTGAGACGGGCCATATTTTTGTCCGGTCTGAAAAGCAGAATCCTGCCGTCAACCGCACGGCACGCTTTCATACCTTCAAAAACAGACTGGCCGTAATGCAGGCACATCGCCGCCGGCGAAAGCTCAATCGGTCCAAACGGGACAATTCTGGCGTCATGCCAGCCCTCTCCCTCATCATAGTTCATAATGAACATATGATCTGTAAAGATCGTACCGAATCCGAGTTTGTTTGAATCGGTTGGCTTAGGTTGTGGGTGTTCAGTCAATTCCACTCTGATTTCCTGCATTTCAAATGCCCTCTTTCAAATTAATTAACGATTATTATATCATCCTTTCCCGGCAATTTCAAGCTTTAGTGACTTAAAGTGCCATCAAATGCGCCAAGAAAAGATCAATTATTTCGCAATCCTTTGGGATAGCGGTTTTTCAGGCGCCCGTTTGAGCATTTTCCGAACCCCGTCAGGACGCCGTCAACCGCCACCCCGGCAAAGCCCCGGAAGCTTTCATCCGCTTCAATTTCCTCCCCGCGCAGAAAAGCTGAAATCTGTTCAGAATCATGGGGCAGGTCAATCAAGAAGTTCAGTTCCTTTGGTTGCGCAGCCATAAATACCGCATGAGCCGGTTCAACCCGATTTTTTTTCATTTCGCCGAGCAGCACGCCCGCGCGGACAACGCCCAGTCCCTTTAAATACGGAAGCTCATCCGGCAGCAGCAGAAAAGAATCCCCAATCCGCTCAATCATACCGGGAACTCCGTTTTGAAAAATCTGGCGGTATAAATTCTCCGCCATATCCTTCATAGAAATATTTTGAAGCGAATAGGGGGCCGGATACGCGTTATTAAGGGAGAGCCTTTGCATTACGGCAACAAAATGCCCCTCTCCCCCGTCCATAGGAAAGATACGGCGCGCCTTTGGCAAAAAGGCGGGGCGGCCATACTGTTCCGTGCAGTCAATCAGTGCGAAATCGTCCCTTTCCTGCAGAAAACCGGAAACAACTCCTTCGTTTTCCTCGGGGGAAAAGGTACAGGTTGAATAAACCAGCACACCATTTTCCTTCAGTGCGTGCGCGGCACTGCGCAGAATAGCAAGTTGACGGACGGCGCAGGCTTCCACATGCTCCTGGCTCCAATCCTGCACGGCCTGTGCATCCCGCCGGAACATCCCCTCGCCCGAACAGGGCGCGTCCACCAGCACTTTGTCAAAATATCCGGCAAGGCCGGTGCAAAGGACTTCCGGATGGCATGAGGAAACCACGGCATTTTTTACGCCGATCCGCTCAATATTGGAAAGGAGCACACTGGCTCTGCTTCTTATAATTTCATTGGACCACAGCAACCCGTTTCCGTTTAAGAGTGCCGCGATCTGCGTCGATTTTCCGCCGGGAGCGGCACACAAATCAAGCACCTTCTCACCGGGCTGCGGGGCCAGCGCGGTTACTGCGCTGGCAGCGGACGGTTCCTGTGAATAAAAAGCGCCCGCATGGTGCATGGGCAAAAAGCCGATTTTTGGCGACTGATGCGGAATATAATAGGAAACCGGAGAAAAAGGCGCCCGCGTAATGGAAAACGGGAGCGAGGCTTTGAGCGTGTTTTCATCGCATTTTAAAGTATTCAGGCGAATACCGCGATAATATGGTTCGTCATAACAGTTTATAAATGTTTGATATTTTTCACCAAGCATTTTTTCCATTTTATTTTTAAAATTCAGCGGCAATTCCATCAATTTCATCAGCTCCTGGAAATGAATTGTATATTTCGCGTAAAGATACGAATAATAGTGATCGAAGGGGGTGAAAATTTTGGACAATCAAACTTCAAAAACAAACCGCGCTTCCAACAACAGTACAAATGAGAGTACTAACCGTACTTCCAACAGTACAAACCGTGCGTCAAACAACAGCACAAATGAAAGCACAAACCGTGCGTCAAACACTAGCAACAACAACAATTACAGCAGCAAAACAACAAGTGGTACAACACAGTCAACAAACAGAACTTCCAATAACTAACCTAAAAAATGAATTCACCAATGTGAAAACAGGCGATTTTGTATTGAAATACAAGACCGCCTGTTTTTCATTTCTTTTTTGCATTTGCGTGCGCAATCAGTTCTTTCAGCGTTTTATCCTCCACTTTTACCTGACGGAAACCTTCTCCGGAGATTTCGCCCGCATCCCCGATAATCATAAAGGCGTCGTGGTCGTGGGAACGGACAATATCCTTCACTTTTACCACCTCATAGCGGCGGACAGCGCAAAGCAGGACCTCTCCCTCGCGTCCACTGTACGCCCCGCGCGATTTCAGTACGGTAACTCCGCGGTCCATATCGGTTAAAATGTCCTGCGCAATCTCGTCATTCTTCACGGACATAATAAACAGCAGTTTTCCCGTACCCGTATCCGTACCATATAGAATCGCATCAATCAGCCGGGTGGAAACAAAGATGGTAATGACGGCGTAAAGCGCACTTTCAATGCTGTGATAAACAAAGACCGACGAAAGAACAACCGTTAAATCCACGCCGAGCATCAGCTTGCCCATGGATAGATGGCGCAGCCTTCTGCCGAGCAGACGGGCCACAAGGTCGGTGCCGCCCGTCGTCCCTCCCCGCATAAACACCAGGGAAAGCCCAAATCCTTCTATAAGTCCGCCAAAAAGGGCTGCAAGCATTTTTTCACCGGTATAGGTTGGAAGAATCTTTCCCACAAGATCAATCGAGATCGATACAAATACCGTGGCAACAATTGTTTTTCCGACGAGCTTGTACCCGATTTCCATAATCGCCCAGATAAAAATAGGAATATTCAGAAGAAGGCTGGTCATGCCGATCGGCCAGTGTGAAAGATAGTTAATCATGGTGCTGACACCGGTAATACCGCCCGGTGCAATCCGGTTCGGAGCGGTAAACACATTGACGGAGACGGCATAAATCAGGCTTCCGGCAACAAAAAACAAAACATCTTTAAAAATTCCAATCATTTTTTCCTTTGGAATATCGGACAGCATAAAAACACCCCCCCATCAAAATTACTCATCACAGATTATTTTGAAAATTTCACGCAGACGGTTAATATTGCCGGAAAGATAAAGGTAACCGAACAGGGCTTCAAAAGCGGTAGCCGCATGATAATCCTCAATTGCCGCATTTTTGGGGACATGGTTTGTGTGTGCATTGCGTCCGCGTTTATAAATTTCAAGCTCTTCCTCTGTAAGAACAGGAAGAAGCTTTTGCGAAGCCTGTGCCTGCGCGCCGCAGCAGACCTGAGCAACCGATTTTTTATGAAGAGAATTGACAGGACAGTTTCCCTGACACACAAGGCGCTCGCGCACAAAAAGCTCAAACGCCCCGTCTCCGACAAAGGCAAGCGTCAGCGGGCTTAACAGCCTGGGGTCACAGTCCGCGGGATATAATCGTTCCAAACAAAGCACTCCTATCCATTATAAATCAGACAGCATTCGTTTAATTATTCCATAAAGTCAAATTCAATATCATAAATGCTGACGGTATCGCCTTCCTGGACGCCCGCCTCATGCAGTGCGTCGATGACGCCGGAGCTGATCAGCACGCGCTGAAAATACTGAAGCGATTCATAATCGTCAAAATTGACCGAATTGATGACGGGTACCAGCCATTCGCCCTCAACCACAAACACGCCGTCCTGATTGGTGACTTTAACGTCATGGCGGCCGATTTCCTCCGCAGGTGCAAGAGGCGCCGGTTCCGGCTCAAACTGCCTGACAGGCGGGAGCTTGCTGAGCATCTCCGTTATACGGTTGAGCAGAGGGTCAACCTGATAGCGGATAGCGGCCATGATCGGAAAGAATTCATAGCCCTGTTTTTCCACATAGCTTTTAAAATCTTCAATCTGCTCCTCCGTGGCGAGGTCGCATTTGTTGCCGACTACAAGCATTGGCCTTTCGGCCAGATCGGAATTAAACTTTTTCAGTTCCGCGTTGATCGTCTGAAAATCCTGCTTGGGGTCCCTCCCCTCACTGCCAGCAATGTCAACAATGTGCATGAGCATCCTGCACCGTTCCACATGCCGCAGGAACTGGTGGCCCAAACCCGCTCCTTCCCCCGCGCCCTCAATCAGACCCGGAATGTCGGCCATAACAAACGACTGGCCCTCACCCATGCGGACAACGCCGAGCACAGGGGTAATTGTTGTAAAATGATAATTGGCAATGGTCGGTTTCGCCTCGCTGACAACGGAAATCAAGGTCGACTTTCCCACATTGGGATACCCGACCAGACCGACATCCGCCAAAAGCTTCAATTCCATTTGCAGTTCCATAGCTTCGCCCGGCATACCCGCTTTTGCAAAGCGCGGAGTCTGGCGCGTGGCGGTTGCGAAATGTGTGTTGCCCCAGCCGCCCCGGCCGCCCTTGGCAACGGTCTGCGGCTCGTCGGAGGACAAATCCGCGATTAGCCGTCCGGTAGCTGCGTCCTTTAACAGTGTTCCCCGAGGAACCCGGATCACCAGGTCGTCCGCTTTTCTGCCAAAGCAGCGTTTTCCCCCGCCGTCTTCGCCGTTTTGGGCGATATATTTTCTCTTGTACCGGAAATCCGCCAGTGTGGAAAGATTGTCATCCACCTGAAAAACGATGTTTCCGCCCCGTCCGCCGTCGCCGCCGTCCGGCCCGCCGGAAGCCACAAATTTTTCACGGTGAAAAGAAACCTTGCCGTTCCCGCCGTTTCCGGCCTTGATTGTAATTTTTGCATTGTCAATAAACATCTTAAGCTTTACCGCCATTTCTGTGAAATCATGCCTGTAAAATAGTATACCATATTTTGTTCAGAAAAGCCAAAAAATCCCGGGCGAAACCGCCCCGGGATTTTCATTCACCTAAAAGGCTTATTGCTCCACCGCGTAAACGCTGACCTGTTTGCGGTCACGGCCAAGACGTTCAAATTTCACATGACCGTCAACCAGGGCAAAGAGGGAATCGTCGGATTGTANNGTCGGAACCGATGCCGACATTCTCACCCGGATGAATATGCGTTCCGCGCTGTTTGACAAGAATGTTTCCGGCAAGTACAAACTGACCGTCCGCACGTTTTACGCCAAGACGCTTTGACTCTGAATCACGGCCGTTCTTGGTGGAACCCATTCCTTTTTTATGCGCAAATAACTGAATATTTATCTTTAGCATTCCTTACACCTCCGTATAGCTTACATTAATATTTTGAGGATACTGTTCTTCAAGCTCCAGCATATGAAGCTTGAAACCCGCAAGAATACTGCGGCAGTCTTTTGCCTCTTCTGATGAAATTCTGACGAGCATATAACCGTCTTCAACAGTAACCTGGGCGTCTGCTCTGACAATTTCCGTTATGGTATTGGCAGTCATATATGCCGCGGAGGAAACCGCTGCGCAAACAATATCCCTGCCCGCTTCCCCGTTGTGACCGCTCAGGGAGAAACCCAAAAGCGAGCCGTCAGGCCGGGTGAAAAATTCTGCACAAATCATGACAATTATGCGTTAATTGCGGTAATCTGTACTTTGGTATAGGGCTGTCTGTGACCCATTTTGCGTTTTTCAGTCTTTTTGGACTTGTAAGTAAAGACCGTAATTTTCTTGCCTTTACCGTTTTTAAGAACGGTACCGGTCACGGTAGCTCCCTCAACATAAGGAGCGCCAACTTTGAGTCCGTCGTCGCCGTTCAGTGCAACCACTTTAAAGTCGACGGAAGAGTTTTCTTCTGCTGCAAGCTTTTCCACATAAATGACATCGTCATTCTGTACCTTGTACTGCTTGCCGCCTGTTTCAATCACTGCAAACATGAATAAAAGGTCCTGCCTTTTCTTTAAATCTCGCTATCACCGGGCGGGTTTCCCGCTTATAAGCCCGTAATATGCGGCTTAACAATATTATCATATTACGTCAATTTTGTCAACTAATACGGTAAATTTCCTTACTTTTTGCGCGCGGCCAGTTTTTTTGCCAGCTCAATCAGATATCCCGCATCCCCGCCAAAACCGCTGAGTGCCTCCACCGCCGCCGCGGTGAGCTCTTCCACGGTCTTTTCCGCGTTTCCCAGCCCCATCAGGGAAACGTACGTACACTTGTTGTTTCCGCTGTCGCTGCCGACCGGTTTTCCCAGTGTCTGGGCGTCGCCTGTCACATCCAGAATATCGTCCACAATCTGAAATGCGAGGCCGATTGCCCGCGCATAGTTTTCGGCGGCTGCCATCCGCCTGTCGTCCGCTCCCGCGAGGATACAGCCCATCTGCGCGGACGCCAGAATCAGCGCGCCGGTTTTTCCTTCGTCCATCTTCTTCAGGGTTTCCAGGGAAATGGACCGTCCTTCGCTCATCAGATCAATCACCTGGCCGCCGACCATTCCGTGCGCACCGGCGGCCCGTGCAAGGTACCCGGCAGCCTTAGCCGCGCGCTGAGCACCCGCAAGCCGCACGGATTCTTCGGAAAGCATCGTCTCAAACGCCATGGTCAGCAGCGCGTCCCCGGCTAGCAGGGCCGTGTCCTCCCCGAACACCTTGTGACTGGACGGACGGCCGCGGCGCATGTCATCGTCGTCCATGCACGGCAGGTCATCATGTATCAGCGAATAGGTGTGAATCATTTCAACCGCACAGGCAAAAGGAAGCGCGGTTTGTTCGTCCCCGCCGCAGATTCTGCAAAACTCCAGCACTAAGACCGGCCGGATTCGTTTGCCGCCGCCAAGCAGACTGTATCGCATGGCGGTGATGACATCCGCCTGCAGGATATCCTCCTCCGGAAGATATTCCGTAAGCTTCGCATTGACCATTTCTATCAGATTTTTCTCACTCCGGTCAGGCATTCTTTTCACCGCCGACTTCTTCAAAATCCGTTATCTGCCTGATTTTCTGCTCGGCGCTCTCCAGCTTTCCATAACACAGGGCGGCAAGCGCGGAGCCTTCTTCAAACAGCTTCAGCGAGCTTTCCAGCGATTCGCTGCCGTTTTCCAGCTGGCCGACAATTTCGTTTAATTTTGCCATGGCGTCCTCAAAGGTCATTTTTTTATTCATGTTTTTCCTCCATGCTGTCAACCACACAGCCAAGCTTTCCTGCATTTAAAAGCACCGAAATCCGTTCGCCCGCCTTTACATCGGAAGCATGGGTGACGATATGTTCGTTCTGATCATAGACAATGGAATAGCCCCGCGAAAGCGTTGCCAGAGGGCTTAAAGCGTTCAGCCGGCCGCCGGCTGAAGAGAGCGCGGACCGGGCGTCCGCCGTTTTCCTTCGCATGCATTCATTGAGCCTTGCAGTAAGCTGGTCCGTACGGACACGCTCCAGTTCAATGAGGTTCAGCGGGCTTTTAAAAGAATAGCTGGCAGTCAGCGCATCCAGCTTCTGTTTGAAGTTTGCAAGCTTTTTTTGAATATCCTGCCTTAACCGCGCCGCGTCATAACGGACGGTGTATTCAAGTTCGGCAATGTCAGGCGCGGCAAGCTCCGCGGCGGCTGACGGGGTCGGCGCGCGCAGGTCGGCCACAAAGTCGCAGATCGTAAAGTCGGTTTCATGCCCAACGGCGGAAATGACGGGTATTTTCGAAGCGGCAACAGCCCGTGCCACCGTTTCTTCATTAAAGGGCCAAAGGTCTTCCAGCGAACCGCCGCCGCGCCCAAGAATGATGACGTCGGCGCACAGAAGACGGTTGAAGCGTTCCAGCGCGTCCACAAGCTGGGTAGCGGCCCCCTCTCCCTGTACCAGCACAGGACAGAAGACAATTTCAGCCAAAGGATACCTTCGCGCAAGAATGGACGTAATATCGTGAACCGCCGCGCCGGTAGGAGAAGTGATCACGCCGATGCGTTCCGGGAAGGCGGGCAGCGGCTTCTTTCTCTCCGCGGTAAACAGCCCTTCCGTTTCCAGTTTGGCTTTCAGTTGTTCAAAGGCCATGTTCAGCGCGCCCAGACCGTCCGGCTGCATATCGTCAATATACAGCTGATACTGCCCCGTCGACTCATAAACACTCACACGGCCGCGTACAATCACTTTCATGCCGTCCTTCGGCATAAAACGGATACGCCGGGCATTTTGGACGAACATCACGGCTCTGATCACGCATTTTTCGTCCTTGAGAGATAAATAGAAATGTCCGGATTTATAGTGATTGGTGAAATTGGATATCTCGCCGCCGACAAAAACATGCGTCAGATATTCGTCACCGTCAAATTTGGATTTAATATAAGTATTCAGCTGTGTAACGCTCAGTACCATCGGCAGCTGCACCATTATTATGCCCCCTTTATCGAGGTTAAAACCGCAATTCCCGCCGCGTTGTCAGCTGAAAATTCCGGAGCGGCGAAATAAGCGCCGTACTTTACGGTCATCGCGTCTCTGATCAGGCTGTTTGACATGACCCCGCCCGCGAACAACAGAGGAAGTTTGCCGTATTGTTTCAGCAGCTCCGCCGTCATTGCGTCGAGCACCGCCATGAGCGCATACAGACAGTACGCCGCGATTTCTTCCTTGGGCGCACCTTTGTTAAGCATATTCGCACACTTGTTTTCCACGCCCGAAAGAGAACAGTCGGCCCCTTTGAGCGACGGTTTGATTTGATAGGTCACATCCGTTTTTAAGGCCAGCTGCTCCAGCGCTTTTCCCGAGGGAAAAGGAAGGCCGAGCATGGCTCCCACCCTGTCCACAGCCTGTCCGCCCTTTAAATCCAGCGACTGCGCGACGATTTCCGTGCGGAAAACCGTCTGTTCGTCCGGCGTGACAAGAACCGCCTCCGTCGTGCCGCCGGAAACATGGAACGCAATGAATTTATCATGGAGCAGAGCAAGCTGACCGGCGGAATACAGCGCGGCGGCAATGTGTCCCGCCTGATGAGAAAATGTATAGAACGGAACGCCGAGCGAAAGCGCAACCGCTTTGGCAAAGCCAAGCCCAACTGTAAAACACGGCATGTAAGAGCTTTCCAGATCACGCGGACAGCTGGAAGCGCCAACCGCGCCGACGGAAAGCTTTTCGTGAAGCAGCGCTTCAAGCACCTGCGGAAGCTGCTGCACGTGATGAAACACGGCGTCGCTCTGACGCAGGCCGAGTTCCCCCCGCTTTACCGGCAGAAGCATTTTTTGCTGAAAGATCTCCCCGTTCTGAAACAGGGCAGCGGAAGTCGTGTAGTTGCTGGTGTCAACGCCAAGCGTGTCAATGATCCTTTTCATGCGTATCCTTCTCGCCAAGTTCTTTTGCAACCGAACCTAGCACACCGTTTACAAACGGAGCGTCGTCCGCTCCGCCGTACTTCTTCGCAAGATCGATCGCCTCATTGATGGAAACACTCACCGGAATATCTTTTTCAAACATCATTTCAAAGATGGAAAGCTTCAGCAGAGCCAAGGCAACCTTCGAAAGACGGTTCATTTTCCATCCGCGAATATTTTTCTCTATCTGCGCATTGAGGGCGTCTTCGTTTTCTTCCACGCCGACGGCAATTTTTTCGGCAAAATCATCGATGATGATATCACCCGACAAACCGGCCGCGTCAATAATCTGTTCCGTGGTATCATGGTTGATGCTTCTTTCGAAAATCAGGACAAACGCCTGTTCCCTCGCCTCGTGTCTTTTCATTTTTTTCCTCCGTTTTTCGGCCGCACTTGCCTGTAAATTAAAAGAACCCCCCACTGAATATGTGGAGGGTTTTAACCGCTGATTATATTTTCAAACATCCACGGGTACATTATACCACAATCTTTTTCAGAATCAAATATTTTATCCGATACTAATTTTCCATTAAGCAGCAGAAATAAAATTCCAGCTTCTCCCCCGCCACAGGCGGGNNCCCCCCGGCAGGCGGGGGAGAAGCACTTTTTCGCTTGTTTTCATGGAAGATCAGTATAAACGGAAAGGAATTGAAAATTCTATGTGCGGCAACCGGGTCATAAAATCTGTGGGCACTATTTCACTTCGACAATTTTAATCTTGTCATAGGGGATGCCCGCCTGACCGGCAACAACGTCCTTAATGACAATCGCGTTGTTCTGGGACGAATCGTTCGTCTTTACCACAACACTGCATTCCGAATTCTGAATGAACGCCATACAGTCCGCAAAGCCCTTTGCCTTAATCAAATTTTCCATATTGCTTTCTTTCAGGGTGTTTTGCGCGATAATGGCTGCCTGCGCAACGGCATCTTTTTTCGCCGCTTCGTTGGATTTTGCATCCAGCAGAACTTTTTCCAAAAGCTCGACCGCTTGGTCTCTGGATTTCTGACGTGACAGACGCGCCTCACTGAAATAGGCAGACACGGACGCGTTTGCCTTTACGGCCGACGAAGTCGTCTTGGAAGACCCCGATACCGGAACATCCGCAAGCTGTGCTTCGCCGAACTCATGGTCCGCCGTTGAGGTAACCGCGTTGGTTGCAAGCAGCTGATTGTTTCCCGAAAACTGCCAGTTTAAATAGACCGCCGCTCCGAGCGCCACAATCAAAGCCGCAAGAACAAGCTGACGCTTTCCCATAGTCATAGAATGTATTCCCCCCGTTTAAAATTATTTTGCTTTTATAACGCATACCCGCACAGAAGTAATATCAAGCGCCGTTGTCACAGCGGTAATAATATTCTGCTGTACGGCCGGGTCGTCGCCGCCGTCACAGACGACGACCACGCCCTTTATGATCGGCTGAACCTCAGTTACCTTAAGCGCTTTCTGCGCGCCGTCGGCATCCTTCACAAGTATGTAAGTGGTTTCCATGTTGTCATTCGCTTCGTTTTTGGTAGTAGAACCGTCCGACCTATCCTCGGTGGTCTGATTGCTTTTCTTCTCTTCGGTCGCGTAGACATCCTGGGTACCCCGTTCGAGCGTTACAAGGACCTTGGCCGTTCCCGCACCCTGTATCCGGGTCACAATATCCGTCAGGCTGTTTTCAAGCTCTGTGGCATACTGCTCGGCCGTAACCGCAGGCTGGGACGATACGGCCTTGGTCTCGGCACGATCGTTGTTCAGATAGCCCGAAAGAAAAATAAAGGCAATTCCAATCAAGCCGCCGATGATTATGATCCTGCGGTACGACTCATTTTCGGCCAGCTTGGAGAAAATTGACGCCTTCTCCTCTTTTAAGGTGCTGTCCTTAGCTTTCATCGGAAGATACCTCCATTTTCAGTCCTAATGTTTTTTCCAGACGGGCCGAAGCCTTTTCGCAGTCCGCGCTGGATCCTTTCGCCAGAATGACAACCACCTTGTTAATTGATATGCTGCCATCTTCGTTTGTATCCATAATCACATTAACATTTTTACATTTAATATCGATATTATTTAACTCCGACACAACAAGATTCGTTATGCTTTCTTTGGCGGCGGCGGAAAACTGCTTTTCCACCGTCCCTTCAAGCTGTGAGTTGACCGGACTGCTTTCGCTTTCCTGTATATTCATTGAGATTTTCGGTGCGATCTTCGCCAGCGGGACAATCAGGGCGCAGATCACAAAAGCGCCGATTACAAATTTGATCATCCGTTCCATGGAGCCGCCGGGTACAAGCCCCTGCAGCATAGCAGCGACAAGGGCAGCCATACAGATTGCGGCCGACCACTCTTTTACCGCGTTCATGACACACCCCCGATGATCAGCATAATGACCGTTGAAACCATAAGGATCATCATACAGCACAGAATAATACTGAGCAATGTTTCAATGACGTTACCGGAGGCTTTCAGCAGTGAAGTGATTTCCTTCAGGTCAAAAATGTCACCCACTCCAATGCAAACCTGCAGGGTAATCAGCCACACAATGCACTCGACAAGAATCGGCAGAAAAACGAAGATTCCCGCGAGCAGACCGAAGGCGCTGACTCCCGACTTCAACATTTTTACACATCCGTTGATCGTGTNNGCAGCGCTTCCCCCAACGCATTGCCCACAACAGGCACAAAGCTGCTTACAACAAACTTTGCCGCGCGGGTCCCAGTTGAATCCATTGCGGTCGCGACAATGCCGTGCATGGTGAGCAGTCCCGTGAATATCGTCATACAAAAGCCCATAATCCATTTTGCAGCCTTGCTGAAAGCTTCACACAGGCCATTCAGATTGATATTCGGGGAAACCGCAGACACAATGGAAAGCGCCAGAAAAATGTTCATCATCGGCACCAGAATATTGGCAGACAGCAGGGATATGACGTTCCCCGCCGCCATCATCAAAAGGTTGTAGGAACCCGCAGCGGCGGGCTGACCGGCCACGATCATGATTCCTGCCAGTACGGGAACACAGGCCAGCAGAAACCCGGCCGCCGTCTTAATGACAGCCGCCGCATTCGCAATACAGGATACAATGGGGCTGACGACAATCACGCTGACGCAGAGTGTGGAAACCATGCCGATGACCCCGCCCAGCGTTTTTTCTCCGAAGGAAAGCTTCATTCCGTTCAGAAGCGCGCACAAAAGCATCACCGCGATAACCGAAACCGCAGCTCTTAGCGGCCCGCCCGTCTTGCCCGCAACCACGGAAAGAATTTGCTGAAACATGGTGTTCGGCGTAATGGAGGTGATATTTTTCCAGTTTGTATCTTCAATGCCCAGATTTTCCAGTGCTTTTCGGGTATCATTGGGAAGTTTGTCCGCAAGGTCCGCCGCGCCGCTTTCCTTTAGCTGCGTTGTATAATAATCGTCCTGTTTCGATGCGGCATGAACCGATATGGGAAAAGCCAATACCAGAATTACAAATACAAACAAACAAACAATTTTTTTCATCCTTATCCACCAATCAGTCCTACGGCCGTACTTGCAATCTTTTCAAAAAGCGGCAGCGACAGCACAACAATGGCAATTTTTCCGGCAAGCTCCACCTTGGAGGCCAGCGCGCTCTCCCCCGCATCCCGACAGGAATCCGCGGCAAACTGCGCCAGAAAACAGATTCCGAGCGATTTAAAAAGAACGGCGGCATATTCGGCGGAAAGCCCCGCGGACGCAAGCAGGGTGTTGATCTGTCGGACAGCGGGAGAAATATTAGCCAGAATTTCAAACAGGATGAGGACGCCGGCGCAGATACTGACGACAACGGAATACTCCTGATGATACCGTTTCAGCATTACCGCGAGGATTGCCGCGATCACTGCAATTCCTGCTGTTGCAATCATATTCATGACTATAAACCGAATATGGATTTAATGGACTTAAATAAAGTGTCTATCTGCTGAATAATCATCATCAGCACCACGATAAGGCCCGCAATTGTCGTCATCATCGCCTGATCTTCCCGGCCGGAACGGATCAGCAGCTGATTCAGCACCGCGACGATAATGCCGATCGCGGCTATTTTAAAAATCAAATCCACATCCATTTTTTATTCCTCCATCCTCAGCATAACAGGAGTGCCGCCGCCATTCCGGAGAACACGCCGAACATTTGATAAAGCCTGGATTTTCGTTCTTTCTCTTCTTTAGCGTCTTTCAGGCTCTGAGCTGTGAGTTCACAGTAGAGCGCACAGTGCGACAGCTGACCGTCAATATCGCTTACTCCGAATCCGCGCCCGAAGCCTTTCAGCAGCTCCGTATCCTTTTCATTGAACCCGCTGTTCTTCGCGCAGCTGTTAACCCCGGTCTGCCATGCGGATAAAAAGTCTGTTCCTTTTTCAAAGCAGTCCCCGCACCTTCGGAGAAATTCCAGATCTCCCCCATGCCTTTGCACAATCTGTTCCACCGGCAGCGCGGAAAAGCGGATCTCCGTCTGCGCGGAAGACACAAAACGAAGAAACTCCTCAAGCCGTTCCACCCTCATCTCAAGCCTATGCGACTCCATATACCCCGCAAGAGTCCCTACGGCAATCAGAAGCAGAGTGCCCGTCAATTTTAGCAAGTAAATCACCAGCCTTGTAAATTCCTTGTATTTTTCCAGGCTCCGTGTGACCGTTCAGCATGGCCACGCAGCCAAAGGCCCCTGTTTTCAGCAGGCTTACCGCCTGTTTCTTCATTAAAAACTCATCAATACTGCCGGCATGGATGGTTGAAATGATGCTGACGCCCGCGTTTAGGCTTTGCTCCACCGCAAACACCTCGTCGTTTCCGCCCAGCTCGTCACAGATGATGAATTCAGGGGACAGGCAGCGGATGGCCTGCATAATGCCCTCCGCCTTCGGATATCCGTCGAGAACATCGCTGCAGACGCCAAGGTCATTCTGCGGCACGCCAAGACAGGTACCGGCCAGTTCCCCGCGCTCATCGACTACCACCACCTTCCGGATATCCCCGCAGGTGCCGCTTGAAAGCTGACGTGCAATGTCCCGCAGGATAGTGGTCTTTCCGCTTGCGGGAGGGCCCGCAAGCAGCAGTCCGGAATTGATCTCCTTTTTCAGCGAATGAAAAAGTTCATTTGCCGACCCGGTAATTTCCCGCGCAATACGGATATTGATGGAGGAAATATCCCGTATGCCGGTTATTTCGCCGTTTTGAAACACTGCCGTTCCGCTGATTCCCACCCTGTGTCCCCCAGCAAGCGTGACGAATCCGTTTTTGATTTCATTTTGATGGCTGTAGATCGAATAGCTGCAAATATTCCGAAAGCATTCCTCAATATCTTCTTTGGTGGAAAGCATTGTTTCGCCGTCCGGATAGCATGCCAGCCTTCCGCTTTGATTTAAAAAATAAATTCCGTTTGTACAGCAGATTGAAATAGGTTTGTTGACGCGAAGCCTTAATTCCTGCGCCTGCTTCTTAATGTCGCACGGCAAAAGCGAGAAGTATTTTGCGATTCTGCCGCATACGGCTTTCGCCGCCGAATCAAATCTTGGGTCACTGTAGTTATCCATTGCCTTGTCCTCTCTTTCAATAACATAGATATGGACAACTTGGCCGTGTTAGAACAAAAAAATAACTCCGCAGGAGGATTTCCTGCGGAGTAAATTTCATCTTTTAATTTTATATGGAGGATGAAGGCGGCGTGCCGTCAGTTTCTGTAAATTCATTTTCTGAAACGAACCGTCGGATTCATTCTGTCCCAGTAAAAAGGTTTCCAGTTCCGTCTTCAGCTGATGGTCGTTTACATTCCTGTACAGTTCCAGTACATAGGGCTTTGCGGCATCCGGGGCGCCGTACAGCATATCGACATCAACGGCTTTCAGCGTCCCGCTTTGGTACCGGTCAATATTGTATTTGATAATCATCCCGTCAACATTTGCGTAGCAAAGAAGCAGAAAACAAATTGCGAAAGTCAGTATGATATTTCTGATCAGGTTGATCTTTTTAAATCGTGACACAATAATGATGATAAAAACGACCGCCAGCACGATCATGAACCAGCTGGTGTACACCCGTTTGGGAGTCAGTCCGTAACGGCTGATGTACAGNNAAGGCGGAGGCAATCAGCAGAAGCGTTTCGACTGAGAGAAAAACCTGCATCATCCGCACGATTCGGAATTCCCCCTCTTCCGTGCGGATAAAAACGGAGGAAAAAATCAGGACGCCAAAATTAATCAGCGCGACTTCGCAGAGTTCAAAAAATCCCCGCCGGGCAAATTCCGCAAAAGTAACCCCCTGCGGCCCCTGGCCGGAAAAGGCACTGAACAGGGCGGCGGTCTGCGCGCCGAAGAAAACCAGATATAACGCGCAAAGCAAAACCAGCGCAGTGACGGCGGTGGCCGAAGGGAAAATTTTACATTTTCCGGAGAATTTCGCGGCCTTTTCAGCCGTTATGGAGTCCACCCTTCTTTTTTGAATATTTCCATACAGCAGGCCAAACAGATAACTGCCTGTTAAAAAGGCCGGAAGAAGCCGCAGCAGGAAGTTGACAATATGTTCTCCAACATCAGCGGTAATCTGCCGCATCAAATCCTGAAATGCTCCGTCCGCCTGCATCAGCAGTGAAAGCACGATACAGAATACCGGCAGCACCGCCAGAGCGCCGCCAAGCGAAGCCAAAAGTACCTTGCTCTTTTTATTTTTAACGGCAGTGCCCCTGATGATTTTTGCGGCACAGCCAAAATTCAAAAACGGTACTTTAAAAAGCTGGTTGACCATGTCAGGCAAAAAATACGCACCAAGGGTTTCTTCCATCCGTCCGGAGGTCAGCACCGCAATCCAATAAACTGCGCAGCCCATCAGAAACAAAAAATTAAAAAATTGCAGCGAAACATTGGTGAACAGAGAAAAATTCACCGAGGACAGCAAAATCAGCGCCAACCAGAAATGACTCCGTTTGGGAATGGGTATCCCGCGGTTTTTCAGGTACAGCAGCGTAACAGTGCAAAACGCAATGGTAAACAGGGTCACGCCAAAGCCAAGGCCCGCCGGTGTAATCAGCCAGACAAAAAGATAACCGCACACAAGAAACAGCAATGCAAATAAGGAATCCGTATTGTTGAAAGGCACCGGGATTACCGGCTTCCTGGGAATGGGAGTTTGACCATATCTCAGCGTTTGAGGCAAAATGGGTACGCCAGTGGTTGCGGGTGCCGAACAGGCCCCGTTTTCTTCAGTTGTATTCATGTTGTTCTCCTTTATTCCGTATCGGTATATTCCAAAATATCCGCGGGCTGACATTTCAGTTCACGGCATAAAGCTTCCAAAGTGGAAAAGCGGATTGCCTTCGCCTTATTGTTTTTTAAGATGGATAAATTCGCTGGTGTAATGCCTATTTTTTCTGCAAGATCACCGGAAGTGATTTTCCGCTTCGCCATAATGACGTCTAAATTAATGATAATGGGCATATTTTTCCATCCTTTAAATAGTGAAGTCATTTTCACTTTTCAGCTCGATTGCCTGTTCAAAGACGTTTTTAATGACGCGGATAATCAGCGCAAAGAATGCGCAGGCCACCGCCACAATAAAAAATGAGGCATAATAAAAGCCCGAACCAAAAGTGATAACGCCAACGGCGATACAGCTCCAGGAAATGGTCCGCAGCATTTTCGTATTTTCAAGCACAAAGACGCTGCCCGTACGAATATTTTTCAGCAAGGTATTCAAGCAGTAAAGCAGGATAAAACCCGGTACCGCGCAAAGATAGATAGTGATGCGAAACGGCAGATGCAGCGCCTGTATCGCTGGAGCATCCCCGAAATACCAGCTGACAATCACGGGCGCAGCACATACGCCCACTGCCAGCAGTACGGCAAACAGCCTGGTATAAAAAATGGAAAGCGTTAGTGATTTTGAACAGTTCCACATACAGTGAACCCTCCCTCCTGTCTTTTCTTTTGTATTATACCATATCAATTACCAATTATCAATATAATTTTATCGTTTATCAATATATTTTATTTGTTATTTGATATAAAAATCCGTGAAGCACAAATGCTGCGCCTCACGGATTTCTATGTTAATAATACTGCTGAATTATTGAATCATATTATTGAATTCATCTTCGGAAATCACAGTCACACCGAGCTGCTGCGCCTTTATCAGCTTGCTGCCAGCGTCTTCTCCCGCCAAAACATAGTCGGTCTTTTTTGAAACGCTGCTGGATACCTTCCCGCCCATCTTTTCAATGATGGCGCCCGCCTGTGTCCGGGTCAAAGTGGGAAGCGTTCCTGTCAGCACAAACGTCTTTCCGTAAAATCGGTTGTCATCCACCACCGTTTTGCAGAGCATGTTCACTCCGGCGTCGCGGAGCCGACCGATCAGATGCGCCGTGTTGTCAAGTGTAAAAAACTGAATAACACTTTCCGCCATCACCTGGCCAAAGCCGTCAATCGTGGCAATTTCCTCTGTGGAGGCATGAAAAACCGCGTCCATATTCTGAAAATAGGATGACAGAAGCTTTGCGGCTTTTAATCCGATATGCGGAATCCCAAACGCGTAAACAAGCCGGTACAGGTCATTTTCTTTCGATTTTTTGATTGCGTCGATTAGATTTTGAGAGGATTTCTGCCCCATGCGTTCCAGGGATACGATCTGGTCAAGACGCAGGGTATATAAATCCGCTGGAGACGAAAGCAAGCCGTGTACAATCAGCTGTTCAATCACCGCAGGGCCAAGCCCCTCAATATCCATGGCATCGCGACTGGAAAAATGAATCATATGGCGTAAAAGCTGCGCCGGACATTCCGGGTTGGTGCAGCGCGTGGCCGCCTCGCCTTCTTCGCGCACCACCTTGACGCCGCAGGACGGACACACCTCAGGCATTACATATTGTTCGGAATCCTGCATATGCGATACAACGGAAACAACCTCGGGAATGATTTCTCCGGCTTTTCGCAGGATAACGGTATCGCCGATACGGATATCTTTCTCATTGATAAAGTCCTCATTGTGCAGCGTGGCGCGGCTTACGGTCGTTCCCGCAAGCGTAATCGGTTCAAACACACCCGTGGGCGTTAAAACGCCGGTGCGCCCGACGTTGATTTCAATATTAAGCAGTCTGGTTTCCTTTTCCTCCGGCGGATACTTAAACGCTTCCGCCCATTTGGGAAATTTGGAGGTACTTCCCAGCACATCGCGCTGAGCAAAGGAATTGACCTTGATCACGGCGCCGTCAATAGAATAGTCCAGGGAACCGCGCAGCTCGCCGATTCGGTTCACTTCGGTTATGACCTCTTCCATGGTGGAACAGGCGGTAAAAAAGGGCGGGACGGCAAATCCCAGCTCTTTTAAAAAGTTTAGCGCATCGTCATGGTTATGAAGCTCCTCCCCAACCACCTGCTGCACATTGAAAACAAAAATATCCAGTGTGCGGGATGCGGTAACCTTCGCGTCCTTCTGCCGCAGGGAGCCCGCCGCAGCATTGCGCGGATTTTTAAAGGGCTTTTCGTCGTTTAGTTCCTGCCGCTCGGACAGACGGAAAAAACTCTCGTGCGACATGTACACCTCGCCGCGCACCTCAATAAAAGGTAAAGGCTTTATAAGCCGCTTCGGCACAGTACGGATGGTTCTCAGATTATCCGTCACATCCTCGCCCACAGCTCCGTCTCCGCGGGTGGACCCTCTGACAAACAGGCCATCGCGGTATTCAAGGGAAACGGAAAGACCGTCAAATTTCGGCTCCACGATATAAACCGGGTTATCCACGGCCGAACGCACTTTGCGGTCAAAGTCAATCAGCTCCTGCTCGGAAAAAGAATCATGCAGGCTTTCCATTGGAACGGTATGCACAACGGGCTGAAACTTATTAAGGACCTCTGCCCCGACCTTCTGCGTGGGCGAATCGGGCGTGATCAGTTCGGGGAACTGTTCCTCAAGCTGCTGCAAGCGGCGGTAGAGCATGTCGTATTCATAGTCGTCTATTTCCGGCGCGTCTTCCGTATAGTATTTCTTATTGTGATATTGGATTTGCTTTCTTAATTCTTTTGACAGTTTTTTTGCTTCTTTTATATCCATTAAAATCAATCCTCTCGCTGGAACGGGTATGCAAACCGGAAAATAGAAACAGACTAAATGATGGAGTATGCATACCCACTCTCTTATCATAACAGATTAATTTATATTTGCAACTACCTGCGGCACATCGCCTACAATGATGGTTTCTGCCACGGGCACATTAGTTTCCACTTCCGTGGTGGTGTCAAATCCCGGCATAAAGGAATACACGCTGGTATGAATATTCAGAAGAATCTGATGCTTCGTCTGGTTGATTCCTGCGGACTCAAAAGAGCTTTTAAAGTCCGCATTAACGTTTCCGGAAAGCGTCAGCCTGAGCGGAACCTTTGGGCCCCAGCCGTGAAGCAGTTCACTGCCGGTAAGCGTTCCCAGAGGAATCCCGATGTCCATGTGGCCGTCGTCACCGATTTCCTTTTGAACATTGGCGACGATTGCGGATTTGAGTTCGTTCATTTTCACCATCTTTGTAGTGATGGCCAGAATTTTGCCTGCGCTGTCCCGTTCAACCGTTACCAAATCATTGTATGTGACCCCGTTTTTATTTAATTCTTCGGTTATGACGCGATTGATGGTATCAACCGATTTAATTCGCGCCTGATTGGTCGTAATGGATTTGATGATGGGACGAAACTGACAATCCATTAATATTATAAACGCAAAAAAGAAAACTATAACAATCAGTGCTTTCCAGTGCATCCGTGTATGTAGATGGGTACTGTATCCGAACCTGTGCCACCTTCTCATAGCAACACCTCCCAAATCTCATACCTTCATAATACTCAGGAGGAATAAAAATGTGAAAGGGCAGCAAAAAGGCGCAAAGAAACCTGAGTTCCTCTGCGCCCGGTCAATTACTGATAAATTATTCTGCAGGCTTTTCTTCCGTCTGCTCAACAGGCTCAAGCAAAGCCCTGATGGAAAGGCTTACACGTCTTTTGTCAAAATCGATTTCGGTAATTTTGGCTTTTACAACGTCGTTAACCTTTAAAACATCCTGCGGTTTTTCAATTCTGTGGTCGGCGATTTGAGAAATATGTATCAAACCGTCGATACCAGGAATGATTCTTGCGAAAGCACCGAAAGCGGTCATGCCGACAATCGTCACATCGCATACCGTGTCCACAGGATAATCGCGTTTAAGGATTTCCCACGGGTTGTCCTCCGCACGCTTATAGCCAAGGGAAATCTTCCCCTTTTCCTGATCCAGCCCTTTAATATAAACCCTGACCGTATCGCCGACATTGACAACCTCAGAAGGATGTTTGATTCTGCCCCATGAAAGTTCTGAAATATGGATCATGCCGTCAATACCGCCCAGATCTACAAAAGCGCCGTAAGCGGTCAGTGACTTTACCACGCCGGTATATTCCTTGCCTTCCTCGGCAGTCTCCCAGAACTGATCGGCCAAAGCCTTCCTCTCGTCCTTCAGTACGGAACGAATGGAGCCGACAGCGCGTCTGCGGCTGCGGTTAACTTCAATAATGCGAAATTTGACTTCTTTTTTCAGCAGGTCTTCCAGCGCGTCGCCGCGGGAGGCGGTAGCCTGAGAAGCAGGGATAAATACGCGTACGCCGTTTGTAACGGCAATCACACCGCCCTTGATAACCTCGGTAACGACACCGGTCAGCACAGCCTCATTTTCTTCAGCGGCGGTGACGGTCTCCCAACCCTTGGCTGCATCCAAACGTTTTTTGGAAAGCATAATGGTGCCTTCCTGATCATTTGTGCGCATGATGAGAAGATCCATCTCATCGCCCACTTTTACAACATCCTCCGGCCGTACGTTAGGGTCGGCGGAAAGTTCAGCCGCCGGAATAAAACCAGCCTGCTTTCTGCCCACATCGACATACACTTCACTGGGAGTAATGCCGACAACTACACCGTGTACCTTTTCATCTGTATTTAAATTCTTTAGAGATTCCTCGAGCATTTCCTCGAAGTTTCCCTCGGCATTATTCTCCATTAAATTTTGACCAGCACCCTCGTTGATTTCTGACATGGTATCAAGTACCTCCTTTATAATGCTTGCCGGTGTTGAAGCACCGGCAGTAATGCCAATACATTCGGATTCCTTCAGAGCAGCCAGCGGCAGCTCGTCCGCTGTTTCTATCAGGTAAGCGGTGCAGTTTTTCATGCACACATCGCGAAGTTTTGCCGTATTGGAACTCTCCCTGCCGCCGATCACAATCATCGCGTCGCATTGTCTTGACAAAAACTCCGCTTCTGATTGACGCTTAGCAGTCGCATTACATATTGTATCAAAAATTGCGGCATTTGTATATACCCTTTTTATTATTTTCAAACAATTTTCCCATTCAGAGACGCTAAAAGTTGTTTGAGCAACAACACAGGGCGAATCATCCTGATTCTTCTGGAAATTTCCGACAATACTCTGCAGTTCCGCAGCATTTTTAAAGACAAAACATTTTCCGGAACAATGGCCCCTGATGCCCTCGACCTCCGGATGATGGCAGTCTCCTGCAATCAAAACCGTCTTTCCCTGTGCGGAAGCATTTGAAACAATATTGTGAATTTTAGCAACAAACGGGCAGGTTGCATTTACAAAATCTGTTTTTTGGGCAAGTATGCTGTCGTAAACAGCTTTCGACACTCCATGGGAGCGAATCACCATGGTCGCGTCCGGCGGAACCTGACCGGGATTTTTCACAATTTTCACGCCGCGCGCTTCAAGCTGTGCAAGCGTCTGCGGATTATGGATAATCGGTCCAAGCGTGCAGACCTTCCTCCCCTGGTTCAGAAGCTCGTTTACCATTTCTACCGCCCTGTTTACGCCAAAACAAAATCCCGCGGAACGGGCAACAATGATTTTCAATATTTTTCCTCCAGCATTCCGTTGATTTTCCGGGCTATGATTTCCGCCGCCGCGCGAATGGAGGCGGACGAATGATCCTTTAACCCCAGTTCCGAACAGGAAACCGGCTCCCCGAAGCGGATGGTAATCCTGCTGAACGGCTTTATTACGCCGTCGCAGTAAACGGACACCGGCAAAACCGGAGCCTGCGCTCTGTCGGCCATCATCGCCACCCCCGCCTTTGGCCGAAACGGCGCATTGTCAAAAACACATTTCCCCTGGGGAAAGATTCCCAGAACACCGCCGTTTTTCAAAACCCCCAAAGCGGTCTTTACGGACTGTGCGTCGGCGCTGTTTCTTACGACCGGAAACGCACCCATCTGATACAGCCACCAGCGTGCCAGCCTTCCGTGCTTCTCAAACAGTTCCGACTTCGCCATATACCTAATTTGCCGCCTAAAGGGCACCGCGAGAAAAAAAGGATCAACCACCGACTTATGATTGCTGCAGACAATCAGTTTTCCGCTCTCTGGAATATTGCCGGTTCCTTTATATTCAACCTTGTAAAAGATTTTTGATACCGGAGCCAGCAGACGAAGACAGAAAAAGTACAGCATGACCATCAAATCCTTGCAGTCAAAAAAGTTTCCAGATCCCGCTCGCGCAACTCGGCTATTTTCTCCATTACCATGCGGGAAGCGCTGCGGTATTCACTGCCAGTGCCGCTTTCGATGCCGAGCTGATCCGGCCGGATCAGCTTGCCGTATGACACGATGCATTTATGAAACATCTTCGGCAGACCGCCGTCTTTGGCGGTAATACAGCACGGCAGTATCGGGGCGTTGTATTTATAGGCAAGCATCACAGCGCCCGCCTTGGGCTGAAGGAATTCCCCCGTTTTCGAGCGTGTGCCCTCGATAAACACTCCCAGCGCCTGTCCGTTTTGAAGAAGCTCCGCGGCTTTGTTAATCGCCGTTTTGTCGCCCTTTCCCCTTTGTACGGGAAACGCACCTAGCGATGAAAGAAGCAGCGCCATCGCCTTATTCTCGAACAGCTCGGCTTTGGACATGAAAAAGATCTGCCTTTGCTGCGTAAAAGCCAGACGGACGGGATCCGAAATGCTGACATGATTGCAGCACACAATCACTTTGCCGTCCTCCGGCATATTTTCTCTGTTGTTAACCTGATAGGGAATAAAATATTTCAGAAAAGATTGAACAAAAATTTTACCAAAATTATAAAGCGGCGTACGTTTCATAGTCTCACCAGTTTCATTTATTTTATTGCAATTTTTCTTTAATAATGGAAATAAGCTGTTCCACCGACTGCTCCAGCGTATTGCCCGTCGTGTCCACAATCACAGCGTTTGCGGCGGGAATAAGGGGTGCGACAGCGCGATGGGAATCGTTGTAGTCCCGCGTTTTTAAATCGCTCAGCACATCGCAGTAATCTGCGGGTTCTCCCTTTTTGATCATTTCCTCATATCTTCTTCTGGCGCGCTCTTCCGGCGAGGCAGTCAGGAAAATTTTAACCTGTGCATCCGGCAGCACCACCGTACCTATATCGCGGCCATCCATGACAACATTATTATTTTTCGCAATATCCTTTTGCAGGGAAAACAGAAAATCCCTGACAGCGGGAATGGCCGATACATTGGACGCGGCCATGGAGACCTCCGCCGTGCGGATATCCCGGGAAACGTCCTCCCCGCAAAGAATTACCTTCTGTTCGCCGTTCTGAAAAGCCAGTGTAACCTCAACCTGACCGAGCAGCGGGGAAATGGCGCGGGCGTCCGCCGTATCTATCCCCCGTTTCAGCATATAGAGCCCTACAGCGCGGTAAAGAGCGCCGGTATCAACATAAATATAGCCGATTTCTTTGGCTGCACGGCGGGCAATCGTACTTTTTCCCGCTCCGGCGGGCCCGTCAATTGCAATTGCAGTCATTCTTTTTCCTCCTGGCTGTTCAGCGAATTTGCCGCAAGGCGGCCGGTACAGAAAGCGATTTGCAGGTTGAAGCCGCCGGTATACGCATCGACATCAATCACTTCACCGGCAAAATAAAGTCCCTTTACCAGCTTGGATTCCATCGTTTTGGGATTGATCTCGGCAGTTTTCACCCCGCCGGACGTTACAATAGCCTCCTCAATGGGGCGAAAAGCGGAAATGGAAAGTTCAAAAGATTTCAGCACTCCGGCAAAAGCCCTGCGCATTTCCCTAGTGATCTGGTTGCATTTTGTGTCAGCGGGAATTCCGGACTTTGCAACCATGACGGGAATCATTTTGCTGGGCAAAAGCGCAGAAAGCGAGTTTGAGAAATCCTTGTTATGATTCAGTTCAAAGTCGCGCTGAACACGGGCATCGAGCTGCTCCAGACTAAGCGCCGGCTTCAAGTCAATCAAAATATGATATCGGTCCGGCGACATCCCGCTCATATGAGCGCTTGCGCTTAAAATCATTGGGCCGGATACACCGAAATGTGTAAAAAGCATTTCTCCGAAGTCTTCATATATCGTTTTCTTTTTTACAGTGTCAAATACCTTTATGGAAACATTTTTCAGTGAAAGTCCCATCATGTCGCGGCATTCGTCGCCAAAAGCAACCAACGGAACAAGGGAAGGGCGCAAGGGCGTTACGGTATGGCCGGCCTGTCTGGCAAGACGATAACCGTCACCGGTCGATCCCGTGCCGGGATAAGACGCGCCGCCGCAGCAGATTACAACAGAACCGGCTAGAATCCGGGAGCCGTCCTGTAATTCTGCGCCAAACACCATATGATCTTTTAATATCAGTCTTTTCGCTTCTCCGGTAATGATGTCAGCCCCACTGTTTCTGACGAATCCGGTCAGCTTGTCAACCACGTCGGCTGCTTTATCCGACTGCGGAAACACACGATTGCCGCGCTCCGTTTTTACAGGCAGACCCAGATCTTCAAAAAAGCGGATAGTGTCCTGCGCGGTAAACTGTGTGACGGCACTGTACAGAAAACGCCCGTTCGAAGGAACGGAAGCAATAAAAGTCTGTACATCGCAGTTGTTTGTCAGGTTGCATCTTCCCTTTCCGGTAATCATAAGCTTACGGCCGGGACGGGAATTTTTTTCGAGCAGACAGACATGCAGGCCATTTTTCGCGGCAGTTCCGGCAGCCATCAGACCGGCTGCCCCGCCGCCGATAATCAGGGCGTCATAAAGCCGGTTCAATGGATTTATCATCTACCTTTTCATACACTCCGTATTCATCCCAAATATCTTCAAGGCGCTTGAACACCTGAGTCACCTCTCCGGATTTTCTCAGCGCAGTCGTAACGATCAGCGCGTTAATCAGGCTGAGCGGAGCCACCAGCGAATCAACAATGGACGCAATGTCGCTGCGGGCAAGCAGCAGATTGTCCGCTTCCTTTGCCATAGGAGACAGCATGCTGTCCGTAATGGCGATGACCGTCGCGCCCCGCTTGTGGGCAAAATTCAGCGCTTTCACTGCTTTTTTGGAATACCGCGGAAAACTGATTCCGATAACAACATCCCGTTCGTCAATACGGATCATCTGCTCAAAAATTTCGCCTTCACTCGTGGACTGCACCAAAAGAACATTTTCAAAAATCAAAGTAAAGTAATAGGATAAAAAGGTGGCCAGCGCAAGCGAGCTTCTCGCTCCCATAATATAAATTTTACGCGCCGCTACAATTGCGTCCACCGACCGGTAAAAATCTTCGTGCGGGGTTTCTTCCATGGTCCGACGGATGATATCAATATCCTGATTAAAAACAGAATCGAGAATATCAGAATTGCCGATGCGGCTCGCCGTTACTTCCATTCTTTGCACAGAGGTAAGTTTGTTCCGGATCATCTTCTGCATGGCCTGCTGAAGTTCCGGGTAACCCGTGTAGCCTATTTCCGTCGCGAAGCGGACAACCGTCGATTCACTGACACCGACCGTGGCACCGAGTTTTGATGCAGTCATAAACGCAACTTTGTCGTAGTGCTCCTCAATATATTTTGCAATCAGTTTTTGCCCTTTTGAAAAATCGCCCATCTTATTTCTGATTCTGACGGCTAACAAATTATTCATTCTACCAACTCCTGTTATTCATATTAATTCTAAATGGCACAAAAATCAAGTGTATTTATATTTTTTTGCAGGAAGTAATTACCTACAATTCATTTTGACGTCCCCGGCAAAAAAAAGCGCCCCTTTTCAGGGGTGTATTCGCATGTTCCCGTTTTATTTCAGCCATTTTCCGACAAACCTGTGGAATCTCTGGAAATAAAGTACAACGAGTGTTGAAATCGCGTAATCATATACGACAAACACCAAATTGCCCGCAAGAAGAAAAGCCCAGGGCAGATATATGCCAAAAACGGTAAAACTGTCTTCCGGTACTCCAAGCAGTCGAATACTGAGAAAAAACGCCAGAATCATCGCGGCATTAAAAACCGAAAACTTCAGCAGATAAGACACAAATTTATGACGGATCCTTTCAATGTATGCTTTTAAAATCGGATAGTAACCGAAAAAAACGACAAAGAGCATCGCGGCTTCCTTATCGCCCGCAATCATGAGGGAAAGTATCGATGAAGCAATGTAGACCGGCCATGCCCAGCCCGCGCCCAGTTCAATGACAACAATAATAAGGAGGATGCCGGAAAAGGCGGGCAGCGCGTATGTTCCAATGGAAATCAACCCGGTTAAAAACATTGTCATGGTGCAAAACGCCGTTATAATCCCGCAAAAAGCCAAACGAATAGTTTTGCTCAATTCGATTCCTCCCCGAACAAAGTCAGCAGCAGGGGATCAGGTCTCCGCCCATACATTCGCAGCAGCAGTCGGCGCAGATCAGCGACGAGCAGACGTCGCAGCTGCCGCAACCGTTCGTGCGCGGCATATTGGGATTATAGCCGCCGTAAACGCCATTGCGCTGGTTGATGACCTGATTCATAGCGGCGCGGTATTCCCCATTATCGGGGTCCATCTGGCAGGCTCTGGCAAAGTTGTTGTAAGCCTCTTCCAGCCAGCCCCGTTTATATAGCACGGTACCTTTTAAGAAATACCATTCGGCATTTCTGTTCTCTGAAGGCACACCGTTCAAAATCTGTTCCGCATCCGCAATCCGGCCAGCCATAATCAGATTTCTCACATCATTGAAGCCGGAATAGGAATTTGCGTAATTTTGGGCGGCATAACCTGCATCCGGTGCTGTGTACCCTGCATAACCGCCGTTTTTCTGCTGTTTTCTCTGTGCGACAACAGTATCGTAAGCCTCGTTAATCTCTTTCATCTTTTCGCCGGCAAGGTCGGCGATGGGACTGCCGGAATAATTATCGGGGTGATATTTTTTCGCAAGCTCCCGGTAAGCTGTTTTTATTTCATCATCTGTTGCATTTGGAGATACTCCTAATACTTTATAAGGATCCGACATGCATTTTCTCCTTTTTAAATAGTAATTCTTTTTGTATTTCCGGCAAGCCTTTCAAAATAACGTTATTGATGATCGTGTCAAAATGATCCAGATCCAAAATATTCAAAGCAGCCGTCAGTTGGGAAAGCGTCAGATTGAGCACCTGGTTGGCGTAGCTTTTTGCCTTTTCCAGGTCTTCCGGAGTGCTTGAGCCATCCAAACGGCATTTTATAATAAACGGGTTAAACGACGCTGTTTTAATATCTTTTTCAATATCGTCCGCTGCATCAATCAAATACACCCAGCGTCCCAAAAAATAACCAAATTGGCGCAAAATCCGTACTTCCGGGGTTTCAGGACCTTTGTCCGTACCGGCAGCGGTTTCAAAAACCTGCTGCAGCATTTTGGCCGTCGGTTCCGCGCAGGAATCCAACCCCGGTTCCGTTTCTCTCTCCGCGGCCTTCTGTTCTTCCACCGACGCAGAAACGGCGGCATCTAGCCGGGGAAAATCGCGGGCTGCCTTCCTGTGTGCGCGCGCTGCAAAAAGGAGCAGGGCGTATGCGCGAAGTTTTCCGAAAAAACGGGAATCTGCGATATCATCCTTGATTTTATAATAGGTCATGATCACAGAAAGAGCCGAAGCAGCAATAAATTCGGTTTCTCCCGAACTGCAGTATGTGCACTTCTTCATTGGATTGACAACACAGCGGCCGTTTTGAAAACCCGGACACTCGGGACGGAATGCAAAAAGCATCAGCGCATAGAAAGTGCAGTCATAGCTTAAAGTAAGCCGCGATGCAACGCCGTAACTTTTTCCAAGCTGACGGCACAGGGAACAGTATACCCCTTTGTACTGCTCGTACTCACGGACAAGCAGCTCCGATTTTTGCGGTCTTACATAACCAAACAACAATATCATCCTTATAATAGCATATCTTAAAAGTATTCGTATATTATTTTACTATATTTGACACCATAATTTAATGAACGATATGTAAATTTTATAGATTTCAAAGAAGCAGACCACATAAATAAAAAGACAGTTTTTAAAATATAAAAGGCAAACTATCATTTGCAGGTTATTGTATTTGCCACAAGTACATGTTATAATTTGTTTAGAAGTATAATTCCAACATTTAGGAGGTTAAAAATATGAAACTGTATGACATTGATGTAGTAAAACTGATCGGGCTTTTGGACAAGGCAAAGGGAAACGTCTACCTGATTACAGAAGACGGCAATACCCTGAATCTGAAGAGTAAGCTCTGCCAATTATATGGTGTAAGAGCGCTTTTGGAAAGTGCGAAAAATTCGACTGTCTCAGCTGAATTAAGCGTAGAAAACCCGGAAGATGAATTGATGTTCATCAACTATATGATGAGCAAATAAAACTCTGTTGATAATAGTGGCTGCCGCTGTATTTTTACAGTGGCAGCTATTTTCGTATTACAAGGAAAAAAGCATTATTGTATATTGTGACAACAATGCTTTTTCTATTAGTAAGCAGCACTGAGCGGATTCAAAATGCCGTATCCCTTGTTCTGCATATCGTCGATAAACTGAATGGCCTTGCCAGCCCCGAGCGCAACGCAAATCTGGGAATCCTGTGCAACGTTGACAGGCATTTTTGCCTTTTTGGAAATCAATGTGTCAACACCATAAAGCTGTGCCGATCCGCCCGTTAAAATGATTCCGTCCGTATAGACGTCCCCCATGAGCTCCGGGGGCGTTTTTTCAAGCATCTCCTGAATGGTGCGGACAATCTGCATGGCAGGTTCAATCAGCGCTTCCAGAATTTCGTCACAGGAAATGTCCGCCCACTGCGGCAGGCCGGTCATTGCATTTCTGCCTTTTACCCTATGGCTGCTCAGATCCTTCCTTGGATAGACGCAGCCAATTGCGATTTTGGCTTCCTCAGCCATATGCTGGCCGATAATCAGATTGTATTTCCTGCGGATATATTTGACAATCGCTTCATCAAAAGCATTGCCGGCAACCTTGACTGAACGTGAAATCGCGATGCCGCTCAGGGAAAGCACCGCCATATCCGTCGTGCCCCCGCCGATGTCGACAATCAGGGTGCCGTGCGGCGTGGATATATCCACGCCTGCGCCAAGGGCAGCGGCAACAGGCTCTTCAATCAGACAGATTTTGCGTACACCCGCTGCACTGATCGCATCTACCACCGCGCGCTTTTCAACTTCCGTAATCTGGCACGGTACACTGACCACAACACGGGGCATAAAGACCTTGCTCCCGCTTATTTTTTTCAGGTAGTTGCTGATAAGATACTGCGCAAGATCAAAATTTGAAATTACGCCGTTGCAGAGGGGATGCGAGACGTCAATTTTATCCGATGTACGCCCCACCATTTTATAAGCTTCAGAGCCGATAGCCACAACCTCGTCTGTTTCTACGTTAACGGCAACAACTGCCGGTTCGTTAAGTATAATCCCTTTTCCGTCAAGATAAATCTTGACGGCCGATGTACCAAGATCTATCGCAATATCAGTACCCAGCACGTAATCACATCCAATCTATAATCGTTCTTAATTATATTACAAAATACAGAATTTTTCAACTTAAAGCACATGTGCGGCCGCCGCACACGTTACCTGCTTCGCCCCGCTTTGGAGCAGAACGGAAGTACATTCCCCAAGCGTTGCCCCGGTTGTAACAATGTCGTCAATCAGAAGGATGCTTTTTCCGGAAAGCTGCCCGCCGTCTTTCGGCAGGTACACCCCCTGCACATTTCCGCGGCGTTCTCTTTCGCTTAATTTGTGCTGTTCCCTGTTATCCTTGATCTTCACCAGATATTCGTGGAACGGTAGGCGAAGGAGATGCGCCACCGACTTGGCCAGAAGCTCCGACTGGTTATATCCTCTGCTCCTGTATCTTTCGGCAGAGATGGGGACAGATGTAACGGCGTCAAACCGAGCGTCCGGACAACATTTTCTGATTTGTCCGGCCATATCTTCCGCATAGAAATTTGCTAACTCGCGCTGACCGTAAAATTTAAACCGGATAATGGATTCTCTGACCTTTCCGCTGTAAGGATAAGGCGCAATACATAAAATAGTTTCACCGGAATCAGGGATAGAAATACATTTTTTGGCAACGGTATGTAAAATTTCTTTTTCGCATTTTTCACAGATCTTACGGCCGGATAAAGCAATTCCATGGCAGAAGACGCATTTCGGCGGAAAAATCAGGTCAAGAAAAACCGAAAAAAACTTAACTCTCATTTTGCGCGCCTCCGGTCAGAAAGTAATAGAGTCCGGAATAGCGGCGCATTTTTTTATTATTCTCAACCATATGCTGAACCGCTTTCCGGGACCCGACCAAAATCAAAAGGGATTTCGCGCGCGTAATCCCCGTATAGAGCAAATTCCGGTAGGAAAGCTGTGGCGCACCAGGGTACATGGGCATAACAACAGCCGTAAATTCGTTGCCCTGACTTTTGTGTACCGTCATCGCATAGGCAAGCTCCAGTTCCGCTGCTGTTTCCAGTTCATACAGTACAACGCGGTCGTCCATCTGCACCGTTATAGTAGAAGCCCGGCGGTCAATCTCGCAGAGGGTGCCAAGATCGCCGTTAAAAACACCTTCCCCTCCCGTTCCGTCCGGTTTCACCCACGCGAGGTTGTAATCGTTTTTAATCTGCATCACCTTGTCGCCTTCCCGGAACAGGGTGCCGTTGATGGTGATTTCATTCTTTGTTTTATCCGGCGGATTAATTACCGCCTGCAGTTTTTTGTTCAGCTCTACAGTGCCAAGTTCCCCTTTTCTGGCAGGGGACAGCACCTGAATATCCGTCAGGGAGGAATAGCCATAGCTTGCGGGCAGGCGGGAAGCGCAAAGATCTACCACCGTTGCGCTGATTTCATCAGGACTTCCATACGGCAGAAAGAAAAAGTCGCTATTCCTGACGAAAAGCTCCGGCATTTGCCCTTTTACAATACGGTGCGCGTTGGTAACGATCAGGCTCTGCATGGACTGGCGGAAAATCTGATCGAGCTGCACCACGGGCAGAAGTCCGGTGGCGATTAGATCCCCAAGCACATTGCCCGGCCCGACCGAAGGAAGCTGGTCGCAGTCACCGACCATAATCAGACGGCAGCCAAGCGGCAGCGCGCGCAATACAGCTTCAAAAATATTGCTGTCCACCATGGACAGTTCGTCGATGACTAGTGCGTCACATTCCAGAAGATTCTTTTCATTTTTGGAAAATACAGGCATATCATTTGCGTCCCACTCAACCTGAAGCAACCGGTGAATCGTTTTGGCTTCCTGCCCCGTTAACTCGGACATCCGTTTGGCTGCTCTTCCGGTCGGGGCGGCTAAAAAAACCTTTTCCCCTTTCATCTCCAATATTTTAATAATCGCATTGAGCGTTGTGGTTTTTCCTGTTCCCGGCCCGCCCGTCAGAATCAGCATTCCTTTGGAAAGCGCCTCTTTAATCGCCTGCTTCTGTCCGGCGGCGTACCGGATATGGAAAGATTCCTCAATATTGACAATGTAGTTGTCAATTCCTATGATGGACTGTGCCGGAAAACGCAGCATCATATTCAGCCTACCCGCGGAATACAGCTCGGAGCGGTACAGCTTCGGGGTAAAAATGTACTCCCGCCCCTCAAACTGAACAGCCGCAACGGAAGCCTCCGCCTTTAAGGCTTCCAGCGTGTCCGCCGCGAGCTCTGCATCGATTCCAAGCATCCTCTGCGCCGCGGCCAAAAGCTTGTCCGCAGGCAGGCAGGTATGCCCGTTGCCGATGTTGTGCTTTAAAACATGCAGAATTCCCGCACGTACTCTGCAATTGTCGTCCTGCGGCCGCTCAAGCGAAGCGGCGATGTCGTCGGCGCGTTCAAAGCCGATTTCCAGCCCGTCTTCACACAGACAGTAAGGGTCCTCCTGCACACGCTCGGCGGACTGGGAACCGTAGAGCTTCCAAACCCTGACGGCTTCTTCAGGCGAAATGCCAAAGCTGCTCAGATAAAGCATGATTTCCTTGATGCCGTGTATTTTTTTGAACTCATCGCTCATTTTCTGTGCTTTCGATTTTGTAATGCCCTTGATGGCGCAAAGGCGTTGTGGTTCCTCCTCCAGAACCTGAAGCGCGTTCATGCCGAACATGTCCACAATCTTTCCGGCGGTGCCCGGTCCAATGCCGCGGATTGCGCCCGACGACAGATATTTGAGCATGGCAGCCGCGGTGGAGGGTTTTGAGCGTTCAAACCCCTCCGCCTTAAACTGGGTGCCATAATTCGGATTGTTAATCCAGTTGCCGACCACGCGTACTTCTTCGCCGGCGCTGACCAGCGGCATAGTGCCCACAGCCGTAACCAACTCTTCCCCGTTATTGATTTCTATGATCGCATATCCGTTTTTTTCATTTTTAAAAATGACCTGTTCGACAGAACCGGTCATTTCAAGCAGATTATCTTCCCGCATTGAACTCCCTCATATTTCATCATTCATAAATTCAGTATAATACATGAGCTATGTATTTGCAAATCTATTGACTTAAAATATCCGGCAGTTCTTCCGGTTTGCAGACTTCCACACCCGGATTCCGGTTGGAAATAATCCGGCAGACCACGTTTGTTTCTTCATCCATTCCCTTGTCAAGACAGATTAGTCTTTTTTCTTCTCCCCGAATCCATTTCAGCCTTTCAATCGCGCTTTCCAGCATCATTTCAGCGCTTTCATCATGGCCTTCCACAGAAACGATCAGGTAAAGCTTACCCGGTCGGGCGGGCCTGAGCATCCAGAAGATAATATTCCTGACAATTTCAACAGCACCAATGATAGCCAGTAAAACAAAAAATATTCTTGGAAGGATCTCAAGCATAAAAGTCACCTCACCACAGTTTATGTGATGAGGTGACTAAATGCTATGCTTATTTTGCCAATGCGGCTTTTAAAGCGTCAACCTTGTCGCGTTTTTCCCACGCCACATGCAGATCCTCGCGGCCCATATGGCCGTAATTGGAAATGGAGCGGTAAATGGGGCGGCGAAGATTCAAATCGCGGATAATTGCAGTTGGACGGAGGTCAAACACCTTCTCAACCGCAGCTGCAAGCTCATCATTGCTGTATTCCGAAGTGCCGAATGTATCCACCATAACGGAAACCGGCCTTGCCACGCCGATTGCATAGGCAATTTGAATTTCGCACTTTTTGGCGAGCCCCGCCGCAACGACATTCTTGGCCGCATAGCGCGCCGCATAAGCCGCTGAACGGTCCACCTTTGTCGGATCCTTCCCCGAAAAAGCGCCGCCGCCATGCCTGCCGTAGCCGCCGTACGTATCGACAATAATCTTTCTTCCGGTCAGCCCGCTGTCGCCCACGGGGCCGCCAATCACAAAACGGCCGGTAGGGTTTACATAAAATTTGGTTTTGTCATCCAACCATTTTACAGGAATAACCGCTTTAATTACATTTTCGATAATATCTTTCCTAATCTGTTCCAACGTAACGTCAGGGTCATGCTGCGTGGAAACGACAACGGTATCAACGCGCACCGGTTCGTCACCGACATATTCAATGGTGACCTGCGTCTTGCCGTCCGGCCTTAAATAAGAAAGGGTACCGTCTTTTCTCACCTGGCTCAGGCGTTTTGACAGCCTGTGCGCCAGCGAAATGGCAAGGGGCATCAGCTCCGGTGTTTCGTCGCAGGCGTAGCCGAACATCATTCCCTGATCGCCCGCGCCGATTGCATCGTTTTCATCCGTTGCGCCCTGCTTGGCCTCATAGGACTGGTTCACACCCATTGCGATATCGGGCGACTGAATATCAATCGAAGTGATGACGCCGCAGGTGTTGCCATCAAAACCGCAGGCCGGGTCGTCATAACCGATATCTTTAACCACCTGTCTTGCAATCGACGCGATGTCCACATAACAGTCGGTCGAAATCTCCCCCATCACATGAACGACGCCTGTTGTGGCCGTCACCTCACAGGCGACGTGGGCCTGCGGGTCCTGCGCAATAATTTCATCGAGCACGGCGTCGGCAATTTGGTCGCAGAGCTTGTCCGGATGCCCTTCCGTCACGGATTCGGATGTAAAAAAATGTCTTGCCATTGATAAATCCTCCTAAAATACAAAAATATTATAAAAATTAAAATGCCGTCCGGAAAATCCGAACGGCGTGTATCATTACCTCATCTTTCGGCTTTACCGCAGGAATTGGCACCTTACACATTGTAGGTTGCCGGACATCATAGGGCCTGTTCCCTCCGTCACTCTTGATAAGGGGCATATTAAATTTTATTGATTTATTATAACATACATTATAGTGATCGTAAATATAAAAAATATGCAAATTACGTGCTATCAATCTATAACAAACTGTATTGTTTCAATAAATTTCTATCTTCTGCCCATTTTATTATGTAAAATAGGGCTTACGTGCTTATAGACCAGCATCGTAACAGCGGATACCAGTAATCCCTTTAATAAATTGAAAGGCGCTACCGCAAGCATGACAAAGGTCGGCAGGTCGTTAATGGAGGGATTGACCGTATGGCCCATGGCGACAAGCGCATCCAGCGGCATATGGAACACGTTGGCGTAAAACGGCAGCAGCACGAACGCATTCAGCAAACTTCCCGCCGCAATCAGAGTAAGTGTGCCGACAGCCATGCCGATCAGTGCGCTCTTTTTTGATTTATGATATCGATAAATCAGTGTGCTCGGAATGACAAAAGAACAGCCGATGATAAAATTCGCAATATCTCCTACTCCGCCCGTTGAACTTCCATGAATCAAAAGATACAGCAAAACCTTTACCAGCTCAATCACCACGCCGGCAAACGGTCCCATTGCAAAACCGCCGATCAAAACCGGAAGCTCGCTCAAATCAATCTTATAAAAACTTGGGGCAAACCAGAGCGGTATTTCAATGACCATCAGAACCGCGGCAATCGCAGACAGGATGCCGATCTGCGCGATTCCTCTTGCATCCAGTAATTTTGCCGCTTTTTTTTCGTTCGTTATCGTATTCATGATTTCTCCTATCTTCTTCATAACAGTATTTTTGCTTTGACACTAAAGCAGGTGGAAATGATGCAGGAAACGCGCGGGCTACTTCATCTTCCTCATTTAAAAACTCCCTTTTTAGCTGCCAACGAAAAAAAGTCCCACAGTAAAAACTGCGGGACGAAAGTACACGCAAAAACGCGCAATCTTCTTTCATCCGGACTATACCGTCGGCTTTGGAATTGAACCAAATCAGCTTTCGCTCGCGGGCTCGTCGGCTTACGCCGCTTTACCGCCGGTGGGGAATTACACCCCGCCCCGAAGACAACTATTTAATTGATAATATTATAACACCTTACAAAGGATGTGTCAATCTTTTTGCAGATATTCTTTCGGTATGCTTTTATCTACAATAGCATTGATATATTTCAGACTGAAAGCGGGCGTATACCGCCTTACGCCATGTGCCTGAGCAAGTGCATCTGTATATTGGCTCAAAGGATAAATCGTAATATTGGTACATCTTTTGCCATATTGCGTGACAATCGGTTTAAATTTCATATCCGTAAAAGTTGCCTTATCAGTCGCAAAATCCTTTGTCATGGTAACTGTCAGAAGGCCGCTGACCATATTATCCCCGCTCTGCTGAGCGGAGACAAGATTGCCGAACGCAAAAATAACAGGGCATTTCGTTCCGTCTTTCCGGGTCAAAACCGTCAGCTTCTGCAAAACATGAGGATGATTTCCAAAAATGATATCCGCTCCCCAGTCCACCATATTTTGTGCAAGCGTTTTTTGCTTATCAGACAGCGTATAAGTGTTTTCATTTCCCCAGTGGACCGAAATGACCACCACATCCGCCATGGATTTGGCTTTTTTTATGAGCTGCTCTATCAGAGCCGTATCGCTTGCATAAATAAGCCTGTAACTGGAATTTTTAGGAAGGTATAAACCGTTTGTCATTTCCGTAATACCAATATGGGCGGTCTTGATCCCCTTTGCTTCAACGATGCGGATGTTTTGCAAATCCTCATCATTCCGATAAGCACCGACCACTTTTGCAGACGGTTTGGTCGCCCAGTAATCGAGTGTAGCGGCCAGTCCCCTTTCATTTTGGTCAAGCACATGGTTATTTGCATGGTTGATGACATCAAATCCCAGGCGAACCAGCTCGTCGCCCAGCTGCGTAGGTGAATTGAACCGAGGATAGCCGGAAGGAGCCGCAATTTTTCCCGCAATCGGCGTCTCCTGATTAATCACAGAGATATCCGCGTTTTTAATATCCCCCGCTATGCGCGCATAGACCGGCGAAAAGTCATATCCTTTCCCCCCCGCGCGGCTTTGCGCCTGCTTATAAATCACATCGTGAATCAAATCGTCTCCGGCACCCAAAATCGTAATGGAAACCGGTTTTTTGGCCGGTTTTGTTTCGTTTTTCGATTCTGCCTCCGAAGACACTGTCTGAGTCGAGACAGATATTTCGGAAGCAGTCTGTGCTTTTATATTATTTGTGTTTTGGAGGAAGTAGATCAGTGAAGTGACACAAACACCAACCAAAATCACCGCTAAGGACACCCGAAAAATCACCCGTGATTGATTGTTCCGATCGCTTTTCATGCAAAAACCCCTAAACATAATTTTATACGACATGGATCTATTTGAATACTTATATTATAACACAGAATAGATAAAAAGAAATAGAAACGTAAAAAGACCTTGTCCACAGGGGGACAAGGTCTTATCATAGCAGAAGTACAGCTTATTGAGCGTTGATCTTGATAACAACGCCGGAACCAACTGTGTGGCCGCCTTCACGGATAGCGAAACGGAGGCCCTCTTCAATAGCGATTGGTGTAATCAATTCGACGTCCATTTCAACGTTATCGCCAGGCATGCACATTTCAGTGCCTTCCGGCAGGGAAATAACACCCGTAACATCTGTTGTTCTGAAATAGAACTGAGGACGATAGTTGTTGAAGAATGGAGTATGACGGCCGCCTTCATCTTTGGTCAGAACATAAACCTGGCCACGGAATTTTGTGTGTGGATGAATGGTGCCCGGTTTTGCAAGAACCTGGCCGCGTTCAACGTCATTTCTCTGAATACCACGGAGAAGAACACCGACATTATCGCCGGCCTCTGCAAAGTCAAGAGTCTTCTTGAACATTTCAAGACCTGTGATAACAGACTTTCTGCGCTCATCGGTCAGACCGATGATTTCGACTTCCTCGCCGACCTTAGCCATACCGCGTTCCACTCTTCCGGTTGCAACAGTGCCGCGGCCGGTAATTGTGAAAACGTCTTCAACAGGCATAAGGAAAGGAAGATCGGATTTACGCTCAGGAGTCGGGATGAAGCTGTCAACAGCATCCATCAACTCATGAATGCACTTATACTCGGGAGCATCCGTATCCGTAGATTTGGACTCAAGAGCGGCAAGAGCGGAGCCGCGGATGATCGGTGTGTCGTCGCCCGGAAACTCATACTCATTTAGAAGGTCACGGACTTCCATTTCAACAAGGTCAAGCAGTTCAGGATCATCAACCTGATCAACCTTATTCATGAACACAACAATATATGGTACGCCAACCTGACGGGCGAGAAGGATATGTTCTCTGGTCTGAGGCATCGGGCCGTCAGCAGCAGACACAACAAGGATTGCACCGTCCATCTGAGCAGCGCCAGTGATCATGTTCTTGACATAGTCGGCATGGCCTGGGCAGTCAACGTGAGCA
>DENA01000035.1:42418-42963 GCA_002359465.1 Ruminococcaceae bacterium UBA2656
GCCATGGTCAACGTGGCCGATGGTGCCAATGTTTACGTGGGGTTTTGTTCTGTCGAATTTTGCTTTTGCCATTGGAATTCCTCCTTTTTATTTATACGATAATAATTTTTAATGATTCAGCTATGCATATCATTTTATCAATAACATAGACAAAAATCAAGCATAATTTAACAAGTTATTCAGACTTTTTGTTACGTGAAGAAATGATGTTTTCCGAAACCGACTTCGGCACTTCTGTAGAAGTAGCGGGTTCCATAACATACTGGCCTCTGCCCTGTGTTTTGGAACGCATATCGGTAGCGTAGCCAAACATCTCAGAAAGCGGAACATGAGCCCTGATCTGCTGGGCACCCGGAATTGCATCCATGCCTTCGATCATACCACGGCGGGAATTCAAGTCGCCGATAATATCGCCCATGTACTCTTCAGGGACAGTAACGGTAACCCTCATAATCGGTTCCAGAATGACCGGGTCTGCCTTTCTCATAGCTTCTTTGAAGGCCATGGAACCGGCAATCTTAAATGCCATTTCGGAGGAGTCAACC
>DENA01000035.1:43098-49772 GCA_002359465.1 Ruminococcaceae bacterium UBA2656
CCTGATTTTTACATGACCATACTGGCCGCGGCCGCCGGACTGACGTGCATATTTCGTGTCAACGTCCGCTTTTCCGCGGATGGTTTCTTTATAGGATACCTGCGGCTTGCCGACATTGGCTTCCACATGGAACTCACGCAGCAGTCTGTCAACGATGATCTCAAGGTGAAGCTCGCCCATTCCTGCGATGATGGTCTGACCCGTTTCCGTGTTGGTATACGCCTTAAAAGTAGGGTCTTCTTCTGCAAGCTTTGCAAGAGCGATACCCATTTTTTCCTGTCCGGCTTTCGTCTTCGGCTCAATAGCGACTTCGATAACCGGATCCGGGAACTCCATGGATTCAAGAATAATAGGATGCTTTTCGTCACAGAGTGTATCACCTGTTGTGGTGTTTTTAAGGCCAACCGCAGCCGCAATATCACCGGCATAAACAACGTCAATATCCTGGCGGTGATTGGCGTGCATCTGAAGGATACGGCCAATGCGCTCATTGTTGTCTTTGGTTGAATTGTATACACTTGCACCTGCCTGAAGAGAACCGGAATAAACGCGGAAGAAGCACAGCTTGCCGACAAACGGGTCTGTGGCAATCTTAAACGCGAGAGCGGCAAAAGGTTCGTCATCGGAAGCGTGGCAATCCTGTTCCTCGCCGGTTTCCGGATTTGTACCCCTAATAGCAGGAACATCTGTTGGCGCCGGCATATAAGCCACAATCGCGTCGAGAAGTTTTTGAACACCTTTGTTTCTGTATGAAGTACCACAGGTAACAGGAACCATATTGTTGGCAATCGTGGATTTACGGATTGTCGATACAATTTCTTCCCTAGTAAGCGGCTCCCCGTTCAGGTACTTCTCCATCAGAGCATCGTCCTGCTCCGCAACATGTTCAATTAATTCAGTGTGGTACTGGTTGGCAAGTTCGAGCATATCCTCAGGGATATCCTCAACTTTCATGTCCTTGCCCATATCGTCATAGTAAACATCAGCCTTCATGTCAACAAGGTCGATAATCCCCTTAAAGGAATCTTCGCTGCCGATGGGAAGCTGAATGGGTACAGCATTGCACTTCAGACGATCTTTCATCATTTGGACAACACGATAAAAATCTGCACCCATGATGTCCATTTTGTTTACATAAGCCATACGAGGGACATGATATTCCTCAGCCTGACGCCAAACTGTCTCTGACTGCGGCTCAACACCGCCCTTGGCGCAGAAGACTGTTACCGAACCGTCGAGTACGCGCAGTGAACGCTCAACTTCAACGGTAAAGTCAACGTGGCCCGGGGTGTCGATGATGTTGATTCTATGGCCTTTCCAAAAGCAGGTAGTAGCGGCAGAAGTAATTGTAATACCTCTTTCCTGCTCCTGCACCATCCAGTCCATGGTTGCAGCACCATCATGCACTTCGCCAATCTTATGGTTAATACCTGTGTAATACAGGATACGTTCGGTTGTTGTTGTTTTACCGGCATCAATGTGCGCCATGATACCGATATTGCGGGTTAATTCAAGTGATACCTGCCTTGGCATAGTTTCCTCCTTAAAGTCTGAAATGTTGGGATTTGTACACTATTTCAGGTAACGGTCCAACACAGTTGGATTACCATCTGTAATGAGCAAATGCCTTATTGGCCTCCGCCATCTTATGCGTGTCATCACGCTTCTTGGCAGCGCCGCCAGCACCATTTACAGCATCAAGAATTTCACCGGCAAGTCTTTCTTTCATCGTCTTTTCAGATCTAAGTCTTGAATAGTTGGTCATCCAACGTAAGCCTAATGTTTGTCTTCTTTCAGGGCGAACCTCCATAGGAACCTGGTACGTTGCACCGCCGACACGGCGGGCCTTGACTTCGAGAGCCGGCATGACATTTTCCATGGCAGCCTCAAAAACCTCCAAAGGTTCTTTCCCTGTTTTCTCGCTGATAATATCAAATGCGCCATATACGATCTTCTGAGCTACGCCCTTCTTACCGTCGACCATAATATTATTAACAAGACGTGTTACAAGTTTCGAATTATACAGTGGGTCCGGCAAAACATCACGTTTTGCGATATTACCTCTTCTTGGCACTTTACTTCCCTCCTTCACATAAATGATATCATAGGTACTCGAAAGCGACAAACTCCCGTGGCCAATACAGAGGCGTTCTATATTAAAAACGCCGCCGCATTATGTTAAAAAACATGCAGCCGTTAGGTTTCTGTCAATTTAAATTACCTTACTTTTTCGCAGCTTTCGCCGCGCCTGCCTTCGGCCGCTTTGCGCCATACTTGGAACGGGCCTGCATACGCTGTGCAACACCTTGAGCATCAAGGGTACCACGGATAATATGGTAACGCACGCCAGGCAGATCCTTTACACGGCCGCCGCGAATCATCACGACACTGTGTTCCTGAAGATTATGGCCGACCCCGGGGATGTAGGCACTGACTTCAATACCGTTTGAAAGCCTTACTCTGGCGATTTTTCTAAGCGCTGAATTCGGTTTCTTCGGTGTAGCAGTCTTTACGGTTGTGCAGACACCACGTTTTTGCGGGGAATCCTGATCAATGGAAACACGTTTCTTTGAATTCCATCCCTTTAAAAGCGCAGGGGCTTTCGCCTTTGTCACAGCAACTTCTCTGCCCGTATGGACTAACTGGTTAAATGTTGGCATAAGACACCTCCTCACATGAATTTTATATGTTAAGCGAATATTAGTATATCCGCTGTAACAGCAAAATAATCTTTAAACAACTTATTCCTGTTCTGCAGCAAAAAGCCTCAGAACAGGAATGAAGCATTCAATTAGCAAACCATCACAATTTGTTATTATAACGCTACACAGCATCATTTGTCAAGTCTTGATTCACGGGCTTAATTTCCACGTCGCTGTAGCATTTCATGCCTGTTCCGGCGGGAATCAGCTTTCCGATAATGACGTTCTCTTTCAGTCCGAGCAGCGGGTCAACCTTGCCTTTGATTGCGGCGTCGGTCAGGACACGCGTCGTCTCCTGGAAGGAAGCAGCCGACAGGAAGGAGTCGGTGGCAAGCGAGGCCTTTGTAATACCGAGCAGTACCGGTTAGGCGGTAGCCTCTTTCAAATCTGTTTCTCCGTCCCTGATACGGTCACGGATGATTTGATTTTCAGTTTCCAGCTCAACCTTCTCCACAAGGGAACTCGGCAGAAGGGTGGTATCTCCGGAATCCTCCACTTTTACCTTCTTCATCATCTGGCGGACAATAACCTCAATATGCTTGTCGTTGATATCAACGCCCTGCATGCGGTAAACGCGCTGAACTTCCTCAATCAGATAGTCCTGAACAGCATGCGTACCGCTGATCGCGAGGACATCGTGCGGATTGACGGAACCCTCGGTCACCCTTGTGCCGGCCTTGATTTCCTGACCGTCGGTGACAATCACGCGGGAGCCGTACGGAATCAGGTAGGATTTGGAGTCGCCGGTTTCGGAATTCGTCACCACAACATGGCGGTTCTTCTTGATTTCCTCGAAAGAAACCGTACCCGCGATCTCGCTGATAATGGCAAGATGCTTTGGCTTGCGGCCTTCAAAAAGTTCCTCGACACGCGGCAGACCCTGTGTAATATCCTCCGAGCTGGCGACGCCGCCGGTGTGGAAGGTTCTCATAGTCAGCTGCGTGCCCGGTTCGCCGATGGACTGCGCCGCAATAATGCCGACCGCCTCGCCGACCGCCACCGTCTGCCCGTTTGCCAGGTTGGCTCCATAGCACTTTTTGCAGACGCCGTGCTTTGCGCAGCAGTTCAGGACGGAACGGATTTTGATATGCTGCACGCCGCTCTTCACAATTACATCCGCGTCGTGGTCATTCATCAGTTTATCCTTGGAAATAAGAACTTCGCCCGTTTTCCCGTCGACAAAATCTTCAACAAGGTATCTGCCGAGAAGACGTTCGTGCAAAGGCTCAATCGCTTCCTTGCCTTCCCTGATGTCGTATACCTCAAGCCCGTCGGTTGCCCCGCAGTCATCCTCACGAATGATGACATCCTGCGAAACATCGACTAGGCGGCGGGTCAGGTAACCGGAGTCAGCCGTTCTCAGAGCGGTATCCGCAAGACCTTTTCTAGCGCCGCGGGAAGAAATAAAGTATTCCAGAATATTCAGGCCTTCACGGTAGTTGGCCCTGATGGGAATTTCAATTGTCTTACCGGATGTGTTGGCAATCAGTCCACGCATACCGGCCAGCTGACGGATCTGACTCATGGAACCACGGGCGCCGGAATCCGCCATCATAAAGATCGGGTTGTAACGGTCCAGATTCTTTTGCAGCGCAACGGAAACATCCTCCGTTGCTTTCGCCCAGGTTTTCAGAACCGCATTATAGCGTTCGTTGTCTGACAGCAGACCCATTTTAAACTGGGTGTCGACAACATCAATTTGCTGTTCTGCAGCATCGATAATCTGCTTTTTCTCAGGCGGGATCGTTGCGTCGCAGACAGCGACCGTAATGGCGCTTAAAGTGGAATATTTATAACCCTGCGCTTTAATGCTGTCCAGAACGTCTGCCGTTTCGGCGGTGCCGTGCATTTTGATGCACTTGTCAATAATAGCGCCCAGCTGCTTTTTGCCAACCAGAAAATCAATTTCAAATTTAAACAGGTTATCCGGGTTGGAACGGTCAACATAGCCCAGATCCTGCGGGATCGGCCGGTTGAAAATCATGCGTCCCACTGTTGTTTCGACCAGTTTGGAAACCTGTTCCCCATTGATCTCCATTGTTCTGCGGACTTTGATTTTCGCATGAAGACCTACAGTCTTGGAATCATAGGCCATAATGGCTTCATTATAATCCCTGAATACCTTTCCTTCTCCCGGTTCACCGGGTTTATCCAATGTGAGGTAGTAGGAACCCAGAACCATGTCCTGTGTAGGAACGGTAACCGGACGGCCGTCGGAGGGTTTCAGAAGATTGCCGGCAGCCAGCATCAGGAAGCGGGCCTCGGCCTGCGCCTCGGCGGACAGCGGCACATGAACGGCCATCTGATCGCCGTCAAAGTCCGCATTGTAGGCCGTACAGGCCAGCGGATGCAGCTTTAACGCACGGCCTTCAACCAGTACCGGCTCAAACGCCTGGATACCAAGCCTGTGGAGAGTAGGCGCGCGGTTCAGCAGAACCGGATGGTTTTTAATCACGATTTCAAGCGCGTCCCAGACTTCCGGCTTCGCGCGCTCCACTGCTTTTCTGGCGGCCTTGATGTTTCCGGCGGCGCCGGTTTCCACAAGGCGCTTCATAACAAAAGGCTTAAACAGTTCCAGCGCCATTTCCTTCGGCAGGCCGCACTGGTACATTTTCAGCTCAGGTCCTACCACGATAACGGAACGGCCGGAATAGTCGACACGCTTGCCCAGAAGGTTCTGGCGGAAACGTCCCTGCTTACCTTTCAGCATATCGGAAAGCGACTTGAGCGGCCTGTTGTTCGGGCCTGTGACCGGACGGCCGCGGCGGCCGTTGTCGATCAGAGCGTCAACCGCTTCCTGCAGCATGCGCTTTTCGTTGCGGACGATAATATCCGGAGCGCCAAGCTCCAAAAGCCTTTTCAGGCGGTTATTTCTGTTAATCACACGGCGGTAAAGGTCATTTAAGTCGGACGTTGCGAAACGGCCGCCGTCGAGCTGTACCATCGGACGGATATCCGGCGGAATAACCGGAACGACGTCCAGAATCATCCATTCCGGGCGGTTGCCGGAAAGACGGAAAGCTTCTATCACTTCCAGACGCTTTAAGATACGGACGCGTTTTTGGCCGGAAGCGGTTTCAAGCTCGCTTTTCAATTCCTCGGAAACAACGTCCAGATCAATTTCCGTCAAAAGCTTTTTAATGGCTTCGGCGCCCATGCTGGCCTCAAAATCATCCTCATACTTTTCGCGCATATCACGGTACTCTTTTTCATTCAGGAGCTGCTTTTTCTGCAGCTCACGAACATTGCCGGGGTCCGTTACGATATACAGTGCGAAATACAGAACCTTTTCCAGCATGCGGGGGGATATATCAAGGATCAGTCCCATTCTGGACGGGATTCCCTTAAAATACCAGATATGGGAAACAGGAGCCGCCAGCTCAATGTGGCCCATACGCTCGCGGCGAACCTTTGCCCTGGTCACTTCAACGCCGCAGCGTTCGCAGATCTTCCCTTTATAACGAATTCTCTTGTACTTTCCGCAATGACATTCCCAGTCCTTTTGGGGTCCGAAGATACGTTCACAGAAAAGACCATCGCGTTCGGGCTTCAGGGTACGATAATTGATCGTTTCCGGTTTTTTTNNGATTTTTACTTCGCCATGGGACCATTCTCTGATTTTTTCCGGTGAAGCAAGTCCGATCTTGATTGATTCAAAAACATTAAATTCCATATTGCAACCCCATTCTATTATATTTCGTCGCTGCCGTCAGAATTAAGGTCAAAGGGTTCGTCCTTATCAAATTCATCTTCGTCATCGCTGGTTTCATCTTCAATATAATCATCCGCATCGTCAAACAGGTTTTCGTCGTCATCCGAATCTTCCACCGAGTACCCTTCAAGGTCATCGGCAACATTCGGTTCGTCAAAATTATCTTCGGAAGGATTGAAGCCGATATCGTCATCGTCGTCAAAGTTCTGCTTCAGGTCAATTTCTTCATTGTTCTGGTTCAGCACCTTCACATCAAGGCC
>DENA01000035.1:49793-50342 GCA_002359465.1 Ruminococcaceae bacterium UBA2656
GCCCTTGACAATCGCTTCGTAAGTCTTTACACGGCCCACGACATCGTCGGACTTGACCGTAAGAATTTCCTGAAGGGTATAAGCCGCGCCGTAAGCTTCCAGAGCCCAAACTTCCATTTCGCCGAAACGCTGGCCGCCGAACTGAGCTTTTCCGCCCAGAGGCTGCTGCGTAACCAGTGAATAGGGGCCGGTGGAACGCGCGTGGATTTTATCGTCAACCAGATGATGCAGCTTGAGGTAGTACATAATGCCCACGGTAACCGGATTGTCAAAGTACTCGCCGGTACGGCCGTCCTTCAGAATGGTTTTTCCGTCTTCGCTGATACCGGCCTTCTTAAAGCATTCGACAATATCGTCTTCATGCGCCGCGTCGAATACCGGCGTCATAATTTTCCATCCGAGCGCCTTCGCGGCATAGCCCAGATGAACCTCCAGCACCTGTCCGATATTCATACGGGAAGGAACGCCCAACGGGTTCAGAACAATATCAAGCGGAGTGCCGTCCGGCAGGAAAGGCATATCCTCCACCGGAAGGATACGGGAAACAAC
>DENA01000035.1:50406-79408 GCA_002359465.1 Ruminococcaceae bacterium UBA2656
TTTTCACCGAAGATGGCGCGCAGCAGCCGCTCCTCGGCAGTCAGTTCCGTTTCGCCCTTCGGCGTGACCTTGCCGACAAGAATGTCGCCGGCACGTACTTCCGCGCCGACGCGGATAATGCCGTTTTCGTCCAGATCATGGAGCAGGTCTTCGTTCACGTTGGGAATATCCCTTGTGATTTCCTCCGGCCCAAGCTTCGTGTCTCTGGATTCAATTTCATATTCTTCTATATGAATGGAGGTGTAAACATCATCGCGGACAATTTTTTCGCTGATCAGAACAGCGTCCTCGTAGTTGTAGCCTTCCCATGTCATAAAACCGATCAGTGCGTTTTTGCCCAAGCTGATTTCGCCGTCCTTGGTTGCGGGGCCGTCGGCAATGACAGAACCGGCCTCCACCCTTTGGTTTACATCAACAACAGGGACCTGATTGATACATGTTCCCTGATTGGACCGCATAAACTTAGTAACATGATAAACATCAACATTGCCGTCGTCACGGGTCACCCTGATTTCGTCCGCGCTCACGCTGCGTACGACGCCGGAATGTTTGGCAATGATGCAGACGCCGGAGTCAACGCCGGCCTTGTACTCCATTCCCGTGCCGACAATCGGGGACTCCGTTTTCAAAAGCGGAACAGCCTGCCGCTGCATGTTGGAACCCATGAGGGCACGGTTGGCGTCATCGTTTTCAAGGAACGGAATCATCGCAGTCGCAACGGAAACAACCATTCTTGGCGAAACATCCATAAAATCAGCTTTTTCACGTTCAATTTCAAGGAATTCATCACGGTAGCGGGCATTGACCTTGGCATGCTGGAAACGCCCCTGCTCGTCAAGAGGTTCATTCGCCTGCGCTACAATATAATCATCTTCAATATCCGCCGTCATATAGATAACTTCGCTGGTAACACAGCCGGTTTTTTTGTCCACGCGGCGGAAGGGCGCTTCAATAAAACCGTATTCATTGATCTTGGCAAAAGTTGCCAGATAGGAAATCAGTCCGATGTTCGGGCCTTCCGGTGTTTCAATCGGGCACATGCGGCCGTAGTGGCTGTAGTGAACGTCGCGGACCTCGAAGCCCGCGCGGTCTCTTGACAAACCGCCGGGTCCCAGAGCGGAAAGGCGGCGCTTATGCGTCAGTTCCGCAAGCGGGTTCGTCTGATCCATGAACTGCGACAGCGGGGAGGAACCGAAGAATTCCTTGATTGCCGCTACAACGGGACGGATATTAATTAAGGAATGAGGTGTCAGGACTTCCAGATCCTGTGCCTGCAATGTCATTCTTTCACGTATAACTCGCTCCAAGCGGGAAAAACCAATTCTGAACTGATTTTGCAGCAGTTCGCCGACCGAACGGATACGGCGGTTGCCGAGGTGATCAATATCGTCAAGATTGCCCAGCCCCATCGCCAGGCAGTTCATATAATTGATTGAGGAGAAAATATCGTCGATGATAATGTGCTTTGGAATCAGTTCATCCACTCTGGCTTTTATGGCCTCTTTTAATTCCTCGTCCGAAGAACAGGAATCGAGAATTTCAGCCAGAACACTGAAGCGCACTCTTTCATTAATATTGCATTCGGTTTTTGCGTCAAACCCGACAAAACCGTTAATGTCAACCATGCCGTTTGAAATAACCTTCACTTCGCGTTCGTTTACATTTACAAACGCGATGGATACGCCGGCATTGTCGATGAGCCGTGCCTTGTCATGGGAGACAATTTCGCCCGCTTCCGCCATCAGTTCGCCGGTGAGCGGATTGACAATGGGGCGGGNNAAGCTTCTGGCCGGTAATACGGCCGGTAAGATTCAGCTTTTTATTGTATTTATAGCGGCCTACGCGGGAAAGGTCATACCGACGGGCATCAAAAAACAAACCGTTGATATGGGACTGAGCGCTCTCAATCGTCGGCGGTTCGCTTGGCCTTAATTTTCTGTATACTTCAAAAAGAGCTTCCTCGGTATTTTTGCAGGGATCTTTTTCAATGGTGGCATTCATACGGTCGTCGTCGCCGAAATACTCGCGGATTTCTTCATCGGTTCCAAGGCCGAGCGCACGGACGAACACGGTTACCGGAATCTTCCTGTTCTTGTCGATGCGCACATAAAAGATATCGTTGGCATCGTTTTCATATTCCAGCCACGCGCCGCGGTTCGGGATGACGGTGGAACTGAACAGTTCCTTGCCCGTCTTGTCATATTCCATTTTATAGTAAACGCCGGGTGAACGGACCAATTGAGAAACAATCACGCGTTCCGCGCCGTTGATAACAAAAGTACCGCTGTCCGTCATGAGCGGAAAGTCACCCATAAAAACTTCGGATTCTTTTATTTCGCCGCTTTCTTTGTTGAGCAGGCGGGCGGTGACTCTGAGAGCGGCTGCATAGGTAGCGTCGCGCTCTTTGCACTCTTCCACGCTGTAATTTGGTTTATCGTCGTCCAGTTTGTAATTTACAAAGTCCAGCACAAGGTTGCCAGTATAGTCAGTAATTCCGGAAACATCCTTGAAAACCTCTTTAAGGCCCTCGTCAAGAAACCATTGATAGGAATTCTTTTGCACCTCAATCAGGTTTGGCATGTCCAAAACTTCATCAATACGTGCGAAGCTCATGCGAACATTTTTGCCTACTTGCACCGGTTTGACATTCACCATTGGCTCAATCACTCCATTCATATATTTACCATCCACGGCATAAATTAAGCACAAAAATAAGCTGCATCCATCATTGCTTTTATAAGCTTTTGTGATATCCTCTTGCCTTTTTCAAATTATTGTGATATTATATATCAAGATAGACATGAGTATATGTTTCCATGATGATGCAGTATATTATTTTATTACAATATATTGTGTTTGTCAAGTTATGTTTTACAAATTTTTAATTAAATTGTAAAAATCCGACGGTTAAACAGCCGCCGGATTTTTTATGTTCATTTTTTCTCTTTTTTTTCTGTTACGCCGGCATGTGTAAGGGAATCAAATGTATAGGATTCCAGTTTCGTCCGCACAACGGAAGAAATTTCGTCGTAAATCTGATGGAAGCGGCAGAAGTTGTTGTGTGTGCAGGCATATTCGTCCTGCTGGCACCGGCTGATCATATACGGGCCTTCCACCGATTCGATTACTTCCCGCAATGTGATCTTTGCCGGTTCGCGCGCCAGCATATATCCTCCGTGCGCACCCTTGTAGGACACAATCAGGCCGCCCGCCACCAGTTTTCTCAGAATTTTCAGCGCAAACCGCAAAGGTACATGCGCCTGATCGGAAATGGACCTTGCATCTATTTTTTTATTTGAGACTGCCAGCATTTCGACAATTCTGACAGCATAGTCGGCTTCCAGTGTCATGACCATGTAAGTCAGCCCCTAATCCAGAAAATCTTTCAGCTTTTTGCTGCGGCTTGGATGGCGCAGCTTGCGCAGTGCCTTCGCTTCAATCTGTCTGATGCGCTCCCTTGTAACATTGAATTCTTTTCCGACCTCCTCCAGAGTGCGCGACCGCCCGTCCTCCAGGCCGAAACGCAGGCGGAGCACTTTTTCCTCTCTGGGAGTCAGCGTATCGAGTACGTCGGCAAGCTGTTCCTTTAGAAGCGTATGGGAAGCGGCGTCCGCCGGCGCGGGAGCGTCGTCATCCGGAATAAAATCGCCCAGATGGCTGTCCTCTTCCTCACCGATCGGCGTTTCCAGGGAAACGGGCTCCTGCGCAACGCGCATGATTTCACGCACCTTGTCAACGGGCATGTCCAACTCCGCTGAAATCTCGTCGGCGGTCGGCTCATGGCCGTTGGTATGCAGAAGCTGGCTGGAAACCTTTTTCACCTTATTAATTGTTTCCACCATGTGGACAGGAATGCGGATTGTTCTGGCCTGATCGGCAATGGCGCGGGTAATCGCCTGACGAATCCACCATGTGGCATAAGTGGAAAATTTAAATCCCTTGGAGTAATCAAATTTTTCAACCGCCTTAATCAGGCCGAGGTTGCCCTCCTGAATCAGATCCAAAAACTGCATGCCGCGCCCCAGATAACGCTTCGCGATACTGACGACCAGACGGAGGTTTGCTTCCGAAAGGCGTTTTTTTGCAGCTTCGTCTCCGTCGGAAATGCGGATTGCAAGGTCGATTTCCTCCTCCGGAGTAAGAAGGGGAACACGGCCGATTTCTTTCAGGTAAACCTTAACAGGGTCGTCGATTGCAATTCCCTCTGTGCTGAGCGCGGATTCAATATCTTCATTTTCGTCGACCTGTGTGTTGAAATCGATGTCGTCCAGCGCCACGTCGGCAAAGTCCTCGATGATCTCAACGCCCTGCGCCTCCAGCGTATCATAGAATTTCTCTATCTGCTCCGGTTCAAAGTCCAGTTCGCCGATTGCGTCTAAAATTTCTTTGGTTGAAAGCTGTCCTTTGCTCTTCCCCTGTTCTATTAATTCCCTGATTACTGTTTTCTTGTCCGGTGCTCCCATAGTCAGTCCCCCTATTTCTTCTGTGACCTCAGCTTTTGCAGGTAATCCTGTATTTCCTGCGGCTCCGCTGAATTGATGTTTTCTACGCTCTTTTTTTCATATTCCTGCTGAATAACACTGATATATTCCTCTGCATCCCGCGTGGTAACGGAAACACCGTGAAATTTTGCAAAAATTTTTGCGATGGAAGAAATCTCCTCTACAGAGAACTCTTCCGCTATATCTGTAAGGCTTACTGCCTTTGCATTCCTAATTCTATCCATTATTGTCCGATATACACGGCGGTTAAACGTTGTTGCAAATTTTTCAGAAGGTAAATGCCGTTCTATTGCTATAGCGTTCTCAGGGTATTGAACAATATACGCAATCAGCGCTTCTTCCGCGCTTGCAGCCCTGAGATGCTGCACTTTTTCGGGATTGATGCTGTCGCGCACACCCGCCGACTGCTGCTGAAAGGCCTTGAATTCCTTCTGTTGCTGATTTTTTTTCAATTTTGAACGGTTTTTCTCCACCTGCTGCATGATTGCGGTGCGTTCGATTCCGATTTCTTCGGCGAGCTTTCCGGCGTAAACCTCCTGCTCAATGCGATTTTCCAAGGTTGCGAGAACCATGGAAGCGCCTGTCAGATAATCCACCCTGCCCTGCGCGTTTTGAATATTGCAGCCCTGTCTGATTTTCTGCAGCCGGTATTCTACGTCGTTTCCGCAAGCGTCAATCAACTGTTTAAATTTTACACGGCCATTCTGGCCGTTTGCCCTTATGTATTCATCCGGGTCCTTCCCGCCGGCAATCGTAAGCACTTTCACAAGAAGCCCCGCTTCACGCAGAATCGGTATCGCGCGGGCCGTTGCCTTTTGCCCCGCTTCGTCCGAATCGTAGGAAACAACAACTTCCTTAGCGTAACGCGCCATCAGACGCGCCTGGGCTGGCGTCAGGGCTGTGCCGAGCGTGGCTACCGCGTTGGTGAAGCCCGCCTGATGCATGGAAATCACGTCCATGTAGCCCTCGCACAGAATCAATTGCTCGGTTCCGCTGTTTTTCGCAAAGTTCAGCGCAAACAAAAAGCTGCCTTTGTTGAACACCGGTGTTTCCGACGTATTGAGGTATTTGGGCTTCTCATCAGTCAGGACACGGCCGCCGAAAGCAATCACGTTTCCCCTCAGGTCGATAATAGGATACATGACCCTTGCAAAAAAGCGGTCCACGGCTCTTCCCGACCTGCTTTTAAACGCTACATTGGCTACAATCATCTCATTTTGCGTAAAGCCCTTCTTTTCCAGATATCCAACCAGCGAAGAGCGGGATGCCGGAGCATAGCCCAGCCCAAAATGACGGATGGTTGCCGGTGTTAAAGCGCGGCGGTTCAGGTAGTCCATACCCGCCGCGCCCTGTTCCGAATTCAATACGGAATAATAGAAACGGGCGGTTTCACGGTTGATTTCCAATATGCGCGCTTTCAGTCTGGCCATGCCGTCGTCGACCTGATTTTCCGGCACCTGCAGCCCGGCGCGCTGCGCCAGAAAGCGAACCGCCTCCATGTAATCCAGATTTTCAATGCGGCGGACAAACGTAATAACGTCACCGCCGGCACCGCAGCCGAAACAGTAAAACGAGCCATTTTCAGGATACACGTTGAAGGAAGGCGTCTTTTCATTGTGAAAAGGACAAAGTCCAACCAGATTCCTGCCGCTATGCTTTAGATTGACATAAGAAGCGACGACTTCAGATAATTCGCTGCGCGCTTTCAGTTCCTGCATAAAAGCTTCCGGCAAAGGCATATCGTCACCTCATTTTTATTGAATTGATTAGATATTCCAGGATTTTGGCACATAAATGTCCTGAAACAACTGAATGGCAAAATGGTCCGTCATGCCGGCAATGTAATCGCAGGCGGCGCACTCAATGCCGTCCCGCTCCGCAATCCGGCTCATCTCCTGCGGGAAATTCTCCGGCACCTTTAAATAGCCGTACAGCGCACCGATCAGATTCGGAACCTTTTTCTCCTCCGCCTTCGCGTAGGGATTCAGGTAAACATATTCGTACATAAAATCATAGAGCCGGTCAAAGGCCTTCTGAATCGTGGGGCTCATACGGATGGTTCCGTCAAGGCTGTTTTCGGCAACGGAGTGGACCAGCGTGTCGATCCGTTCCGACCTCCGCCCGCCCAGTACGGAGGTTACTTCCTGCGGAATATCGTTTTCAAGAAGCACGCCCGCCCGTTCGGCATCGTCAATATCGTGGTTTATGTAGGCAATCCGGTCTGCCAGACGCACAACTCTGCCTTCCAGCGTCATGGCCTCCGTGCCTTTTGTATGGCACAGAATCCCGTCGCGCACCTCTTTTGTCAGATTGAGCCCGGCGCCGTTTTTCTCAAGCTTTTCCACAATCCGCACGCTTTGCTCATAATGGCGGAAGCCACCGGGATAAAGCTCGTCCAGCGCGCGTTCACCGGCGTGCCCGAACGGAGTGTGCCCCAAATCATGCCCAAGGGAAATGGCCTCTGTCAAATCCTCATTCAGCCGGAGCGCCCTTGCAATAGTGCGCGCAATCTGGGAAACCTCAAGCGTATGCGTCAGGCGCGTACGGTAATGGTCACCTTCCGGAGAAAGAAAAACCTGCGTTTTATGCTTTAGCCGACGGAAAGACTTGCAGTGAAGAATCCTGTCCCTGTCCCGCTGATAAGGTGTGCGCAAATCGCACTCTTCCTCGGGGACGTCCCTGCCCAGTGTATTTTTGGAAAATGCGGCATAGGGTGACAGTATCTGCTCCTCTATGCTCTGTGTACGTTCACTGACCGTCATAACATCACCGCCTGTCTGTGTGCTTCATATAGATATACGCAGGATTATACAAAATCCCTTCAAATCCTATAAAAATTTAAAAAACTTTTCCCCGGTGATCTCCGCCTTGCTCTGACCGCTGGTGGCGTCGGCCAGTTTTTGTTCAAAGGCATGCATATCTTCATCGCTCATATGAAAGGATATTTTTACACAATCGGTAAAATCCGCATGATCCACCGTCCCGCCGCTTTCCGGAATCAACACGCTCAGCCTGCCGTACTGACTGTAATCACAGCAAACCTCGGCCATCAGGCAGGTCCTCATCGTGATAACGCCGGCCTGTTCCAGCGCAATGGACGCCCCGTGGGAATAGGCCCGCACCAGACCGCCGGCACCAAGCAGGATTCCGCCGAAATACCGCGTGACCACGACAGCCGTATCGACGACGCCGGATTTTACAAGCACGTCCAGCACCGGGATTCCCGCCGTGCCCTGCGGCTCTCCGTCATCCGAATACCGTTTGACCTGACCCTCGCGGATCGAGTACGCGTAAACATTATGGGTGGCATTCCAATTTTTAGATTTTACAGAATTGATAAAGGCAACCGCTTCTTCCTCGGTTTTAACAGGCTTTGCGCAGCCGATAAAGCGCGAACGCTTCTCCGTAAACTCCGCGATGGCTTCTTTTTCAACCGTCTGATACGTAACCACGGGCAATCCCCCACAAAAAATAAGCGGCGCAGAAAGCCTGCGCCGCCTAAGCTAATCCAAGAGAACAAAAAAGTCAATTACTTGCCCATACCGTAACGCTTCTTAAACATATCAACACGTCCACTTGTATCAACAAGCTTTTGCTTACCTGTAAAGAACGGGTGGCACTTGGAGCATATTTCAACGCGGATGTTTTCCTTCGTGGACTTCGTGTTTATAACATTTCCGCATGCACATGTGATTGTTGTCTCTTTATACTTTGGATGTATATTTTCCTTCATTCCTGTCACCTCTTTCAGCCAAACTGCAACTTAACATTTGAATTTTACCATACAGATTCCCAAATTGCAAGCAAAATATCATAAATAAGGAATATTTCTGGTTTTATTTCGGAGTCTGCTGCCTGATATACGCCGCATACTCTTCAAGGCTCATGGAGTACTCCCTCATCTTGACCGCATTGCCGCCGCCCACATACCGGAAATGACGCGGATTGAACGAGACCCCGGTTACGGCGGTTTTCGCATCCGGATAGCGAAGCACAAAACCATACTGCACACTGTTCTTTAAAAGCCACTTATATTGCTGGGTTGTTGAAAAATCGGTATTCGCGGCCTCGCCTTCCGCTGAAAACTCAACCGCCATGCCGGTCTGGTTCTCATTATATCCCCCGCGCCCGATTGTGTTCTGCACCTGATTTTCCGCCCTTACCTGCGTGTAGCCCTGATTTTTCATCAGGCTCTGCACGGCGGCGGAAAAAAGCCTGTCCTGCTCTTTCGCGTCCACATACCCCTGTGTCACTTTTAAGCCGCATCCCGCGGACTTTGCATCATCCGTCATTTTCTTTAAAGCCGGAATGATTCGGGCATCGACGGTCACCCCTTCGAACTGGCCTGACTGAATGCTGAAACTGGACTTGATCGGAGAAGAAGCGTTTACCACAACCAAATTATAGGAATCGTCATAAACAGGCAGCGTTCCGTCTTCGGAGGAAACCGGGGCTCCGGAACTGGAAACCGAGCCGGCCGGCGGCTTGCTGAACGGATTTTGGAGCTGCATCCACACCAGAATTGCCCCCGCTGCGATGGAAAAACAAAGAATGACCGCGATGACTGTCATAACAATTTTAATTTTTCTTACCTGATCGGCCTTATGCCAGCCTGCACGGCTTTGTACGATCTTTTCTCCGCGTCTGCGCAATGAGCCGCCTCCTTTCGCATTGTCCGTATTTTGGATTGCCTCTATTGTATCGCCCTTCCATAACGGAATGGCAAAAATAATCTCCCCTGTGATTTGCAGAATAACTACGACCATAATTGTATAACTTAAATCAAATAATTTCAACCGCTTTCTCAATTTCAGTCTTCTATACAATATCTCTCAATTCGTTTGATTTATTTTCGAAGGTGTAATATCATATAAAATGGGTAAAGATTTAATTTTATATTTTTACGTAAGGATTGGAGTCTTAAAACATGAGAAAAACAAAGATTATATGTACTCTCGGCCCTGCGACAGATAATAATGATATTCTGCGGCAGCTGATGCTCGCCGGTATGGATGTTGCCCGCCTGAACTTTTCACATCAAACCTCCGCAGAACAAAAAGTGCGCGCGGACGCTGTGAAAAAGCTTCGCGGCGAACTCAATCTTCCGGTTGCGCTCCTGCTTGACACCAAAGGGCCCGAGATTCGTGTAAGGGACTTTAATCAGCCCAAAATCACGCTGAAGGCCGGGGACAGCTTTACACTGACCAGCAGGGACATTGTCGGCGACGAAACGATCGCGTCCGTCACTTTTCCGCGCCTTCCGCTGGAGGTTGCCGCCGGAGCGAGAATCCTGATTGACGACGGCCTGATTGAACAGAAAGTACAGTCCTGCACGGAAACCGATATTCACTGTACGATTGTCAACGGCGGGACCATCTCCGCCCATAAAGGAATCAATGTGCCCGGCATCAAGCTTTCGCTTCCCTTTATTAGTGAGAAAGACAAAGATGACATTGCTTTTGCAGTACGGGAGGATTTCGATTTTATCGCCGCATCGTTTACGCGCAGCGCGAAAGACATCATTGACCTGAGAACGGAACTTGAAAGGCACAACTGCCATAAAATCCGTATTATTGCAAAAATTGAGAATTCGGACGGCGTGGAAAATATTGACGATATCATCCGTGTGTCGGACGGCATCATGGTTGCAAGAGGAGACCTCGGCGTGGAAATTCCGCTTCAGGAGATTCCCGTCATTCAGAAAAAGCTGATCAAAAAGGCATACAATGCCGGTCTGCAGGTGATTACGGCGACACAGATGCTGGATTCCATGATTAAGAATCCGCGCCCGACGCGCGCGGAGGCGACGGACGTGGCAAACGCCATTTACGACGGAACCAGCGCTATCATGCTTTCCGGTGAAACCGCCGCCGGCAGCTACCCGATTGCCGCGCTGAAAACCATGGCGACCATCGCGGAGCGCACGGAACAGGATATTGATTATAAGGGCCGTTTTGAAAAGCGCGATTTCACCGAACAGCCCAATGTCACCTCCGCCATTTCCCACGCGACCTGCACGACTGCGCAGGACCTCGGCGCGGTCGCGATTATGACCGTGACAAAGTCCGGCAGAACGGCCCGTATGATTTCCAAATACCGCCCGGAATGCCCGATTATCAGCGGCACCACAGACCCGACCGTCCGGCGCCAGATGAATCTTTCCTGGGGAGTCGTACCGATTATGGTGGATGAGAAAAACAACACCGACGAGCTGTTCGACCATGTTGTGGATGTTGCCCGCAGGGACGGCCTTGTCAAAAACGGCGACCTGGTGGTCATTACCGCCGGCGTGCCGCTTGGCGTTTCCGGCACCACCAACCTTCTGAAGGTTCAGCTTGTCGGCGACGTGCTGGTGTCCGGCATCGGCGTTACCAAAGGCGCCGTCTGCGGAAATCTGTGCGTTTGCGCCGATGAGGACGAGGCCCTGAAAAATTGTAAGGACGGCGACATTCTCGTAATCCCGCAGACCAGCAATAAGATTCTCCGCATCATTAAAAGCGCGGCTGGCATCATCACCGAATTCGGCGGAATGAACTCCCACGCGGCTATTGTCGGGCTGACGCTTGACAAGCCAGTGATTGTTGCGGCGGAAAACGCGGTCCAGATATTGAAAAGCGGCACGACGGTCACTCTTGACGCGTCCCGCGGCATCGTGTTCAGCGGAATTGAGAAATGCGCAATCTGAATTCCAATATAAGGAATCGGTATCCTGCATAAAAAGAATCCGGCATCGATGCTTCAAACACGATGCCGGATTCTTTTTGCACTTCCCGCTGTTACTTTGCTTCGTAAAACGCCTTAATTCCCTTATAGGTCATATAAACATCCAGTTTGGAGACAACCTCGAACGGCGAATGCATGGAAAGGACAGGAACGCCGACGTCCAGAACGTCAACATTCAGATTCGCGATATACAGCGCCACGGTTCCGCCGCCGCCGGCGTCCACCCTGCCCATTTCGCCGATTTGCCACAGCACGTTATTTTTATCAAAAATATTCCTGATTTCAGAAACAAGCTCTGCGGTTGCCTCACTGGAACCATTCTTCCCTCTGGAACCGGTATACTTGGCCATACCTACACCGTTGTTGATATAGCAGGAATTGTTCGGCTCATACACGTCGGCGTAGTTCGGGTCAAACGCGGCCGTGACATCGGTGGAAAGACACTTTGATTTACTTAACACATGCCGGGACTCCAGGCCCTCCGCCTGCGCCATATCCGAAATAAAATAACGCATAAACTGGGAGTTGAGACCGGTGTTTCCGTCGCTGCCGATTTCTTCCTTGTCAGCCAGAACGGTGAGAATAGTGTTTTCAGGTGTTTCTGTATGCAGCGCGGCCAGCAGAGCCGGATAAGCGCATACTCTGTCGTCATGACCGTAAGCGCCGATCATGCTGCGGTCAAAACCGACGTCAACCGCTTTGAACGCCGGTACAAATTCAATGTCCGCAGATACAAAGTCTTCCTCGGTCATGCCGTATTTTTCATGAATGAGCCTCATGACGTTGAGTTTCACCAAATTTTCTCCCTCGTCGGCCCTTACAGGACGGCTGCCGAAAACGATGTTCAGATTTTCGGCTTCAATGGCTTTGGAGAGCTTTTTTTCCATCTGCTCGGAGCTGAGATGCGGCAGTAAATCCGTCACACAGAACTGGGGCTCCCCTTCTTCTTCGCCAATGCGGATTTCAACAGAAACACCGTCTTTCCGCACCACAAGCCCATGCATTGCAAGCGGAATTGCCGTCCACTGATATTTTTTGATTCCGCCGTAATAATGGGATTTAAAGAACGCCATATCGTCTTTCTCATAAAGCGGATGAGGTTTTAAATCCAGTCTGGGCGAATCAATATGAGCTGCGGCGATACGAACGCCGTTTTTACAGCCATTCCGGCCGATTACCGCAAGGATAAGCGCTTTTCCCCGGTTGTTATAATAAACCTTATCGCCTGCTTTATATTTTTTTTCAGGGTCAAAGGGCACAAAACCAGCCTTTTCAGCCGCCTTTAAGGCGTAGACAACCACTTCGCGTTCCGTCTTTGATAAGTTTAAAAACGCTTTGTAGTCCTCACAAAATTCATCGGCTTTTTTTACGGTTTCATCCTCCATCTGAAAAAAGCCGTTTCTCCTGTTGACCAAAAGCTCTTCCGTAAGCTTTTTCAACTCGTCCTTGTCAAATTTTTTAGCCATCGATATTTTCTCCTTTGCTGTTAAATTGATATAGTTTGCTGTAGTTATCATAATTCTTTAAAACAGCGTCGACATATTTTTTGGTTTCCTCGTATGGAATATTGTCAAGCACGGCGCCGTCTTTAGAAATATTCGGATTTTTCAGCCACGCGTTCACAGTACCGATTCCCGCATTGTACGCGCTCAACGCGGTAGCTTTCCGGCTGTACTTTTCAAGCAGCATGGACAGGAGTTTACATCCGTAGCGGATATTGACCTCCGGCGTATATAGATCCTGTTCCGTATATTTTGTATCGCTCTTCAATTTGGTCTGCACCCATTCAAAAGTATCCGGCGTCATCTGCATCAATCCGACGGCGCCGGCATGGGACCGGGCGTTCGGATCAAAATTGCTCTCCGCCTTGATAACGGAATAGACCAGCGCGGGATCAAGCCCGTTCGCCGTCGCCTCTTTCGCCACGATATCCGTATATTGAAGCGGGTACGCTTTTTTCATAAAAAAATCATACCCGCGGCTCAGAGCGAAATATCCCAGCAGCAGAATTGCCGCGGCCGCACAGGCAATCAGTATTTTCTTAAATATTTTCATGCATAATCTCCGATGATCTGCTCTAACAGCTGATTCACTTTCGTCTGGATATCCCCGGCGCTCATGGTCCCTTCAAGCAGATACTGTGCGCGGCTGTTGTAATATTCACTTTCCTGCTGCGTGCCCATGCGCGCCCTGGCAAGCTCGGGGGAAATGGAATCGCGGTTTACAATGCGGTACAGCCGTACCTCCGCCGGGGCGGTGACGGCCACGGAAACGGTACAGAGCGAATCGGCCCCGCTCTCAAAAAGGAGAGGAGCGTCCAGAACAACCGCTTTCACATCTTTTTTCCGATATTCAGCGATTTTACGTACAATTTCTTCTTTAATCAGCGGATGGGTAATCGCATTCAGCCTCTGCTCTTTTTTTTTGTCCGCAAAAGCGCGCTGCGCCAGCAGACCCCGGTTCAGGCTGCTGTCCTGCCCCACAATATCATTCCCAAATTCTTTTTTTAAAGCCGCCAGACATTTTTCGTCCGCTATGGTCCGGCGGGCAATTTGATCGGCGTCTATGATAAGGCAGCCTGCTTCCCTGAATGCGGCAGCCACGGTTGATTTACCGGCGCCGGTCGGACCCGTAAGACCGATTACCAGATCAGTCAAGACGAAGCACCTCAAATCCAGCCGCGCGGATCAGGCGGTTATAAACAGCCAAACCCACACCCTTCGGTTCCGGACAGCGCGCATAAACGGTTTTGGCGTGAATTTCGTCCAGCCGGCGCAAAGCGTCAAAAAGCCCGCGGGCCTGCTCGCTGTAATTATCCTCCCCGCCGTAACAAACGGTCGGAACCGTCAGCGCCTCGGTTTCCCCGCTGTAACAGAGCGCGGCAACACCATCCCCGCGGTGACCGTTCACATAATTTTTATATGCGTCAAAACTTCCGTCGATAATAATTACGTTCGCTTTCGGTGAATAATGCTTATACTTCATACCGGGGGAAGAAACGCGAACCCCTTCTTTCAGCGGATTTAACACCGCGCTGTCCATTTCCACCGTGCCGAGGACCCCGCGGAGCTGCTCCAAGGTAATGCCGCCCGGCCTTAAAAGGCGCGGAGGTCTGGAAGCAAGCGTGATAACGGTTGATTCAACCCCAACCCCGCAGGGGCCGCCGTCGACGACCGCACCTATTTTCCCGTCCAGATCATTCAGGACGTGCTCCGCCGTCGTAGGACTGGGATGGCCGGAAAGATTGGCGGAAGGCGCGGCGAGCGGAACCCCGGCGGCATCGATCAGCGCTTTGGCAGCCGGGTGGGACGGGAAGCGGATTGCAACCGTGCCGAGCCCCGCGCTCACCTCGTCCGGAATTTTATCCGACTTCGGCAGGATCATCGTCATCGGACCGGGCCAGAACGCTTCGGCCAGTTTTTCGGCTTCGGGCGTCACTTCCCGAACCAGCTGGTAAATCTGGTCAAAATCTGAAATATGTACAATCAAAGGGTTATCCATCGGCCTGCCCTTCGCGGCAAAAATTCCCGCGACAGCTTTGCCGTCCAGCGCGTTGGCGGCCAAGCCGTAAACCGTTTCCGTCGGTATGCCGACCAGGCCGCCGTCCCTCAGGATTCGGGCGGCGGTCCGGATATCTTCTTCATTATTTGCGTTTAGCCTTAGGGTTTGCATTCTTTATTCTCTCTCTTCCGACTGGTTGTCAATGGTATTTTGAAGCTTCGCGGCTCTGTCCGCCGTAATCAAAGCGTCTATAATCTCGTCAAGGCTTCCATTTAAAATATCGTCAAGCCGATAAATCGTCAGACCGATGCGGTGGTCCGTCATCCGCCCCTGCGGGTAATTGTAGGTGCGTATCCGCTCCGAGCGGTCTCCGGTTCCGACCTGTGACCTGCGTTCAGAGGCAATTGCCTCATCATGCTCCTGCTGCTTCGCCTGAAGCAGTCTGGAACGCAGGACTTTCATCGCTTTGTCCTTGTTTTTATACTGGCTCCGCTCATCCTGACATTCCACCACCGTACCGGTAGGCAGATGCGTTATGCGGATGGCGGACGAGGTTTTATTGATGTGCTGTCCGCCCGCCCCGCTGGAACGGTACGTGTCGATCTGCAGGTCCTTCGGATTGATCTCAAGCTCCACCTCATCGGCCTCCGGCAGAACCGCGACCGTGGCGGCCGAGGTGTGCACTCTTCCCTGCGTCTCGGTTTCCGGCACGCGCTGTACGCGGTGAACGCCGCTTTCATATTTCAGGCGGGAATACGCCCCGTCGCCGGTTATCATAAAGCTGATTTCCTTGAAGCCGCCCAGCTCCGTTTCATTCGCATTCAAAATCTCCGTTTTCCAGCCCTTTGCCTCCGCATACATACTGTACATGCGGAAAAGGACGGCGGAAAACAGAGCGGCTTCATCGCCGCCGGCACCGCCCCGGATTTCAACAATAACATTCCGGTCGTCATTTGGATCCCGCGGCAAAAGCAGGATTTTTAGTTCTTCAGAGGTTCGCTCAATATCGGCTTTTGCGGTCTGAATCTCCTCATCAGCCATCTCTTTTAAGTCTTTGTCAAGGCCGCCGTCGTCCAAAAGTTCCCTTGCGTCGGACATGGAGCGGACAGCCTGCCGGTATTCCCTGTATTTTTCAACAATCGGGGCAATATTCTTGTGCTCTTTCATCAATTCGGTATACAGGGTCTGGTTGGATAAAACCGAAGGGTCATACAGCTTCTGGTTCAGTTCCTCATAGCGCTTTTCGAACACTTCCAAGTTTTCAAACATCATTTTTCTCCTTTATTAATGTTTATAAAAAATAAAGGAGCTACAATTCATGCTGCGGTTCTTCCCTGATGATCTTTTTTATGTTTTTTTCGCATTTCAGTCTTGGGACCATAATCTCATGCCCGCAGGAAGTGCAGCGAATTTTAAAATCCATTCCGGAACGCAGAACAAGAAAGGTTTTACTCCCGCAAGGATGCGCTTTCTTCATTTGTAAAATATCGCCCGGCCTGACATCCATGTTAAGCACCCCGCTTTCTCAAATAACACTCTTTAGAACATATATGTTATAGTATATCACTAAAACAGCATAACCTACAATATATTTTTGGTATTTGCTTGCCTGCGCACTATAAAAAAGGTTATAATTTAATCATGATACTGAATAAAAGGCGTGATTGTATGTCCACAAAGGATGAAATACTAAAATACCTGCAAGAGCACAACCAATATGTTTCCGGGGAGGAACTCAGTGAACAGTTGCTGGTTTCGCGTACTGCAATCTGGAAAAATATAAATACGCTGAGAAACTGCGGTTATGAAATTGAGTCTATGACAAACCGCGGCTACAGACTGGTATCCTCTCCTGATATACTAAAGCCGGAGTTAATTCTCTCCGGCTTAAAAACGAAATCATTGGCTAAGAAAGTTTTCTGCTATGACAAGATTGACTCCACAAATGAAGAGGCAAAAAGGCAGGCACTGACCGGCGCGCCAGACGGCAGCCTGTTTATTGCGGAACAGCAGGACGGCGGCAAAGGCCGCCTTGGGCGCACCTGGAATTCACCTGCAGGAACAGGGCTCTGGTTTTCGGTTTTTTTACGGTCAAGCCAATTGCCTTTACAGGTAACAAATATTACTTTGTTTGCCGGACTTGCCGTCTGCCGCGCAATTCGAAGTCAGACAAATGCCGCAGCTATGATAAAATGGCCGAACGATGTCGTGATCGGGAGCAAAAAGGTCTGTGGCATCCTGACTGAAATGGCTGCAGAGGTAGATCGGATTGAATATGTCGTTGTTGGCATCGGTGTCAACGTAAATATTGAGAGTTTCTCTGACGAGCTGTCTGTAAAGGCAACCTCCTTGCGTATTGAATGTAACCATCCAGTTGACCGTATACCGTTGCTTCAGAAAATTCTGCGTGAATTTGAAAGTGTTTTGAATGAGTATTCTTCAAATCCGGAATCAACCCTTGCCGATTATAAAACGCTCTGTGTTTCCCTGAACCGCAAAGTTCAATTTACAAAGGACAAAACCACGGTCTCCGCCACGGGGGTGGACATTGCACCGGACGGCAAACTGATTGTACGTTGCGAAAACGGCGAGCTGATCTCCATCAACTCCGGTGAGGTTACCATTCAGGGTATATACGGGCAGACATAAAAACAGGCTCGCTGCTTTTACGGCAGCGAGCCTTATTATACATTATTTCTTTTTAAAGCTGTCTTTTAAGGATACGCAGCGGTTAAACACCGGATGCTCCGGCGTGCTGTCGCGGTTGTCCGGGCAGAAATAGCCTTGGCGCATAAATTGATACGATCTTACATCCGTCTCCCGGGCGATGGATGGTTCCACCTTGCAGGCAGTCAACACCTTAAGGGAGTCCGGGTTAAGCTGTGTAAGGAAATCCCCCGCTTCCGGGTCCGGCACGGTAAACAGACTGTCGTACAGGCGAACCTCCGCATCCGCTGCGGTTTTCGCATCCACCCAGTGGATGGTTCCCTTAATCTTCCTGCCGTCCGGCGTATTGCCGCCGCGAGTCAGCGGGTCATACTCCGCGTAAACCTCGGTCACATTGCCGTCGTCATCCTTTTTACAGCCGGTGCAGCGAATAATATAAGTCGTTTTTAAACGGACTTCATTGCCCGGGAAAAGTCGAAAGTAGCCTTTTACCGGCTGCTCCATAAAGTCTTCGCTCTCTATCCAGAGCTCGCGGGAAAACGAAACCGTCCGCGTGCCGTCTTCGGGGCGCTCCGGATTATTCTCCACTTCAAAATTTTCGGTTTTGTCCTCCGGATAATTGGTCACTATTAATTTTACCGGATTCAGCACCGCCATTGTGCGCTGTGCGTTTTGGTTCAGATCTTCTCGCAGACAATGCTCCAAAAAGCTGTACTCCACTGTACTGTTGACCTTTGCGACACCGATCCTCTCACAGAAATTCCGGATGGAGGCCGGCGTGTAGCCCCTGCGGCGAAGCCCGCACAGGGTTGGCATACGCGGGTCGTCCCATCCGCTGACATAATGGTTTTCAACCAGCAGGCGAAGCTTGCGCTTGCTCATCACGGTGTTGTTGATTCCCAGCCGGGCAAATTCAATCTGCCTCGGCTTGTCCGGCAGGCCGATGTGGTTGATGACCCAGTCGTAAAGCGGTCTGTGATCTTCAAATTCCAGCGAACAGAGCGAATGTGTAATCCCTTCGAGCGCGTCCTCAATCGGATGTGCAAAATCATACATGGGATAGATGCACCAGGTTTCCCCGGTACGGTGGTGCGCCATATGGTTGATACGGTAAATAACGGGGTCGCGCATATTAAAGTTGCCGGAGGCCAGATCAATTTTCGCGCGAAGCGTCATTTTCCCGTCTTCAAATTCCCCGTTTTTCATGCGCTCAAACAGGTTCAGGCTTTCCTTCACCGGCCTGTCACGGTAAGGGCTGACCGCCGGCTTTGTCAGGTCTCCCCTGTTCTCCCTCATTTCGTCCGGAGTCAGTTCGCAGACATAGGCAAGGTTTTCCTGAATCAGCTTTACCGCAAATTCGTACATTTTTGGAAAATAATCGGAGGCGTAATAAAAGCGGTCGTCCCACGTAAAGCCCAGCCAGCGGATGTCCTCCTGAATAGCGTCTACGTACTCCGTATCTTCCTTGGTCGGGTTGGTGTCATCCATACGCAGATTGCAGATGCCGCCGAACTTCTCAGCGGTGCCAAAGTCGATGCAGATTGCCTTTGCGTGGCCGATGTGCAGATATCCGTTCGGCTCAGGCGGGAAACGGGTATGTACCTTTTTCCCCGCGAACCTTCCCTGCGGAGCGATGTCCTCTTCTATGAAGGTATGAATAAAGTTTCCGGAAGCTTCCACTTCACCGGCACTGATTATTTCGTCACTCATTTTCATTTCCGCTCCTTATGCCTGTAATTTTTCAAGACCGATATGAAGCCGCCGGATTGATTCCTGTTTGCCCAGTATGGCGAGAATTTCCATTGCTCCTCCGGGGGTTACCGTCATTCCCGCCGCCGCAATGCGAACCGGCCACAGCAGGGTTCCGTTTTTCACCTCCAGCTTTTGTGCAAGGGCAATCAGCGCGTCGTGAAGGCTGTCCACCGACCAGTCATCCATTTTTTCAAGCTCGGCAATGGATTCTTTCAGCATTTGGGCAGAATTTTCGAGGTTGGTCTTGCTCTTCTTATTTACAAAGAAATCAGCCGGATATTCCGGCAGCACTTTTAAGAAGGAAATCATTTCGGGAATTTGTGTGAATTTCGTCACGCGGGGCTGTAAGATGGAAGCCAAAACCTGCCAGTTCAGTCCCGCGTCCGGAAAGACCTTTCGGAAATACGGCATGGCATGATCAATAAACTCCTGTTCCGACATCGCACGGATATATTCACCGTTAAACCAGGTCAGCTTGTCATAATCAAATACGGCGGGCGATTTGCTGATGCCGTCGATGGAGAAATTCTCCACCAGTTCCTGAAGCGTAAACAGTTCGCGGTTCTCTTTCGGGCACCAGCCTAAAAGCGCTATATAGTTGACGATTGTCTGCGGCAGATATCCTTCCCGTATCAAATCCTCAAAACCGGTGGAGCCATGGCGCTTGGATAATTTGGAAACGCTGCCGTCTTCATTTTTTCCCATAATCAGCGGGAGATGGACATAAGTCGGCACGTCCCACCCAAATGCCTGATAAAGCAGATTGTACTTCGGTGTGGAGGTCAGATACTCGCAGCCCCTGACAACATGCGTAATATTCATAAGATGGTCGTCAATGACATTCGCAAAATTATAAGTCGGATAGCCGTCGGATTTTATTAAGATCTGATCTTCCAATTCCCTGTTTTCAATTGTAATGGAACCATATACAACATCGTCAAAAGTGGTGGAGCCTTCAATCGGCATTCTCTGACGGATTACGTACGGCGTACCCTCATGAAGCAGCCTGTCCACTTCCTCCTTGGGCAGGTCGCGGCAGTGGCGGTCATATCCCCCAGAAAAAGTGTCGTCCTCTTTTTTGCTTTCATGCAGCGCATCCAGGCGCTCTTTGGAGCAGAAACAATAATATGCCTTGCCTTCGCTTACAAGCTGCTCGGCATACGGCTGATAAATGTTCTTGCGCTCGCTCTGCACATAAGGACCGTATTCGCCGCCGACATCCGGACCCTCATCGTGCTTCAGACCGACTTTGTCAAGCGTATTGTAAATAATGTCCACGGCGCCCTCTACAAGCCGCTCCTGGTCGGTATCCTCAATACGAAGCACAAAAGTGCCGCCAAGTGATTTGGCAATTAAATATTCATACAGGGCCGTACGAAGATTTCCGACATGCATAAAGCCTGTCGGGCTCGGCGCGAACCTTGTCCTTACTGTTTTTTGCTGCATGGATAGACCCCTCTCGTTGTTATGAAATTAAAGAACATACGAATTACAGCAATTCCAGTTCATCCTGCAATGTCGGATGTGGTTCTCCCCCGCTGAAGACGAGTGAGAACCACAAAACCATTCTGCACTTAAATTGGAAATGCTGTAAATAATTATAGCAAATCCGAGGGGAATATTCAATGAGAAGCTGTTTGATTTTTACTTAAATAGTCCACATATTCCTCAAGGCACATATTCAGTTCTTTCATTTTCTTCGCATTCTCAACTCCGACATAGCGGTAATGCCATGCTTCGTATTTAATTCGCGTAATGTCCTGCTTGTCCTCCGGAAAGCGAAGCACAAAACCGTAATCCTGCGCATGCGCCAAAAGCCAGTCGGATTCCTTCGTGTCGCCAAAATTTTCAAGGACACCGTTCAGATCAACGGCAAGACCGGTGATGTGCTCACTGGTACCCGGCGGCGCAACCGATTTGGAAGCCTTGCTCACCGCTTCCTCATAACTGATTCCGGTTCTGTAGTAAGCTTCCACTTCCTCCTCATAAAGGCGCTGCTGCCTGTCATCGTTTCTATAACCAGAAGAAAGCCAGAGCTTTATATTGTCCTTTAAAGCAGCATCATGCATTTGGCGATAAGGTTCCACAATTCTCGAATCCAAATCCACACTAAACTCATGTACAATCTGCGTCTCAAAGGTATCCGGCAGCTCATGATCATAATTTACCAGAACAAGTTTCCAGTCCTCCGACTGTTTAAGCGGCTGACCGTCCGGCTGGCTCGTTTTATCAGGCTCTGGCTGCACGGCAGCGGTTGCCGGTGTACTGCTGCCTGCCGCCGCAACTTCGGTCCTTTTTGCGTCCACACGTTCAAAAGCCATGACAAAAACCACAGTGGTTGCGGCCATAAGGGCCAGTTCCACCAATATTACAGCAAAGGCGGAAAGCACTTTGCAAACTTTATTTTTTTCTTGATACATCCTGTCACCACCTGTGAAATCTAATCGTATTTATTATAATACAAATGTGACTAAAAATGCATCACCTTTTTTCTGCCAAATATGATCAAATTTACGTATAACAGAATATCTGGATCAAGGGTCAATATTTATTTTAGAGTAATAAAATTAAAAGCTCTTTACAAGGCTGCGGATTGCTGTACAATAAAAGAAGCAGAACCATAAATCAGTCGGTGAATTATTAAAGAATCCCGTCCGCCTCTTATTTATATTTGAAAGGAAATACGAAAATGGAAAAGAATGCGGTAATCGAAGCAATCATTCAGCGCAGAAGTATACGCAAATACAGTTCGGAACAGGTTGCTGATGAAATACTGGAGCAGATTGTGGAAACCGGACGTTTTGCGCCCAGCGGCGGAAACAATCAAAGCAGCCATTTTATGATTATCCAGAGCAGGGATGTGCTGGCACAGCTAAAAGAACTGGTAGAAAATGAATTTGCAAAAATGGAAATCCGTCCCGACACTTATCAAAGCATAAAATCTTCCATCCTTCAATCGCAAAAGGGTGGTTATGATTTCACTTATAATGCGCCTACTTTTATCATAATGGCAAACCGTCAGGGTTACGGCAATGCGATGGCAGACTGTGCCGTAGCGCTGGAAAACATGATGCTTGCCGCAGTATCGCTTGGAGTGGGCTCCTGCTGGATTAATCAACTGCACTGGCTTGATGACAACCAAACCATCCGTCAATATCTGTATCAGTATGGCCTGCAGGAAAACGAAACTATTTGCGGCGGGCTATCCCTGGGCTACGCGCTGCAAAAGGAACTCCCTCCATCAAAGAGAACGGGAAATCCCGTCACCTATATCCGTTAGATGCGGAGTCCCCCGTTTAAAACATTCCTGTTTATAGTCTAAAGTTCGGCTTTTTGCTGTCCCGGCCGATTGGACAGAGATTTATCTAAAAGCACGCCAGTGATCACCAGCAGAATCCCAAGAATCTTCAAAGGACTAATCTGCCGGGCAATCATAGTGTCAATCAGGAATCCGGTCCCAAGCTGGCCAATCAGGACGATCACCGTTGAATAGATAATTTTAGTCGCCGCCATGCCTCTGAGAATGAATATCATTGAAAACAGGCCGAATATACCGCCCCCAAAATAAAGAAACGGAATTTCTGTAAGATAAGATAAGTCTGCCAGTTTGGTACTGCCCGTGAAAGCGATAAGCAAAACCGAAATAACGGATGCTTCCATGTAATTGATCAATGTACCATTTGCCATGCCCAGCCGTAGCTTCGCCTGCAGGTTGATCATTTTATTGATAATATTAATGATGCCATTGACAGTGGCCAATATAGCAAAAAACAGCATAACCTGCCGCCTCCTTATGTATTGATGATGATTAACAGGCCAAGCCCTATAATGAGATAGGATGGCACTCTTCTGAGATTGAATTTTACAACGGGTACATGAAACAGTCCAAAATGGTCTATAACAGCGGAAACAAGCAGTTGGCCCGTTACCGACAGGGCCATTGTCAGGGTGGCTCCAATCCTGCTGACGCAAAGGCTGCTGCTCGCAACAAGCGCAACTCCCAAAAATCCCACTGTATAAATGTAGAGCGGAAGCCCTTTCAGACAAATTTTTTCTTTCCGGATTTTCATATATCCGACCAAGAGAATTACTCCAATGGCGTGAACAATGAAACTAACTTCAAATATATTCAGATAAGAAGCCAACTGTCCGTTCAAACTTGTCATTAATCCCATGCAGATTCCGCCTAACAGCAAAAAAACGAAACTCATTTCATACCTCTTTCCCAGTCAGCCGTTGTTCTATTGAAGGTTTTATGTTCTATGGATATTATGGCACAAGTGCACCGGAATGTGTTATGACGGATGTCATAGTTATAATGAATAAGTCACGAAAGGATGCGCCCAATGATTTTTATCGATACAACCGACGCGCGTAATGCCAGAGTCAAAAACAGTTGGGTAAGGGACTGCATGTCTCAAAAAGTTCTGCAACAGATGAAATTATGTCTGTTTAAAAGCGGGGAGTATATTTGCCAGGAAGGTGAAAGAACGGAATACTTGTATATTATTTTAGACGGAAGGTGCAAAGTTTTTAAAACCCTGGAAAATGGAAGGACACTCCTGATATGCTGCTATCAGGATGTTCAGGTGTTGGGCGAATTTGAACTTTTCAGCAATTCAATGGCTAAAACCAGCGTACAGGCTTTAACCGATATTTATTGCCTCGCAATCTCCGTGTCCGATCATAAATCATTGCTTTTATCCGACAATCAGTTCCTGAATTTCGTTTGCTGCCAAACCTGCGCAAAGGTAGAGCGAAATAACCAAAATACAGGAATCAATCTGTTGTATCCGTTGGAGCAGCGCCTTGCCGGATATATTCTTATCATGCAGAACAGCGGGGTTTTTTCCAGCAACTATACTTATCTTGCGGAATATCTGGGCTGCAGCTACCGGCATTTATTAAGGACTTTTCATTCGCTGTGCAGTAAACACATTCTTGAGAAAAAGGGAACCACCTATTTTTTACGGGATATGAATGCCTTGCAGCATTTAACCGGCGAAATGTATCGGCAATGATTTTCGGAACCTGCCGCATACTGTGTTATTATGAGACAAACGGATTGCAGTTCTAAAAATTGAAGATGCAAAATTTGATATTTTCTTGCATTTTGTCTACGCTTGTGTTATAATAATCCCTGTTAATTTCCGGGTGTGGCGCAGTTGGTAGCGCGCTTGACTGGGGGTCAAGAGGCCGTGAGTTCAAGTCTCGCCACTCGGACCAGAAGATTAGGTCAAAATAGATGCAGGGCTGAAAAGCCCAGTGTTTATGCGGCCTGACGAGGATTTTGAATGAAAAATTCAGAACCCTCGTTTTTCATAGATGCACCTTGCTTTTTAACAAGAAAGCGGGGTGTTTCTCTTTTAGGCCGGGATCAATCCGGCAGACAATTTCATAAAGCCAATACCCTAAGGGGCAATTTTAAGCGGCTTTGTTCTTCGTAACTGAAAAACACAGCCGCTTTTTTTGTTGCCTAAAACCAAAAAGAAAGGATAGATGCACCATGAAAAACGAACTGCAAACCCTGCGGTTATTCAGTCCCCTCTTTCCCCATATCTACAGAAAGAATGAATGGGGCGATATTGAGGATTACCGGGAGGATTTAACCGCCAGTGAGGTTTTGGAATACGAGGATGAAATTCTTGCCCTCATTCAGAAAGAGAGGCTCCCCAGCGAGGGTGACCGAGGCCTTGCCGTTTACCTCAATGATAATCTTAGTCAAAAGATATACAGCGTCAATCCCTCAGTGGAGGAAGGGAGTGGCGAGCTGTGGGGCGTTACCGAGGTACAAACCTACGGCACACTTTCTCCCTCTGAGCTTGCGGAGCTTACCGACTGGCTCTCCGGACAATTTTCAGACGGCTGGGGCGAGGGGCTGGAGCAAAGGGAAATCGAAGTATATGACGGTGAGCTGTATGTCAGCTTTTGGGATAGCAGCAACCGCTTCTTTATCAAGCCGGAGGATGAGCTGAAAGGCAAAGACCGTAATCATCACGTTCTGACCCGACTCTAGCAAGCCCGAAAGCGCCAGCAGTCCAAAGTAAGTAAGCGGCAGCAAGAGCGGAACCGTCCGCTGTGCCGATAGCTGGTTGACAATCCGCTCGAGAACCAGCGGCGGAAATAAAGCGATGCCCACGGAAAGTGTGATAAGCACCGCAGTCAGAAACGTCGTTGTCTTGCAATGTGAGATGGTTTTATGCAAGACCCGACCCAGTCCGTTCTTATTCTTCATGGGCATAGGGTTGAGAACGAACCAACAATGACTGTTATCACGAACATATTTGATAAAATAAATTGTTCAGGACAGGAAAACTTGCAAGCTGACGTTGCTTATTCAGGTACAGACGGATTAAAAAAAGCAGGTAAAAATGCTATCAGCTAATAGTTATAGATGTCACGCTACCTGAACTGGAAGGTTTCAGTTTGCTCTCTGAAATTCGTAAAACAAGCACGGTTCCTATCTTAATGCTTACCTCTAAAAGTGAGGAACAGGACAAAGTGAAAGGTTTGCGTATTGGTGCAGATGATTATTATCAGTAGAACCGATAGTATCGAAGGTGACGAGCGAGAACACTCGGTCATAAAACAAACCGTGATGGATCTTTTCGCAATGAAATGGACAGTGATAACGCTACTTCCGTCCAGTCACAGACTCATGAAATGGGGGCTGCCCGCAGAGATTCTAAGAGAAGTGGCTCCTTTGTTGTGACCAAATACTAATTGCTCAAATCACTTTATAAGATATTAATACAGTTTTGCTTTTTAAATATTGACCGAGTGGTCTGTTTGTGCTATACTAAATTTACAGACCGAGTGGTCTATTTTATATGGTGAGGTGATAATATGAAGCGTGAAGAAAAAAATGCACAGTCAAGGCAGAGAATTCTCGAGGCCTCGCTTCGAGAATTTTCCGCCAAGGGCTATGATATAGCTTCGTTGAATACGATCTGTGCGGAAAATGATATTTCAAAAGGAATTATATACCACTATTTCAAGGACAAAGATGAGATTTATCTTCTTTGTGTAGCAGAATGCTTTGAGAAGCTGACCTCGTATATGGCGGATGCCGTAAAAGGGATGGCGGGTACTATGGAACAGCGCCTGCGTGGATATTTCGACGCAAGGCTTCGATTCTTCGCAGAAAATCCGCTGTATCTTGGCATCTTCAACGATGCGGCACTAAACCCGCCCGATAGTCTGATAGGTGATATCACGGAAGCACGCAAAGCGTTTGATGAGCTGAATATCTCCGTATTGACCTGTCTTCTGGAGAGCACTACGTTGCGCGAGGGCGTTACTGTACCCGCTGTGGTCGAGGATTTTAGAATGTACATGGATTATTTCAATCTGCGTTTTAAGGCAGTACTGGTTGGGGCACGTTCTCCTGAACAGGCACTCCGTAAGCATGAAGAAAGGTGTCACCGACAGCTCGGTATTCTGCTGTACGGCGTATTAGGTGATAGAGATGAAAACAGATAAAAGTGCATCTAAAGAATCACTGCTGTCCGATGTAAAGCCTTCTAAGGCGATTGTGAATCTGGCGATTCCGGCAACAATTGCGCTGTTGGCCAAGGCGGTTTACAATATCGTGGACACTGCTTACATCGGGCTTTTGGACAGCGAGGCCGCGCTGGCGGCAGTGGGCGTCACCCTGCCGTTGCTGCTGATTTTTGTATCCATAGAAAATATTTTTGCTGCAGGTGCGGCGGTACTGGCAGGGCGGCAGCTTGGTGCAGGCGATAAAAATGGCGCCAACACCACCATCTCCACTATTATTGCGGCATCCACCCTCATCGGCGGACTTCTGTGTGTAGGCGGTATTATTTTTATGGAGCCGCTTCTACGGACTTTCGGCGCTTCTGATGCGGTTATGCCCCTTGCCAAGGACTATGCCTTCTGGATGTTCATTGCTGTCCTTGCCAACCTCCCGGCGCAAAGCCTAAACTGTGCTGCAAGAGCGGAATCGTCGGTGAAGATTTCCACCATCGCCGTCATCACAGGCGCTGCTCTCAATGTCATCCTTGACCCTATTTTTATGTTTGAATGGGGTCTTAACATGGGCGTGGAGGGTGCGTCGTTGGCAACCACAGTTTCGCAGTTTGTCACCTTTGGAATTTTGGTATGGTTCTATCTGAGCGGAAAATCCATCATTAATGTAAGCCTGAAATATATTAAACCTACAGTCAAACTGTTCAAGGATGTAATCCTCATCGGCATCCCAACGGCGGTCATTCAAATCTGCCTTGCGGCTGCGACATCGCTCACCAATGTGGCTGCTGCTTCATTGCCCGACAGCGACCTTATCATTGCCGCTTATGGTGTGGTACAACGGCTGATCCTGATTGGCTGCTACGTCATCATGGGCTTTATGCAGGGGTATCAGCCTGTAGCGTCCTATGCCTTCGGTGCAAAGAATGAAGCCCGTTTTCACGATTCAGCCCGTTTTTCACTGAAATCCACACTGCTTTTGTCGGTAATTGTGGCTGGCGTATACATCCTGCTTTCACAGCCTCTTATTATGCTCTTTAACCGCAATCCGGCTGTGGTCGAATACGGCTCCCGTCTGCTTATTTCACAGGTGGCTCTTTATCCGGCCTTTGGATTGTGCTACATGATGACCATTACCTTTCAAACCATTGGAGCGTCGAGATTTGGACTGTTTCTCTCCACCATCCGTCAGGGCATTTTTTATATTTCATGCATCATTCTGCTCCCACGCATTTGGGGCGTAAACGGTATCTATTTTTCACAGCCCATCGCGGATGTACTGACGCTCATCGTCTGCCTGCTTTCTTACAAGGCAATGAAGCGAATTGCAACACAAAATATGAACGGCATATAGCCGGGGAGGTGTACCTATGGGACACAACATTATTACCATCAGCCGCCAATACGGAAGCGGCGGTCGATTGATTGGAGCCAAACTTGCCGAACGGCTTCACATTCCGTTTTATGACAAGGAGCTGATTACCCTTGCCGCCAAGAGCAGCCCTATCCATGCCAGCTTTTTTGAGAATGCCGAACTACAGGGAACAGGAGGCTTCGTATATCCCCTCTATCCCGGTGTCCCCTTTGACCTTCCGCTCAATGACAAGGTTTTTCTGGCGCAGTTTGCCGTCATCCGAGAATAGCATCCCAAGGTCCCTGAGCCATTGTAGGGCGCTGCGCCGACGATGTCTTGAAAGACAGGGACGATCTGCTGAAGGTGTTCATTTTTGCCGACATAGAGGTAAGGAAAAAACGTGCCATATCGGAATACGGCGATGTAGGCATCGATGGCGCGGTTGCGGCGATTGAGGCGGCATACCTGTCAAAAGGAATTAACTAAAGTTTGACGGTACACTCACGCTATCTGCCATTACAGAGAATTGCCGAGGGATTGGAGATGGAAAAGAACTTCTGACTACTGGGCTTTCCATTCATTATCACAGGTGTTCAGACTGGTTTGACAGTACTTGCAGCATTGACAGTTGTGCTGCTGAGTGGGGTATAGTAAGCTGTAAGCTGGTTCATACAGAGCCTGCAGCGACACTCAAGAAATGGGAAAAGAGGCAAAGGCAATAAGTATCTTTTACAATTAAATATTTTATATTGATAAGGGCAAACCTCTCTAAAGACAGAGGCGCAAAGCCATAGGGCCTAACGTACTCAAGCAGTACTATACATTGGATGTGTTACTTATGCTTGATGAATTATCAAAATTAAATGTAGTTGCCTATTTTGAAACTGAAGACATTTATTCTAATGATCCTCGGGTGAAAAAATATATTACTATGGCAGCAGCGGCTTATCAGGTAGAAAGCAGACAGAAGAGTGAAGCTATCAAATGGGGCATTTAAAGCATTCCTCGATAA
>DENA01000031.1:0-937 GCA_002359465.1 Ruminococcaceae bacterium UBA2656
CGACCGGAATGCGCCCGGAATCCGAGGCTTTTTTAACGAGTGCGTGGATGTGCGAAACCTTGGGGCAGGTCGCGTCGATAATCTGCGCGTCCCGTTGCTCTAAAATGTCGTATTCGTTTTTCGGTACCCCGTGCGAGCGGATGAGAACACTCGTCCCCACCGGCACATCGGCGGCGTGCTCAATGACCGAAAGGCCGCGTGCTTTCAGGTTATTTACGACGTGCTCGTTGTGGATAAGCTCCCCCAGAGAGCAACTGTCGCCCTCCCCCGCCGCTAAAAGCTTTTCCGCAAGCTCCACGGAGCGCTGCACGCCGAAGCAAAAGCCCGCNNNNTCGATCTCCCTCATTTTTTTGGCTCCAGAGCATGAATGCGATTCATGAGTTCCTGCGAAAGGGCCTCGTAGTCTTCCTTTCCATGCGGCGCTTCAGGGTAGTACGGCTTGCCGACATAGACGCGCGAAAGATGCCAGACGCGGTGCTTCGAGTCTATGTAGACCGGCAAGATCGGCACATGCATTTTTGAGGCGATACGCACGGCGCCGGTCTTTGCCGCGACGGACTCCTCCGGCGAAACGCGGGTGCCCTCCGGGAACATCATGACCTTGTCGCCGGACTTGAGGTATTTCATTGCTGTGCGAATAGCGGCGATATCCGCTTCGTTGCGGTCAATGGGGAACGCGCCAATGGAGTTGAGCCAGTTTTTAAGGATGGGAATGTCGAAAAGCTCCTTTTTGCTCATGAAGCGCAGCGGAAACTTGTATCCGAAGCTCAAGGCCATGAGTACCGGGTCAAGGTTCGATTGGTGGTTCGCACAGACGATGGCCGCGCCCTTGGGCGTGTTTTCCATTCCCTTTGTGCGGAAGGGCCAGAGAAGTTGCACAATGGGGTACACGATGCAAAACGAGACCGGGTAGGAGACCTTGTTCATGGCTTGAGGC
>DENA01000031.1:1015-4593 GCA_002359465.1 Ruminococcaceae bacterium UBA2656
GGGATTGCGGAGACGGTCGATGCGTAGAGTGAAATGTCCGGCTGACGAATTTCGTCTGTCACGTCCCTGCCATTGAGCAGCATTCTTTGCAAGCCGCTCTTATCATGGCCCATACCGATCTTGATATCGGGCAAAAGGGTTTCGATGGCTCCGGCGTTTTTCGGGTCGATCCCCGCCTCGCGCGCAGCAAGGCCGACGGTGCGGTAGATCGCGCCGGTATCAACATAGAGAAAGCCGAGCGCTTCGGCGCAGAGCTTGGCAATGGTACTTTTTCCGGCCCCGGAGGGGCCGTCTATCGCAACGGCGATGTGATTATTCATAGGCAGTCCTTTCAGGTTCTGGATGCTGCGAGACTTTCGGAAAAAGCGGTAGCGGCGGCATGCGCCGTTGACCACGCAATCTGGAGATTGAAGCCGCCCGTGTAGGCGTCCACGTCTATCACTTCGCCCGCGAAATACAATCCGGACAGGCGCTTTGAGCCCATCGTTTTCGGGTCGATCTCTTTCACGTTGACGCCTCCGGAGGTAACGATAGCTTCCTCAATTGGGCGCGGGCCGGAGATGCGGATGGGAAAGTCCTTGAAAAAGGATATAAGCGTTTTCCGCTGCTCCTTTGTGATGGAATTCACCTTTTCTTCCGCCGGGATACCGGACAGGCGCACCAAAACGGGGATCATTGCGCGGCCCTCCAAATCGCAGAGAGCATTTGCGAAATCGCGGTTCTGGTATTTTTGAAAGTCTCGCAGAACCCGTTCATCGAGCTGTTTTTCGGAAAGACCCGGCTTGAGGTCGATGGACAGGCGGTAAATTTTTGTGTCAAAATTGCGCATATGCGCGCTCGCGGAGAGAACCAGCGGGCCGGAGACACCGAAGTGCGTGAAGAGCATTTCACCAAGCTCTTCAAAAATCAACTTATCGTTTTCATAGGCGCGCAAGGTCACGTTACGGGGCGCAAAGCCCTGCATCTCAGCGCAGAAATCGTCCATAGACACAAGCGGAACGAGAGAAGGCTTCGGGTCCAAAATCGTGTGGCCGAGAGCTTTCGCAAGCTTGTAGCCCTCCCCTGTCGATCCGGTCCCCGGATAACTTGCCCCACCGGTGCAGAGAAGAACCGCGCGGCAGGAAATTTCCGTCTCGTCCGTCAAAACGCGCGAAACGGCGCCGTTTTCCGCTTCAATCTTTCGGACGCTCTCGCGCAAAACCTGAACGCCGTTTTTGCGGCATTCGCGCTCCAGGGCATTTGCAACGTCATGCGCGCTGTCCGAGAGTGGAAAGACCCGGTTTCCGCGTTCAGCCTTTAAAGGAACGCCGAGCTGCTCAAAAAGCGCCATCGTGTCCGCCGGCGCAAACCGACTGACCGCGCTGTAGAGAAATTTACCGTTGCAAGGGACGTTTTCCAAAAAGGTCTTTATATCGCAGTCATTCGTAAGATTGCAGCGGCCCTTGCCCGTAATACGGAGCTTTTTGCCCAAAAGCTTGTTTGGCTCAATGAGAAGCGTCTTGACGCCGCGTTTTGAAAGTTCAGCCGCCGCGAGCAGTCCCGCCGCTCCCCCGCCTATAACGGCGGCGTCAGTTTGAAGCATTTTCATACACGTCATTCTCCGACCAGATGGTCTCGAGGCGCTTGAAGGTGGCCGAAAGCTGGTCCTCGGAACGCAGGCCAATGGTCACGATGAGCGCGTTAATGACGCTCAGCGGCGCGACGAGAGAGTCGAGGAACGAGACCATATCGCTGCGCGCAAAAAGCTTGATGTCAGAATACTGGGCAAGAGGCGAAACCTCCCCATCCGTCAGGCAAATGGTCGTGGCGCCGGCGCTCTTGGCAAAACGCATGGCCTTAACCGTCCTCGCGGAATAGCGCGGATAGCTTACGCCGATGAAAACGTCCCCGGCGCCGATACGAATGATCTGTTCGTAGATTTCGCTGGCTGCCGTGTCGTGCAAAAGGTGCACATTTTCACGCAGGAGATTGAGGTAATAGCCCATGAAGCTAGAGAGCGCGGCGGAGGAACGCATACCGGCGATATAGACGTGCTTCGCGCCGATAATGGCGTCTACAGCAGCGTTGAAGCTGGCCTCATCTACATCATCGACCGTTTTCTGTAATTTATCCATATCTGCCGTGAGAACGGCCTTAAGTACATTTGTGTCGTGAATCAGTTCTTTTGCGACCTCGATGCGCTGAACAGAGGTCAAACGGTTTCGGACCATTTCTTGCAGCGCCTTACGCATCCCGGGATAGCCGTCATAGCCCAGCTCGGCGGCAAAGCGTACAACGGTGGATTCGCTGACCCCGACGGTTGCGCCCAGCTTGCCTGCGGTCATAAAAGCAGCTTTATCGTAATTTTCCAATATATATTTCGCTATCTTCCGGTGGCCCTTAGAGTAGTGGGCTGCGCTGCCGGCAATGACGGCGAGAACGTCGTTTTCCATGGCTGATCTTCCCTTTCCCGTTGTTTTCAGACCGGGTCGTGTGCCCGGCACTACCTATGTGTGCGCTTTTCGCCCCAAAGGGATGCATGAAAAATGGAAGTTTGAAACCTGTTNNTTTGACTTTGAAACGAAGTTGTCTGTTCTGATTCTTTCATCATACAACAATTTCGATTTAGATTGCAAGCGTATCACAGATAAAAAATCAAATATGACAGAAAGTTCAGCAAAAGCAACACTTTTCTGCAATTTTATTTTTCTTTTTGCAAGTTTTCGATTTCATCCGCTGTGAGAGAACGCCACTTGCCTGCCGGCAGCGCGCCGAGACGAAGCGCCCCTTCAGAAACACGGCGCAAACGCAGAACGGAAAGTCCTGCCAGCCCGCACATCTTCCGAATCTGCCGGTTTCTGCCTTCCGAAATCGTGACGGATAAAAGCGCGCTATTGTCCAGACGCTTCAAGAGCTTTACGTTTGCAGGCTGAATTTTGTATCCATCGATGACGAGCGGCGAGCGCAGGACGGGCAGCGCCTCGTCAATATTCGCGCCGCAGACGCGCGCCTCATAGGTTTTTTTGATGCCATGGGACGGGTGACAGAGCTTTTGCGCCAGCTCTCCGTCGTTTGTCAGTAGAAGAAGCCCTTCGGAGTCATAATCGAGACGGCCAACAGGAAAAACGCGTGTGCCGACGTCCGATGTCAGCTCCGCAACCGTCTTGCGGCCCCGATCGTCGGACATTGTAGTAAGATAGCCTCGCGGCTTGTTAAGCATTATGTAAACCATACGTTCGACTTCGGGGAGCGGCTTTCCGTCGATCGTGAGCTTGTCCCGCGCGGGGTCGGCGGAGTCTCCAAGAAGGACGTGCTCGCCGTTTTTGAGCACGCGCCCGGAGGCAATTGCCGCCTCCGCCGCACGCCTGGACATGAGGCCGGAGGCCGCAATGAGCTTTTGAATGCGCTGTTCCATTCGTCCTCCGTCCTCTCTCTAAAAAATCAGCCGCCGCTTTCAAAAACGTAGCCGTATTTGTTTACCATAAACCACGCCCGGCGAAAGCGCTGCCAGGCGTCCTTTTGCTCGGCGGGATTTACATCCTCCGAATAGACAAGCGGGTACTCCGTCAAATCCTGCCCGTCAGCTTTGACAAATACGC
>DENA01000031.1:4643-61727 GCA_002359465.1 Ruminococcaceae bacterium UBA2656
GCGCGCGTATCACAGCTGGCGATGAGACCGGTGCTCTGCTTTGCCCCACCGATCACGGGTAGCTCGCAGACGTTTCCCATCGGCAAAACGCTCTTGTACTCGTAATTGTCAAATGCCCAGTCGTAGAGCGCCTTGTGGTCGGTCCAGTCGTTCGGGTCGGAGATCGTGACGCACACAAGCTTCAGGCCGTTTCGCTCTGCACAGGAGACCAGAATGCGGCCCGCTGCCATCGTGTACCCGGTTTTGACCCCGAGTGCGCCGTCGTAAGTCCAGAGAAGCTTGTTGTGGTTCACAAGCGTCCGGTCGTGGATGGTCGTTGACTTTGTCCCGACGATCTCCGCGAACAGCGGCTTTTGCATCGCAGCGCAGGCTATGACGGCAAGATCGGCGGCGGTGGAATAATGTCCCTCTGCGTCAAGCCCGTGCGGGTTTTGAAAGTGGGAGTTTTGAAGGCCCAGCTCGGCTGCCTTGTCGTTCATCATCTTCGCAAACCCATCAATGCTGCCGCCGCAGTAGCAGGCGAGCGCCGTTGCGGCGTCGTTTCCGGAAACGAGCAGCAGCCCGTAGAGAAGCTCGCGCACTGTATAGGTCTCGCCGCCCTTGAGGTACATTGAGGAGCCTTCACNNCGCAATGGTCCAGAACGACAAGCGCCGTCATAATCTTTGTCGTGCTCGCGATGAGCTTGTGCGCGTCCGCATTTTTGGCATAGAGCGTTTGCCCCGTGTCTGCGTGGACCAAAATGCAGGCGCCGGCACTGTTGTCTGGCTCCGCGAAAGCGGGCTTAGGTAAAATGCCGGTCATAAAAATTGCGGATATTAAAAGACCAAAAAGTAGTTTTCTCAATAATAAGCACCACCCATGGAGAAATCGGGCAGTGCTTATTATTGACCTGTACTTTTAAATTTATACTTACGGTTTGTTTTTGAACTTGTAATAGAGCTGCTCGCCCTTGTCAATAAGCTCTGGAGCAGCGTCGATGACGCGGTCGAGCGTGGTCGTTNNTCATACGAACGCTGCCGTCCTGAATGCACAGAAAGCCGACGGGGTCAATCTTGACACCCGCACCGCTTCCGGCGCCGCTGCCGAGCGCGGAATTATTCATTGTTCCGTCACCGCCGCCGATACCGTAGCCCATCATGACGCGCGAAACAGGGATGAGCATGATGCCGTCCGGCGTACTGATGGGATCGCCGACAACGGTGTTTACATCTACCAGCTCCTTGATTTTGCTGAGGGTGATCTCTGTCAAATCTCCGATAGGATGTTTATCCATGATTTTAGTCCTTTCCTTTATCCGTAGTGTCCGTTATTTTCTCATTTTTATCCGATGAAGCGAACGCGTATTGCTTTTTTATTTTGAGGTATTCAATGCCGAGCACGGCGGCGACATAGAGGACCTGCCAAACGAGGATCGAGGCCGTAATCCAGAGGTCCACCTTCGGCTTTTCAGAGGTGAAATCAAAAGCCGGGCCAACATCGCCCGCTTCGATATGGAAGGCGTTATCCAGAAGCGGAATAAAAGACGCGGCCGCACCGGAGGCATACCCAAAGCCGAGTGCCGTTTTGAACGGATCCGAGGACGCCATCGTGAAACGGAAGCGCAGATATTGCACGGTGATCTTTTCCCGAAGTCGGGAAAGTGCGCGCAGAGCCGCCTTGACGAGCTGTAGCCAGCCCTTTTTCGTGAGCTTCGGAAGCCCTTTTTTCTTCTTTTTTTCCTTGCCGGGCTTTACGGGCTTCGGCGGCTTTTTTGCCATCGGCTCCTTTTTCTTTTTCGGCAGGATCGTGAGCTTTATAAGCCCGATTCGGACGCGAAGCGAAATTTCTCCGCCTGTCGCCCAGCCGCCGTCCACCCCGAGGGGGATGAGCGCGAGGACGGACAGAATGAGAAGGACGATGAAAAGTGCTTTCAAGCGCGCGCCTCCTTTTAACCGTCGATTTTGAGCTGCTCGGGATTTTCCGCCGGAACTTCGGCTTCTTCGCCGGACTGCTTAAGCGAGTCAATAACGGCGCGGAGCTGCCCGCCGCCCNNTCGCCCTCACTGCCGCTCATGTCCGGGAGCTTCGGCAGCTCCGTGAGGTCCGAAACGCCCATCGTGCGCAAAAAAAGCTCCGTCGTTTTATAAATGGTCGGACGGCCTGTGACCTCTAATTTGCCGCAGGCTTCGATGAGGCCGCGCTCCAGCAAAAGCCCCATTGTATAGGAGCTGTCCACCCCGCGTACCTGATCAACATAAGCGCGGGTGACAGGCTGAAAATACGCGCACACGGCGAGCGCCTCCAGTGCCGAGGGGCTGAGCTTTGGCGGCTTTCTGCGCTCAAGCGCCTGTGTGATAAGCTGGGCGTATTCCGGCGCGCTGCAAAGCTGGAGATTGTCCCCCATCCGCACGAGCCGCACGCCGCGCTGACCAAAGCTGTATTCATCCGCCAGTTCCTTTGACAGTGCGAATATCCACTCCGCGTCGATGCCCAGAACAAGGGCGATGCGCGAAGCCGGAACGGAGTCGCCAGCGGCGAAAAGAATGGCTTCTATGTGGATTTAATCGTTTTTTTGTCGAGTTCTAATTCTTCCATGCCTGTTCCTGACTGACGGCGTCCATTTCCGGCAGCACCGCCGGAGCGCCCTCTCTAAGCGAGACAGAAAGCCCCTCGCCCGCGTTTGTTACAAAAAGTGTGCCCGCGCTGCAAAGCTCCAAAACCGAAAGAAAGGTCGCGACGACCTCCGAACGGCTCTTGCTCATGTCGTACAGCTCGCGCAGGGGGCGCGCGCCGCCGGCCTTTAACAGCTCCAAAAGCTGCGCACATTTGTCATGTACGTTGTAGATAATACGCTTCGGGACTAAAATGCCCTTTTCTAAGCCGCCAGGCGCATCCGACCGCGTGAAAACGGTAAGCAGCGCGGAAAGCAGCTCCCACGGCTCGTGCTGGTAGCGGTAGGTCCCATTTGCAGCCTTTAAAGGCTCCGGCGTTTTGGAGAAAAGCAGAGTCCCCTGCTGCGACATGGCCAGAAGCTCCGGCGTCACTGTTTTGAGGCGGACGTAGGCGTCCTNNACACTTGAGCTTTTCGAGCGACGACATCAGCTCCTCAAGCTCGTCCACCTCTTCCTCGCCTGCCAAAAGCGTGCGCGTTTTGAGATAGACGAGGTAGGATGCCATCTGCACAAATTCACTTGCGACATCGAGGTCCATCTCCTGCATTTTTGAGAGCCAGTCGAGATACTGTTCGAGAATGTCCGCAATCTTGAGATCACGAATTTCGATCTTGTCCTTGGAGAGCAGCATCAGGATAAGACTCAGGGGGCCAGTGAAGTCCTCCATCTCGTTTTTTTCCCGGACGACGCCCTCAAGGTGAAAAGTAAGGTCTTCCATTTTGTCATACCGTAAGCGAATAGGCCCAGTTTGCGATACCGCCGAGCCAGTTGCAAAACCCGTCTGTGCAGCTCAGGAGAAAGTTTGAAAAGACGCCGCGCCAGACAAGGAAAAAGAGCAAAATCATGCCCAGAAATTCATAGCGCATGAGCGTGTAGTAGGCCTTTTCGGGTAAAAACGAAAACAGAACCTTTGACCCGTCCAGCGGAGAAATGGGAATGATATTGAAGATCGCGAGCGCGCAGGAGAGGTAGGCGGTCGTGCGGAGCATCAGCAACAGAACCACTCCGAACGCCCCGGCGNNGCCGTAGAGCAGAAGCACAACCGCCGCGAGCAGGACGTTTGAAATCGGACCGGCGAGCGCCGTGATAGCCATGCCGCCCTTTGGGTTCTTGAAGTTATTCATATTGATTGGCACGGGCTTTGCCCAACCGAATTTGAAAACGACCATCATAAGAAGGCCAAAGATGTCGATGTGTTTGATGGGATTCAGGGTCAGGCGGCCCGCATCCTTCGCCGTGTTGTCTCCGAGCTTATATGCCACAAAGCCATGGCTCACCTCGTGAAAGGTGATGCAGATCAGCGCCGGGATGACGGAAACAAGGATTTTCGTAAGGACGGACCAGTCAAGTCCAGACCAGAAGGTTTGAAAGGTGTTAATTTTGCATACCTCCACTATCTTAACCGATTTCGATAATTATACCAATTTTGCGTTTGAAAAACAAGAGCGGGACGAAACTATTCACACTTTGGAAAAAAGTGAACGGTTTCGTCCCAAATGTCATTTGATAAAGCGCAGAATTTCGGCCATAAGCTCGTTCGTGCCGGTTCCCTTTTCGGCAGAAAAGAGGATAACAGGAACGCTCTCCGGCAAACTAAGCGTTTCGCGGATGAGCGCATGGTTCGGCTCCAGCTCACTTTTTTTGAGCTTATCGCACTTGTTTGCGAGAACAACGAGCGGGCAGCCGGTTTGGAGAAACCAGTTCGCCATTGTGACGTCGTCCGCCGTCGGCTTGTGGCGGGCATCGACGATGATGACGCCGAGGGTAATCAGGCCCTCCTCAGCGAAAAACGACTCCATAAGGCGCCCCCAGCGGTCGCGCTCCGTCTTTGCGACCTTCGCATAGCCGTAGCCCGGGAGGTCTACAAAATAGGCCTCTTTGTCGATAAGAAAATAGTTTACATGGATGGTCTTTCCCGGTTGACCGCCGACGCGGGCAAAGTTTTTGCGATTTAAAAGGCGATTGATGACGGAGGATTTGCCGACGTTCGATTTGCCCGCAAAGACTATTGAGGGCAGCGTTGCCGGGATGAAGTCCTTCGGATTTGCGGCCGATTTTATAAATTCTACGTTATTGACGTTTAAAAGCATATTGACCGCCTCACTGTCGGATGCTCGGGGTGCGCACGGGCAGGTCGCTGTCCAGAACGGGAACAACAAGCTCTGGCGCTGCCATCTCCGCCTCGGCGGGGATAGGCGCGAGCTTTTTACCAAGCGCCGATTCAAGCACCATGTCAACATGGTCAACCGCGATGAAATTCAGCGCCGCGCGCACACGCGGGTCTATCTCCTCGAGATCCTTTTCGTTTTCCGCCGGAATGATGACCGTCTTGATGCCTGTGCGTAGCGCCGCCATAGTCTTTTCTCGCAGACCGCCTATGGGCATGACACGGCCGCGGAGTGAAATTTCACCTGTCATCGCAACGTCTCGCCGGACGGGAATGCCGGTGAGCGCCGAGACGACCGCCGTGCAGATTGCAACGCCGGCGGATGGACCGTCCTTAGGGGTTGCACCTTCCGGGAAGTGGATATGGATATCCTTTGTCTTATAAAAATCGTGCGCGATGCCAAGCTGTGCCGTGCGCGAGCGGATATAGGAGACAGCCGCGCGGGCGGATTCCTTCATAACGTCGCCAAGGTTGCCGGTANNCACTCCAGACTGCCCTCGCCGTCCAGAACGACGACCTCGACGTCCAGAACCGCGCCGCCGACGCCCGTCCACGCAAGGCCGCGCACTAAGCCCACCTCGTCCGCTTTTTCAATGGAGTCGGGCTTGAACTTTTCAGGGCCAAGAAGCGCTTCGAGCGCGCCAGCCTTGAGACGGACGGACTTGCACTCGCCGTCCGCTATTTTCCGCGCCGTTTTGCGGCAAACAGAGCCAAGCTCGCGCTCAAGATTGCGGACGCCGGACTCACGCGTATAGCCCGAAATGAGCGCGCGCATGGCGTCGTCGCTCATGGAGAGCTGCGAGGCCGTTAGCCCATGCTTTTTGCGCTGCTTCGGAAACAGATGCGTCTTTGCAATTTGAAGCTTTTCCTCGTCCGTGTAGCTCGAAAGCTCAATGACCTCCATGCGGTCCAAAAGGGCGCGAGGGATTGTCTCCGTCGTGTTCGCGGTCGTTATGAAAAGCGTGTTGGAAAGGTCGAAGGGCAGCTCCAGATAGTGATCGCGGAACGAGTGGTTCTGCTCCACGTCCAGCGCCTCCAAAAGCGCCGCAGAAGGGTCGCCGCGGTAGTCGCCCGCGAGTTTGTCAATCTCGTCCAAAAGCATGAGGGGATTGGACGTTCCCGCCTGTTCGATGCCAGCGATAATGCGGCCCGGCATGGCCCCAACATAGGTCTTTCGGTGGCCGCGAATTTCGGCCTCGTCATGGATGCCGCCCAAAGAGATGCGGGCGAGCTTTCTATTTGTCGCGCGGGCAATGGACATGGCGATGCTCGTTTTGCCGGTGCCCGGGGGGCCGACAAGGCACAAAACGGTACCCTTGAGCTCCGGCGCGAGCTGCTTCACTGCCAGATATTCGATGATGCGGTCCTTGACCTTCTCTAAGCCGAAATGGTCATCGTCCAACATCTTTCTGGCGCGAGCAATATCGATGCATTCCTTTGTATTTTTGTTCCAGGGAAGCGCAATGCAGGTATCGAGATAGCTGTGCAGAAGCGCACTCTCCGAGGTTCCGGCGGGCTGCTTCATCATGCGCGAAAGCTCTTTCATGAGCTTTTCGCGAATCTCCTGCGGGAGGTGCAGCGCTTCAATTTTTTTGCGGTATTCCTGATATTCCTCATAGCTGTCGTCGCTCTCGCCAAGCTCGGACTGGATGACCTTCATCTGCTCGCGGAGGAAAAATTCCTTCTGCGATTTCGACATTTGCTCCTGCGTGCGCTCGTTCAGATCCTGCTCGATGGACATGACGGCGATCTCGCGCGCGAGAAAGCGGTTCAAAAGCTGGATGCGGGAAAGCGGCTTAAATTCTTCCAGAAGGGCCTGCTTTTTTTCGGGTTTCATATAGATGTTCTGCGCGATGAAATCCGCAATATAACCGGGATCGTCCGAGTCAGCGATTTTCGCGATAATCTCTGGCGGGAGCGCGCCAAATAAATGGACGTATTCGTCAAACAACGACAGGCATTGGCGAATCAGAGCCTCAGCCCGCGCGGAGGAAAATTTTGTTTCGCTCTCAACTGGCTGAATGGATGCAAAGTCCAGCTTTTCCTGCGCGTCGAATCGAAGCATCCTTGCGCGCTGCCCGCCCTCTATGAGGACGCGCACACCGTCCGTTCCCGGAATGCGCAGAAGCTGCTTGATCCGGCAGAGCGTGCCGATGTCGTAGAGATCCTTTCGCGCGGGAACTTCTTGCGAAATCTCGCGTTGGGCAATAACAAAAACGGTGCGGTCACCATCCAGCGCCGTGTTGAGGGCGGCGACAGAGCGCTCGCGGATAACGTCAAAATTTATAAGCATTCCGGGAAAAACGGAAAGGCCCCGCATGGGCAGCAGCGGGTAGATCTTTTCGGTTTCCAGAAGCAATACTTCGTTCATAGGGTCCCTCCTTATGAGGTATTAGCTTGGTGGGATCGGGAAAACGCCGGTCTCGCCGGGTTATTAAAAAGCCGCACGCAAAGTGCGGCTTTTTTTGACGGCGGAAAGCCGCCTTGCTTTTGTTACTGCGCGGAGGCGTCCGGCAGTTGCTCGCACTTGCGGTGAACAAGAGGCGAGGTACCGTTTTTGACGCATTCCGCCGTGATAACGACCTGCGTAATGGTGGGGTCCGACGGGACTTCAAACATGATGTCCGTCATGATACCCTCCATGACGCTGCGCAGACCGCGCGCACCGATCTCCATTTCAATGGCTTTGTCGGCAATGGCGCCGAGTGCCGCTTCTTCGAAGACCAGCTCCACCTCGTCGTAGCCCAAAAGAGCCTCGTACTGGCGGGTAAGCGCATTTTTCGGTTCCTGCAAAATCTGGATAAGGTCCTCTCTTTTCAGGGAGTTCAGGGGAACGATGACTGGCAAACGACCAATCAGCTCGGGAATAATGCCGAACTTTAAAAGGTCGTGGGACTGGACGTTTTGCATAAGTTCGCCTGTATCGCGTTCCGTTTTGCTCTTGATCTCCGCACCGAAGCCCATGCTGCGCCGGTCGAGACGGTTTTCGATGATTTTGTCGATGCCGTCGAAAGCGCCGCCGCAGATAAAAAGGATATTCGTTGTGTCAACCTTGATGAATTCCTGATGTGGATGCTTGCGCCCCCCTTGAGGCGGGACGTTTGCGATCGTGCCCTCCAGAATTTTCAGCAACGCCTGCTGTACACCCTCGCCAGAGACGTCGCGCGTGATGGAGGTGTTCTCGCTTTTGCGGGAAATTTTGTCCATCTCATCAATATAGATGATGCCGCGCTCGGCCTTCTCAACGTCGAAGTCCGCCGCCTGCAAAAGCCGGAGCAGAATGTTTTCGACGTCCTCGCCGACATAGCCGGCTTCAGTGAGCGTTGTCGCGTCCGCAATGGCAAAGGGAACATCCAGAACCCGCGCGAGTGTCTGGGCAAAAAGCGTCTTGCCGCTGCCCGTCGGGCCGATCAGGAGAATGTTACTCTTTTGGAGATCGACGTCGCCGTTGTCCCCGTAGAGAACACGCTTGTAGTGGTTGTAGACTGCCACCGACAGAGCAACCTTGGCCCTGTCCTGGCCGATGATATAATCGTCAAGTATTTTCTTAATGTCGGCTTGACGCGGAAGCTCCTCCGTGTTCAAGCCGAAATCGGGAGTGCCGGGTTTCTGGGGAGCGGCGCCGCGCTGTGCATCGTAGCCCTCGTCGATAATGCTCATGCAAAGGCGGACGCATTCGTCACAGATATAGGAGCCGTTTCCGGCGATGAGACGGTCTACCATTGACTGGGGCTTGCCGCAGAAGCTACAGCGGATATTTTTACTATCTTCAAATTTAGACATAATTACCCCGTAATTCAAAAGGATGGGCGCTCAAACAATGCTTAGCGCTTGGCGATGACCTTGTCGATAAGGCCGTATTCGCAAGCGGCTTCGGCGGTCATGAAGTTGTCGCGCTCGGTATCGACCGCGATCTGCTCGATGGGCTTGCCGGTGTTTTCCGCGAGGATGCGGTTTAACTTCTCGCGGGTGTGCAGCATCCATTCTGCCTGAATCTTGATATCCGACGCCTGCCCCTGCGTTCCGCCGGAGGGCTGGTGGATCATGATCTCCGCGTTCGGCAACGCAAGCCGTTTGCCCTTTGCCCCGCTCGAAAGCAGGAAAGCACCCATGGAAGCTGCGAGTCCAACGCAAATTGTAGATACGTCGCACTTGATATACTGCATCGTGTCATAAATAGCCAAACCCGCGGTTACGGAGCCGCCCGGACTGTTGATATAAAGGCTGATATCCTTTGCCGGATCCTGGCCTTCCAGATATAAAAGCTGGGCAACCACCAGACTGGATGTGGTGTCGTTGACCTCTTCCGTAAGCATTATAATTCTGTCATTCAGCAAACGGGAAAAAATATCATAGGAACGTTCTCCCCTGTTTGTCTGCTCAATAACATATGGGACTAAACTCATTATTGCGTACCTCCAATAAAACAAACAATAAAATAATAATTGGCAGGATGGACTTTTCTTATTCAGCTGTTTTCGCTGTTTCAGCGGTTTCTTCCGCTTCCGTGACAACCGCGCTGTCACGAACCAGATTTATGGCTTTTTCAACGGAGATATCCTTTGTTAATTCTTCTTTAGGAATAAAGGTTTTTACCTTTTCAACGTCAATCTCATAGCTTTTTGCAAGCTTTGCAAACTCTTCTTCAATTTCTTCGTCAGTAGGATGAATTTCTTCCAGACTTGCAATCTTTTCAAGCGCCAGACGAACCTTTACTGCACGTTCAGCCTGCGGCTGGAACTGTTTGCGAATGGAATCCTTGTCCATACCCGTATACTTCAGGTATGTATCGAGGTTCAGTCCCTGTGACTGAAGACGATACCCGAATTCACGGATATCTTCATTGATTTTATTTTCATACATCGCCTGGGGAATTTCAGCTTTCAGATTTTCCACCAGTTTATCAATCAACTGGTTTTCCACATCGTCCTTCACTCTTTTTTCCTGAGCGTCCGCCAGTTTGGCTTTAATATCTTCTTTATACTGATCGAGTGAATCAAAATCGCTGACATCCTTGACAAAATCGTCGTCTACTTCCGGCAGCTCTTTCATTTTAATTTCGTGCAACTTAATTTTAAAGACAGCATCTTTGTCGGCCAGATCCGCCGCCTGATAATCAGCCGGGAATTTTACGTTAATGTTAAATTCGTCTCCGGTCTTGTGCCCTACAACCTGCTCTTCAAAACCGGGAATGAACTGGCCGGCGCCGAGAGTCAGGCTGTAATTCTCAGCTTTTCCGCCTTCAAAAGCGACGCCGTCGACGGAACCGTCAAAATCAATAACGGCAATGTCACCGTCCTGAGCCGCCCTGTCTTCCACGGTAACCATTCTGGAATTGCGTTCCTGAACTTTTTTAATTTCCGCCTGAATATCCTCATCGGTCACTTTTACCGGCTTTTTTGTTGCGGTAAAGCCCTTGTAATTATCAATTTCCACTTCCGGTTTTGTCGTAATGGTTGCTTTAAAAACAACGCCTTCTTTGCCGGCGGAAATTAAATCAAAGTCAATTTTGTCCTCTATCAGCTCAAGCTTAGCCTCGTTTACGGCTGCGTCCAGCGCGTCTGGGTAAACGGCATTGATCGCATCCTCATAAAATACCTGCTCGCCGTAATATTTCTCAACAAAAGCACGCGGAGCTTTGCCCTTGCGGGAACCGGGAATCGCTATTTTCTTGTTTTCTTTATGATATGCCTGATCAAGCGCTTTTTCAAATATAGCAGCATCTACTGCAACCTCAAGCTGGTAGCGGTTTGTATCAACCTTATTGGACGATTTTAAACTCATTATTACTTCCTCCTGCAATTTGCAAATTATCTAAATTATTATAGCACATGAAAAATAAATATTCTATATATAAGCTAAAATATTCAAAAATTGTTCATTTCACTAAGATTGGCATGAAGTTCAGGTAGTCGCAGGAAATCAGAACCATTTTGATTCCGCCATACGAGCCGGTAACCGCCCGGCGGGATGCCTGACTTCCGTGAATATGCCCGAAATAGCACTCTGTGATCCCGCGCGATTTTAAGACGCCGAGGATCTCTTTACACTCTGCTCCGTCGTAGACCGGCGGGTAGTGCAAAAATACAACCGGCCGCACACCCGTCTTCTCCGCTTCGTCAATCGAGGCGTTCAGACGACCGACCTCGCGGTTGACAATCTTGATATCCTCCGCCGTTTCGGAATTGTAAAGCCACCCGCGCGTGCCGCAAACCGCGATATCGCCTACGGCGACCGCGTTATTATGAATAATGCTGATGGTGTCCAACCCGTGCAGCCTTAAAAAATCATCAATCTTCTTTTTGGTGGTCCACCAGTAGTCATGGTTGCCCTTCAGGATCAGCTTTTGGCCGGGCAGAGAATGGATAAACTGAAAATCCTCCAGTGTTTCCTCAAGCTTCATCGCCCATGAAATATCCCCGGCAATCACAACGGTGTCATCCTCGCCGACCACTGCCCTCCAGTTTTTTTCAAGGCGGGCGGTGTAGTCCCGCCAGCCTTCGAATACATCCATCGGTTTGTCGCAGCCAAGCGACAGGTGCAGGTCTGCAATAGCAAATAGTGACATGTGACCCTCTCTCAGACAGTATACTGGATGCCAGCTGTTTTCAGCACAGCTTCACCCATTTTATCTTTGGAGCAAATATCGTTAAACCGGACTTTTTTTGACTCAAGTTCCGCAATCGGAGCCGGAACCGGAGTCCCCGTTGCGGCTGAAAGCTCATGAATTTTCTCAAATTCGGACCCGTCTGCCCGGTAACTGTCTGAAACGGCGCTTAACACGCTGTCGGCAAATTTATAGGGGCTGGCCGTGGAAACAACGATTGCCGGTGTTTCCGCGTCATCAGTCATTTCGACGTATTGATGATATACATTGAGTGCGACTGCGGTATGGGTGTCGCAGAGATAATTTTCCGAATGATATACCTGTTTGATGGTTTCCCTGGTTGCAGCATCGTCACAGAAACCCGCGTAGAATATCCTGTGGAGCTGATTGAGAATATCTTCGCCGACCTGGTATTTTCCGGCTGACGCAAGCTCCTTCATCCACTTGGCCACACGAACGCTGTCGTTTCCGGTAAGGTCGTACAGCAGCCGTTCCAAATTGCTGGAAACCAAAATATCCATGGACGGAGAGATTGTAGTGTGAAAATCCCTGTTGCGGTTATAAACGCCCGTATTCAGAAAATCGGTGAGTACATTATTGGCATTTGATGCGCAGATCAGCTTTTTTACAGGCAGACCCATTTTCCCGGCGTAGTAAGCGGCAAGGATATTTCCGAAATTCCCTGTCGGCACCACGATATTGACTTTTTCTCCCTCATGGTCTATTTTCCCGTTTGCCATCAGGTCGCAGTATGCGGAAAAATAATAGACAATCTGTGGTAAAAGCCTGCCCCAGTTGATGGAATTCGCACTGGAGAACATAATATTGTTCTGTTCAAGAAGGCAATTGATTTCAGGATCGGTAAAAATTTTTTTCACGCCGGTCTGGGCATCGTCAAAATTACCTTCAATGGCGCAGACCGCCACATTGTTTCCTTCCTGAGTATTCATCTGGCGTTTCTGCATGGGGCTGACGCCGTTTTCCGGGTAAAACACCTGAATACGTGTCCCGTCAACATCTTTAAAGCCTTCAAGAGCCGCTTTGCCCGTGTCGCCTGAAGTGGCGACCAAAATCAAAGCGGTTTTGGAAGAATGGATTTTTTTAAGCGATTTTGTCAGAAGATGCGGCAAAAGCTGCAGAGCCATATCCTTAAACGCGCAGGTCGGACCGTGCCACAGTTCCAGCAGGTACATGCTTATTTTGCCGTTTTGAAGATAAGACATCGGCGCCGGCATGTCCCGGTCAAATCTGCCGCCGGTATAAGCAGCTGTAACGCATTCCGTAATTTCTTCAGAAGTGAAGTCGGAAAGAAAAGTTTTTAAAATGCGGACTGCCCGCTCAGTGTAGCTGCAGTGCTGCAGTTCAAGCAAATCCGAATAGGAAAAATGCGGCAGGTTTTCGGGAACAAAAAGCCCGCCTTCCCCGCTGATGCCCTGCGCGATTGCCTGCGCAGGGGAAACGCTGACGCTGCTGTCTCTTGTGGATTTATAATTCAAGGTTTTTCCCCCTTCGCGTGATCTATGTCTTAATCATATCATACTTTCTATCAAAGAGAAACAAAAAAATGATAGGCATTATCAAATAATATCGAATCAACCAGAGTTTCACTGTAATTATGCCGAAGCATGATTTCGTCAAAATCACCCCCGACAGCAGGGCAGCTCTCCCCAATAACATTCGGAGATGGTATCACAGTGCAAATCAACATATCTCAATGGAATTCTCCTCCGAAAAATGCGTTTTCAATATGTTCCACGGAAAGTACGGAAAACGGGTCCGCTGCCGTTACAATTCCAATCACGTCAAAACGCGGCTGGAGCGCCGTTTTGTTTGACTGCAAATAGAAAAGGGCGGTCTTTATAATTTTCTTTTGCTTTCCGGCCGTAACCGCTTCCAAGGGGCTGACTGTATAATGTTCGTCGCGTGTTTTCACCTCTGCGAAAACGATATATTCTTGGTTCTCGGCGATCAGGTCGATTTCCCCAAAGCGCGACCGATAATTGCGGGCGACAACCCGATATCCTTTTTTGGCAAGCAGCTGAGCGGCATAGTCTTCACCGATTTTTCCCGATGAATTATTCATGGCCCTGCCCCAATATTTTCTTCAAAAATGATTTTCTGTGCACCGGGCACGGCCCGTATTGTCTGAGCAGTTCCATATGTAAAGCAGTCCCATAGCCCTTGTGTTTGGCAAACTGGTACTGGGGATAAATCCGGTCGATCTCAGCCATCAGCCGGTCACGGCTGACTTTTGCGAGTATGGAAGCAGCCGCAATGCTGGCGGAAAGCGCATCTCCCTTTATAATGGTCTGCGTCTCCACCCCGAGCCGGGGCATCCGGTTTCCGTCAACCAATGCCAGCTCGGGTTTGACGGAAAGTCCGTTACACGCACGCTTCATGGCGAGAAAGGTTGCCTGCAGAATATTGATTTTATCAATTTCCTGTTCTGTTGCAAAACCGACCGCACAGCTGACCGCCGTTTTCTGAATCACATCAAACAGTTCTTCCCGCTTTTTCGCGCTGAGCTTTTTGGAATCGTTCAACCCCTCAATCAACTGATTGGGGGGCAAAATAACTGCGGCAGCGAACACCGGGCCGGCCAGCGGGCCGCGTCCGGCTTCATCAATGCCGCAGATCAAATGATATCCTTTTTCCGCCGCCGTGTTTTCATAGGCAAACCAGTCCATCTTATCCACCAACCTGTTCCAGCGTGATTTTGCCTAATTTGGCGCTTCTGAATTCGTCCAATATCATAATGGATGCACGTTCTATGTCTGTTTCCCCGCCTGAAATCAACATCCCGCGTTTTTTTCCGATCAGTTCAAGAAGCTCATAGCCCTTTAAAGCGGACAAATCGGTGCCTTCCAGTTTGTACCTTGCTTTCAGGTCGTCAGGATAGCTTTCACGAAGGACTTCCAGCAGGCGCGAGGCAAGCTGTTCCGTATCAACAACATCGTCTTTGACCGCCCCGGTAAACGCAAGCCTTTCCCCCACGGCTTTATCATCAAATTTTGGCCAAAGCACGCCTGGGGTATCCAAAAGGTCAAATCCTTTTCCAATGGTAAACCATTGATTGGAACGTGTTACGCCCGGCCTGTCCTCTACATTTGCTTTGCTGTTTTTTGCAAGGCGGTTTATCAGTGAGGATTTGCCCACATTGGGGATACCGACAACCATCACGCGGATCTGCCGGCCCACCATTCCTTTTGCTTCCCATGAAGCGATACGGCTGCTCAGAACGTTTTTTACAAGAGGAATAAAGCCGTTAAGGCCCTTTCCGGTACGGCAGTCAATCGCAATGGCGGGAATTCCATTTGCCTTATAGGAATCAATCCACCGGCTTGTCTGCACCGGATCGGCCATATCGCTTTTATTCATTAAAATGACACGCGGTTTATTCTGAATCAGTTGGCTTAAAACCGGATTCCGGCTGCTGATTGGGATGCGCGCGTCGATAATCTCCGCTACCGCATCCACAAGCTTTAAGCTCTTTTCAATCTGCCTTTTTGTTTTGGTCATATGACCCGGAAACCATTGTATCGTTTGTGCTTCACTCATTTTTATTCGTCCCTGCATATCCATTTTATTTGTTATTTTACCTTTCCAAACCGGTCAAACGGAAATACAATCATTTCCGCTTTTCCAAGAATATATCTTTCGTCAACCATGCCGACGTCACTGAAACGGCTGTCGTTGGACACGGAGCGGTTATCGCCGAGGACAAACACATGCCCGGGCGGAACCTGCAGCGGATACGCGTAGTCCGAAGGCTGCGTTGTAATCCCGTTTGGTATATAGGCGGATTCATCAAGGGCAACACCGTCCACAAAAACAACGCCGGTTTTGAAATCAATGTTTACCACCTGATTTTCCAGCGCAATCACGCGCTTGATAATCGGTTCCCTCAATTTCTGCGTATGAGTAATGACGATAACATCGCCGCGATGCGGTTTGTAAAAATAACTGGACAAAACCACGCGGTCATTAGACTGTAAGGTCGGCAGCATGGAAGGGCCGCTTACATTAACCACCCTGAATAAAAAGGTAAACAGGATTACAACCGCAATCAGTGACGAAATGAGGGCTTCCACCCATTCATAGCTGTTTGTAATCAGATTTCTTTTTTTCTTTGAAAAAGTTTTCATACCGGATTGGATATCGTCATGACTCAACGGAGAAACAACTCCTTTATATGAAAAGGCTCTGCCTTATAATTTACCGAGTTTTTCAAACGGCATAATAATAAACTTTACTTTTCCGATAATATAGCGCCGGTCAATCATGCCCACTTCACTGAAACGGCTGTCCTCCGAAACGGTTCGGTTATCGCCCAGAACAAAAACATGGCCGGCAGGAACCTTTTGCGGAAAAGTAACATCAGCCTCATCCTTTGTAATTCCATTTTGAATATAAGAAGATTCATCGAGTTCAACGCCGTCGACAGAAACGATTCCTGTGTTGAAGTCAATGTTTACAGTCTGCCCTTCCGTCGCAATTACCCTTTTTACGATACGCTTGTCAAGGGAGGTTCCCTTTGCGTCGATGACTACAATATCCCCGCGGGACAGGTTCGGCTCAACACAGGAGGTAAAGAGTTTATACCCATCCATCAAGTTTGGTTCCATGGAAGGACCGTTCACCACAATATTGACCCTGAACAGGAAAGTAAACAGGATCATTATAATGATCAGCGCGGGAATCAGAGCTTCCATCCATTCAAAGCAGGTACTGGCAGCATTGTTTTTTCCTGTTTCAGGGGATGCGGCGGTATCGTTTGGATTCAAAGGTAAAACAACTCCTTTATAAAAAAATCGTTTTATATGGTTCCGAATTTCCCGGGCGGTATGATAATTGTCTTCACCTTGCCGATAATATAGCGCCGGTCAATCATACCGACGTCGCTGGAACGGCTGTCGTCCGAAACCCTTCGGTTATCCCCAAGGACAAACACATGCCCCGCAGGTACCGTCTGCGGAAAGTGAAGGTCATACTGGTTTTTTGTAATGCCGTTTTTAATGTATTCGGATTCATCAAGTGCAACACCGTTGACAGAGACCGTCCCCGTCTGAAAATCGATGTCCACGGTTTGTCCTTCTGTAGCAATCACCCGTTTGATGATTACCTCGTGAAGAGAGATGCCCCGTGCGTCAACCACGACAACATCGCCGCGGGAAAAGTGCCTGTCGGCGCAGGATACGAACACTTTATAGCCGTTTTGAAAGTTTGGCAGCATGGAGGGCCCGTTGACCGTTATGACCCGGAAGAAAAACGCAAAAGAAATCATAATAACAACCAGCGCGGGGATTAATGCTTCTACCCATTCATAGCAGCTCAGTGCAAAGCGGTTTGGCGCGGTTTCCATTGGTTCGGCAGAAGGACGATTTTTCAAAAATGTCACCTCTTTTTGAATCCTAAAACATTGCAATAGCAAAAAAGGGACACGTACATGTCCCTTTCAATCTCTATGCGGTTCCTTATCTGAGCTGTTCCTTCACCTTTGCAGCCTTGCCGACCCTGTTGCGCAGATAGTAAAGCTTTGCCCTGCGGACACGGCCCTTGCGGACAATCTCAACGCTCTTTACATTTGGCGAGTGAATCGGGAAAACTCTTTCAACACCCACGCCGTAGGAAAGACGTCTGACGGTAAAGGTTTCGGAAATGCCGCTGCCTTTACGTGCAATGACGGTACCCTCGAAAACCTGAATTCTTTCTCTTTCGCCTTCTCTGATATTCACGTTCACCTTTACGGTGTCGCCGACTTCAAATACAGGCATTTCTTTTTTTACGGAATCTTCCGCAATAACTTTTAATGCATCCATGGATATTTCCTCCTTAAAATTCAGACATTCATGCCGCTGCGGCAGAGGACTGTCCGCTTCAATGTCACGGTACAACCGGGCATTAAACCCCACCAAAATAAATCGGCGGATTCCAAATGCCTATATATCATACCATAATATTCAAAAACGTGCAATATTTATTTTTGTCTTACTCAAATATTTTGAAATCCGCGTCATAAATATTCACTCTTTGAATATCGGTATATAAATCAAGCTGAAGATATTTCTTGATCGCGTCGCACAAAAGCGAAGGATTAACATTCATGGTGCTCCCGGCAGGAAGGATGGTACTGATTTCCACCCCATCGCTTCGGGATGTTACCTCTGTCCGATTCAAGTACGGTTTTAAGTCCAAATCGATAAAGCCGTTTTTTGTATGTTTGGGAACAACGACCTTTTCTCTGCTGAACAGTTCCCTGATTTCGTCGGCTGCTTCTTCCGGGTTCCCGGTGTCCAACTTCATCAAAAAAGAAGCAAACGCGATCTGCCCCGGCTTCATGACCGGTTCGGTGATATCAAACACAGGAATGTCGTCGGGAAGGGCAGCATTTAATTTTTCAATCAGTTCTTCCCGCATAATCAGATCATCATCCAGTTTCATATCCATACTCTCCCGTTCCCCGCTGATACCGAGCGACAGCGGCAGGGGAAATGTAATAAAGGCATGGGGATTATATCCCTGCGTGTACCACAGGGGGATTTTTGCCTTGTGGATGGCACGCAGCATGCACCGGTTTAAATCCAGATGGGAAATGTAACGCGCCGTACCGATTTTTTTAAACCATACTCTGACGTTCTTTATAACAGATTCCTCCTTTAAAGCAGGCTGCACCGCAGGAGGAGCACTGTTCGCGGCAGTTGGGTGTGGTTGTGTCGGCATACGCCTTTTTACATTCGTCAATCAGAAAGGATTTTTTGATCCCGTAATCGATGTGGTCCCAGGGAAGCACTTCGTCAAAGCTTCTTCTGCGGTTTGCGTAAAAAGCAGGGTCAATTCCGCACTTTTGGAAGATTTCCATCCATTTGGAAAAAGAAAAAAAGTCCTGCCAGCCGTCCATTTTACAGCCACTTTCATGTGCCTCCAAAAGAACGTCGCAAAGGCGTCTGTCCCCGCGTGCAAAAACAGCCTCCATAAAGCTGGTATCCGCTTCGTGCCAGTTGGGTTCCACCTTTCTTGTCCTGACAGAAGCAACCAGATGCCGCTGCTTTTTACGGAGTGCTTCCATGGTATCCTGCGGTTCCCATTGAAAAGGCGTAAACGGTTTGGGAACAAAGGAAGACGCACTGACGGTCACTTTTACACTTTTCCCCTTCGGCTTGTCCGGGTTGTCATAATATGCGTCAACCACCTTTTGCCCCAATTCCGCAATACCCGCAATATCCGCCATGGTTTCAGTCGGCAGCCCGATCATAAAATACAGCTTGATGGTCGTCCAGCCGCCCTTAAACGCGGTATTAACGGTTTTCATCAGATCTTCTTCGGTGACGTTTTTATTGATAACATTCCTTAAACGCTGCGTACCTGCTTCCGGCGCAAAGGTAAGGCCGCTGCGGCGGACGGATTTGATTTTCGACATCAGTTCTGTAGAAAAATTATCGACCCGCAGAGATGGCAGAGAAATTCCTGTATTTTCAGTTTCTGTCCATGTATGAAGCCGGTCAATCAGTTCATTCAGTTCTGAGTGATCGCTTGTACTGAGAGAGGAAAGTGAAATTTCATCGTAGCCTGTATTATCGCACAGATCATGGCACTGCTTATCGATGACGTCCACCGATTTTTCACGGAACGGACGGTACAGAAAACCCGCCTGGCAGAACCGGCAGCCGCGGATACAGCCGCGCAGGACCTCTGCGACAGTTCTGTCATGCACGATTTCAATGTAGGGAACCACAAATTTATCCGGAAAATAAGACTTGTCCAAGTCCATCATCACACGCTTTTTGACCGGCATGGGTGCGCCGTGTTTCGGAACAATTGCCTTTACCGTATGATCTTCATTGTAAGAAATCTCATATAAGGACGGTACATAAACGCCCTGTATCTGCGCAGCGGCAATTAAGAATTCCTCTTTGGAACGATTCTGCTTTTTACATTCCCGGTAAAGCTCGATGACTTCAAGGTCTACCTCTTCCCCTTCGCCGATAAAGAACAGATCGAAAAAGTCTGCCAGCGGCTCCGGATTGCAGGCGCAGGGCCCCCCCGCCACAACGAGCTGAGAAAGGGAATGCCTGTCGCGAGATTTCAGCGGAATTCCCGCCAGATCGAGCATATTCAGTATGTTTGTATAGCTGAGTTCATATTGAAGCGTAAAGCCGATCATATCAAAATCGGAAATACTGTCCCCGCTTTCCAGCGCGTAAAGCGGAACCGCATTTTTGCGCATCTCCTCCTCCATGTCCAACCAGGGGGCAAAAACGCGCTCGCACCAGATATAAGGCACTGTATTCAGCTGGCTGTATAAAATTTTTAATCCAAGGTGGGACATGCCAACCTCGTATATATCAGGAAAACAAAATGCAAACCGCACGTCAACTTCCTCTGCGTGCTTTATTACGCAATTCAGTTCGCCTCCGACATATCTGCCGGGCTTCTGTACATTGGCAAGCAGCTTCTCTATTCTTTTATTGATCATTCCTATCCTCCGTACAACATATGTTTTATTATTATACTGCCCGAACGCCGATAATGCAAATCAATAATATCTTCCGTTCTTTAAAAGGAGCAGCAAAATTAAATAAACACATACCGTGAAGAGATAAAAATTCCCATTAGATTGAAATAAAAAAATAAAACCGATGATTGCCAAAGGCGTCAGGACTGCAAACGAGGTGACGGATACGATTTTTGCCGATTGCGTAGAGTTTAATTTGATGCAGAGCACCGAATAAAGCGCCTGGCCGCCGTCAAGCGGCTCAACAGGCAGCAGGTTAAATCCTGCCAGCACCAGATTGGCAAGAATAAAATGATGAAAATAATGAGCGTCAATGATATAAAAAAGAAGCGCTACAGCAAAATTTGCACCCGGCCCGGCAAGTGAAATTGCAGCGTCGCGCCAGTATGATCTGTCCATACCGGCCGTCTTAATCATATCAATGCCAAACGGAGTAAATTTGATTTGTGAAGGCTCGGAGCCGAACGCGAACATAACCGCCAAATGCCCGGATTCATGCAGCATAGCCGAGAAAATACCCAGAACGGCCATCCCGCTTTTATCAAACAGGAAGAAAACTGCCAGCACCGCTATAAATAAAAAGCTGATGGTAACACGGCAGTTTTTAATGGAAAAAGACATCAGCCGCCGACCTGCTGTGACGGCACATTCGCCTGCGGGTTCGCCGACTGCGAAGTGCCGGACGATTCCGAACCGGCACCGTCTGTTTGTGAACCGGCGTTTGCCTGAGAACCTGTACTCACCTGTGAACCTGTATTCGCCTGGGAGCCGACAGAAGGCTGCGACCGGGGTTTTGTAAAAAAGTCGGTAATTGATGGGAGTATCTCCACAACGGTATGCTTCACATGATCTATGTCTTCGGTCGCAACGATGGAATTGTTAATATTTTGCAGATACCAGCTTCTGACTACAGTATACGCGTTGCCCCCGAAAGCACGCAGGAATATGGCTGTGGCGAGTATCATCACACATACGGTTATCTGAATGGTTGTCAACAGCCTTGTACTGATAATTTTTGATTTTTTGCTTTTTCTGTGTTCCTGTCTGTCATAGCTCTTACCGTAATTCCTTTCATAATCCCTGTTGTAATTTTTGCTGTATACATCCTCGTAATGATCTTCTACATAATCATCATCTTCATAGTCAGTTTCATAATCTTTTCCATACCGTTCATCCATTGTTATTCCTCCTGTATCATTAATAATCCTTCATAATAATATGTCCGATAACAGTGGATAATGCTCTGGCAATGAAAAAACCGCCGTGAAATACGGCGGTTTTTGGGGACGGTACTTATTTTGCTTTGGATTGGATATAGTGATCAATGGACCGTGCGGCTTCTTTACCGCCGCCCATGGCGAGGATGACGGTTGCGGCTCCGCTGACGGCGTCGCCCGCGGCGTAAACGCCCTCACGGGTTGTCGCCATAGTAGCCTCGTCCACAACAATGCAGCCGTGGCTGTTCGCTTCAAGCCCCTTGGTTGTAGAGCGGATGAGCGGGTTCGGTGAATTGCCGATTGCCATGACCACGCAGTCAACTGGAATCTTAAAATTAGAGCCTTCCTTCGCAATCGGCTTGCGTCTTCCGGAAGCATCCGGCTCGCCAAGTTCCATCTCAATACACTCGATGGACTTTACTCTGCCGTTTTCATCGCCGTGAATGGCAACGGGATTGCGTAAAAGATCAAAAATAATGCCTTCTTCCTTGGCATGGTGAATTTCTTCTTTGCGCGCGGGCATCTGCTCTTCGGCGCGGCGATATACGATATAGACGTTTTCCGCGCCCAGGCGCTTGGCGGTTCTCGCGGCGTCCATCGCCACATTGCCGCCGCCCACAACGGCGACATTTTTCGGTCGGATAATGGGCGTGTCATATTCGTCCAGATATGCCTTCATCAGGTTCACCCTGGTCAGGAATTCATTCGCCGAATAGGTTCCAACCAGTTCTTCACCGGGAATATTCATAAAGCTGGGGAGACCGGCGCCGGTTCCGATAAAAATGGCCTCATAGCCCATTTCAAACAGCTCGTCCACAGACAGGACCTTGCCCATGACCATATCGGTCTGTATGTCAACGCCTTTTTCCTTTAAGCCGTCGATTTCTTTCTGGACGATTTCTTTTGGAAGTCTGAACTGCGGGATACCGTACATTAATACGCCGCCTGCGGTGTGCAGCGCTTCGAACACGGTAACGGAGTAGCCCATTGCCGCCAGATCTCCGGCGCAGGTANNATCGGGCCCCGCCCCGATAACGGCAACCTTGTGTCCGTTTGATTTGATATCAAATTGTTCGGAACCGCCATGCTTCATATGCCAGTCGGCTACATAGCGCTCCAGACGCCCGATTCCCACCGGTTCCCCTTTAATGCCGCGCACACAGTTGTGCTCGCACTGGGACTCCTGCGGGCACACCCGGCCGCAGACAGCGGGAAGCGAGTTTGTAGTTTTAATAATTTTATAGGCGTTTTCCATGTCGCCCGCGGCAACGCTGCTGATAAATTCAGGAATGCGGACACTGACCGGGCATCCGTTTACACAGGGCTTGTTTTTGCAGTTCAGGCACCGTTTGGCTTCTTCAACTGCCATTTCCTCCGTATACCCAAGCGAGACCTCTTCAAAGTTTTTATTGCGCACATTGGGTTCCTGTTCGGGCATTGGCGTTTTTACTGGGGACATATTAGGCATTTTTCGCACCCTCCATCAAGCGGCAGTTGTACTCGCGTGTCGCTTCTTTTTCCGCGTCAAAATAGGTTCTGGATCTTTTGATTGCCTCGTCAAAGTCCACTTCATGACCGTCAAAATCAGGCCCGTCGACACAGGCAAATTTGGTTTTTCCGCCAACAGTCAGCCTGCAGCCGCCGCACATGCCGGTACCGTCGATCATAATCGGGTTCATGCTGATCAGCGTTTTAATATTGTATTCTTTCGTCAGGTTGCAGACTGCGCGCATCATGACGAGCGGCCCGATTGCAATCACCAGATCGTAGTTGGCCCCGTCTTCAATGTTTTTGCGCAGCGCGTCGGTAACAAAACCCTTGTTGCCGTTGGAACCGTCATCCGTAGTGAGAATCAAATGGTCGCTGACCGCTTTCATCTCATCCTCAAGAATAATAATATCCTTGTTGCGGAACCCCGCGATCATGTCCACTTTCGCGCCCATGCCGTGCAGGGCTTTCGCCTGCGGGTACGCAATCGCGCAGCCTGCTCCTCCGCCGATCACCGCAACTTTTTTATAGCCTTCCAGCTCGGTTGCTTTTCCCAAAGGCCCGATGAAATCCAGAATTGCGTCGCCGACATTCAGCTGGTCCAGCATCAGCGTGGTTTTGCCAACCTTCTGGTAAATAATGGTGATGGTTCCCTTTTCACGGTCATAATCCGCTACTGTCAGAGGAATCCTTTCCCCAAATTCATTTACGCGCAGGATGATGAACTGACCGGCCTTCGCCTTTTTTGCAATATATGGCGCTTCAACCGCCATCAAAGTCATTGAATCATTTAATATGCGCTTTTCGACAATCGTAAACATCATTACACTTCCTTTTTTAACGAGTAGTGAAAACATAGCCTTTATTTATTATAAATGTTTGTAACGTATTTATCAATAAAAAAAAGAGGATTCGGGTTGTTATCCAAACCGAATCCCTTTTTCAGTTTAATTTTATAGTATAATGCATATCAAACCGTTGCAGCCTTCATTGATAATGCGCTCAATTGTTTCACGGACTTTATCCCTTGCGTCCGTAGGCATTCTGTAAAGCTTGTTATGAAGGCCCTCATTGACAAGTTCATGCAGGCTTTTTCCGAAAATATTTGATTCCCAAATCTTGGCTGGGCTCTCTTCAAACTCCTTTAGAAGATACATAATCAGATCCTGCGACTGCTGCTCGGAACCTACGATCGGCGTCAGTTCCGTCGTGATTCTCGTCTTCATCATGTGGATGGAAGGCGCAGCCGCTTTCAGACGGACGCCGTATTTTCCGCCCTGCTTGATAATTTCCGGCTCGTCGAGCGTAAGTTCTTCAATGTCCGGCATGACAATTCCGTATCCGGTATCCTGCACATCCTGATACGCGTCTTTGATTTTATTGTACTTATCCCTGATTTTGGCAAGGCTGAGGATATTGTCAAGCAGCCCCCCCTCATCTTCAATATCAATTCCGGTTTTCTCGCCAAGAATTTTATAAAAAAGATTTTGCTCCAGATTGACGGAAATGCGCGCGTGACCGGTACCCAAATCGACCGCCACCGTTTTTGCGCCGCTGACATACTCACATTTTTTAATATCGTCAATAACGGTTCCGACTTCCCGTATCCGGGAGATTTTGGAAGCGGAGTTCTGGATGCTGCCGTAAACAGCCGAACGCAGCCAATGATTTTTCTCAAGGCTCGAAAGCCAGCGCGGCATATCTACCTTAATCGCTTTTACCGGGAATTCAAACAACACCTTGGAAAGGATTTCACGGATTTGCGCCTCCCCCAGTTCAAGGCAGTTGACAGGCACCACGGGCACCTTGTATTTTTCCTGCATCTGCGAAGCCATGGATACCGAGGAATTTGAATCGGGCGCGGTGCAGTTCAGCAGCACAATGAAGGGCTTGCTGATTTCCCTTAACTCGCCGATTACCCTTTCTTCCGCTTCTTCGTATTCCTCGCGCGGGATGTCGCTGATGCTTCCGTCGGTTGTAACAACCAGCCCAATGGTCGAGTGTTCCGTAATTACTTTTTTGGTGCCTATTTCAGCGGCCATATTAAACGGAATCGGCTCATCGTACCATGGGGTCATTACCATGCGCGGCATGTCGTTCTCTATGTATCCGAGCGCGCTTGGAACAATATAGCCGACGCAGTCGATCATGCGGACCGAAAAGGTTGCGCTGTCATCCACTTTTACCTTGACGGCCTGTTCCGGAATAAATTTCGGTTCCGTCGTCATAATGGTGCGTCCTGCGGCTGACTGCGGCATTTCGTCAATCGCGCGGTCCCGCCTGTAGCTTGAGTCCATGTTCGGAACGACGATGGTATCCATGAATTTCTTAATAAAAGTGGATTTTCCGGTTCTCACCGGACCAACCACCCCAATGTAAATATCACCGTTCGTGCGCTGGGAAATATCACTGTAAATATTGCGTTCTTCCATTTTACCTCCCCCTCAGGCAGAGAATTTTATTTTATATTGCGGGTGTGTCTCAGGAATACTCACATCGGAATCAGCAGCATCCCCCTGTTCTCAACGAATTCACCGGTAAGGTCGTTTTCCAGTTTAATCGCATTCACGGAGGTACAGTATTCGCGGGCAATATTCCATAAGCTTTCACCCGCGTCGGCATAATAAATGCTTAATGCCGCGGATTTATCCTGCGCCCTGGGCTTGGTTTCATCGGCGGAGACGTCCGTGATGACTTTCAGGCTGTATTGGCTGTACACGCCTGCGCTTAGCCTTAATTCGGCCTTCAGGTCAATACCGCTTCCTGTAATCCGGTAGCTGATACCGGCTACATACATCGTAGCGCTGCATTTGATGTTATCCGCTTTCGCCTGATAAGGACGGGCATAGTCAAAATCGATCAGCCGTTCAAAATAAACCGGCTTTCCTTCTGTATTGAGGGCCAGTATACAGACGTTGAATTTCCCTTTATAGTTAATCTGTGCATTGGAATAATCGGCGGAAACCGTACTCATTTCGTTCCAGATATCAATTACTTTTGAAACCGGTATATCCTCCAGTGCCAGAGAACCTTTATGGATATCGGTATCGCTGATAAATTCGATCACGTTATCAATATTTTTTTGCTTGGAACTGATATTCAGTTCGAATTGTTTGGAATAAGCGTCCGTTACCATGGTAATATCAGAATTCTGATATGCCGCCGCATTGGCAAATACTTTAACCTGGACATCAAAGTAGGTCTGGTCTCCGGAATAATCATTTTTGATCTGCGCTTCCATTCCCGCAACGTTCAGCTGTATATTGAAAATACAGTTCTCCGTAACCCCGTCGCAGTCCAGCATTTCATTAAACGGAACCGCGTATTCCATCACTTCCGGCGCAGATTCGTTGTCGTTGGAAGAGTATACGAATTTTATGCATACCTCTCCCTTAACCATGAGTTTGTTGGCAACAGCGGTATAATCCTGAAGCACCGCAAACGCATCTGAACGGATGATATTGTCCGCGGGAGGCTTGCCCTGCCCAAGCTCCAGCACTTCTTCAACCGTAAACTGCTGCTGAGCAAATCCGACGACCTTGTTCAGTGTCAGCGTACTTTTCTGCTCTTCCACTCCATCACCGTCAATGTTGGATATCACTTCACTTTCCCCTTGGCCAATCACCTTCGCGCATGCCGAAAAGGAACCGTGTATATCCAGACGCCTTGGACTGGTCGCACGGCAGTTAATATATTCCACACGTGTGAATGCGAAAATCTGCGCGTTGTCGGCATTCTGTTTTAGCGCGATTACAGCGGAGAATGACTGGCCGCTTTCATAACAGTGAACCGTTAAGCCACCGGAGTCAAGATAGAGGATCTTTACAGTGTAATTCCCCTCCAGTTCAAGTCTGTCCCCTGTGATGCTCCTCGAGGTAATTCGCGGATAAACCTGACATTTTAAAATGCGCTGTATATCGGGGCAGTAGTCAGGCAGACTGATGTCAAGATCCACCGGCTGCTCCTGGCAGCCATCATAAATCACTTCGCTGGCGGCCAATGCCTCGCGGTTAAGCATATAATCCATAAAGGTTCTCTCCTTTTCCTGTTTCTACCTAATTGTTATTCTAATCTTGTACGGTTTATGCGCATTCACATAAAAAATTACCGGCTGCGTCAGCAGCCGGTATCCGATTCTTTAATTTTCTTTTTTTATATTAAAAACTTTCCGCAATACAAATCCTAAAAATTTTGAGCTCTTGAAAACGACTACTTTCATCTCACAGACCTCCCATTATGTTCCACACCGTAAAAGTGTGATTCCCAATACGACCAAAATGGTCGCTACTATAAACAGGATTAATCCCGTTGGGCAAAAACAAGAGGCAGCCAGCCCGAGACCAAATGCAACCGCACACTTTGCAGTTGAGCAATTATTTCTCTGCCACATCCAGCTCACCGCCGTTATAAAAAATAAGACCGTATTTCTTTTGTCTTATCACAGTATATTCAACGGCCGGTATTTTGGTTCGCTTACGAAAGCAAAAAAACAAGAGCATTTCCGCTGTGAACGATAATCTGTGCCTGATTCGCTGTAATTTCATTGCTGACGCCGATCGGGTTTCCGGAGGAGATGCAGGCTTCCCGCAGGGGATACTTCATTCCCTGATAACTTACCGTACAGAAACCCACACCAAAGGGAAAGACCGAAACGGTTCTTCCTTTCAGTTCACTCAGCGTCAATCTTCCGCCGGTCAGCAGAAATACACGACAGTCTTTGTCCACAATCACCGCTTTACAACCCTGTGAGGCCAAATACTGCAAAGCGCAGAAATTGGAGAAAGAGTGGTCCATCCTGCCCCCCAAAGCACCGAGAAGAGTGAAATCACGGTANNCCTTTTGATTGCTTCTTTGATGGCAGCCATCATGTCGGTATCGTCTTTTTCCCTGTGCAGCGGGATGGTTTCAATATTTCCGGGCAGTTCGCTTTTAACAGAATCAAAATCGCCGATGAGCAGGTTGGGCACAAGATGATGCTCCAGCGCAATGTCCAGCCCGCCGTCGGCGCAAATAATATAAGAATCTTCTATATCAATTTCATCCAGAACCCCGCCGTATTCACAGGGCGCCGAACCGATAATCACGCATTTTTTCATTTCAGATTCCATTCCTTTATATCCTTAACCTCGTTGTACATGGCAACGTAGCTTTCATGACGGAGTTTGCTGATACGGCCTTCTTCCACCGCTTTCAGGACAGCACAGCCCTTTTCACAGGTGTGTGAACAGGAAACAAATNNCCGGAAGCAATACTGAAGGTTTTCTTTTTTTACCATGTCACATTGTTCCACACTGATAGAGGAGAAGCCCGGCGTATCCGCAACATAAGTATGCTCGCCAAGCTTCAGAAGCTCAACCTGCCTTGTGGTGTGGCGTCCGCGTCCGAGTTTTTGGCTGATTTCTCCCGTCTGAAGATGAAAACGGGTGTCAATTCTGTTTAGAAGGGAGGATTTTCCAACACCGGAATTGCCGGTAAATGCCGAAATTTTTCCCTCAAGCAGCTTTTGCACCGCTTCAATTCCCTCCCCTGTGGCCGAGGAAACGGAAAGCAGGGGAACACCGGTATTCTGATAGATTTCGTTCAGCCATTCGCTGTCTTTTAAATCGGTTTTGGAAATGACGATGATCGGTTCTATTCCCTTATCCTCGGCCGCCGCAACGGTTTTGTCAATAATCAGCGTACTGGGCGACGGGTCACAAATCGACACGACAATCACCAGCTGGTCAATATTTGAAACCGGCGGACGAACCAAAAAGTTTTTGCGCGGCAGTATTTCCTCAATCGTGCCTGTCCCATCTTTTTCAAGACCGATCTTTACATGGTCGCCTACAAAGGGGGTCACTTTGTTTTTTCGGAAAAGTCCTCTTGCTTTGCACTCGTACAGCGTATCGACGGCCTCCACATAGTAGAAACCGCCGATACCTTTTACGATGATACCGTTTATTTTTTCCATACTCATCAGTCCGAAGGCGTGATTGCGCCGCTGGGAATATTGCTGCTTCCCGTGCTGCTCGGACTGCTGTATGGATAACTTTCGTCTTCGGCGGAAGTACCCGCGTCAAAATTCAGGGTGAACACCTTATATTTGCTGCCGTCCAACTGAATAATCAGCTGCTTTTTGCCGCTGGTACCCGTAAAAGTAAGCTGACAAACGTCATTATAGGACGGGTTAACTGTTTTTTCCGTTTGAAGTTCATTACCCAAATATGCCTTCAGATTAATATCGTGCGTCACTTCTTTCGGAAGCTGGACAAAGACATCAATTGATTTTTCCGACTTTTTACCCGAGCTCACAACAATTGCCACTGCGCTGCCTTTCGCAACCTGAACGCCGGGCAGCGGGGTCGTTTCAATAACGACGTCTTTTGCCTTATTGCTGTCATCCTGTGTGGTAATATCGCCAACTGTCAGCCCTGCCGAAACGATTTCAGATTTAGCCGTTTCAATATTTTTATCGATTACTGCAGGAACGGGGACTTTTTCACCTTCGCTACCGGTGCTGACGTAAATCTTGACCTTTGTCCCTTCGGCAACCTGCGTTCCCGCGGGCGGGTCGGTGTTCTTTACATTGCCTTCGGCAGTCTTTTCATCCACCACAGGCAAAACCTCATACAGCAGATTCACCTTTTCCAGATCTGCGATTGCTTCTTCCTGCGTCTTGTTGGAAACATCCGGTACGGAAACCGGTTTTCCGCCGGCGTTAATCGTAAGAGTAATTTCAGCATTTGCTTTTACGGTAGTGCCGGCTTTCGGATTCTGACTTAAAACGACGCCCGTCTTTTGTGTCGCGTCATTTTTTGTTTCAGTAACAAAAGTTAAATTTTTATATTGTTCGTTGTCCTTGACCTCTGCCTTCACTTCATCATAGGTTTTACCTGCAAAATCGGGTAAAACGATATCGCCGACACCGCTGCTGCAGCTGTGAAACAGCGCGGCTATTAAAAAACCGATTGCGACAATGAGGAACGCAGCGGCTATTCCTGCAATAATTAAAGAGGCAACCGACTTCTTTTTCTTTTTTGGCGTTTTTGCCGGTTCTTCCTCGTATTCATAATTATCATTGTAAGTGGAAGGCTCCATCCCTTTTACCGTATTGATTGCGTCAATATATTTGGTAGGCTTTTCATCAATAAAATATTTGTACTGGAAACTGATGCTGGGATTTCTTCTGAAAGCTTCAATATCGCGAAGCATTTCGGCGGCAGACTGATATCTCTGCGTGGGATTTTTCTGCATCGCCTTCAAAGTGATTTCTTCCAGTCCGTCCGGAATGGCGGGATTGATCTCCTTCGGGGGCTTTGGGTCAGCCTGGAGCTGCATAATGGCAACCGAGACCGCGCTGTCGGCCTCGAACGGGAGACGGCCCGTAATCATTTCATAAAGCATGACGCCTACGGAGTAGATATCCGCTTTTTCATCGGTTAAGTCGCCCCTCGCCTGCTCCGGCGCAATATAATGCACCGACCCGATTGCTTTATCCGTCATCGTCCGCGTTTCACTGCGTGAGAAACGCGCAATCCCGAAATCGGTCACTTTAATTGTGCCATCCTGCAGCAGCATAATGTTCTGCGGCTTGATATCGCGGTGGACAATGCCTTTTTCATGGGCATGCTGAAGCGCGCGCAGGATTTGAACGGTGAAATGGATGGCTTCTTTCCATTTGATTTCCTTCTGCTGATCCAAATATTCCTTTAAAGTAATCCCGTCAATATATTCTTCGACGATGTACTGTATTCTGTCCCCAAAGCTGACGTCGTAAACCTTGACAATATTGGGATGGGACAGCACCGCGATTGCCTTGGATTCGTTTTTAAAGCGCCGAATAAACTCGTCGTTTCCCAGAAACTCATCTTTTAATATTTTGATTGCCACCGTGCGGTCGTCAATCGCGTCATATGCGCGGTAAACCAGCGCCATTCCACCGGTACCGATCAATTCATGTATTTCATAGCGTCCGTCGAGCCGTTTTCCTGTGTACTTATCCATAAAATCAACTCCTGTCAGCAGTCGTTTTCGATGGTGACAACCGTAATGTTGTCACCGCCTCCGCAGTCTTTTGCGAGCAGTACAAGCTTGTCTGTAAGGCTGTCGGCATCCATGGTTTTGGAAAGCTCATAAATCTGCTCGGCGTCAATATAATTGGTAAGGCCGTCCGTACAGATGAGAATTATGCTGCCGGAACAAAACTCGTTTTCGCAGTAATCAATTTGAATGGAAGGCTCAACACCCAGTGCACGGGTAATAATATTTTTTTGAGGATGGATTTTTGCCTGCTGTTCTGTAATATCGCCGTTATTGACCATTTCCTGCACCATGGAATGGTCTGTGGTAAGCTGCCGAATGTTATCTTTCGTAATGAGATATGCCCTGCTGTCCCCGGCATGGGCAATATGTGCTACCCCGCCCGAAACAATCACCGCAACCACTGTTGTCCCCATGCCGCTGAGCTGCGCATGGTTCTTGGCCTCTTCATGAATTGCCAAATTGGCGTTGTAAATGGCCGTAGTCATTAAATTTTTAACAGAGCTGTCAGTCATACCGTCGCGATAGGATGAAACAATGCTTTCGGAAATTCTGTCTACGGCCATTCCGCTTGCAATATTTCCCCCGTTTACGCCGCCCATTCCGTCACAGACAACGGCCCACGCGGCATTTCCTGAAAAAGTACCGCTTTTGCAGGCGTCCTGATTGGTTTGTCTGACAAGGCCAATATCACTTTTGCTGAATACTTTCAACATTGGCCACCTCCTCTTTGTACCTGCGCCTAAGCTGGCCGCAGGAAGCATTTATATCCGAGCCGAGCGTCCTTCTTACAGTGACGGTGATTCCCTTGTTGGAAAGGATACGGCTGAATTTTTGCAGTCGGTCGGGTGAGCTTTTTTTGAAACCGGCGCCGCTTACATCATTGACAGGGATTAAATTGACATGGCTGAGTATCCCGCTTAACCTGCCGGCAAGCTCCCTTGCACAGCCGTCGCTGTCGTTTACCCCGCTGATCATGGCATACTCAAACGATATGCGGCGGCCGGTCATGCCTGCGTAATAGCGGCATGCTTTCATCAGTTCCTCTATGCCCCATTTATGGTTGACCGGCATGGTTTTTGAGCGGATTTCATCGTTTGGCGCATGCAGCGACACAGAAAGAGTCAGCTGCAATTTTTTTTCAGCCAGGTCGTAGATTTTATCTACAATACCGCAGGTGGAAAGAGAAATATGTCTCATTCCGATATTCATCCCGTCGTCGGAGGAAACCAGTTCCAGAAAACGAAGGACGTTTGGATAGTTATCCAGCGGTTCGCCCATGCCCATCATCACAACATTCGATATCCGGATGCCGATGTCATTCTGTGCGGACTGAATTTGCGCAAGCATTTCGGAAGCCGTCAGATTCCGCGAAAAGCCGCTTTTCCCCGTGGCACAGAACGCACAGTTCATTTTGCAGCCCACCTGAGTGGAAATGCAGATTGTATGGCCGTGATGGTAATCCATCAATACGCTTTCAACATATTCGCCATCGTTCAATCGAAACAGATATTTTATGGTATCATCGATTTTAGATTCCAGCTTTTTTTCTATCACAGCATTCGCTATGTAATATTTTTTCGAAAGCTCCTGGCGAAACGCCTTCGGCTGGTCGGACATTTGGTCAAAATCCCCCACCCCGCGCTGCAGCCACTTATAAACCTGCAAAGCACGAAAAGCCGGTTGGCCGTCAGCGGCAAAATCGGCTTTAAGTTCATCAAGAGTCATCGATTTAATATCCTGCAAACTCAAGACATCCACTCCTGTGTTTTTTGAAAGGCCGCGATAAAAAAGCCGTCCGTCCCGTGAACATGGGGCATCAGCGTCAGCTGATTAGCCGGTTCATTTGCGACAACATGGCGAACTGTATCGGGCAAATTGAGAGGCAAAGGCGCAAAGTCATGGTTGTTCCGCAGAAATTTTGCCGCCACCTCGCCGTTCTCTTTTGGGTTTAAAGTACAGGTTGAATAAAATAAAGTTCCATTTGTTTTCACCAGTTTTGATGATTTACACAGAATAAGGTACTGCAAATCAGGCAGACTGTCAATAGCTGACCGCAATTTATACTTGATTTCCGGTTTACGCCGGATAATTCCAAGGCCGGAGCACGGCACGTCGCAAAGGACTTTATCAGCCGGTTCCAATTTCTCTGCCGTACCGGCGGCATCCCTGACGGCGGCGTTGATAACAGAAAGGTTTAAACGCTGCGCACCCTGCCTGATCAAATTCACTTTGCCCTTGTATTTGTCAAAGGCGAGAAGTTCGCCCTGATTTTCCATCATTTCGGCAATGGTAAAGGCTTTTCCGCCGGGAGCGGAGCACACGTCGATAATTCTCTGGCCGGGAAGCGGATTGAATAAATAGCAGCACAGCTGTGAGGACAGGTCCTGTATATGAAACAGCCCTTCCTGAAAAGACGCGGATTGACTGACTGCGCCCATCTGCTGCAATTCCACCGCATGTTTTATCCATGTAATGGTAGTTGCCTTTACGTTTTCAGAATTTAGCTTTTCAATTAAGTGTTCCTCAGAAATGCGGGTATTATTCACTCTGGCAAATACGGAGGGCTTCAAAAAAATGCTTTCCAACAGGCTGGTGGCACACTCTTTTCCGTATGCCTCCTGCCAAAGTACAATCAGCCATTCCGGACAGGAAAAACGGATGCTGAGGGAAAGCAGCGGGTCCGTTTCCGCATCAGGCATCTTCAAATGATTGATATTTCGGAGCAAGGATCGAAGCACGGCGTTGATAAAGCCGGATGCCTTTACAGCGTCATTTTCTTTTGCAAGAATAACAGACTCGTTGACTGCGGCTGATTTTGGAATCTTTTCAAGATATAATATTTGATAGACACCCATCCGCAGGATTTCCAGCACCTGCGGGAACATCTTTTTGATCGGTGTTTTGGAAAACTGACTGATCACATAATCCAGTGTGATACGCCGCTCCAGAACGCCGTAAAAGATCGCGGAAGCAAGCGCTTTGTCCCGCTGTTCCAGTGAAAAAGACGCCAGTGTTTTATCCAGAACAATATTGGAGTAGCCTTCGTTCACGTCAACATGCAGAAGCGCAGCGAGGGCGGCGGACCTTGCATTGTCCATCAATCCCTACCCCGCCTGTTTCCGGCAAGCACAATCAGCCTGAGCAGTGACATGATGGCGGTAAAGCTTGCGGCCAGATAGGTCATTGCCGCAGCCCGCAGAACTTTTTTCGCGCCTTCCAGTTCGTCAGGATACAAAATTCCCGCCTCATCCAGCGCGCGGATTGCCCGAAAGCTGGCGTTAAACTCGACAGGAAGGGTTGCAAGCTGAAACAGAACGGCAAAACTGTAAAGAGCAATACCAAAATATACGATAAAATCATACTGCACAGGTAAAATCAGGCCAATAATGACAAGCGGAACCGCAAGCCGAGATCCAAAATTTGTAATCGGGACCAGAACCCCGCGAATTTTGTTTGGTAAATATCCCTGTGCATTTTGAATAGCGTGCCCAGCTTCATGAGCCGCCACACCGAGCGCCGCAATCGTGGTAGACGCATACACCTGGTCGGAAAGGCTGATTGTATTGTTCCGCGGGTCAAAATTATCGGTCAGGCTTCCGGAAATGTGCTGCACCTGCACGCCGGCAGCACCGCCGAACTGCGCGACGCTTGCGGCCGCCTGCGCCCCGGTCATATTCCGTGCCGTTGAAATACGGGAATATTTCTCAAAAGTCGATTTTACCTGAAATTGCGCAATCATTGTTACAATCAATGCAGGCACAATAAATATGAAATATGTATAATCAAAATAGTAAAATCCCATTCCCATGATGACACCTCCGTTTATTTTAGAAGACGATCTTCACCGACCGGATGTCCGCGAAGAAAATCTTTTCCGTTCATTTTTTTACCGCCCTCATATTGAACTTCCAGAAGTTCAAGGACGGTTTTTTCGCCGCAGCACACAACAAACGTGCCGCCGGCATCCAAAATCTCTCCGGAAATCCCCTTGTATCCGTCTGCAATCCTTGTTTTGTGAATCTTTAAGAGCTTGTTATGGTAAACTGTATTCGCAACAGGCCACGGGGAAAGTCCGCGCACCAAATTATGGATGATCCCGGCTGATTTGCTCCAGTCAATGCGGGAAAGCTCTTTGGTCAGCATAGAAGCATAGCAGGTGGTTTCTTCGCCCTGCGGGATACGTTGAATAGTACCGTCCTCTACTTCCCGAAGCGTCCGCACAATCAGTTCCGCACCCATCAGCGAAAGCCGGTCATGCAGTTCGCCGGAGGTTTCCTCCGGTCCGATCTCCGTCTGAGCCGTCAGCAGCATATCTCCGGTGTCAAGCCCTTCGGACATAAACATCGTCGTAACGCCCGTTACCCTGTCGCCGTTGATAACGGCCCATTGAATAGGGGCTGCCCCGCGATACTTGGGCAAAAGAGAAGCATGAACGTTAATGCAGCCAAAAGGAGGAATTGTAAGAACCTCTTTCGGCAGAATTTTACCGTAGGCAACAACAACAATCACGTCCGGGTTCAGCTTTCGGATCGTTTCGGCGGCTTCTGCGGTACGAAGCGTTTTCGGCTGAAATACCGTGATATTTTTCTCAGTGGCAAGCACTTTTACCGGAGGCGGCGTAAGCGCATAGCCTCTTCCCTTCGGTTTGTCCGGCTGGGTAAAAACAGCACAAAGGTCATGCCCCTCGTCAATTAGACTCTTCAGGCACGGTACGGCAAAATCCGGCGTTCCCATAAAAACAATACGCATTGAATCACCCGCTTTTATTATTTTAACTTCGCCAGTTCCTCATCATCCAGCATATGGATGACATGGGACTTAAATAAAATTCCGTCCAGATGATCGATCTCATGGCAGGAAACCGTAGCAAGCAGTTCCTCCCCTTCCAACTCAAAGAACTCGCCCTTCCGGTTCTGTGCGCGTACCTTAATATGCATCGGCCGTTTGGTAATGCCATATTGTCCCGGCGAAGACAAGCAGCCTTCCACACATTCCTGCTCCCCGCTCTGCTCAAGAAAAACCGGATTGATCAGTTCAATCGGGCCTTCGCCGATGTCGATGACGACGGCTCTTCTCAGAATACCGACCTGCGGCGCGGCGAGACCGACTCCATCTGCGCTGTGCATTGTTTCCTGCATATCGTCAAGCAAAGTTGCCAGCTTTTTATCAAATTTTTCCACTGGATGAGAGATCTTATTCAGAAACGGATCACCCTCTTTTATGATGTTTCTAATTGCCATAATTATACCTCCAATTACATAATACTGTCAGGATTCACATCCGCAAAAACCGATACGGAAGAAAATTCACGAACTCCTGCAAACTGAATCAGCAGTCTGGAGATCATCTCTCTGAATTTTGCGTTATTGCGGCATTTAATGATCAATTTATATCTATATTTATTACTTACCTTGCCAATTAATGCCGGAGAAGGGTTTAGAACCCTCATCGGCTGCCCGGAATAGTCGCTCTGCGCGAGCGGCCTGAGAATGTCTAAAAAGGCTTTGCTGGCTTTTTGCACCTTGTTTTCCGTGCCGCCCACAAAGCCGACGACGCAAATATCTGAAAAAGGAGGATACAGCATCGCTTTTCTGATTGCGATCTCCCCTTTATAGTATTCCTGATAATCCTGTCTGGCGGCAAGCCTGATGATATCATTCTCCGGAGTAAAAGTTTGAATAATCGCTTTGCCCGCAAATTTTCCGCGTCCGGAACGGCCTACCACCTGCGTCAAAAGATCAAACGCACGTTCGTAGCTTCTGAAATCATCACTGTAAAGCGTCTGATCGGCAGAAAGCACGCCGACAAGCGTAACATTTTCAAAGTCAAGCCCTTTTGCGACCATCTGCGTTCCGATGATGATATCATATTCCCTGTCGGCAAACTGCCGGAGCTTTTTTTCATATGCAAACCGAGTCATTGTTGAATCGGTGTCCAGCCTCAGAATGTGCGCGTCAGGCAAAAGTTCCTGAAGCTGCTGCTCGGCACGCTGCGTACCGTAGCCGGTGTATCTCACCTTGTCTTCATGGCACTGCGGGCATTCTCTGGTCAACGGTACAGAATATCCGCAATAATGGCACATAAGGCGGTTATTGGCTGAGTGATAGGTTAAGGAAATACTGCAGTTCGGACACGTCATGACATGTCCGCAGGCTTTGCAGGAAGCAAACGTGTTATACCCTCTGCGGTTTAACAAAACGATTGACTGCCGGCCGTTCTTCAGATTTTCACTTAAAGCCTGAAGCAGCACCGAACTTAAAATCGTATCGTTTCCGTTTTCAGCCTCCGCATTCATATCGACCACCGTTACCTCCGGAAGCAGGGCATTGCCATACCGATTGGAAAGTACATTCAGGGTGTACCGTCCATTCTGTGCAAGATAATAACTTTCAATGGACGGGGTTGCAGACGACAGTACAAGCATCGCTTTATGGTAAGCACAGCGGAATCTGGCAACGTCGCGCGCATGATAGCGTGGAGATGCCTCTGATTTATAGGTGTATTCCTGTTCTTCATCCAAAATGATGAGACCGAGATTTCGAAACGGAGCAAAGACCGCCGAGCGCGTACCGACTGCAATCAGCGCTTCTCCGTTATTCACTCTTTTCCATTCGTCCATACGCTCCCCAAGCGTCAGACCGCTGTGAAAAACGGCGACATCCCGTCCGTATCTCTGATGAAACAAGGCAATGGTCTGAGGGGTAAGGGAAATTTCCGGCACCATCACAATAACGCCGCGGCCATCCGACTTGACTGCGTCAATCAGCTTCATAAAAACAGACGTTTTTCCGCTGCCGGTAACGCCGTACAGCAAAGAAACACCGCCGCATCCGGACTCGTATTGTTCATATAAACTTTTGTAGGCTTTCCGCTGCTCCTCAGAGAGAACGATTTCCTCCATGGGCCCGCAGTCCTGAATATGATCATAAGGATTCCGGTAAACTTCCAAGTCATAGTATTGCGCAATGCCCTTCACAACCAGCGCGTTTACAACTGCGGCGGTGACGCCAGCAAAATAGCAGAGTTCCTTCAATGAGGCGCTGCCGGCATCGCAAAGGATATTGTATACGCTTTTTTGCTTTGGAGTCAGTTTCTGCGGCTCCGGATTTTCGGTTAACCGCACCATTTTTTGTGCGGCGTCCCCCACCTGCCGAACCGTGCCGCTGCTTTTAACAAGTACCTTTGCTTTACAAAGCTTTTCTGGAATATTGGAATCGCCGGCAAGCCCCAGTTCCCTCAAAAGCTTTTCACGGTCGACACCCTTACCTGCATGGGAAAGATAAATAATGACCTGTTTTTCAATTTCACTGAAATCTGCTATATTTAAAGAATGAATCTCCGTCCCGAGAGAATACTCCGTCCTGATTTTAAAATTGACCCCGGTCGGCAAAAGCAGCTTGACAGCATCATAAAGGGTGCAGAAATAATGTTCCTTCAGCCAAACAACAAGATGGAGGGCTTCCTCTGAAAGAAGCGGCACCGGGTCAAGAATTTCTAAAACCGGTTTTAATTTATCTGCGCTGTCCCCGAGTTCCAGCGCAAGCACCATGCCCTGACGTTTGCTGTCGGCTCCGCCAAAAGGCACCATGACACGGCATCCCGCTTTTATTGATGCGAGCAGTTCGGAGGGAACTAAATAGTCAAAAGCTTTGTCAAAATGATAGACGGTTTTTTCCACCGCTACCTTTGCAACGGTAAAATCGGACATTTTATACCTCAGCGGATCATTCTTTTGAATTGCTGTCCGGTTCGACTATAACATATTTATGTTCCATTAATTCGTGGACAGCCATATCTACCGGTTTTTCGATTAATATTTCTCCTCTGTTTTCTGCGTCGGCCGCAATTTCTCTCGCCCTTTTTGAAACAGCCACGACAAGGGAATACCGGCTTTGGTTCGGTCTTACAATCAGATCTGCAGATGGTTTAAGCATGATTCAGTATCCTTTCAATTAAAAGATTGTCTCTCTTTACTTTATGCTTTTCAGCGCAAATAATATGAATAATTTCGTCGACCGCATGGTCGACCGTATCATTAATAACGGCGTAATCGTAGTGTACGGCTTCTAAAATCTCTTTGCGGGCAGTTTCAAGCCTTTTGTGAACTGCCTCTTCGCTTTCTGTCTTCCGGTCTTTCAGCCGTTGCTCAAGCACCGCAAACGAAGGAGGAAGAATGAAAATACTGACGCTGTCGGGGCATTTATTTTTTATCTGAGAGCCGCCCTGCACTTCAATTTCCAGAATCACATCGTCCCCGTTTGCAAGCCAGCCATCAATCGGTTTACGCGGTGTGCCATAAAAATTACCGCAGTATTCGGCAGTTTCAATCATTTCATTCTGCTGTACCATTCTTGCAAATTCATTTTTATCCACAAAAAAATAATCGCCGCCGTGAACTTCGCCCTGACGGGGCTGACGCGTTGTCGCCGATACGGATAAACGGATGTTTGGATTCTTTTCCATCAGCTTTCTAAGAATGGTGTCTTTCCCCGCACCTGACGGGCCGGAAAATACAATCAGAAGGCCCTTACTCTTCATCGTCATCAAGCTCCTCATCGGTAAGGTCTTCTTCACGGTCATTCAGTCTGTTGGCTACGGTTTCCGGCTGAACGGCGGACAGAATCACATGGTCGCTGTCCGTTATAATCACCGCTCTGGTACGGCGGCCATAGGTTGCGTCAATCAACGTGCCGCGCTCCTTTGCGTCCTGAATGACACGTTTGATCGGGGCAGACTCCGGGCTGACAATCGCAACGAGCCGGTTGGCAGAAACCATATTTCCAAACCCGATATTAATAAGCTTCATAACAATATCTCCTTTTATTGCCGCGGCAATGATCACTCAATATTTTGTATCTGTTCACGGATTTTTTCAATTTCCGCTTTAATATCCACAACCATGTAAGCTATCTGGGAATCAATGCATTTTGACCCAATGGTGTTTGCTTCCCGGTTCATTTCCTGAACAATAAAATCCAGCTTGCGTCCAACCGCTTCATTGGAGTTCAGCATTTTTGAAAACTGCTCAAAGTGGCTGCGAAGCCGCACAGTTTCCTCGGAAACGGCAATTTTATCGGCGAAAATAGCAGTTTCAGTTAAAATCCTCTGTTCGTCAATGTTGTTGTCGTTCAGCATTTCATTAAGCTTCTGGGTCAGCTTTTGCTGGTACTCGCTCACGGTCTGCGGCGACCGTTCTTCAATTTTGCCGACGGTCTCCAGAATTGTTTCAGCGCGCTGCAAAACATCCGCTTTTAAGCGCGCTCCCTCCGTTTCCCTCATTTTAATAAAAGCACTTAACGCCTGATCGGTAACTTTACAAACGGCATCCCAAATGATTTGCTCGTCTTCAGGCGCTTTGTGTACAGTAAAAATATCAGAATACCTTGAAACGGTACCAACGGAAATATCATCCCGCAAATTGTACCGCTGCGACAGCTCCCGCAGTGCATTCACATAACCCGCCGCCAAAGAGTGATTCACCAATACCTGAGCATCCGTATCCTCCATTGTTTCAATGGAAGCGTAAATATCGATTTTCCCCCTGGAAATTTTGCTTTGCAGGTATGATTTCAATTTCTCATCCAAAAAGCCATATCCGCGGGTAATGCGGGAAGAAAACTCAAAGTATCTATGATTAACGGATTTAATTTCAATAATAATATCCCGCCCGTTAATCACTTCTTCACATCTTCCAAAGCCTGTCATGCTTCTAATCACGCAGTATCATCTCAATTCAATATAAATTTATTGTACGATAGTGATTCCAAAAATGCAGGGAATGAATTTCGTTATCTCTCCCGCCTTCGGCGGGGGAGATAATATCCGTTTTTCCAGTTATGATTTGAAATTGCTATAAGCTTTCATTGAACGAAGAGCATTATTATTAATAATATCAGTTTCCTATAGTAATTGTCAACTACAGCAAAACAATTCAGCCCCAGAATTGGGGCTGAATTGATAAAAACGAAATATATCAGACTGGATGTACCATTTTTTCAGCGTTGGCGTGTTTGCCGTCAATACCATATTTTTTCTCCGCACGCTTTTTAAAGAAATCCACAGCAACCTTGGGAAACTGAGCATAGGAAAGCACATCTTCCTCCTGCTCCGTCCACTCGGCACACTCTTTGCGAAGCGATTCCAACTCCGGCTGCAAAAGGTCAGCCGGGCGGCAGGTAATCCTCGGCGCGTCACCGATAATCTTTCTGGCAAATTCATCGTCAATCGGCAAAGGAGTGGAACCGTATTTTCCGGCGACAAGATCTTTGAATTCATTGGTACACATTTTGTAGCGTTCACCGGTAATAATGTTATACACAGCCTGTGTTCCGACGATTTGTGATGTGGGTGTTACAAGCGGCGGATACCCTGAATCCTTGCGTACACGCGGCACTTCCTGAAGAACCTCTTCCAGTTTGTCCGCCTTGCCGGCCTGTTTCAGCTGTGAAAGCAGGTTGGAAAGCATCCCGCCCGGCACCTGGTAAACAAGAGCCTTTGTATTTGTTGCCAGCATACTCGGGTCAAGCAGTCCGCTTTTAATATACTTTGTTCTCAAAGTCATAAAATATTCTCTGATTTCATTTAGAAGAACCAGGTCAAGGCCCGTGTCGTATTCCGTTCCCTTAAGCGCCGCCACCATGGATTCTGTCGGAGTATGGGAAGTTCCGAGAGCCAGAGGCGACATTGCCGTGTCAAGCATATCGACACCGGCCTCAACAGCCTTCAGCTCGCACATGGAGGCAAGCCCGGATGTATAGTGCGTATGCAATTGAACCGGAATTTTAACCACTGATTTAATCGCCTTTACCAGGTCGTAGGTCTCGTAAGGCGTTAACAGCGCGGCCATATCCTTAATACAGATTGAATCTGCACCGGTGTCCTCAATCCTTTTTGCATAATTAATATAATATTCGTGTGTGAAAATCGGGCCGGTTGTATAGGAAATAGCAACCTGAGCATGAGCGCCTTCTTTTTTAGCAGCCTTGATCGCAACATTCAGATTTTTAATGTCATTCAGGGCATCGAAAATTCTGATAATGTCAATGCCGTTCGCAACGGAACGTTGTACAAAATATTCCAGCACATCGTCGGCATAATGGCGATAGCCAAGCATATTCTGCCCTCTGAAAAGCATCTGGAGTTTTGTGTTCGGGCAATTTTTGCGAAGAACCCTTAATCTTTCCCAGGGATCCTCATTTAAAAAGCGCAGGCAGGCGTCAAAAGTGGCGCCGCCCCAGCATTCCAGCGAATAGTATCCCACCTTGTCAAGTTTGTCAAGGATGGGCAGCATATCTTCAATCGGCATCCTGGTCGCAATCAGGGACTGGTGCGCGTCACGCAGAACGGTTTCGGTAATTCCAATTTTTTTAGCCATGTTTTAACCCCCTTATCGGAGGGAAACAAGAGGTGTGCCGGAATCAACACTGTCCCCTTTGTTTACATGAGTTACCGCAATTACTGCGTCGTGCGGAGCCATAATTTCGTTCTCCATTTTCATAGCCTCCAGAACGAGCAAAACGTCTCCCTTTTTCACGCTTTGACCCGCTGTCACATTAACGGATACAATCGTGCCCGGCATTGGAGAGGAAATTAATTCGGCATCTGCGGGAACCGGCTCCGGCGCGGCGGCAGGTGCCGGAGCAGCCGGAACATTCGCTGCAGGTGCAGGCGCCGCCGCGGGCGCTACAGGGGCTGCCGCCGGTACAGCAACAGGAGCTGAACTGCTTACTTCTTCAACCTGAACATCATAAGCAGTGCCGTTCACGGTTATTTTAAGGTTTTTCATATATTTGACCTCCTAAATATTAGAAATTTATGATTCAAATGGTTATATCTGAATATTACTATGTTTTTTTGGAAGACGGGAAACTCTTTTACCGGATATCATCTGAAGAACCTCAATAATCCGGATTCTTGTATCTTTCGGATCAATAATGTCTTCCACAAATCCGTTGGCGGCAGCAGTAAAAGGAGACGCTTGCGTTACTTTATATTCTTCAATCAGATTTTTGCGTTCTTCAACGGGATTGGCGGAACCAGCCAGACGGTCGCTCCAGAGGAATACGGCGGCGGTCTCCGGGGCAAGCGGAGAAACTACCGCATCCGGCCATGAANNCGAAAAGGTATAATCGGCATTTGCACCGCGTCCCGCTGTCGCAATATAAACCGAGCCATAGGCGGAACCTGTTATGACGGTAATTTTTCCGGTGGTCGCTTCGGAATAGCAGCTGGACAGTTTAGAAGCCTCACGCAGCGAAGCAAATCTTTCAGCATCTACAAATGTGACGACAGGCAGCGAGTAGGCATCGCAGAATCTTATAAACCGGGCCGCTTTTGAACAGGAATCGGCATCCAATACACCATTTAGAGCAATGATGCCCGTGGTGGAACCGTCAATTTCCGACAATCCTGTAACGGCGGATTTACCAAATCTTTCGCTGAACTCTATAAAACTGTTTTCATCGCAAACTGCCGCAATAATCGACTTTACGTCGGAGTTGTTTTGCAGTATGGCTGAATTACTGGAGCCCTGAATATCCAATACCGGAACCCCGGAAAGGTTATTGGAAGGAATAAGTGTAATAAGCTTACGCACAGAGGCGATCGCCTCCTGTTCATCTCCCGCTGCAATATGGCATAACCCAAGCTCTACGGCTTCTCCGGCAGAACCGTGTTCCCCATTTGTGTCAATAGTAAGCTCCCCTTTGTTGGACATGACAATAATGTCGGCGCTTGCGGCGATCATTGCAGAAGTGCCGATACAGGGACCCAGGATCAGTGAAATCTGCGGAACAACACCCGACAGATTATTGGCGCCTAACAAAATTTCACCATAAGCCGCAAGCATATCCGCGCCCTCTTGCAGCCTGCCGCCGATGGAGTCATATATCCCGATAACCGGAAGTCCTGTCGTGACAGCCAGGTTGTATATTTTTTTAATCTTTGCGGCCTGGGCACTTGACATGGCTCCGCCGTCAATATCGCTGTTTTGGGCAAACGCATAAGCGGGGCATCCTTCAATTGTGCCAAATCCCGCAACTGCTTCCGTATAGCCTTCGCCGGACCTGGCAAAACAATCAATTTCGCTAAAGCTGCCTACGTCAAATAAAGCGTTGATACGCTGATGGCCTGTTGTATTTTTCGCCATGTCACGGGCGCTGCGCAACAGTTCCGCATTACCGACCTTATTCATTTTAATTCCTCCATTTATAAAAATTTGCAAATAGAAAATTTTACAAAAATCAACTTTATTATAATATATCACAAAGAAATTGGCAAGTGTCTCTTATATATTTTGTTTACTTTTGACATATCTTTATAAAATTTGATAACGGGCTGCTCAATTTATGATTTGACTGTATAAAACCGCATCCAAAAAGGAACTGCTGGAGCCCCTTTACCTGCGATTCAATCCGGTACGCCCCCAATGTCGCTCCGTAAGAAGCGGTGGCCCTCATCATGCTGTCCGCGTACATACGGCTCTGGACGTCCATCTCGGCCAGATTACCGCACCCAGAAATCTCCATTTTCAGCATGCGGACCACCGAGGACCGCACATCTACTACAACATAGCCAAGCTCTTTGTCCCCTTCGCTCATAACAAGCACCTGCGCATTATTTTCTGCGGCGGGAACCATCCGTATAATTTGACCGGCCCTGCTGCTGTCTTTTAAAGTCAGAATGGTGATCATTCGGTTCGCCTCCCATTTCTTCATACTGCTTGTCCGCTTTTGCCCCGGCAGTAAGTTTTTTAACTTCTTCGGAGGTAAGCGGCCGCCACGCGCCTGGCTGAAGCATTCCAAGCTTCAGCTGACCTACAGCGACACGCTTTAACCTTGCAACCTCAAGGCCAAGCTGTTCGCACATCTTACGAATTTGCCTGTTTCTGCCTTCATAAAGCACAATTTCCAGCACAACGCGTCCGGCTTCCTGCGAAATGACATTTACTCTGGCCGGGGCAGTTTTTCTGCCGTCAATCACAATTCCCACCGCTATCTGAGTCAGCTGGTCTTCTGAAATGGAAGGACGTATCGTTACCCGGTAAGTTTTGGGGATGTGCAGCGAAGGATGCGTCATAGCGTTGGCAAACTCCCCGTCGTTTGTCAAAAGCAGCAGCCCTTCAGATTCCCGGTCCAGACGACCAACCGGATAAATACGTTCCGGCACATCTCTGACAAGTTCGGCCACACATTTCCGGTCCATTTCATCACTCATTGTTGTGATGAAGCCGCGCGGCTTGTGCAGCATAATATAAACTTCTTTCACATGGGTATCCAGCGGCTTGCCTTTTACGCTGACCTTATCCTTTTGAGGGTCTACTTTATCACCGATCCTGGCAGTGATCCCATTTACTTTGATCTCCCCGGCGGAGATCATTTCCTCCGCCTTTCTTCTGGAAGCAACACCGCAGTCCGCAAGCATTTTTTGCAGCCTAACATCTTTTGCCATAGCATAATACATCCTTTATGTTTAATTTATATAAATAGATCCTTTATCCAATCTAAAAATATTTGAAATATGTTTTTGGATATTTTGACTTTCTGAACAGACCCGGCCGCAACAAGCTCTGTAGTAGCCAGCGTTTCAGAATTCAGTGTATACCTCACTGCTCCAAGCGTCTGCCCTTCTTGTACAGGGGCATAGAGAAAAGCGGGCAGTTCAACGGTTCTCTTGATGTTCGGTATTGTATCGGCATTAACAACAATATCATCGCCTGCGCTGCCGCGTGCCGTGATACGGTTTGTCAAGCCGCCGACGACCGGAACCTGTACGCTGTAGGAGGAATCGTCAATTTTATAGCGGGTTAATTTATCAAAGCCGTAATTCAGCATTTTCTGATGATCGTCCCAGTCGTCCGGCGCATCCAGCGTAACCGCCACCAGCCGGATTCCACTGCGCTCCGCCGAGGAAACCAGGCATCTCCCGGATTTTTTAGTAAAACCCGTTTTTACCCCGATGCAGCCGTCATACAGGCTCAGCAGTTTATTGTGATTCGTATAACGTACTGTCTGAACCGGGTCAACATATTGCACCTTCATTGCCTTTTGACATGTAATTTCCGCGAAATCGGGATTCTGCATCGCCGCCATGGCCAGCTTTGCTAAATCCCTGGCGGTTGTATAATGCTCGTCGTCGTCCAGTCCGGACGGCGTGACAAAATGCGTATCCGTCATATTTAATTGTTGGGCTCGTTTATTCATTAAACTGGCAAAGGCTTTTGCAGAACCGCTGATTGCAATTGCCGCCGAATTTGCCGCGTCGTTTCCCGAAACAAGCAGCATACCTTCCGCCAATGATTTCAAGCTGAGTTTATTGCCCGGTTTAAGGCCCATAGAGGAGCCTTCCACATGCACCATACTGTCCGTTATCGTAACGATTTTATTATCAACCGCAGCCGTTTCCAGCGTAATCAAAGCGGTCATGATCTTAGTTGTGCTTGCCATCGGCCTTCTATCGTTTTCATTTTTTGCGAAAAGAAGCTGACCGTTATCCGCATTTATTAAAACCGCTGATTTTGCGGAGATCTGCAACTGGACATCCGCCCACACGGAAACCGGAAATGAAAGAGAAAAAAATAATACACATAAAAATAAAGATATTGTCTTTTTTAACAAAACAACCACCTGCCTATAAATTTATATGCAGGCGGTTGCTCCAATAATGAAAAATTATATTTGTGGATCGTCCAGTTTTACATCTTTTACCTTTGAGACATCTTCGCTGTTTTTGCCTTCAGCATTTTTTGATTTTTTACTTTCTCCCTTTTTTGTGTTAAAAAGGCCGCTGATTTTATCGACAACTTCGGGGAACATTCCGATCACTCTGTCCGCGGCATTGTTATAAGGGTCGATCTGAAGCATTTTCACACTGCCGTTGCAGATCGTAATAAATGCCACCGGGCTGATGGAGACGCCGGCCCCCGTGCCGCCGCCGAAGAAGTTTTTATCCGTCTGCGTCTTACTCGGAAAATCGGAACCGCCGGAAGCAAACCCGTAACTGATTTTGGAGATCGGGATAATAATAGAGCCGTCCGGCGAGGTGATCGGGTCGCCGACAATAGAATTAATGTCAACCATCTGTTTGATTTTTTCAAGGGTTGTATTCATCATACCTTCAATAGGATGATCGCTCATTTCTGATGCACCGCCTTATCTGTCGTTTTTGTTATTTTTGTCGGGTTTATTTTTACTTTCTTCAGCACCTTCAATGATTTTAAAAGCGCAGGCAGCATGGATGTGAGAATAAAAAGCGGCCTGATTTTGATTTTGCAGGTAAACAGAATTCTGCTTTCTTTTTCATTGAAATCGGGAGCAATATGAATCTGATAATCTTTACATTTCACATGGGTGACAAGCAGCCCCATGGCGGGATAAACCACGGAACAGGCATATCCATAGCAAATGGCCGCCTGGGCGGCGTCTTCATCCGCAACGGCAAGGTCAACAGAAATGCTGCGAATGACTGCATGGGAAAAAAGTCTTTTGGCTGCTCCGGTTGCCACGGAGGCAAACTCACTGATGATATTCAGAAAGCCGGATAAACCCTTTTGCTTTATTATGTCCCTGATTTTTGAATATGCATCACTTTTTTCTTCTTTTTTCTCTTTACCAGTTTCTTCCTTCTCTTCAGCCTTCTGAGGCTGGGACGGTATTTTGTATCGGAGAAAAAGATAGGTAAACCTTGCGGAAAACTCATTTTCAAAACCGGCGTAAACAGTGATAGGACAAAGTAGAAGAACAAAAATGAACAGCGCAATCCCCAAAACAATCATTAAAGCAGTCATAAAGCCTCCTGCAGTCATCTATCCGGCTGAAACATCTTCCATTTCACTTGTTTCATTTTCAGTCTGCCGCGATTTTTCAAGGGGCGGAAGCTCACTGAGTGAGGAAATGTTCAGGCACCGTAAAAAATTCGGCGTTGTACCATACAGCAGCGGTCTGCCCGGAAGCTCCAGCCGGCCCCGCTCTTCAATCAGTCCTTTTGCCGTCAGGCTTCCCAAAACCCCGGAACAGTCCACACCGCGAACCTGCTCCACAAAAGCCTTCGTAACCGGCTGATTGTAGGCAACAATGGCAAGCACCTCCATACCGGCCTGCGACAGGGGGGTATTGCGGCGCATATCCAGAATCCGGCGGACATATTCGGAATATTGGGGATTGGAGCACATCTGATAGTTATCCTCCAGCTTCACAATATGGACACCGGCGTCTTCCCGGTTGAACTCATCCATTAAATGCTGAAGCATCTTGGCAACGGTGGACTTGTCCAGATTCAGAGCATCCNNTCCGCTATCCTGTCGATGGAAACCGGATCGCCGCTTGAAAAAAGGATCGCCTCTATTGCTCCCTGAAATTTTTTGATTTCCAATTTCTTACACCGCCGTTTATCAATTTCACCCTTGCGCTACAGCTCCCGCCTTCTATGCGCACCCGTTTCCCTTTGACCAATTCAAGAACCGCTAAAAAGGTTGCGACCAGATCGGACTTATCCCGCTTTTCTTCAAACAGTTCTTCATACCGGATCCCGTCCGTCTGCCAAAGACGGCGAAGCACATAAATAATTCTGGAGGAAACTGAAACAATCTTATGTGTAACAATCCTTGAGAACGCTTCCGGCGACGGCGGAAGCAATCTTTTTCCCCGTCCAACTGCGTTATGGTACGCGTTAAATAACTCCAGCGGCGTATGGCAGCGCCGATAGGTTTGGTCAAACTGTATCTCAGCGGGTTCCCGGACAAAAGCGTTAAAGCTGAAGTGTTCGGCCATAATCTGCGCAATACGCTTGCACTCCTGGTATTCCAGAAGCTGGCCGCTCAATTCACGCCGAAGCTCGTCCGCCTCCTCATGTTTCGGAAGCAAATAAACCGTCTTCATGTAAACCAGCCGCGCGGCCATTTCCAGAAAATCACTCGCAACATCCATATCCTGTTCCTTCATTGCCTGGATGTGTTCCGTATACTGGTCAAGAAGTTCGGCAATCGGAATTTCACAGATATTAAGTTTATTTTTGGCAATGAGATACAGCAGCAGATCAAGAGGTCCTTCAAATACCGGCAGCCTATAGGATAGTTTTTCCATAATACCCCGCTTTTATAACAGGCCGAACAGTTTAAACGGAAGCTCCGCCAGCCAAAGTACGCCGTTAAGGCAGGCCTGTTGCATAACAGCAAGAGGAACACGAAGCATGCCGCTGAATAAAACAACAAACGCTACCATAATAATAATATTCTGATATCTGTAATAATTATAGAGCGCCTTATTGGACAGGAAAGCACCTAGAATTTTTGAGCCGTCAAGCGGCGGCAGCGGGATCATATTGAATACCGCGAGGGCAACATTAATGGTAATGTAGGCAACAAAAAAGGTCTGGATAAATTCGGGGACGGAGGCCCTGAGCGCAATCCACAGCCCCTGATAAATCACCGCGCCGACAAGCGAAGCAAGCAGATTGGAAACAGGTCCTGCCAGCGCCGTAATGGCCATGTCGCGCTTCGGGTTTTTAAAGTATCTGGAATCAACCGGCACCGGCTTTGCCCAGCCGAACCCGAACAAAAGAAGAAACAGCGAACCGACCGGGTCAATGCTGGCAAGCGGATTTAAAGTCAGCCTGCCACTGTATTTTGCGGTATTGTCCCCAAGCTTGCCAGCAACCCAGCCATGCGCACATTCATGGAGCGGCAAAATGCAGAAAATGATAAACAGGGTAGCCAGTATTTGGGAAAATGCGGAAGCCATATCAAACGGCTGTCCTGAAAAAACATCACTTATCAAATTAAACAGCATAGAATAGTCTCCTTTATGAGATATTATTATAATACGTTTCAGCCTAAAAAACAAGCAAGGTACTGAAATCGGAAAAAGAATCGAAGAATTTAATTTTTCTATCACAATATAACGAAAAAAGGCTTGCATTTATGTTGATTATCTGATAGAATACCAATGTTGTGATTCTATAAACAGTCCTTTTAAAGGAGGTGCAGACACATGGCAAAATGTGATGTTTGTGGCAAGGATATGGCTTTCGGTATTAGGGTTTCCCATTCGCACAGACGTGCGAACAGAACTTGGAAGCCCAATATTAAACGTGTTAAAGCAGTTGTTAACGGTACTCCTAAGCGTATTTACGCCTGCACCCGTTGCTTGCGTTCCGGCAAGGTAACCCGAGCCGTCTGATCAAAACAAAACATTATGTTTAGAGGAGCCTTGAAGGGCTCCTTTTTTCTTTTTAAATACAGGAAAGCAGTGCCGCTATGACCGGAAAGTCCATAGCGGCACTGCTGTTTTTATGCTCTGTGATTAATCGTGATTTTCTTCTCGGTCCCGTTTTTGATTCTCTCAATATTTGTCCTGTGCTTATAGATCAGGACAAAAGCCATACAAAATGCGATAGCGGTCGTGATCCACACATAAGAAAGGGAAACCGGTCCGGCGGACGCCTGCCCCTGGCGGTAATCGATGAAATATGTGATCAGAAAAGTAGCAACCGGAAAAGCTGCAGCCCCGCAGATGGAAGACAGAGAAACAATTTTAGTAATCAAAAACAAAATTAAAAACACCGAAATAACGATAATGAAAACCCGCCAGTCAATCAGCGCGATCATTGCGGCGCTGGTTAACACGCCTTTACCGCCCTTAAAGCCGAAATAAGCGGGATAAATATGTCCGAAAACGCAGGCCACTCCGGCAATATAAGCACCATACTGCGCCACAACATGCGGATTAACGATGAGCGATTCCGCGGCTGACCCGCAGATATACTGGAAAACCGCCCTTCCGATCATGACGGAGACTGCGCCTTTGGCAAAATCAAAAATAAAAGTAAAAATCGCAGCCTTTGCGCCAACAGAACGCAGAACATTGGTTGCCCCTGCGTTTCCGCTGCCCAATGTGCGGATATCCACATTATTATCGAATACTTTTGTAAAAATGATGGAAAAGCTGATGCTTCCCAAAAGGTATGAAACAAGCGCTACTAAAACCGATGGCAGTGCAAAATCCTTGATATAACTGAACATCAGTAACTCCTCCTTACTTATCTCCTCGCTCACGCACAATAAACCGGATTGGGGTACCCTCGAGCCCAAAGGTCTCACGAATTCTGTTTTCAAGATACCGTTGGTATGAAAAATGGAACAACTGTGCGGAATTTACAAAGCATACAAAGGTAGGCGGTTTGACAGTCGCCTGCGTCATGTAAAAAATTTTCAACCTCCTTCCCTTATCGGTCGGTGGCTGGACTCTTGCCACGGCCTGCGCTAGAACATCGTTAAGCATCCCTGTGGCAATACGCATGGAGTTGGAATTTGCCACATGCTTGATCAGGTCAAAAAGGCGGTCAAGCCTTTGACCTGTTTTTGCCGAAATGAAGATCATGGGAGCATACGACATAAATGAAAAATCATCTTCAAGTTTTTTTCTGTATTCAATCATGGTACGGTCGTCTTTTTCTATGGCATCCCATTTATTGACGGCAATAACACAGCCTTTGCCGGCTTCATGCGCCAACCCGGCTACTTTTGAGTCCTGGTCGGTAAATCCCACCGAAGCGTCAATCATAATGACGCAGACATCAGCCCGTTCTATGGGCATCTGGGCGCGGATAACGCTGTATCTTTCAATTGTATCGTCAACTTTGCTTTTTCTGCGCAGTCCGGCTGTATCAATCAGCGTAAAACGCCCGTATTTATTTTCAATCATCGTGTCAATGGCGTCACGCGTCGTCCCCGCAATATCGGAGACAATACATCTTTCTTCACCGGAAATCTTATTTACAAGGGAAGACTTTCCGACATTCGGTTTGCCGATAATAGCAACTTTAATAAGTTCACCGTCGGATTCATCGCTTTCTTCCGCTGGAAGGTGTTCCACAATCCGGTCGAGCAGATCGCCGGTCCCATGACCGTGTACGGAAGAAACCGGCACCGGGTCACCAAGCCCCAGATTGTAAAACTCATAAAATTCCGGGGGTGGGCTCCCTATCATATCACACTTGTTGACGCACAGGATAACAGGTCTGCCGCTTTTCAGAAGCATAGCGGCTATGTCGGAGTCCGTCGCCACAACGCCGGTGCGAATGTCCGTAACAAGCACGATCACGTCCGCCGCATCAATCGCCAGCTGGGCCTGTACTCTCATCTGGGACAAAATCACATCACCCGAATCGGGTTCGATTCCGCCCGTATCCACAATGGAAAATTTACGGGTTCCCCACTCACATTCTCCGTAAATTCTGTCTCTGGTAACCCCCGGCGTATCGTCTACAATCGAAAGACGCTCACCGATCAATTTATTAAAAAGTGTCGATTTCCCGACATTCGGCCTTCCCACAATCGCAACTACAGGTTTAGACAATAACATCACTCCCTACTACTGTATTTAAAAGCTCAAATCCGTCATTGGGAGATACCGTTACTTTTACATTTAAGGCTCTGCTTAAATCCTCAAGAGAAGTATCATCCAGAAAAATATCTTCCTCCCGGCGAAGCATGACCGCGGGTACAATCAACTCATCGCCCAGCTCTTTGCCGCTTAGCTGCTGTATAATATCGGTACCAGTAATGAGCCCGGTAACATTTATGGTATTCCCAAAATAATTATTAATAATTGGAATCACATTACACGTTAGATTATTGCATTTTATTCTTAATTCGTCAAGTAAAGAGTTAAGAAAATTATAGACGCTTGTGCCGGTAATCAGTGTAACATGACGCGCTTTTGCAGGGGCTTGAAAATCCTCCAGCGCACTCTCGAATTCCTGCTTTAAATTTGCCATCAGTCCCACCCCGTTTTCCAGCTGATCAAAGTCGCCGTAAAATTCGGCGGGCGGTACGGGGCGCTCCGCTTTCAGATAGAACTCGTCGGCGGCGTAGCAGATTCTCTCGCCGAATTCGGCCGTAAATCGGTCTCCGAATTCCTCAAGAATTTGAACCGCCTTCTCCGCGGAAGCTTTGTCGAACGATTCCAGCGGATACAGTCCTTCCCTGAACCGTGTCAGCCCGACCGGCACGGCGGCAATGCTCTGCACCGCCGGATACAGTCTGCCCAGATCCGTTAAACTGCGCCTCAGCTCCTCCCCGTCGTTAATCCCTTTGCAGATTACAAGCTGGGTATTGATCTTAATGCCGGCAGACGCAAGCCTGTATAAGATTTTCAGCGATTCTCCCGCAAAACGGTTTCCCATCATTTTTACCCGGAGTTCCGGATTGGTGGTATGAACGGAAATATTAACGGGGCTGATATGCATTTTAATAATTCTGTCGACATCGTGTTCACTCATATTTGTCATCGTAATATAATTTCCAAACAAAAAAGAGAGCCGGGAGTCATCATCCTTAAAGTAAAGGGTGCTGCGCATTCCTTTTGGCAACTGGTCGATAAAGCAAAAAATACATTTGTTGCGGCAGGAGTGCTGTTCATCCATCAGATATGTCTCAAATTCCAGTCCGATGGAGTCATATTCCCCTTTTCTGACAGAGACCGTACGTGGATTTCCGTGCTGATCGGTTAATAATATGGATAAATTTTTACTGGTTTCGTAAAAACGATAGTCGAGAACGTCATCTATTTGGTTGCCGTTTATGGCAACAAGTGTTTCCTTCGGCAATATTTGCATTTTTTCAGCCGGGCTGTCCTTATCAACCGATAGAATCTTTACTGACATGATAACTCCTCTGCTTTACACAATCTCATAAAAAAATAAGAGAAGGATCGCTCCTTCTCTACATTTCCGGAAAATCAAACAAAGCTTATGCTTCCTTTTTGATTACTTCCCTGCCGTTGTAGTAACCACAACTACCGCAAACTCTATGCGGAGTCTTGAACTCACCACATTTAGGGCATTTCACCAGAGCAGGAGCACTCATCTTCCAGACATTAGAACGTCTTTTATTCTGTCTTGCACTTGATACTTTTCTCTTTGGTACCGCCATCTTCAGCACCTCCTTATAAAACTCAGACTAATCTATTAGTTTTTTAAGAGCCTCCAAACGGGGATCAATCTGATGAAAATCACAGTTGCATTTTCCATCATTCAAATTTTTCCCACAGGAAGGACACAGGCCTTTGCATTCATCGCTACACAGATACTTGGACGGAAGTTCGAGCAAAATATCCGCCCGGATTAGCTCGTCCAAATCCAATTGATAATTGGAAACCTGAACATAACTGACATCATCTTCATTTTCCAAAGACAACACCAAAATATGCGAAAAAGTATAATGATAGCATTTGTCTATCTGCTTCATGCATCGGTCGCATGGAATGGAAAATTCAAACGAAACCTCGGCGTTAAGCTGTGCAAATCCATCCTGACTTTTTACGGCACCCTGAACCTTTACAGGAGAAACGAACGGATGATAACCATTGATATCGGTAGATGATAAATCCAACAGGTAATCAAAGGAACAGCTTTCATCGCTGTCGGAAAACACCTTTTTTAAATCAAGAAGCATAATTACACCTCAGCGCTACATTAGCTTATTATATAGATTTATAGAAGATTTGTCAATAGAAAATTACAATATATTCATAATCATAAAGAAGCTGCCGAAGACGAAACGCCTGCGGCAGCTTCTGAAAGAAAGGCTTGCCCTTAGATTTGAACGGAGAACGAACTGATTTCCTCCGGCAGTTCCTCTTTGCTGACCGAAACAAGAAGCGAAATCTTCGTGTCGGCCTGTGTGGAAAGGGCATTCATTTTTTCAGTAAACTGTACGAGGGCTTTCATATCATGCCCGATTATCTTTAGGGTGGAATCAACAAAAATATCCGTCACGTCATAGTTGCCGGCACAAATACCACTGATAAAGCCCAAGAGCGCATCCGCACCCTGAATACCATATGCATCACTGTCTATCAGCCTTACCTGATGGGATAAATCGTAGGTCAGTTTGAGACCTTTTTCAATTACTACAACATTTCCGTTTGATTTTTCGACTGCTTCATTTGCGCTTTCGATCAATTTTTTTGTTTTTCCTGAACCTTTTTTGCCAACGATAAGAGTAATCATGAAGAACTCCCCCTATATTTATATTATTTCCGCAAAAGCGGAGAAAACTCCTGCATCTTCTATTTCTTTAATCTCGCCTCCAGAGCGTCTTTTTCAGACTCATAGCCCGGTTTGCCAAGAAGGGCAAACATATTCTTTTTGTAGCTTTCCACTCCCGGCTGGTTAAAGGGATTCACACCCAGCAGGCTGCCGGAAACAGCACAGGCTTTTTCGAAGAAATAAATAAGATATCCAAGTGTTTCCTCGGAAAAATCGGGCGCACGGAGCACAACACTTGGGACGCCTCCGTCCGCATGTGCCAGAACCGTTCCCTCAAACGCTTTTTCATTGACATAAGCCATACTCTTGCCCTGCAGAAAGTTTAAGCCGTCAACGTTTTCCGGGTCGGTCTCTATAAACAAATCTTTTTTTGCTTTATCAAATAAAACAACCGTTTCAAACAGGGAGCGCCTGCCGTCCTGGATGTATTGGCCCATGGAATGAAGATCTGTAGAGAAAATAACGGACGCCGGGAAAAGGCCCTTGTTGTCCTTGCCCTCGCTTTCGCCGAACAGCTGCTTCCACCATTCGCACATCATGGTGTAACAGGGCTCGTAGCTGACAAGAATTTCAATTTCTTTGCCCTTACGGTATAAGATATTGCGTATAGCAGCATATTTGTAACAATCATTGACAGCCAAATCCGGATTGTTGAGTTCTTTCTGCGCTTTTGCCGCGCCGGACATCAATGCATCAATATCGGCGCCGCTGACCGCGATCGGCAGAAGGCCGACTGCCGTCAGTACGGAATACCTGCCGCCCACATCGTCGGGAATGACAAAGGTCTCGTAGCCTTCTTTGGCAGCAAGCTGCTTTAAAGTGCCGCGTGCCTTGTCGGTTGTGCAGTAAATTCTTTTGCGTGCCTCTTCCCTGCCGTATTTTTCTTCCAGGAATTTGCGAAACACCCGGAAAGCAATCGCCGGCTCGGTTGTAGTGCCGGATTTGGAAATCATATTGATGGAAACGTCCCTGCCCTCACAGATTTCCAGAAGTTCACTCAGGGCGGAAGAACTGATGCTGTTGCCGGTATAATAGATATCCGGTGTATTTTTCTTTAGGGAATTATAATTTTGGGATTTTAAAAACTCAATCGCCGCACGCGCGCCGAGATAGGAACCGCCGATACCGATCACGATAAAAACATCGGTATCCGATTTGATCTTTTCCGCAGCCGCTTTAATGCGGGAAAATTCTTCTTTGTCATAATCGGTAGGAAGGTTGACCCAGCCGATAAAATCATTGCCCTCACAATTTCCTGAGTGAAGCGCATTGTGCGCCTGCTGAATCTGCGGGGCTATTGCCGTGTATTCATTTGGTCCGATAAAACTTGAAAGATGTTTTAAATCCAGTCTGATAGACATATTCGTTTCCTCCTGAATGATACGTTCGATATAAATTATATTACAATATATCGACTGCATTTGCAAGGCGGAGCACTATATTTTATAAATTTTTCATATTTTCTATTCAAAGCATTTTTAAAAGATATTTTGCCAGCAGCCTGAAAGCGGACGCAAATGTGATCTGTGCAACGGCATTTTTGGTACAGATATTATATTCCTTCACGACTTCATTTCCAAGTTTACAGGTAATTTTGCCTACAATCTGTCCTTTTTTTACCGGAGCCGCAATATTCGGATGAATGGCGACGCTGTACTGAATCTCATTCGCTTTCCCTTTGGGAACCAGAATACTTCCATCCGTTTCGGCCGTCGTTTCAACCATATCGTTCATGCCGTTCAGAACGGGGACCGGTTTAATTGCATCCTGCGGAATTTCCGGGGTGGTTACCGACCAGTTGGCAAAGCCGTTGTCCAGCAAAACGGCTGCGGCTGAAAAACGTTCCTTCGTATTGGCTGCGCCCAATACGACCGCAATCAGTTTCACATTGTCACGCTCTGCAGTCGCCGTTATGCAGCTGCCTGCCTTTCCGGTCGTACCGGTTTTCAGCCCCGTAATTCCTTTATAGGTTTTCAGGAGCTTGTTGGTATTGACAAGCTGTGTTTTCCCATCGCGGATATTTTCCATCCACGTTTTCGAATAATCAAATATTTTCGTATGTTTAACCAGTTCACGGGACATCAGCGCAACATCATAAGCGGAAGTAACGTGTCCGTCTTCATCAAGGCCGTTGCAGTTTTTAAAAACAGTATCCTTCATGCCAAGGACTTTTGCCTTTTGGTTCATTTGCTGCAGGAATTCATCTTCACTGCCGGAAACATACTCGGCCAGAGCCACCGCAGCATCATTTGCACTGGCTATTACGGTAGCCTTCAGCATATCGTCCACCGTCATGGTCTCTCCCGGCTTCAGCCATATGTCGGAACCGCCCATGGACGCTGCGTGTTCGCTGGTGGATACCGTATCGGTGA
>DENA01000025.1:0-75008 GCA_002359465.1 Ruminococcaceae bacterium UBA2656
AGTCTTCTTTAGCCCAACCGAAAGAGCATTTAACAGCCTTGCTCCAGCCTTTGATAATTTCTGCGCGATGAGCGCTGTCCATGGAAGGCTCAAAGATCTTGGAAATCTGCCAGTTTTTAATGACATCTTCCTTGTTTGCCCAGTAGCCAACCGCAAGGCCCGCCAGATAAGCAGCGCCCATTGCTGTTGTTTCAATGCACACTGGTCTGTGAACAGGGGCATTGATCACGTCGGACTGGAACTGCATTAAGAAGTTATTTGCACATGCACCGCCGTCAACTTTCAAAGCATTCAGCGTAATTCCGGAATCTTCCTGCATTGCTTTCAGTACGTCATAGGTCTGATAGGCAAGAGACTCAAGAGTAGCTCTGACAAAATGATACTTGTTGACACCTCTGGTAATACCAACGACCGTGCCTCTCGCATACTGATCCCAGTGCGGTGCACCAAGGCCGGTAAACGCAGGAACAACATAACAGCCGTTTGTATCGCTGACCTTTGTCGCCAGATACTCGGAATCAGGCGATGTGTCAACCAGGCGCATTTCGTCGCGCAGCCACTGGATTGCAGCGCCGGCTACGAAAATAGAACCTTCAAGTGCATAATTTACTTTTCCGTCAAGGCCCCATGCAATGGTGGTAACCAGGCCGTTCTTGGAATAAACCGGTTTCTCGCCCGTGTTCATCAGCATGAAGCAGCCGGTACCGTATGTATTTTTCGCTTCGCCCGGTTTAAAGCAGGTCTGGCCAAACAAAGCTGCCTGCTGGTCGCCCGCGGCGCCGGCAATCGGAATCGCTCCGCCGAAGAAGGAAGGATCGGATTCGCCGTAAACACAGCTGGACGGTTTCGGAGTCGGGAGCATGCTCTCAGGGATATTCAATTCAGCAAGAATCTCTTTGTCCCACTTGAGTTCCGTAATGTTGAACAGCATGGTTCTGGAAGCATTGGAGTAATCGGTTACATGAACCTTGCCTTTTGTCAGGTTCCAGATCAGCCATGTTTCAATGGTGCCGAACAGTAAATCTCCGGCCTCTGCTCTTTGCCTTACGCCCGGAACATTGTCAAGAATCCATTTTATTTTTGTGCCCGAGAAGTAAGCATCGATCATTAAGCCTGTCTTTTTCCTGTAAACTTCTGTCAAGCCTTTTGCTTTCAAGGAATCACAATACTGTGATGTACGTCTGCACTGCCAAACGATGGCGTGGTAAACAGGCTCCCCTGTCTTCTTATCCCACACGACTGTTGTTTCACGCTGATTGGTAATACCGATTGCCGCTATATCGGCAGCAACCGCGCCAATCTTCAGCATTGCTTCCTGAGCAACACCAATCTGGGTAGACCAAATTTCCATTGCGTCATGCTCAACCCAGCCGGCCTTTGGGAAATACTGTGTGAACTCCTTCTGTGCCACGCTGCACATTTCACCCTTCTCATTGAAAAGAATGCAGCGAGAACTGGTCGTGCCGGCATCCAGCGCCATAACATACTTGGCCATAAAAAAACCTCCCCTAAAATGTTTTTCCGATACAATAAATTGTATCTTTTGTTTGCCCTAAGGCACCTTCCCATAACTTTGGTTTTCCGGCTCATGCCGTATTACCATCTATGCTCCTATCATAGCACTGCAAAATGATTTTGTATTTAGACAATTCCCGTTTTTTGTTTAGATTTGATAATTATTATATGTTTGAATCATTTTTTTTGGTCATTGTTGTGTATGATGCTAATTGAATCATTCAATGCTTCCATAAAAGATTCATAATATTTGGCAATAATGAATATTTATTTTTTAAATACAACAAAAAATCCCGTACACTGCGTACGGGATTTAATCAAATCGCTATTCGTTTTTGCTTTTCCGTGCCGTGATAAACCATTCGGAGCAAAGCCTTTATTTTTGAAATCACATAGGCCTCGTCTTCCGGCATTCCGCGGCTGACCCACTGTATGCCGTAATTCACGAACGCGGTTGTAAAAAAATCAACAAGAAAATCCGCATCGTCTTTGCTTATGTATTTACAATTTTCAAGATCGATGCCCAGTTTTTCAACCCAGGTGTGCACAACGGGCTGTAAAAAAACCTCCATGTACTCTTTTTTAATGGAGCGGATGGTATTTCTGCAAAATGCACGGTTGGCCTTACAGTACCGCATGATTTGCACCACTGCCGTTTCCCACTGCTCATCCTGTTCCTCCACCACTTCGTTAAAAATATCGTTATGATAAATCCAACTCAGGAGCTCGTACATATCCTTAAAGTGATAATAAAATGTCTGTCGGTTTAATCCGCAATTGCTCGTTACATTCTGGACGGTAATTTTGTTGAACGGGGTCCGGCCCATTAGCTCTTTTAAAGAATTTGCAAGCTGTTGCTTTGTCTGCGATGCATACTCCATGCTATTTCCTCCATTTTTACATTCAACTGTTTTAGCAAAATAGATAAAACAAGCACTCACCCATAATGTATATTATACTATATAACAGGATTATGATTCAAGAGTAATTTTATTATGGAAGAAAGCGGACAGCACGTGGTTCCCGGCTTATTCTGCTATTTTTTAATGGGAATGAAAGCGACGGCGCGGCCTGTCAATCGTACCCGTTAAAACCAGAGCGACAAAACAGGCGATCCCCAGACCCAGCAAGATATCCCCAACGCTGATAAATCCCCCGATATGCGGAATGGGTATGGGAATGATATCGCCCAGAAAATAAAGTCTGGCGCCGCCTGAAGCGATAAAATAATTTGCCTTTCTTGCATACACGGCCTCTGCGGTCATACCGGGATACATGGCAAGTGCCTGCACGGAAACCGGCATACGGAAATGATTACAGACGATGACCAGCAGATTGCAGAGCGTGCCCGCCCCGGCTAAAGCGACCGCCGGCCGTCTGTTTCGGTTCAGAATCAAAAAGATAATGATGCACAGATAGCTCAGGCCGGTGAAAAGCCAGGGGACTTTCGCCGCAAAAGCCGGAAAATAGGAAAACGGAAGTTCTGCCAGCAGTCCCGCAACAGGAAGCCACAGGCCCCGGATGGAGGCAATATTTCCATATTGCATTTTTACGCCTCTGCTGTAATTCACGGCAACGGCAATAAGGATGCCCGCCAGCACAAAAAGAAATAAAACCATTATCAATCTCCGGATTCCATTAAATTTCACCCTTTTCATGAAGGGCGTCCAAAAACGCGGAAACCACCTTGGGATGAAATTGTTTTCCGCTTTCTTCCTTTAAAATTTCAACCACCTGTTCCACCGGCATGCTCGCACAGTAAGGTCGGTTGCTGGTCATGGCGTCGTAAGCGTCGGCGGCACCGATGATATAGACCGCCGTGTGAATTTCGTCCCCCTTCGTATGATCCGGATATCCGCCGCCATCATACCGCTCGTGATGATGAAGAATGGCTTCGCGAACGGCGTCGTTCAGCTTTACATTTTTTAAAATGGACGCGCTGATCTGGGGATGCGTCATAATCACTTCCCGTTCTTCGGGAGTAAGCGGTCCGGGTTTGTTCAATATTTTTTCATCAATGCCGATCTTGCCGATGTCGTGCAGCAAAGCAGCGACCTTGATTTCTTCTATTTCATTTGGGTGATAATGCATTTTGCGGGCAATCATTTCGGCATATTCTTCCACGCGGTGAGAATGTCCCTCCGTATATTTATCCTTCGCCTCCAGCGCGGCCGTCAGCGTTTTTACCATATTGTAATAATTCTTTTTTGCATCCAGATACAGAACAAAGCTGTACCGCGCAAGAAGCAGCGGCAGCATAATGAAAAGAACCAGATATACTCCGTTCTCCATAGTAAGAATTCTTGCAATGAAATAGGCAATCGGCGCAGACGCCGCCATGTTCGGCAGAAATTCCCACAAATTTTTTAAAAGGGTAGGAAAAAAGGCGCCTTGGCCGTTTAAAGAAAACAGCAGCAACAAAAGGCCGCAATTCAAAAGGATGAAGGAAAATGCAGACAATATCAAGGGCAGCAAAATCTGTGGCAACAAGAAACCCCCAACGATACCTCCCGCCTTTTGATACAGCACTCCCGAAAGAAAAACCGAAATTGTATAATTTCCGGCATTGAAGGCCGTTTTAATCGGCGGCCGGTTAAAGATATGGTTATAAGTTTTCTCCCCTGTGTTTGATGGCGTAACAATAAAGGGCATGCTGATAAGAACCATGGCTGCGGAAAAAAAAGGTCCAAAACAAAAAATGGATGCCAGATTGCATACAAACGACATGTCGATGGTATAATCATCCCGGATATAGATCGGCAGGCAACGGCAGACAATATATAAAAAGGATAACACACAAAACTGAGCCAACCTTTGTTTGACATCAGCACTAGTAAAAAGGTCTTTGAAATATATATATACACAGTATGAGCCAAGCGAGATTCCGACTGCTGAGATGAAATAAGCGTATATTTTTGAAGAACGGCTCATATGTACCTCCTTCTATATGAAAAAATCAGGTCTGCAAAGCTATGAATTAATAGTTATGCCCAAGAGAAACCTGCGCCAGCAGTCACTATTACAGAAAGTATGGATACTAATGCAAATAGGACTTTTTTCATCGATATAGCCCTCCGTAAAACAGACTCTGTTCTCCGCTAATAAACAGGCTATATCCGCTACGCTTATGAAATCTGGCTGCAAACCTGATTTTTTTCCGAATTTAATGCGCTAGGTATTGGAGATTTTGCGGTTCAGCGCATCCAGTGTGGCTTTTACGACCGCAGACCCCGAGTCATCCCCGACAAAGGAACTGCCCAGAAAACGCTCCACACTGTCCTGAATTTTTACCGCGATGCACACGGCGATTGCTTTTTCTCCTGTAAGGTCAAATATCTTTACATCTATTGGTGAAAGCATCATAACCGGCTCTATAAAATTAGAAACCGCATTTAAAGTTGCCTGACAGACCATTTTATTGACTTCCATGCTGTCATTCAGAGCGGAGGCTTCCCCGCTGAAGGTTGATTCGCCGTCGCAAAGGGTGACGGAAGCCGTGGAACGGTTCTTGTTTTTTGAAATACTGATCTCTTCAAAAACGAGCCTGTCCCTTATCTTCGTGCTGCTTTCCGAAGGAATCTGCGCAATGCTGATCAGCTTGTGGTCAATGGCCGTACCAAACTGGACAAGAATGGCGGACTGTATGTCGCGCGCAATTTGTTTTGGCGAGCGGCTCGTATCGGACAGCACATGAATTTCGGTAATTACATCGTCGGACAGAATGATACTGGACTTTATAACCCCCGGCAGCTTGTCTATCAGACTGGAATATTCTTTTACCAGTGTGCTTTGATTGTTCTCCATTTGAGAACCTCCCGTATTGTAAAAACTGTGCAGAAATATCTGACCATCTGCGTCTATATGATTTGATAAAACTGTTTTCTACATATTCGTCTAAATTATATTAAATTCCATTCTGATTATCAATGCCTTTTGGAAAATTTTTGAAATTTTATTAATAAAAACATATAAAAAAGCATCCCGCAGGGAAAAAATGTGCGGGATGCGTGTCTTTCATAATTCAATTTTCCTGCGGAAATTGTCGGTACGGTTTCCGAAATGTCAAGCTGCCGCATATTACGTCTTTTTAACAAACTCGGTTCTGCAAACCGGGCAGGTAATACTGATTCTCCCTTTTCCCTTCGGGACACGCAGGGTATTGGAACAATGAGGGCATTTATAATACCGATGAGTTTTTTTGTCCTTCATCTTGTAAGAGGTATTGCGTATCCAGGTTCTTAGCTGATAGAACGTGCGGCGGAACCATTCACGAACCGGGCCCCACCATTTTAAAAAGCGGCTGTTTTCCTGATAGCGCCTGCTGATATCTCTTGACAGTATCCTGTAAAAACAAAAGACAAGCGGAATCCATGCAACCAAGGTTAAAACCGGAAGCCTGATAAGCTGTCCTGTAAAAGAAAGCAGCATATAAAGCACCATCAGCGCAATGGACAGCTGGTCTGCGCCGTATCTACCCATCATCATTCTTCTGAACCAGTCCATAAATCATACTCTCCTTCATTGTTGCGGCAGCAGAGAGAACCCTGCGCGCTGCAATAATATGATTATACCGCATCTGGATGGAAAATATCTGAATGAAACGTTAACTTTTGCTGTCCTGCCGGGCAAACTGCAGCCCCGGCGTTCCGACCAGTTCGGAAAGCACCGTATTGTGGAGGTCGGCCGTCCCGCCGCCGGCAAGGCGCACCGTCCCGTCCGTGCCGACGGTTACATCCGTTCCGCACAGAATTGCATTGCTGATATAACGTTCGTCGCGGTTCAGGTCAAATACGAACAGCGGCTCGCCCTTCTTGCCGCGTTTGGAACACACGTAGCTGTAAATCCGGCCTTCCAGTTCCTGATTGCCGGTGTCGGAGTTGACATAACAGCCAAAAAGACAGCCGCAGTTGATCATCCGTTGTCTGAATTCATCCGACATCAGCCACTGCGCATTTTCCTCCGTATAACGGACGTGAAAACCGTAAAAACATTTCCCCTCGTGAAGCTGCCGCAGCGCACAGCTCTCCTCGTCCTCCCCGCACCCAGCGGACATATCGACCGAAAAAATCAGATTCGGCGTTTTCAGCATCTGCTCTTTATGACGGTCAAAAATAAAGCCCGGTACCACCGCGGCAAAAAAGCTGCATTCTTCATGGTTTCGGCAAAGCTCCAGAAGCTGGCCGAGCCGTTCGACAGCGTCTTCCATTTGAAAAACGAAGGTATAAATGCCAAGGGAAACGGCGTCTGAAACAATCTTCTCCATCTGGGGCAGTCCCAAAGAATTTTTGTCATTGAAGCTGAAGTCAAAGCGCAGCAGCCACGGAATGTCTTTTTTTGCGGCGGCCTCCTGAGCACGAAGCACTTCAGAGCCGTAATTCAAACCGGTGTAGCCGAAATTCAAGCTTACGGTTTTGATGGTCGCGGCGTCGACATTCCGGATCATATTCAAAATCAGTTCATTATAAGGATTATCCGGGTCTTTTAAAACCTCGTGCGCAATTTCAAAGAAACGTTTCTGGGCGGGTGTTTTTGAAAAATTATCGCCCATATCCGCCAGGTTGCGGATACTGCGGCGGGAGTCTTCCTGTATGTCCCGGATTGCCTTTTCAATCACGACCCCCACAGCCGTGCGCATCATTTTATGTCTAAATTCCATTCTTTACGCTCCGTTTGCAAACTGATATTTTTCACAGCAGTTCCGCTTACGGACGCGGAATATCATGTCTTCCTCGTCTGGGCGGGAAAGCTGAAATGCCGATAATATAAATATAAAATAGATGCCGGAAGAATAAAATAGACAGTTTTATTTTTTGTCCTGTTTTTCGACAAATCAGCGAATATGTCTAAAATTGAAAAGTATCCGGCACGCCGAGGCAGTGACCGGATACTTTATAAAAATTGTATTTGCTTATCAGGTAAAAACACAGCCCGCCCTTAAAACAACATTGGAGAAAGGAGTGAATTCGCCGGTACGTATGGCAAATTTACAGTCCTGCGTGGATTTTTTCAAATCCGTATGGGGCAGTTCTTCATGGGGAATCCCGCTGAGCTGCTCCGCCAAAAGCGCGTAAGTGGCGGGGTTCACCGTTTTTGTGTCCTCCGAAATGGAGTAAAACTCGATTTTGGTTTCGGCAAGCACACATTTGAGCACCTGCTCAAATGTCGGTACGCCCCCTGTCAGAGCCAAATCAACAATCGGCACCCCTTTTGGTACGGGCATGCCCGCGTCGCCGATCAGAAAAGTGTCTGTATGCCCCAGTCCTGCAATGTACTGCATCAGCTGGGCATTCAAAATTCCTGTTTTTTTCATCAAGACCCTCCATTCTGTTATTTGCTGCTGTTGCGCTGCTGAAGCGCCATTTTCTCCTGCATTCTGCGCTGGAACTGGTCGATAATAACGGCTAATACAATCACGATGCCCTTGATTACCATCTGCCAGAACTCGGAAACACCGCACATGACCATGCCGTCGTTCAGGATACCGATGACAAACGCGCCAACGATGGTGCCGCCGATGGTTCCGATACCGCCGGACATGGACGTACCGCCCAGAACCGTCGCGGCAATCGCGTTCATTTCCCATCCCTCACCGGAAGCCGGGTGGGCGGCAACCAGCTGCGAAGCGGTGATCAGGCCCACAATCGCGGCGCACGCGCCGGAGATGACATAGACCAGGATTTTAACCTTGTTGACCTTTACACCGGACAGCTTGGCGGCTTTCTCATTGCCGCCGATGGAGAAAATATGCCAGCCGGTCGGTGTCTTTTTCAGCACAAACCCGGCAGCGAGCGCAATAATGATTAAAATGACCGCAGCGACCGGAATTCCCCCGACATTGCTGCCAAGGAACTCAAAGCCCGTATTGCCAAGCTCGGCCTTGCCGACCAGATTCGGAAAGGTTGCGCCGTTGGAACGCAGCATGGCAAAGCCGCGCGCCACATACATCATGCCGAGCGTCGCAATAAAGGGTGCGACGTTGAATCTGGTGATGACCAGACCGTTGCATAAACCGATGACGGCGCCCAGAATCACAACAATCAGGAAAATGGCGGGAACACTGAAATAAAGGTTTACGCCGAACATCTGGAGCGGCAGCCCCTCATTTAACAGTCCGCCGGCAATCATGCCGCCAAGGCCGACAATGGCGCCGACGGAAAGATCGATGCCGCCGGTGATGATGACATACGTCATACCGATACCGAGAATGCCGTAGAGCGCAACGTGTTTTGCAATGAGCAGAAGGCTCTGGGGATTCAGAAAATTATCAGCGGTAAAGCTGAAAAAAATGACCAGCACAATCAACGCGATAAATGTTCTGCCCTTGAGCAGAATCATTCCAAGCGAGCTTGGCGCATCCGATTCAGCCTTTTTAGCAACCGTATTTTTCATATTGATTTACTCCTTTTTAAAACGATTAAAAGCATGGCTCTAAGCCCTGACATGGCCTTTATAGGATGCTGTCACCAGCGTTTGCTCGTCAATTTCGTTCTGAGCGAATTCTCCGGTCATCAGACCGTTGGAAAGCACGATGATTCTGTCCGCTATGGCAACAATTTCTTTCAGTTCGGAGGAAATGACAATAATGGACAGGCCGCGTTCCGCGTACTGGTTGATAATGTCGAACACTTCGGCCTTCGCGCCGACGTCAATGCCGCGGCTTGGCTCATCCATCAGCAGAATGTGCGGGCCCGTAAGGATACCCTTGCCGATTACCACCTTCTGCTGGTTGCCGCCGGACAGCGACAAAATCGGCAGAGTGGGATCCGCCACCTTGATATGGATATCCTTGATGGTGTCTTTGATTGCGCTGAATTCCGATTTACGGTCAATAACGCCGGATTTCGCATACCGGTCCATGCTGGAAAGGGATATGTTCTTGCCGATGTTCAGCGTCTGTACAAGGCCCTCGCGCTGGCGATCCTCCGGGACAAGGGCGAAGCCCTTTGCAATCTGCTCGGAAATATTGCCGATCTTCATTTCCTCTCCGTGCAGATAGAATTTCCCCGTATGTTCCGGGCGCATGCCCATGATGCACTCGAAAATTTCCGTGCGGCCCGCGCCGAGCAGTCCGTAAATTCCCAGGATTTCACCCTTGTGCAGCTCAAAGCCGACATGGTTCAGAAGCCAGCCGCCCCCCCGTTTCGGCAGGCAGAGATCCTCCACCTTCAGAACGGTTTCTTCCTTTGCAAAATCGGTATTGTTTACTTTCTTCGTATAGGTTTTATCGCTTCCGATCATGTTTTCAACAATCCAGCCGACGCTGATGTTTTTCACTTCATCCTCGGCGACCTTTTTTCCGTCGCGCAGGATGGTCACATAATCGCCGATGCGCATGATTTCCTCAAGGCGGTGGGAAATATACACGATGGAAATGCCGGAGGCTTTCAGCTCATTGATAATTTTGAACAGCACTTCAACCTCCTGCGAACTGAGTGAGGAAGTCGGTTCATCCATAATGAGGATACGCAGCCCCTCCTGCACCAGGTTGCGCGCAATTTCCACCATCTGCTGCTGTCCCACGCGCAGGTCGCCGACAATGGTATTGGGGTCAATGGGATACTCCAGTTTTTCAAGCACCTTTTTGGCAAGCTTGATGTGCTCCCTGTTATCCAGAAGTGTTTTCCCTCTGGTATGTTCATTCGCCATAAAGATATTCTGGTAAACATTGAGGTTCGGGAACAGGCTCAGCTCCTGATGAATAATACCGATGCCCATCGCGCGGGCCTCCGTGGTGTCTTTAAAGGAAACCTCTTGTCCGTCCATGATGATTTTGCCGCTGGAAGGGCTTTCAATGCCCGCGACAATTTTCATCAGGGTGGACTTTCCGGCACCGTTTTCCCCGATGAGAACATTAACCTTGCCTGTTTTCACCTCAAAGGAAACGTTGTCCAGCGCTTTGGTGCCGGGGTAAATTTTATCTATGTTTTCGCAGCAAAGGCAGACATCCGGGTTCTGCGTGTTCTGTGCTTGATTATCCATACCTGAACCTCCCTATTTTACAGTAATTTCAAACGGCGTAATCAGAATCTCGCCTGCCTGTTCATCCGCAAACGTTCCGTAAAAATCAATCGCCTTTCCTTTTAATTGGCTGACCTTCACCTTGGAGATCACGTTCTCCGTAATATTCTTATGAATAGCGGTGGAGAGAGCGGCAAAGGTAACCTGATTCTTGTAGTCGTCGAATTTAATGGCTTCTATGGAGTCCCTGGTGGAAGTGCCCTTAAAAACAGGGCCGACAGCCAGTTTGACAACTGCATCTCCGGTATAGCCTTTCACCTTCAGAACAAGGTAGCCCGCGCGCAGATCGGTCTTCACTTCCTCCACAGTTGCCGTTCCCTTTACCGTAAAGTTGTAGGGGCTGCTCGCCTCCGCGTGGCGGCCGTATTTATCGCCGACCATTTTTAAATCGTCTTTTGCTTCGGTCATCAGCTGCACAAAGTCAACCGCTTTTTTCTTCAGCGCCGGAACGGCTTCCTTCTGGAACATCCCGTTGATATACGACTCCGCATCCCCTTCCCCCTCGGCGGCGCCTCCCGCCGGACTGCTGGATGTAAGTGGAACAACCTTTACACAACCCGTAAGGGCGGCACCGGCAAGCGCAAGAACCAGAACGATGGCTAAAATCCGTTTTTTCATGTTGATTCCTTCATTTCTCCGTGCCGAATTGGTTTTGCCTGTTACCGTTGCACGGAGAGCAGCAGGCAATTATATATAAACCGAATCGAATTCATTGTGTTCAAATTTAAATTGCTGTATTTTTAATGTGCGGGGGCGCGGTGCAACACCGCACTCCCGCAAAAGAGAAGTAAATGGAGGGATTATTTTGTAAGAGCGAAGTTGTTAAGTTTGCCTGCGTTGTCTTTTGTAATTAGCACACAGTCAACAAGCTGTTTTTCGTCCGCGCCGGTTTTGCCTGTTTTAATATACTGGTCTGCCTGTACCGCTGCCATCTGGGCAATGTCATACGCAGGCTGCATGGAGGTCGCCACGATATCGCCGGCCTTGATTGCGTCGCGGACGTCGTTGGAGCCGTCAAGCCCTACGATGACCACATTCTTGAGTCCGGCTGCCTTTACGGCCGCCGCCGCACCCATTGCCATTGTGTCGTTGCCGCAGATAACACCCTTGATGTCTTTGTTGGCCTGAATAATGGATTCCATCTTGGAATAGGCTTCCGTCTGTTCCCAGTTGGCGGTCTGCTGAGCAACCATCTTCATGTCCGGATACTGATCCATTACCTCATGGTAGCCCTTGGAGCGCACGCCTGCGTTTGTATCGGATTCCTTGCCGGTAAGCTCAACATAGTTGCCCTTTTCGCCCATGGCTTCCACGAACTTTTCAGCGCCGAGCTTTGCGCCCTGGTAATTGTTGGCAACGATCTGGGAAATTGCAACGCCTGTTTCATTGATTTCACGGTCGATCAGGAAGGTCGGGATTCCGGCGTCTCTCGCCTTTTTCACAGCCGCCACGGTTGCGTCCGCACCGGCGTTGTCACAGATGATTGCCGCTGCTTTCTTGGAGATTGCGGTGTCAAACAGTTCAGACTGTTTGGTCGGGTCGTCATCATGTACAAGCACAAGTGTCTGGTAACCGAGTTCCTTCGCTTTTGCCTCTGCGGCGTCAGCTTCCGTCTTAAAGAACGGGTTGGAGTGGGACGGGGTGATAATCACGATGATATTGCTTGCGCCATCGGCTTTTATCCAGGCTGCGCTTGAAGCTGCTGCACTGGACGCCGCCTTTGAGGCCTCCGCTTTTGACTGTGCCGCGGATGAAGTTGCGGTACTCGTGGAACAGCCTGTAAAGATGGCTGCCATTGAAATTGCTATTGCAAGAACGGATGCGAGAATTTTCTTTGTGTTTTTCATCACTATGCTCCTCCTTATTATTACATCTGCGGAACAATTTCGCAGTATGTTTGACAGAATGAACTGCTTTGCGCCTGTGCTACAGAATTTCTCCTTTGAGCGCCCGGACTCTCGTGGTTTCTCTCACAATCAGTCTGGTGCTTAAAATCTGGTCTTTTTCCGGAAGTTTGTTTCCGTTAAGCACATCAATCAGATTCTGCGCAGCCGTATAACCAATCCTGTAAATCGGCTGGGCCATTGTCGTGAGTGACGGAATCACCATATTGCTGATTGAAATATTATCGAATCCCATAATTTCCGTCTGATCCGGAATGGAGATGTTCTTTTTTCTTAAGGCTTTCATTGCGCCGATTGCAATATTGTCGGACGCCGCGAAGATGCTGCTGACCGGCCCGTAGCTTTCGAGCAGCTCCATGGTAAGCTCATAACCGGATTCTACCGTGAACGAACCGTAGCGGATCAAGTCAAGATTAATCGGGATGGAAAGCTCTGTGTGGGCTTTTTTGTAGCCCTTTAACCGCTCCGTGCACGTATCCACATCTTTCGGGCCGCCTAAAAACGCAACCTGTTTTGCGGGATTGTCCTCTAAAAGATATTTAACCGCGCGGTAGGCGCCGTCCGTATTGTTGGTAAACACGCCGGCATTGTAGGCAAAGCCCGGAATTTTGCGGTCAACCAGCACAATCGGAATCTGATAGCGCTTCATAAAGGTTCCGGCGGTTTTCGAGCATCCGCTCGTTGTCAGAATCAGGCCGTCCACGCGTTTTTCCACAAAGGTATCAAAATATTTCTGCTGTTTTTCCATGTCCATATCGGAATTGCAGAGGAAAACGGTATAGCCCTGACTGACGGCGCAGTCTTCCACACCGCGCACCATCTGCGGAAAAAACGGGTTCTGGATATCCGGAATAATCAGCCCGATGGTTTTGGTCCTGGAAGTCACAATGCTGCGCGCCATCAAGTTTGGTTTGTACCCCACGTCCTGGATAATCCGCAAAATTCGTTCCCTTGTCTCTGTGGAAACGCCTTCGTTCTTATTATTTATAACACGGGATACCGTAGCTTTTGATACACCCGCCAACCGGGCGATATCCACAATGGTAATATTCATTTGTTTTTCCCCTTCGAGCTTAGAGTAATCGGTTTATTAAATTTCTTTTATTTTTGCTGCATTCATAGTATATATATTATTTTTACTGTATTCAACACCAAATTATGATAATTAAAAAATAAATTTTTATTAATATTTCATAATATATTCATTTTTTTCCGTAACCGGTTTACTAAACAAGTTTCTCTCTTTTTACTCGATAGGAATCCCCCACGAAGGAAAAATATTTTGCGAAATCCGCATTCAGCGGGATAAAACCATGGACACCGCTTCTTTCCACCCGCCCACACGGCGCTGCCTTTCCGGTTCATGCATCACCGGCTCAAAGGTGGTCTTGCTGATTTTCTCAAAGATCGTTTTCCTGTCATATACGCCGAGCGCAATGCCCGCCGTATAAGCGGCACCCACGCCTGAAAGCTCTTCTGTCGCGGGAACCATGACGGGAATATTTAAAATGTCACTCTGAAACTGCATCAGGAAAGAGTCCTTTGTCGGGCCCCCGTCCACGCGGAGCGTCTGAATGTCCACGCCCGACTCCCCGCTCATCACCCGGATGATATCCGCGATCTGATAGGCGATGCATTCCTCCGCCGCCCTGACAAGCTCGGCCTTTCCGGTGCTGCGGGTCATCCCGCAGATGATTGCTTTGGCCTTGCTGTCCCAGTAGGGCGCGCCCAGCCCGGTAAAAGCCGGCACAAGGTAGGTCTCATCCGCTTTGTTAGCCGAAGCGGCCACCTTTGACGCTTCCTTAGCGGAAGGAATCAGGCCAAGCTCATCCACTATCCACTTCATAACCGCGCCGGTATAGTTGATATTGCCTTCCAGCACATAATCCACCTTGCCGTCCATGCTCCACGCAATGGAGGTGACCACGCCGCTTTTTGAAAACACCGGCGTTTTCCCAATGTTCATCATAACGGAGGAACCGGTGCCGTAGGTCGTTTTAATCATGCCCCGCGAAAGGCAGCCCTGCCCGAACAGCGCCCCATGGGAATCGCCCAGAACACTGTGAATCGGAACCGATCTGGGCAGATAGCCCTCGAAATCCGTTTCCCCGAACAGGCTGTTGGAGTCGCAGACCTGCGCCAGCCATTCCGTTTTGATACCGAACAGGCCGCAGACCTTTTCGTCCCATTTCAAGTCGCGGATGTTGAACATCTGCGTCCGGGACGCGTTGCTGAAATCCGTTTTAAAGCTTTTGCCGCGGGTCAGTTTGTATACCAACCAGCTGTCCATGGTGCCGCAGTACAGATTGCCCTCGTTTGCGGTCGACTGCGCCTGCGGTACGTTCTGTAAAATCCACGCGAGCTTCGCCGCGGAAAAGTACGGGGAAATATGCAGACCCGTGGCGGCTTTCACCTCATCGCCAAAGCCCTTTGCAGCAATCGCGCCGCAGATTTCTTCTCCCCTTGCGCACTGCCAGACAATCGCGTTGAAAACGGGCTCGCCGCTTTGTTTATCCCAAGCCATTGCCGTTTCGCGCTGATTGCTGATACCGACCCCGAGAATATCCTCTTTATCGATTCCTGATTTTTCAACAACATCCCTGACAACATCAACGGTGTTCCGATAAATTTCGTTTGCGTCGTGCTCCACCCAGCCCTTTGCATTGACAATCTGCCTGTGGGGTCGGTCACAGCGGCCAATCAGGCCGCCGTCCTGTGAAAACAGGAGCGCTTTTGTTCCGCTGGTGCTCTGATCGATCGCCAGAATATATTTTTCGCTCATGCCATCAGCTCCGCCGCAGTCTTTATCAGGTTTTCCTTTGTAAGGTCGTAATATGCAAATACTTCCTGTGAATTGCCCGCAATCACCGGCGCGTCCGGCAAAGCGATGTTGATCACCTTTTTCGGGCAGTTCGCCGAAACAATCTGGCTGACCATTGCGCCCATCCCGCCGATCGCCGTATGCTCCTCAATCGTGATAATTGCTTTGGTTTCCTTCGCCGCCTTTAAAACGGCTTCTTTATCAATGGGCTTTACGCAGTACATGTCGAGCACGCGGCAGGAAATATTCTTCTCCTTCAGCGCCTGTGCCGCCTCTTTTGCGGGGGTTACCATTTCGCCGCAGGCGATGATGGTGAGGTCGGTGCCGTCCGCCACGACGGTTGCCTCGTCCATTGTAAAAGGAACATCGTTTTCCTCATAGACATCCTCGACCGCGCTGCGGCCTATACGGATATACGCGGGCTTTGTGTCCTTTAGAAGGGCTTCGAAAAGCGCTTTGGTCTGGAACCGGTCGCTCGGCAGGTACACGCGCATATTGGGAATGGAGGCCATAGCGGCAATATCATTGGTGGAATGGTGGGTCATTCCCAGCGCACCATAGCTGATACCGCCGCTGATGCCGATCAATTTTACATTGGTATTGGAATATGCAACATCCACCTTGGCCTGCTCCATGCTTCTGGTGGAGAGAAAACTGGCAGGGGACGCGACATACGGTTTTTTTCCGCAGCTTGCAAGTCCGGCTGCGATGGAAACAATATTCTGTTCCGCAATGCCGGTTTCAACAAACTGCTTGGGATGCGCGGCAACAAAATTGCCCATGGAGGCGGAGCCGCGGGAATCGCTGCAAAGGACGACGATATCCTGATCCGACNNAACATCGCAGATAACCTGACGGTTTGCCGTTTTATTCATATCGCCTGTGCCCTCCTTTGTGAAAGCTCCTGCGTCGCCTGTTTGTATTCTTCCTCTGTCGGCACCTTATGGTGCCACGGGGCGGAGTTTTGTATAAAGGATACGCCGTAGCCCTTGATGGTGTCGGCGATAATCATTGTGGGTTTCCCCTTAATCGTTTTCGCCTTGTCAAAGGCCGCGTTCAGCGAACGGATGTCATTTCCGACGGCGTGGAGGACATACCATCCGAATGAGCGCCAGCGGTCGTCCTGACTGTCCTGCGTCATCACGTCTTCCGTGGAACCGGAAATCTGAAGGCGGTTGCGGTCAATGACCGCCGTCAGGTTGTCAAGCTTATAATGCCCGGCAGCCATCGCGCCCTCCCAGACGGAGCCTTCAGCGAGCTCACCGTCGCCCATCACGGTGTAAACGCGGTACGGTGCGTTGTTCATTTTCCCGGCAAGCGCCATACCGACGCAGACGGAAAGCCCATGGCCGAGAGAACCGGAGTTCATTTCAATGCCGTTGACTTTATTGTTCGGATGTCCGATATATTTGGAGTTGTACTGCGATACGGTTTTCAGATCTTCTTTGGGGAAGAAACCGCGGCTGGCAAGCACGGCGTAGAGCGCCTCCACGGAATGCCCCTTGCTCAAAACAAAACGGTCCCTGTTCGGGTCGTGAATGTTTTCGGGGCTCACGTTCATCTGGCCGTAGTAAAGCGCGGTCAGAATGTCGCAGACGCTGAAATCCCCGCCGATGTGCCCCGCTTTCGCACGATAGATAATATCCAGAATATCCTGTCTGATTTCAAATGATTTCGCTGTTAAATTCTCCATTTGTAATCTCCTTCATGCCTTACGCCGGTTAATGGATACTGCCCCTCATCCACGCTTTGATTTCTTCCTCCGTCGGGTCCACCGGATCGGGGGTCAGTCCGGGAATATATTTGCAGGCTTCGTATAAGGCAGGGACAATATTCTGATGCACACCCGCGCAGTGATGGATGTACGGCCCCTCAACCAGCTTGGTTTCCCAGAGCGGCCAGTCGTTGACCTCGACATACAGATAGGTCCCGCGTGAGAACTTACCGTGCACACCCCTGCATTTGCCCATGAACAGCTGATAGTCGCCGTGGTCGCCGTCAAACCGCACCATGGTCAGCTCACCGCCCCTGATCTCTCCTTCGTGGGTGCCGGGGCAGTGGTCGTCAAACAGAAAATGCTTGTTGAAACAGGTCTGGCAGCCGGACGGCACCAAGCTGGGCGGGAAGTTGCCGCAGTGGGTCAGCAGTTCCACATTGTCATTGGTGGTCTGCCGGACGGTTAAGTCCGCAAGGAACGGGGGCGTCTGTTCAAGCGTCGCGGCGTAAGCCATAATTTCGGAAACCGCGCCGCAGATATCGGTCTCGCACGAAACCGGCAGGCCCTCGTCGGTCAGAAGCGCGTTCGCAAGGCAGGGCATAATGTGCATGCTCTTCTGCATTGCGTCCCAACACTGGATGGCGACCGCGGTACAGAGTTCGCGGTCGGCGTAATATCTCATAGCCAGCTTCAGGGACGCGACCCGTTTGACGGATTCGGCGTCCTCCGGCCTGCATTTCACGGTTTTTTCGATCGCCGCAATGGCTTCTTTCAGCTCGGCGGAATCGGATTTTTCAATTTCTTCGGTCTTGAGCTGAAGCTCCACCACGCTGATCGGGTAGATCTGGATACCGAATTTTTCAATCAGTTCCCCCTCATTGCAGATGACCGACCAGAAACCGGAGGGACGGGGCCCGATCTGCAAAATACGGATTTTATTAAATGCCTTGACCACGTTCGCCGCGCGGAGAAAATTTTCAAACCCCCGGATGAAGACGGGGTCGTCAACACTGGTGTTGGGAATATAAGTAAAGGGAACATTGAAGCGGCGCAGCACCTTTCCGGTGGCAAACAGCCCGCACTGCGTATCCCTCAGGCGAAAGCCGTTTTCAAGCGGGTTCTCGTCGCGGGGGCCCCAGAGAAGAACCGGTTTGCCGACTGCCTTGCAGACCTTGGCGACCGTATCCTCGGTACCGAAATTGCAGTGGGGGACAAACACCGCGTCGACCTTGTTTGCGATGAATTTTTCAGAAACCCGGCTGGCCATTTCGGTGGAATCGTAGAGAAGACCTTCCTCATTGATGTCGTCTATGTCCACAATTTCAATGCAGTCATACTGCTGCATGAACTTGTAGATCAGGTCCTTATACCTGCGCGCGTCTTCGGCGCTGAATGTAAACCTTCTGGTAGGCGCATAGCCGATTTTCAATTTTTCCATTACAGGATCTCCTTTTCGTTGGCAAAGAGTCGCCGCGTACTTTCCCGCTCGACAAACTCCGTGCATATTTGTGTTTTGGTTTTTATATTATTGCCTGATTTGATGATACTAACCAGGCGCCGTACGGCAAGCGCGCCCATTTCCTGTTTAAAAACCTTGATGGTCGTGAGCGGAGGGGAAGCAATCTCGCAGAACGGCATATCGTCGAAGCCGATCACCGAAATGTCTTTTGGAATACGGTAGCCATGTTCCAGCAGCGCCTTGCACGCCCCCAGCGCAATATTGTCGTTGTCCGAACAGAACGCGGTGGGCAAGTCCCTGTGCTTGTCGAGGTACGCGTTCATGTCCCGGTAAGAACCGTCCATGCTTGGGGCAAGCGGAATGGTGTACTGCGGATTGACCGTAAGGCCGGCCCTGTGCAGCGCCCGGCGGTAGCCGACTTCGCGGTAATAGAAGTTTTTGATCGGCGTACTGCTTTTCAGATAACCGATTTTCTCGTGGCCGTTTTCAATCAGAAACGCAGCCGCATTGTAAACGGAATCGGTATTGTCTATAATCACGGCGTCAAAGCTCATGTCCTCAAACCAGCAGTCCAGCATCACCACCGGACAAACCGACTGTTTAAACGGCGCCGCGTCCTTTTCGCCGAACTCCGTCGCCAGCACCAGATTGGCTGAAGTCCTGTCGCCGATAATCTGCTCCAGCAACTTGTCAAAATTCTCATCCGATTTGTCAAGGTGGCAAATCTCGGTTCTATATCCGCAGGCCCGACATTCGTTTTCCACGCCTGAAATCAGCTCCGAAAAGAAAGGGGTGTCCGCCACAACACGGCCATGCTTTTTATATACAATAAAGCGTATGCTGCTTATCTTGGTATCGTTGACATATCCCGCTTCCATCGCCGCTTTCAGAATGATGTCCGCGGTTTCCTTATTAACCCCTCTTTTATTGTTCAGGGCGTTGGAGATGGTTGCCGGAGAGAAGCCTGTAATTTCACTGAGTTGTTTGATACTTGTTTTCATCGAATATCCTCCCCTTGACTGTTAAAAGTATAAAATATTTATATAAACATTTCAATCAAAATATAGCCTAAAATTATTAGATTATTCATTTTTCGTACAAATATACGGATTTTAGTAAATGTATTTTAGCTATTCATATGATTTATTTTCTTATGTTTTCGTAATAATTATACTATTTATTGTTTTATTTGTAAATTAAATTTAAAATATAAATTAAATATTTATATGTTTTATATTGCTAAACGTTTTGCTTATGCATAGAATTTTTTAGAAAAGCCGCGAATGCTTTAAAAAGCATTCGCGGCTTTATTGAAAACATACCCTTTTATGAAACAGCGGCTTTGCCGTGAAACTATGCCGGATTACCGCCGCCGTCCAGAAAAGCGTGGATATTGTCCAGGACCTTGCGGCTCAGGCGCTCCGTGGCCTGCGCGGTCATGCCTGCGGACTGCCCCGCGCAGAAAACGCGCGGATGGTCAAGCAGCTTCCCCGTCGTATCGCCCAGCGCCATTTTTGTATCGCATAAAAAATAGGTATCGCTGTTGTCCAGCCAAACGCGCAGCGCCTCTGTTGCGAAAGAAGGCCCGACGGACGTGTTGAACAGGATTTTATGGTTTCCCAAAGCCGCAAATTCCTCCCCGCCCAGCAATACCGTATTCTTGTTCAGGCAGGTGCATACCACGTCCGCCCATCCCAAGAGGCCGTGAAGAGGAAAATAGCGCAGGCCCTTCGCCTCCCATTCAGGTTTGCGCGTCCGGCTGTAATACGAGACATCGGCGCCGAAGAACCGCAGTCCGCGTGCAAGCAACTGCCCGGTTGTCCCCAATCCGACAATTCCGACTTTTAGTCCGGTAATTTCCAGCGGAAGCTCCTTCCACCGGGCCTGTCCAAATCCGTGCAACAGTCGCACAAGCTCGCTGACAACATATTCCAGAACGCCCTCGTCACCGTAATCGCGGATACCGCGCACAACAATGCTCTTTTCCTCCGCCGCGCGGATATCCACGTTGGCGCTCTCCGGAGAATACAGGCTGCAGCACATGCCGATATACCGGATACCGCTGCATTGCTCCAGCACACGGCGGCTGATGGAGCTGGTATAGCTCAGCAGCACGCCGTCCGCATCCCCGATCCGGCGGATAATCTCCTCATCCGTAGCTGGAGTGTCCTCATAAAAGACCACTTCGCAGGCGTATTCTTTCAGCGCGGCCCTTGCATCGGGAACCAGTCCAACCGATTCAACTGCAACTATCTTTTGAAACATTGCTGTTCTCCTTCGCCCGTTTTTCACTGTGTGATCGCCGCCGTTTTTCCGCCGATAAAACGAAGTAGATCCTGCGGCGCAACCTCTACCTGCGCGCCGATTTTCCCGGCGCTGACAATGATAGCCGGCAGTAGTTCGCAACTGCTGTCTATAACCGTTTTAAATTGTTTTTTCATTCCGACGGGGGAACAGCCGCCGCGGATATAGCCGGTTACCTTGTTGATTTCATCCACATGAATCATTTCCACCGATTTTTCGCCCACGCTTTTCGCGGCTGCCTTCAGATTCAGTTCCAGTGCAACCGGTATTACAAACACGAAATAGTCGCGGCTCGCCCCGCGGGTCACCAGCGTTTTGAAAACCTGCTCCACATTCTGGCCCAGCTTGTTTGCAACGGAAACGCCGTCGATTTTGCCGTCCTCATGGTCGTAAAAATAATACCGATACGGTATTTTAGCCTGATCCAGAATCCGCATCACATTCGTTTTATTGTTATCCTTTGCCATTTTCATTCTGCCCTTCGTTTCAGCATACCGGAGTTACTGCTCTATTTTCCATTTGATTCCCTGCGGCGTATCCTCCAAAACCACGTGCCGCGCCTTCAGTTCGTCGCGGATTTTGTCTGCCGTCGCCCAGTCCTTGTCTTTTCTGGCCTGTGTGCGCTCGGCGATCAGTTTTTCGATTTCCTCGTCAAGGGAAGTTTCCTTCTTTGCATAGAGAAGCCCCAGCACGTCGGCCAGCCCGTTAAACAGATTCAGCGCAAAACGGCACAGTTCCTTCGACGGAGCGGTAGACGTGTTCAGGCTGGAATTGATGTCGCGCGCCAGGTCAAACAGAGCGGAAACCGCATCGGCGGTATTCAGGTCGTCCTCCATGGCTTCGATGAAGTGGTCTTCATGTTCGCTCAGCCTGCGACGGACAGCATGCTCGCCCTCTTTTTCGCCGGACGGGGCATGCTCCAGCAGGAACTGCAGGTTGTCGCGGCAGTTATAAAGCCGCTCCAGCGCGGCACGACACTGTTCAATGACTTCCTCGCTGTAATTGATGGGGGTACGGTAGTGCGAAGCGACCATCAGGTAGCGGATCGGCTCATAGCCGTACCGCTCGGCGACGTCGCGTACGGTGAAGAAATTATTAAGGCTCTTGCTCATTTTCCTGTTGTCCACATTGATATAGCCGTTGTGCATCCAGTAGTTTGCAAACGGCACGCCGTTACAGCATTCGCTTTGCGCGATTTCATTTTCGTGATGGGGGAAAATCAAATCCTGTCCGCCGCAGTGGATGTCAATCGTTTTGCCAAGGTAACGGCGCGCCATGGCGGAGCACTCAATGTGCCAGCCGGGCCTGCCCTCTCCCCATGGGGAAATCCAGCTGGGTTCGCCGGGCTTCGCGCCCTTCCAGAGGGCAAAGTCCATGGCATCCTCCTTAATCTCCCCTGTGGCTATGCGCGCGCCGGCCTGCAGATCCTCCAGCGGCTGGTGGGAGAGTTTCCCGTAGTTGGCGTCCTTTTTCGTGCGGAAATAAACGTCCCCGTTGCCGGCGGGGTAGGCAAAGCCCTTGTCAACCAGATCGGAAATAATGCTGATAATTTCGTCGATATTCTGGGTCGCGAGCGGATGGATGGTGGCGGGACGCACGTTCAGCCCTTTCGCGTCGGTTTTGTACTCCTCAATATACCGTTCGGAAACCGCAAGGTAATCGCTGCCCTCTTCCTTTGCCTTATTGATGATTTTATCGTCGATGTCGGTAAAGTTCTGGACAAAGGTCACCTTCATGCCGCGGTATTCAAAATAGCGGCGCAGCACGTCAAACACACAAATCGGCCGCGCGTTTCCGATATGGATGTAGTTGTACACCGTAGGGCCGCACGCGTATATTTTCGCTTCTCCCACGGTGAGCGGAACGAATTCTTCTTTTTGGCGCGTTAACGTGTTATAAATTTTCATCTCTGTTTTCCTCTCTTCGTCTGATTGTTTCATCAAGCTGCTTTTGTAACTTCTGAAGTTTGATTTCCATCTGGCAAAGCTCCTGCGCGATGGGGTCCGCGACATGGATCTGATCCAGATTGCACGGTCGAACACCGTTCAGGCGGACGATCCTTGCCGGCACGCCCACCGCCGTGGCGTTGTCCGGCACCTCGTCCAGCNNACCGCCACGCGGGCGTTGTCCCCTACACGGAACGGGCCGAGCACCTTCGCGCCCGAGCCGACCATCACGTTGTCGCCAAGGGTGGGGTGGCGCTTCCCGTGGTCTTTGCCGGTGCCGCCGAGCGTAACACCCTGATAAAGCGTGCAGTTGTCGCCGATGACGGTCGTTTCGCCGATGACCACGCCCATGCCGTGGTCAATAAACAGCCCCTTGCCGATCTGGGCGCCGGGGTGGATTTCAATGCCCGTCTTATGCCGCGCGCGCTGCGATAAATACCGCGCAATGAATTTCATGTTGTGCTCGTAAAACCAGTGCGCTTTCCGGTAGGCGTGAACCGCCTTAAATCCGGAATAAAGAAAATACACCTCTATTCTGGATCTTGCCGCTGGGTCGCGGTCAATGACCGAATCAAGTTCTTCTTTCAGGTTTTTAAACATATCTGCCTCCAATAAAAAAAAGACCGCCCGCGTCCCCGGTCAGGGACGGAGGCGGTCGTTATACCGCGGTTCCACTCCGTTTTATCACTTGTAAGCCTGTAACGGTGCCTGCCGTGCGGAGATACTGATTTCCCCCCGCCTGCTAACGGATGCATTTTGCCGTCCGCTGTGCAAAAAGCGCTTTCAGCCCAGGCGCTTTCTCTCTGATGCCCGCGTTGCGGTTACTTCTTCCGCTCATCGCATTTCCTATCGTACTAAAGCATTTCCGCTTCTATGGTAAAGCACATTCAGCCTTGCAACCATAATAGCAGGGTCTTAAAAGAATGTGACAATAGTATATACCAAATAATGAATGAAGTAAACCCCCGCCAAAAACTACTTCGTCGTGTTGATCACTCCGATATTCTGCACGATGTAGATCACACCGGAAAGCAGCGCGAAAAAGGTTGCGATCAGAATCAGAACATAACCGACCCCGTCAAACACCACCGCGCCCGGCACCCCGCCGAAGGTAAGGGGGGAAATCCTTCCAAGTGAAACCAGTTCCTGCACATACTGGAAAACAAGGATGGCGGTAATGGCGATGATCTGGCTGACTGTTTTCGTTTTTCCCCACCGGTTGGCGGCGATGACCACGCCGCTGTCAACGGCGACAAGGCGGATGGAGGTCACCATAAACTCGCGCGCGATAATTAAAATGACGCACCATGAAGCTGCCAGCCGAAGGTCCACAAAACAGACAAGCGCCGACACAACCAGGATTTTATCGGCAAGCGGGTCCAGAAATTTCCCGAAATTTGTAACCTGGTTGTTTTTGCGGGCAAGCTTTCCGTCATAGTGGTCGGTCAGCGCCGCGGCGACAAACAGGATCGTCGCCCAAAGATAATGGTGCGGAATCTGAGGAATCAAAAGCACTGCAACAAAAAAAGGAACCAGAATTATGCGCATAACGGTTAATTTATTCGGCAGGTTCATTCCCGCGCCTCCTCAATCATGATTTCTCCGGTCAGGTCACAGTCTATACATTCTGTTATTTTCACATTCACAAAACTTCCGATTTTCGGTCTTACGCCTTTTGCCGTAAAGAAGATTTTGCCGTCTATATCGGGGGAATCGGCATAGGAGCGACCGAACCAGCATTCGGCATAACGGTCAAACCCTTCAACCAGTACGCGGACGGTTTTCCCGACCTGCTTTTCTCCCCATTCCTGCATGATATTCATCTGATCTTCCATAATCAGGTCCATGCGGTGCTGCTTGACCTCTTCGTCAATCTGGTCCGGCATCTCCGCGGCGGCGGTGCCCTCCTCCTGCGAATAGGTGAAACAGCCGAGCCGTTCAAACCGGATTTCGCGGACAAATTCCGCAAGCTGTGTAAAGTCCTCTTCCGTTTCGCCGGGAAAACCCGTAATCAGCGTGGTGCGCAAAACCAGATTCGGAATCATTCCGCGCATCTTCTGAATCAGCCGGGTCAGCTCCGCGCGGCTTCCCGTGCGGAGCATCGCCTTTAAAAGCCGTTCGCTGCAATGCTGGAGCGGCAAGTCCATATATTTTACGATCTTCTCCTCCTGAGCAATGGTCTGCAGAAGCTCGTCGGTAATATAGTCGGGATAACAGTATAAAACGCGCACCCAGGAAAGGCCGTCGATTTTACAAAGCTCTTTTAGCAACCGCGGCAGCTTCAGTTCGCCGTAAAGGTCCCAGCCGTAGCGCGTGGTGTCCTGCGCGATTAAAATCAGCTCTTTCGCGCCCCCGCGGACAAGTTCCTGCGCTTCACAGACAATGTCCTCCATTGTCCTTGAGCGGTAGTGGCCGCGGATGAACGGAATCGCGCAGTAGGCGCAGCGGTTGTCGCACCCCTCCGCGATTTTCAAATACGCAAAATGTCCCGGCGTGGAAAGCCGGCGCTCCCCGCTGAGCGGCAGAAGCGTCTTTTCCGGAAAGCTTTCCACCTTCACACCGTTCAGAGCCTTTTCAATCACCGCGGCAATGTCGCTGTCCGCGCCGATTCCGGCGACGGCGTCCACTTCCGGCAGTTCCTTCAGGATTTCCTCGCGGTAGCGTTCGGCCAGACAGCCGGTAACGACAATCGCTTTGATTTTCCCCTCCGCCTTCAATCTGGCAAGCTCCAAAATTTCCTCTATGGATTCCTTTTTTGCCGCGTCGATAAAGCCGCAGGTGTTGACAATCGCAGCGTCCGCAAGGGCGGCGTCATCGCGGATTTCATAGCCCGCCTTCTGCAGCGTCGCCATGATCATCTCGCCGTCAACCTGATTTTTGGCGCAGCCGAGGCTCACCAGTCCTACACTATATGCCATTTATTTGTCCTCATTTTCAAATTGATTGATCGCGGTGCGGATATCGTCCCAGCCGTAGCCGAGCCTTTGCAGCGCGGCGATGCTCCGGCGGCGGCCTTTTTCGTCGCCCAGAAGCCGCCCGTATTTCTTATCAATCAGTTCCCTGATTTTCTCCACGGGGTCGGGGGCGTTTTCTTCCAGAATCCGCTGTACCAGCTCGTCCTCAATCCCTTTTTGCAGCAGTTCGCGCCGCACGCGGGACGCGGAATACCCTTTGCGGCGAAACAAATCCGCCGCCAGATTCCGCGCGTATTCTTCATCGTTGACAAGGCCGAGCTCCGCCATATGCCGGGCCGCCGCTTCGGCTGCTTCCCTTGTGGTCACACGGCTGATTTTGTCCGCGAGTTCCTTTTGCGAATGGCTCCGGTGCTCCAGAAGGTAGAGCGCCTTTTCCCCGGCGCGCCGGTTTTCGCTCGATAAGATCAGCTCATGAAGCTGCTCGTCGTCTATTTCACGCCCGGGCTTAAAGCCCGATTTCAGAAGCGTTTCCGTGTCGATATTCACGGCGAATTCACCGTCCAGAAACAGCGCCGAAAGCCCCTTTCTGCGCGGTTCGACCGCTGTAATCAGCATCAGTCGTCGGCGGAAATGTCAATGCTTGCGGTTTTGCTGCGGCTGCTCGTTTTCGCCGGGGCTGGCGGCGCCACCTCCACCGGTTTGACCGCGGGGCCGGACGCCGGGGGATTCTTTGTGAAAAGCTTCAGCATATTTTCTTTGACAAGGCCCTCCACTTCACCGGCAATGTCGGGGTTTTCCGCCAGAAAGATCTTCGAATTGTCACGGCCCTGCCCGAGCCGCGTTTCCTTATAGGAGAACCATGCGCCGCTCTTCTGAATAATCTCAAGCTTTACCGCAAGATCCAGCAGTTCCCCTTCACGGGAAATGCCCTTGCCGTACATTACGTCAAACTCCGCCTCGCGGAACGGCGGGGCGATTTTATTTTTTACGACCTTCGCGCGGGGGCGCGAGCCGATCATTTCGGTACCGTTTTTCAGCGTTTCGATTTTACGGATATCAATTCTTACTGAGGCGTAGAATTTCAGCGCGCGGCCGCCGGGGGTTACCTCCGGGCTGCCGTACATCACGCCAACCTTTTCACGGAGCTGATTGATAAAGATGGCGACGCAGCTCGATTTGGAAATCGCGCCGGCAAGCTTGCGCAGCGCCTGACTCATCAGGCGGGCCTGCAGGCCGACATGGCTGTCGCCCATCTCCCCCTCGATTTCGGCGCGCGGCACAAGAGCCGCCACCGAGTCGACGACGATCACGTCAATCGCGCCGGAGCGCACAAGCGCCTCGGTAATTTCGAGCGCCTGCTCGCCGGTGTCCGGCTGGGAAACCAGCAGAGAATCCACATCCACGCCAAGGGCGCGGGCGTAGACGGGGTCAAGCGCGTGTTCCACGTCGATAAACGCGGCGTTGCCGCCGTTTTTCTGCCCCTGCGCAATACAGTGGAGGGCAAGCGTGGTTTTTCCGGAGCTTTCCGGCCCGTAAATCTCGGCGATACGGCCGCGCGGAAGGCCGCCGATGCCAAGCGCCAGATCCAACGACAGGGAACCGGTTGGGATAGCCTCCACGTGCATGGCCTCATTCTGCCCAAGACGCATAACCGCGCCTTTGCCGAACTGTTTTTCAATCTGTGCCAGCGCCGTTTCAAGCGCCGCGTTTCTGTCTGTCGCCATCATTTTCCTCCGGTTTTATGACAGGCCGCGGTCCGGCGGACGCTTTTCCGCAGCCTCAAATTTGTGCTCTTAGCAGCTAGCAATCACAAAAATACAGTGGAATAAATTTCGTTATCTCCCCGCCGGGGGCGGGGAGATATCGTCGGTTTTCCCGATCTTGTTTAAAATTGCTATAATAAAAATTATACCGTATTTTCCATTGAAAATCAATACATCGGAAGAAAATTCGAACAAATGTTTAATCGCTTTCATGGATTCCCGTGACGACCCGCTCAATGCCGTTAAAATCCTTTGAAATGCGGATTTCGGTCAAACCGGCGGACTGAAAAAGCGCCGCGACCCGCGCGGCCTGCCCCTCGCCGACCTCTACCGCCGCCGCGCCGCCGCGTTTCAGCTTCGGCAGCCAGATAGACGCAATTGCGCGGTAAAACAAAAGGCCGTCCTCTCCCCCGAAAAGCGCTGTGCGCGGCTCCCGCCGCACCTCGGTCTGGAGCGTTTCCAGCTCGCCGGCGGCCACATAAGGGGGGTTCGACACAATGCAGTCGGGTAAAGGAAATTTCTCCGCGCTTTCCGGCTTTAAAATATCCGCCTGAACGGGCTTTACATTCCGGAATCCCGTATTTCGGATATTGGTACAGAGATACGAAAACGCCTCATCGTAAAGCTCCGCCGCGTAAACCGAAGCGCGGGGAAGCAGCGAAGCCAGCCCCAGCGCCACCGCGCCGGAACCGGAGCAGAGGTCGATGATCTCCGGGCCTTCCGCGCCGTCCGTCAGCCGTGCCGCCGCACGGACCAGAAGCTCGGTTTCCTCCCGCGGAACCAGTACGCCCTCGCCGACTTTCAGCGTAAGGCCCATAAAGGGCCAGCTGCCCAGAATATACTGCAGCGGCCTGCCGCCCGCGCGTTCGCGCGCCAGACGGAGATATTCCTCCGCCTGTTCCTCCCCGGCGGTTTCGCCGGAATGAATCACCCGCGCCTGCCGGTCAAGGCCGAACACCTTTTGGAAAAGGCACGCCGCGTCAAATGCGGGGCTTTCGTTCCCCGCCCCGGAAAGAAGGCTTTTTCCCATCCGGTATGCTTCGCCTAAAGTCAAGCTGTTACACCCGCTTTTCTCATCTTAGTCGCCGATTTTTATTTTATCCTCTCCGTTTTCCGGGATGACCCTTTTCATGGCTTCGATTGCCACCTCGATCATGCTGTCATCCGGTTCCTTGGTGGTAATCCGCTGCACCCACAGACCCGGCGCGGAGATGATGTGGGTGGCGGTATTGTCGCAACGACCGCACAGACGGATAAATTCATAGCCGACGCCCACGATAACCGGAATGCACAGGATTTTCACAATCGTTCTGACAAACGGGTTGCCAAACGGAATAAAAAATCCCACAATAATACCCAGAATCAGCATGATCACCAGAAAGCTTGTCCCGCAGCGCGGATGGAACCGGCTGTGTTTACGCACGTTTGCAACGGTCAGCTCCTCGTTGTTTTCATAGCAGAAGATCGTCTTATGTTCCGCGCCGTGATACTGGAAAAGCCTGTGGATTTCCGGCATGCGCGAACAAAAATAAATGTATGCGATAAAAATCGCAATGCGCATGACGCCCTCTACGAGGGAGCGCCACGGCGCGATCGACGGACCCGCCGCATAATCGCGGATCAGGTTAAAGATAATGGTCGGCAAAAAGAAAAACAGTCCCACCGCGAGCAAAAGGCCCAGCACGGTGCTCGCGACCATAATCACGTTCATCATTTTATCGCCGAAGGTCTTTTCGACCCATTTGTCAAATTTAGACGGCTCCTCGTCCTCTTCCAGCCCGGCCTTGTCAACGGAATAGGAAAGCGCCTTGTAGCCCACGGAAAGCGAATCGATAAAGCCCGCGATTCCGCGCAGCAGCGGCAGGCGCATAATGGAATATTTATCCTTTATAAAGGTGGTGCCCATTTCCTCCGTGGAGATAGTTCCGTCGCTCATGCGCACGGCGACCTCGGTCTTCTTCGGGCCGCGCATCAAAATTCCCTCTATCAGCGCCTGCCCCCCGATGGACGTGATGCATTTTGTCTTTTCTCTAGCCATTATTTTCGGAATTCCTTTCTTCGTTCAGAGTCTCGTCGGACTGAGGCTGGTTTTCCAGCTGCCGCAGGGTCGGTATCAAAATCGTAACGGCGGTGCCTATGTTTTCATGGCTCTCAATATCCAGGCTGCCGCTGTGGAGCTTCATGATTTCGTCGGCGAGCGCCAGGCCGATGCCGGAGCCGCGGATGGTCTGATTCGCCTTGTAAAATTTCTTTTTGACGTTCGGCAGATGCTCGGCCGGAATCCCGCAGCCGTTGTCGCTGATGACAACGCGGATAAATCCGCCGGATTCCGTCACGGTCACGCTGATGGTGCCGCCCTCTTCGGTATATTTCAGGGCGTTGTCAATGATATTGACAAATACCTGCCTTAAACGGTTGATATCGCCCAGAACCGGCGAAAGCATGGCGGGTTCCTCGTAAAGCAGGAACTTATGCTCCATATGCGCGCGCTCGCTGAACATATAGACCGCCTCACCCAATTCTGCAAGAATGTCGATTTTGTCCATGGTCAGCGTCATGCGCCCGCTCTGCATGCGGGAAAAGTCGAGCAGTTCCTCCACAATGCCGGACAGGCGTTCCGATTCGCGGATAATGATACCCATGCCGCGGTCAAGCGTTTCCTTGTCGTTCCCGCCGCTCTGCATGGTCTCCGCCCAGCCCTTGATGGCGGTGAGCGGCGTGCGCAGTTCGTGGGACACCGAGGAGATAAAGTCATTTTTTAATTTTTCGGCTGCGCCAAGTTCGTCGGCCATGTCGTTGATATTGTCGCAGAGCTGACCGATTTCATCGTCGTTGGTTTTTTCTATTCTCGCCTTGAAGTCGCCCTGCGCAATCCGCTTGGCGGTCGCGCCGATTTCCTTAATAGGCGTAATGATCGAATTCATAAAATAATAGCTGGATACGATGACAAACAGGATGATCAGCAGTCCCGCAAGAATCAGCGTTCCTAAAATAATGGCGACCTGCTTGTCGGCCTCTTCGAGCGAAACCACATAGCGGATGGCGCCGACAAATCCGCCTTCATTGTTGCGCATCACGCGCGTAACGGCAATGACCTTTTCCCCGCTGGTCAGGCTGCCCGTCCATGTCCCGTAGCCGTCCGCGCTGTTCAGAGCAAACTTGTAGTCCGGCATAGGCTGGCTTTCGTCCGGCGCGAAGCCGATGGAGGTGATGATGATTTTCCCGTTTGAATTGAACACCATCAGCTCCATGCTCTCTTTGCCCGGAAAGTTTTCAACATAGTTACGGGCGGCGGTGCTGAATTCCTGCGGCGATTTCCTTCCGTAGTCCGCGAACACGTTGGTAAGCTCGTCGGAGCGGCTGCTCAGCGCTGTTTGAATTCCATTGTAGACATAGCCGCGTATAACATAGGAAAGGATGAGAATCAGCGTAATCAGAATGAGCAGTATTACGCCCAGACTATTTAATAGCCAGCGTCTTGTAATACCGGTCGTTTTCATACTGATTCCCCCTTTCCGGATTAAGCTGCTACGACTCCCATTTATAGCCCAGACCCCAGACTGTAACAATATGCTTGGGGTTGGAGGGTTCATCCTCCACCTTCATCCTGAGCCGGCGGATGTTCACATCCACAATTTTTTCCTCGCCGAAATAGGCGTCCCCCCACACATGCTTCAGGATATCCGTGCGGTCAAGCGCGGTGGTCGGATTCGAGAAAAAATATTCCATAATCTGAAACTCCACCTGCGTCAGTTCAATCGGCACGCCCTTTTTCATCAGGGTGCGGTTGCGCAGGTTCAGCGCGAATTCGCCGGACCGGATCTCCTCTTTAAAATTGTTTTCGTTCCTCATCTGCTCCAGCGCGACACGGCGGTACACCGCGTCCACCCTTGCGACAAGCTCGCTCGGGCTGAACGGCTTGGTTACATAATCGTCCGCGCCCATCATCAGGCCGCTGACCTTATCCATTTCCTGTGTGCGCGCGGTCAGAAGGATAATGCCGATAGACCCGCTTTTCTGCCGCAGCTCCTTGCATACGGCGAGGCCGTCGAACTTTCCGGGCATCATAATGTCCAGCACTGCCACGTCGATATTGCCCCCCGCGCGGTCATAAAGCGCAAGCGCTTCCTCCCCGTTGGACGCTTCAAAGGCGTTGTAGCCGGCGCGTTTCAGATTGATTACTACAAATTCCCGAATTGCCTGTTCGTCTTCGGCAACAAGGATATTTTTCATATCCGTTCCTCCAATCCAGATTTAGTCCTGACTGATCAGTTCGAAGCTGCTTTTTACATCGCTGATGCTGAGGGAAAGCGCGTTGCCCGGTGACGGAGAGCTGGCCGCGAACACCGCATTGTCTGAATCCAGAAGCTTGTAAAAGCCCGCTGTTCCCGTGCCGCTGTCCCATTCCTTCTGGGAAAACACCTGAATTTTCAAAAGCGCCTCGCCTGCCGTCCCCGAATTCTTACCGGCGGCCTTCCACTCATAAAACGTAATGGTTCTCGTTACGGTATCCATTTTGGTGGTCACCCTGCCGCGCCACATGTCCGGCATTAAGAACCAGTACCCGTCGGAATAATTGAGCACCATGCTCATGACCCGCACAAACGTGTTGGTCTGGGTGTCGTAGCGGTGCCAGTTGGTAATATAGGCCGTGTCATCCGTTTTCTCACCGCTGTGGCCCGGCATCAGGCTGACAATCGGCACCTCGATGATCTTATCCCCGTTGATGTCTTTGGAGACGACGGACGTGTTCCTCATCGTATAATTGGCCGTCTGTGTTTTCGCGTCATAGAACGGGGATTCCAGAACCTTGGACTTCTTATCCCAGTAAAGCAGCTCTGTTACAAGGGAACCCGCGTTTTTTGCGCCGTCCAGCACAATGCCGTTCTGTTTTTCATTGATCAGTCCCGCCTGCACGGAGGCGTATTTTGTGACTCCGCTGTCCATGCGGCAGGAGCCCATCACTTCCACTGCGCCGTCCTTGACGCGGAACAGCCGGGCGAGCGCGGGCTGGTCGCCCACGCTGACATTGGCGGTAAAGATCTCATCCCTGCCGTCGCCGTCGAAATCCATGACCGCCAGTTCGGTGTATGCCTGCTCCAGCTTGAGTTCGTTCATTTTTCCGTTTTTATAGTAATAGACACAAATGGTGCTTGTGTTGTTCAGGCTGCTTCCCCAGCCGACGACCGCCTCGTCCTTGCCGTCGCCGTCAAGGTCGCCGAAGCAAACTTTATCCACCTGTGCCGCGGGATTGCTGAAAGAGCCCATGTCAACCCATTTTCCGTCCTTCTTCATAAACATGATGTTGGTTCCGGAGGTTTCTTCGCCCTTCTGATAAATCGCCATGGCTTCGTCGTTTTTATCGCCGCACATGTCGTGCGTAATGATCGCGGAACGGTAATCGCCGCTGCGCGGATATTTCAGCGTCATTTTCCCGTCGGTTTTGCTCTCAAGCAAAGCGTGAATGTCCGCCTTTTCACCGGTGGGCTTCGGCGGGTGCATCAGCGTCTGGGCGTCCAGGCCGACAAAGGAGCAGCCCGACAGGGTCAGAGCGAGCACAAGCGCCATTGCAACAGCTTTCAGCTTCATTTCACCACGCCTTTCTTTTATGCTGATTATTTATTATAACATTATACAGCGAAAATGAACAGTATCAATTATGTTACGAAAAACAAGCCCAAACTCAAAGCCCCGCGCGTAAGTATGACCCCGTTTTCAGACAAAACAGACGGCCGTACGGTTCGGTAAAAACCATACGGCCGCCCGGAAAATCACGTGGTCATGCGGAAATCCAGATTATAAGGGGGGCTGAGCGTAGTTCTGGCTTCGTTCAAAAGGGCGCGCCAGTCCGGCTCTCCCCTTTGCTGCGCCAACCGCACGGCCTGCACCATGAACCATGTGTCGAGAAGCATGGTTTCCCCCTCGCGCATGATTGCAAAATGGGAAGCAAACTGTTCCTCCAGAAAATCCCATTTTCTCAGTTCAAACGCGGCGCGCACCGTGTTAAGGCGGATACGCTCAACCGCTTTCAGTTTCTCCGGCAGGCTGAAATAGCACTCCCACGCCTTCCGGTAAAGCCCGGCCTTTGTAAACAGGTCAATTGCGTCCTGCGCGACGACTTCGGACTGTCCGGCGCCGCCGAGGGACAGAGCCCTTTCCATATAGTCGCAGGCTTCCTCCAGCCGGTTTTCCTGCACCATGGCCTGCGCCAGATTCCGGCAACAGATTGCAGTGGGACGGATGACAAGGGATTGCTTCATTACGGCAATGCCGTCCTGCCATTTGCCGCTTTCATAAAGCATCAGGCCCAGATGCATCAGCGCACCCGCATCTTTGTTTTCCTCTTTTTGAAGGGAGGCGGCCAAAAGCGCCGTCCAGCGGGAATCGGTCATCCAGGAGGCGGGCAGGCAGCCCGGTTCCGGTTGGGGCATCCTTCCAGTCTGCAAAAGTGTGAGCCACGCCCGTTGCTTTTCGCCGAGCGTCTCCTTCGGGAAGGCAAGTCCCTTCGGAATCATCCCCGGGTCTCGGGCGGCTTCCAGCGCACCCCAGCCGCTGCCGAAATGCAGCAACTCGTCCGGCGGAGTGTCCTCCAGCGCTTCATAGAGTCTGTCGGCCCTCAGCAGTTCTTCTTCGCTCAGGCGGCTGTCAATCAGGCCGTGAACATATTGCTTGGAAGCTTCCCAGTCGCCGAAGGCTTCCCGCGGGCCGACGTCCATCCCGCCGAAAACCTGCGTGAAGCGCACACAGCCGTTTGGCCCGATATCCTCGCCGTGCACCTGCGAAGGGGATAATCCCGCCTGAATTTCAAGGTAGTTTCCCGCTCCGTCCAGTGAAAGAAAATCCTTCCAGTGTACGCCGCCGCGCTGCATCCCCCAGCAGAACATTTTACGGTAGCACAGCGCGGAGGTGGAGCGTTCCCAGAACGCGGTTCCGTCATCATACACCGCCGCCTCCCACGCATCGGACAGGACATGCCGATTTTGGAAGAAATACTCGTTGGAATAGGAGAGGTTCTGCGGATAGCTCGCGTCCAGCCCGTTGAGGCTTTTCAGGTACGGCATGGTGTCGTGCGCAAAGCCGTGGGCGGAATTCTGAGAGCTCATCGTCTCCGGCTTGATGCAGACAACCCCGTCGCTCTGGGAAAATACGCGGACATTTTTCTCCTCCCGCACGGCGATATTGGTCCACCAGTAAAGCGGCGCCTTCTCCGGCTTTGTGTTGAGAATTTTTACATGGGCGAACAGGCGGTCGGAATCTTCCGGCAGATGGAAATCGATCTGCAAAAAAAAGCATTTCTGCCGTTCGTACTCGTACATGCGAAGGAACGGTTCCCCGTCTTTCCCCGTGCAGCGGGCGAAAAACATCGGTTCGCAGGTCAGGCACGTGTGACCGAACTGTCCCAAATTCCACTCAATGCCGCCGGAGAACCACGCGTCGCGGATGGCAAGGTTGGCAAGGCGGAACACCGGGTTGGTAAACAGAAGCTCGCGTCCCGCTTTCTTATCAAACAGCGACCAGAGCCGGCCGCCGAAATCAGCAAGGAAGGTGGCGCGCAGAAAATCGTTTTCCATCACAACGGTTTTCAATTCCCGCTGTTTAAGGTCGCGGTGAAAATCGTCCTGTACCGTATACGGCAGCTCGCGGAAGCCGGTCTGGTAGCCGAAGCCTTTCCGCTCGTTTTCCAGCAGCCCCGCGTCAATCAGGGGCTTATCCTGTGCGCGGTCGCGGAAGCGCGGCAGAGGATTCCCGTTTTCAAGAGCGGCTCCCCGAATGTTCAGCAGAGATTGATAAATCTTCAATAAAAACGTCCCCCATCGATTTTATTTACGGTAATTCCGGTGTCAGCCCTTAATGGCGCCGCCGGTCACGCTGGCGATGATCTTTTCGGAAAGGAAGATATACAGGATGAACGTCGGCAGGAACACAATGACCACCGCCGCGAACATGCCGCCCCAGTCCCCCGTATAGCGCATGGATTGAATCATGGAATACAGTCCGACCGCAACCGGGCGGGTTTTCGCCGTATTTGCAAAAATAAGCGAAATAAAATATTCATTCCATATCGTAATAAAGTTGAAAATCGTCACCGTAATAATGCCGGGCTGCGCCAGCGGCAGCATAATCATCCAAAACGTTTTCATGGGCGAACAGCCGTCGATCGCGGCGGCTTCCTCAAACGTAACGGAAAGATTGTGGAAGAACGTGTTCAAAAAGAAAATGGTAAACGGCACGTTTATCGCTATGTAGAGGAAGATCAAAAGCCCTCTGGACTGGTTGACATGCATCTGGCTGAACAGAGAGAACAGGGGCATGATGATCATGATGGCCGGGATGCCCAGCGCGGTCGCGAATAAATTCTGAAGGAAGCCGTTCCCTCGGAATTTAAAGCGGCTGAGCACATAAGCCGCAGGCGCCGAAACGATAATGACCAGTGTGCAGGACACCAGCGTGTACAGCAGAGAGTTCATAAAATAGTTCGACACCTTGTGCGTTTTCCAAGCCTTCACATAATTTTCCGGATGCAGGCCGGTTGCAAATTTAAAAAGATTGCCGTCAAAAATCTCTCTGGTTGTGGAGAACGACGCCAAAATAATCCAGCCGATGAGCACAAAGGTAAAAACGACCCAAATCCCGACGACCAGATAGCCCGGAGCAAGGGCCAGTTCTTTTTTCCAGTTCATTTTCTGCCTGATTTTATTTTTAGCCATTTTTCATTCCCCCTTAAAGCTCAACGTCGTCATGCCGGACAATGAGCTGCGTAAACATAAACACCACAATGACCACCAGAGTCAGGATCACGCCGATTGCCGCACCCGCGCCGGAATCGCGCACCGTGATGGCCGAAGAGCTTGCGCCGAATACCAGCTCATACATGTAGGACATCGGCGTGACGGTGCTCGCGCTCAGGTTGACGGGTGAAAACAGCTGGCTCCATACGAAGAAAGCCATGGTACTGACGGTCCAGAGGACAATATTGGTGCGGCAGACCCCTTTTAAAAGGGGAAGCGTAATTTTTGAGAACCGCTGGAACACGTTGGCGCCCTCAATCGTGGCCGCTTCGTAAAAATCGGTCGGTATCCGCTCAATCCCGCTCATCCAGATCAGCATATGGTACCCCACCATGCCGAAGCAGTACGCGATGAGCATACTCCAGAAAACCAGTTCCGGGCCGGTCCACTGCGCGGCCGCATTTTTGAAGCCGAGGCCTTTTAAAGTTGAATTGATCAGCCCGAAATCGGGATTGTAGACGTAATTAATCCACATGGTTCCCATGGCGACCGCCGAAATAACATTTGGCAGGTAAATGACGGAACGGAAAAAGCTTTTTCCGTGAACTCCGCTTGTGAGGATAACGCCGAACAGCAGCGAGACCAGCATCACGCCGACGCCGCCCACCAGCCAGATCATGCCGATGTTTTTGAGCGCGCTCACAAAAAGGGGCGTGTTGAAAAGGGTTTTGAAATTCCCCATCCCGTTAAACTTCCATGTTGAAACGGCATCCGTAACGCCCTCCACCTTGAAGAAACTCATGATGACGGTCCTTATGGTAGGATACAGAAAAACCATGGTATACAGAAAAACCGCTGGTGCCAGAAAAATAACGATCATTGCTTTATTTTTTGTTTTCATAAGAACCTCCCGAGAATTCCATGAACAAAGGGGCGGCAGCGCGTAAACACGATGCCGCCCCTTTTCCTGCCATTCTGTGATTGAATTATTTTTTCATTGCGTCCGCAAAGCCCTTTGCGTCAAGCTTTCCGCTGACAAGCAGTGCGAAGTTGGTCTTGATTTTCGCGTTGATATCGGCTTCGTTCTCCATACCGACGGCCCAGGGATATCTGGTTGTAGTCGCGTCCAGAACTGATTTTGCATCCGTCAGCTGCGTCGGCCATGTTGCGTCGTTCGCCATCGGAACGCCGATGGAGTCTGCCGCAAGCTTATTGTCCCACTCGCCGGTTGTCATAAATACAATAAATTTAAAGGCTTCTTCCGCGTGCTTGGTATTCTTGTTGATACCGAAGCACTGTGCGCCGTACTGGTTGGCTTCCGGTCCGTCGCCGTCTTTTCCGACGGCCGGATACGCGAAGGAACCCCAGTTAAAGTCTGCCGGAGCGGAATTTTTAATTTCATTCGGGAGCCAGGTCCCGTTTAAGTACATGGCGACATTTCCGCTTGCGACCTCCTGCTGCCCGGCGGGATAGATGTTTCCGGCCGCATTCTTGGAAATATAGCCCTTGTCATACATTTCTTTCCACTGTTCGCCAAAGGTCAGAACGGCGGGGCCGTCGATCTTCTTGTTGGTAACCATGGCGAGCGTCTTGTCTTTGCCGATCAGGCGGGCCATATGATAGCCGAACAGGGAAGCCATGTAGGCGTCGTCCACGGTAATCGGGGTTTTGCCGGCCGCCTTGATTTTTGCACAGGCCGCAAGCCACTCTTCCCATGTCTTCGGCACCGCGGTAATGCCGGCTGTCTTAAAGATATCCTTGTTGTACATCACCATAAAGCTGGAAGGCTGATAAGGAATGGTGGAAAGCTTTCCGTCCGGCCCGAGAGAACGCGCCAGATCGACAAGCTTTTTGTTGATAACATCCGTCAGCGGTTTGCCGTTCGTCGTATCATAGGACTTTGCGGCAAGATCCTCCACATTGAGCAGATATTTGCCCCATGTGCCGTTTACACGTTCGACATCCTCATCGAAAAGATCGATATTCTGTCCGGCGTCCAGCGCGGGCTGAAGGGTTTTGCGGATATCGCGGCCCTGCCAGTTGACATCGACGGTAATCCCCGTCTTCTCTTTAAAAGCGTCAATGGCCTGTGCAATGGTCTGGCCCTGCGGTTCGGTTTCGTTCCACATGGAATAATAAGTAATTGTTACGTCGCTCTTTGCGTCGCTCTTGGATGCGGTGCCGGAAGCAGCCGGTGCCGGTGCCGTTGACTGCGCAGCGCCGCCGCAGCCGCCGAGTACCATGGCGCAGGTCAGTACGATGGCCATGAGTGAGTATAATTTCTTTTTCATTTTCAGACCTCCTAAGTTTATGTTTGAATTCAAAGCATACCCAAGTTACATATTGACCAATAAATCGGATTTTGGAGTTTCATTTTTATCCAATTCGCTGTTCAATATCCCTATTTTACGGTGTTTTAAACAATATTGATTTAGAATTTTTTGCATTAAATTTGCACAATCCATTCTACTTGCACAAAAAGTCTTTACTTCCATGGAAAACGGCGAGAATGACAAACACCTTTTCTGCCGCCTGTTCCCATCCATTATATTTTATATTTAGAATATTAAAAAATCAACATTATGCTAAAATAAAGTATTACAGCAATTTCAATAAAAGCAGGAACAACGGGCGTTATCTCCCCCGCCTTCGGCGGGGGAGATAACGAAATCATTCTGAAACCGGGCACAGGTAAGGAGCGGAGACTGATGACGCAATTCGTAAGTACCTTTCTGAAGCAGGAGATCACCATTGACGAGCTGATGACCGTCCATTATTTCGAATATAACAGCGATTTTTATTTTCCGGGCGAAACCCACGACTTCTGGGAGTTTCTTTACGTGGACAAGGGACAGGTGGACGTAACAGCCGGCAGCACCAACTATGTGCTGAAAAAAGGCGATATTATTTTTCACAAGCCCTTCGAATTCCACAGTCTGTGGGCAAACGGTGTGGTCGCACCGAACCTGGTGGTCATTACGTTTAAATGCAATTCCCCCGCCATGCATTTTTTCGACGGAAAAATCCTGAGGGTCGGCGATCTGGAACGCGACCTGCTCGGACAGGTCATTGAAGAGGCCACCGCCACTTTTTCCTCCCCGCTGGACGATGTGGACATGAAAGAACTGGTGCGCAGCGGGAAGGGCGCTTTTGCCTCCGAACAGGTGATTAAAATTCTCCTTGAACTGATGCTGATCAGCCTGATCCGCAAAGGCGGGGCCGGAGAAGAGCGGGTTTCCTCTTCCATCAGGGAGAAATCCGGTCAGGACACTTTCACCCGGATTGTCGCGTACCTGAACCAAAACATTCACAATAAAATCACCTTGAATGATGTATGCCGTGAAAACATGTGCGGCTGTTCCTTTCTGCAGAAGGTCTTCCGGGAAAAGACCGGCGGCGGCGTGATGGAATATTTCGGAAAAATGAAGGTGGACAGCGCCAAACAGTCCATCCGCGAAGGCACAAAGAATTTTACCGAAATCGCCAACGATTTAGGCTACTCATCCATCCACTACTTTTCCCGTCACTTTAAAAAAGTGACCGGCATGACCCCATCGGAATACTCCTCCTCCGTCAAGCTGCGCACGGACAGCCAGAAGGGCCGTTCTCCCCATTTTGAAGAAGAAAACTGAAAATTTCATGCCCGCCCGGAGAAATCCGGCGAGATAAAGCCCGTTCGGTAATTTCCCCGAACGGGCCTCTTTTGTGCAAAAATCATGTTTTGTGCAAATTTTGTGATGAATCGGATATTTATTTTAAAGGAACCATCGTCTAAAATAAGGGCAGAGAGTGCAAGCCAAGCGAATTCAAAAAGGAGAAATGCAGCATGAAAGAACCTATACTCGTTGTGATGGCCGCGGGAATGGGCAGCAGATACGGCGGGCCGAAGCAGATTGACCCCGTGGGGGACAACGGAGAAATTATTATTGATTTTTCCCTTTTTGACGCAGTGAATGCCGGATTCAAAAAAGTTGTGTTCCTGATTAAAAAATCCATTGAAACGGATTTCAAGGAAATCATCGGCGACAGAATGTCCAAAATCATGGATGTAAAATATGCGTATCAGGAGGTATCACCCCTGCCGGAGGGCTACCGTGTGCCGCAGGGGCGCGATAAACCGTGGGGAACCGCGCACGCCATCCTCTGCTGCCGCGACGTAATCGACGCGCCCTTCGCCGTGATTAACGCCGACGACTATTACGGCGGGGATGCCTTCCGCCTGATTTACAATTACCTTCTCCACAGCCGGGACGACGAACTGTACCGCTACGCCATGGTGGGCTATACGCTGGAAAACACGCTCACGGACTACGGCCACGTGGCAAGGGGTGTCTGTGTTGCCACCCCGGACGGATTTTTAAAAGATATTCACGAGCGCACCCATATTGAAAAACGGGCTGGCCTGGCTCAGTACACGGAAGACGGCGGCAAGACCTGGGTGACCATCCCGAAGGGCAGCATTGTATCCATGAATCTGTGGGGCTTTTCCGAAACAATCCTCGGCGAAATCACAGACAGGTTCCCCCCTTTTCTGGACAATGCCCTGAGTGGAAACCCGCTGAAAGCCGAGTTCTTTCTTCCGACCGTGGTGGACGAACTGCTGAAAAGCGGAAAGGCCAGCGTAAAAGTGCTGCAATCACCCGACAAATGGTTCGGGGTTACTTACCGCGAAGACAAACCGGTGGTCGTGGAAGCGATCCGCAGGATGAGAAAACAGGTAATTTATCCCGATAAGCTTTGGGAGGGCGACGAATGAAACCGGTCAAAAATGAATTTTTGCCTGCAATTGTAAAGAAATTTCAGTTTGAGGGTCAATATGTGGGCATTCTGCCCTACGGAAGCGGACACATCAACGACACCTTTTCCGTCTTCTTCCAGCTTGAGGAACGCACCCGCAGATACATCCTCCAGAGAATCAACACAAACGTGTTCCGCAAGCCGGCGGAGCTGATGGAAAACGTGATTGGCGTAACCCGCTATCTGCACGGCGCCATCGCCGCGGCGGGCGGCGACCCCCTCCGTGAAACCCTGAATCTGGTGCCCACCAAAGACGGCGCGTTTTACTATGTCGATGAAGACGGCGGATACTGGCGTTCCTACCTTTTTATTGAGAATACCGTCACCCTGCAGCAGACAAGATCGAAAGAGGAATTCTATAATTCCGCCCGCTCCTTCGGACGGTTCCAGATGCTGCTGGCCGACTATCCGGCAGCCACGCTTCACGAGACTATCCCGCTGTTCCACAATACGCCGAACCGCATTCTCCAGTTCAAAGAGTCCCTCGCCGCGGATGTGAAGGGCAGGGCGGCCGGCGTAAAAGAGGAAATCGACTTTGTTTTACAGCGCGAGGAATACACGCATCTTCTGGTGGATATGCAGGAACAGGGCAACCTGCCCCTGCGGGTCACCCACAACGACACCAAGCTGAACAATGTGCTGATCGACAGCGAAACCGGAAAAGGCATCTGCGTCATTGATCTGGATACCGTTATGCCCGGGCTTTCCCTGTACGACTTCGGCGATTCCATCCGCTTCGGCGCGAGCACGGCGGCGGAGGACGAGCAGGATCTTTCCAAGGTGCATTTCGACATCGGCCTGTTTGAAGCCTATACCAGAGGTTTTCTGGAAGTCGCGGGAAAAGTGCTGACCAACGCCGAAATACAAAGCCTGCCCGACGGCGCAAAGATGATGACGCTCGAATGCGGCATCCGCTTTCTGGCCGACTACCTCGCCGGGGACACCTACTTTAAAATCAGCCGTAAAGGCCACAACCTTGACCGCGCCCGCACGCAGTTCAGGCTGGTTGAGGAGATGGAGCAGCAGTGGGACATTATGGCGAAAATCGTCGGTTATTACTGTAAATAATAAATAAATTTTCAATTTTCTATTGTTTTATTGAAAAAATGCAGTACAATGGAGCAAAAGAAGCAGAAGGGAACCGGGACATGAAAAACATTCTTTGCTACGGCGATTCCAATACCTACGGACTGAAGCCGGGGATGACGGGAAGATACGCAAGGGACAGCCGGTGGACGGGCCTGCTTCAAAAATTACTCGGCGACGGCTATTATGTAATAGAAGAGGGGCTGGGCGGCAGAACCACCGTCTGGGACGACCCGATTGAAGAACATAAAAACGGAAAGACCTATTTGCTGCCCTGCCTTGACAGCCATAAGCCGCTGGATCTGGTTGTGATCATGCTGGGAACAAACGATCTGAAAAAGCGCTTTTCCCTTCCCGTATGCGACATTGCGTGGGGTATGGAAAATCTGATAAAAACGATTATGAAATCGGAATCCGGCAACGCGGGGAGCGCCCCGCAGATTCTTTTGATCGCTCCGGTTCCCATTGCAAACGCAGGCATCAGAGACTTGTGCCTGATGTTCGGCGACGGAATGGAAAGCAGCAATTTTCTGGCCGGCGAGTATGAGCAGGTTGCGAAACGCAACGCCGTCCACTTTCTCAATCCGGGCAAAAGCGTGGAAGTCGGTCCGGAGGACGGTCTTCATTACACCCGGGCGGGCCATCGGAAAATGGCGGAACTGGTCGCGCAAAAGGTCAAAGAAATTTACCCGCAGGAATAGCGGAGGATTTTTCACTTTGATTAAATACCATATTTGATAGAGTCCCCAAAAAACAGGAGCTGTTCCCTTCGGGTACGGCTCCTGTTTTTAATACTGATAATTATCCGGGTCTTCTCCGGAACGCTCGTCCCGGTTCAGCAAAGAATTCCGCTTCCAATGATTAGGGCAGCAGAAAACCGGCAAAAATAAAAGCAATCGCCTTTCCATTATCCCCTGCCCTAAATAGAAATCAGCACCGGAGCCGCAAAACAGCAGTGTTTTGCGGCTCCGGTGCTTCAGGTCTGCGGATTCCCCGGAATATCCCCGCCGGAAGGCTCCGGCTCCGGCGCGGGAACAGGCGGCTGCGAAGGGATCGGCGGAACAGGCTGCCCGTAATATGGCATATACGCCGGCATGGGCTGGTACGCCTGCCTTGGGGGCAGCGGCATGCATTTGCAGACATAAATCACCTTTGTATCGCAGATCAGGTCATGCAGGCCGCGCTTGTCGCGGTTCAGTCCGATCAGGATATAACCGACAAACAGCAGGGAGGACAGATACCGCCCAATTGTTTCCCGGTAAAGGACGTTCAGCAGCGTGAGCGGCGCGCCGTCAACGGAAACCACCCGAAGGTTCATCAGTCGTTTTCCCACCGTGGCGCCCGTCTGATAGGTTAAAATGACAAAATAAGCAGACGCGGCCAGATAAAGCACGATATCCAGAAGACTGAACTGAAACAGCAGCGGGCTTGTTAAAAAGCTGTCCGGATGTTGCAGCCGGACAAAAAACATCGGGATTTTCACCGTCAGCAGAACCGCTCCCACCAGGAGCATATCGATGAGATATGCCGCCAGACGGGCAAAAAATCCGCCGCAGGCCGCATCGTTATTTTCCTGTATTTGCATAATACATCGGCACCCCGCTCTCCTGTGTTTCTAAAAGCTCTTTCACCTTTTCCGCGTCGGTGGCGGTGTAGCTCTTCGCCATGGAAAACAGGGAATTCAGGTTGAACTCGCTGCTTTTCGGCGTGAAAAAGGTGACATTCCCGCCCAACTCTTTTTTCATCTGCGCCTGAGTGTCCTCATAATTCTGAATCCCGTCAATCAGCTTGAGGTCCAGCGCCTGCTGCGCTGTATAGATCCGCCCGTCCGCAATCGGTTTGACCGTTTCCACGCTCATCTTTCTGCCCTGCGCAACGATTCCCACAAACTGCTCATAGGATTCATCCACAAGCCCCTGAAAGATTCCGGACTGTTCCTTCGTCATTTCAACGCCCGGATTTCCCATGGATTTGTTTGGCCCGCTGGTAAACAGCACGGTGTCCACGCCAAGCTTATCCATCAGCCCCTTGTAATTGGACAGCGACAGGATAACGCCGATGGAGCCCGTCCACGTGTTGCGGTTCGCATAGATTTTATCCGACGCCATGGAGACATAATATCCGCCGGAGCAGGCCTCGGCCCCCATATAGGTCCAGACCGGGCGACCGGTTTCCTTTTTGTACTTCAGAAGCCTCTGGTACAGCTCGTCTGTCTCGTAAACGCTCCCGCCCGGCGTATTGACATAGAGCAGGATTCCCCTGTTCTCTCCGGATTTCTGGAACTGGTCGATCAGGTCGAGCGTTTTTTCGTGATTATAGCCCTCCGCCGGCAGCAGGGCGCTTGATGTCGTTTTCATAATCGTGCCGTCCACCTTCACTACCCCTACAAACGGTGAAGACGGAAGGTCAATTTGTGTGCCGATGGAACTCAGGACGCTTTCGGCAAGCTCCGCTTTTTTTTGTGCCTGACCGGCATTTTTAACCAGAATATTGGCGCCGCATACGAACACAAAAACAAAGGCCGCCGCAAGAATCCCCGCGATCTGTTTTTTATTCATTTTCCCATTCTCCTTTTTCCCCGCTCATACGGGGGCCGCAAAATAAAAGATTGCAATTGTACTAATGTACTAATACAATGATAATTCTACCTTTCTCGTGGCTCTTTGTCAAGTATTTCCCGCCTGCGGGACCGATAGTCCGCCCACAGCAGAAAAAACAGCAGTCCGGACCCGGCCGGGCTGCTGCCAACATCTTACTGTCAAAGCGGATTCCTAATACTTTCTGGTCTTGATCTGTTCTTTCGTATTTTCCTTTGTAAAAACCTTTTCATCGGTGATGATTTTCAGCGGAAGCTCTTTGCCGGACATCAGATCCGTAATCGCTTTCATCAGCTGCGGGCCAAGCAGCGGGTTGCATTCCACCACACAGTTCATTTTTCCGTTCACAATTGCATTTAAAGCGTTTTTCGTTCCGTCGATGGAAACGATTTTTACGTCCCTGCCGGGTGCAATGCCGTTCTTCTCCAAAGCCTCGGCCGCGCCGAGCGCCATGTCGTCATTGTGGGCGTACACCACGTCGATATCCCATTTGTGGTTCTTCAGATAATCCAGCACAATCTGCTTTCCCCCGTCGTAGGTAAAATCGCCGCTGCGTGAATAGACGATTTTATCATTCGGATACTCTTTCAGAATTTCTTCAAACCCAAGGGTCCGTTCCACGGCAGGCGACGCGCCCACCGTCCCCTGCAGTTCCATAATGCGGATTCCGCCCTCTTTTCCGCCGGAGGGAACGTTCTGCGCAATCCATCGCATGGCTCGCCGGCCCTCCTCCTCAAAGTCCGCGCCGATAAAGGTAAGAAACATGTCTTCGTCCTTTACCGAGATTTCCCGGTCGGACAGGATGACGGGGATGCCTGCCTGCTTCGCCTCCCGCAGCACCTGGTCCCAGCCGCTGTCAATCACGGGGGACAGGACAATCACATCCACCTTCATGGCAATAAATTTCCGGATTGCTTCAATCTGCTTTTTCTGGGACTGGTTCGCGTTTTCATAATAAAGCTGAATCCCGAACTCCTTTGCCGCGGACTGGATGGATTCCGTATTGGCAAGGCGCCACGCGCTTTCCGTTCCCACCTGGGCGTAGCCGACGCGGATGGTTTCCGGCGGAGCGGTCTGCGGTTTGTTCAGATTTTCCACAAACGCGTCCACATTCTCTTTTGTGACCTTGTGACTGTGCAGGATTTCCTGTTTGGGCACCCCGGCCACATTCTGAAGGATGTCCAGAGAAAAGCGGATTGCCTCCCGCCCGCCGGTGGGGCAGGTAATCGTTTCGTCAATCATGCCCTTTTTTACCAAACCTATCCCGTCGTTTTCCCCGGTGAAGCCGTCCACCCCGATAATCCGCACGTTTTTCAGCCCAAGCTTTTCAATTGCCCGGCAGGCGCCCAGCGCCATGTAGTCGTTATGCGCGAAAATAATCCGGATTCCGTCAAGCTGGTCCCTGTTCTGGAGCAGATAGTCCTCCGTCGTGTCGCGCGATTCATTTTCGATGGATATTTTCCGGATACTAATATTTTCGGACTGCGAAAGAAAAGTCTGAAAGCCCTCGCTCCGCTCCGCGCTCATTTGGGAGCTGGCGCTTCCGCAGATTTCCAGCACCCCGCCCGGCTTGCCGTCAAGCATGCTGAGGACGGATTTGCCGGCCTGTTTTCCGATGCTCCGGTTGTCCGGCCCGATAAACAGGGAATAATCGTAGCCTTCCACCACGCGGTCCATCACAATCACCGGAATGGATTTGTAAACGCCGCTGACCATGGGCGTAATCTTTTTCACGTCGCAGGGCGAAACAATCAGCAGATCGACCCCGCACGCCAGAAGGCGCTTGATATCCGCGATCTGCTTGTCGCTGTTCTGGGTGGCGTCCGTAAAAATCAGCCGAACCCCGGGGTGCTTTGCGGCCTCTTCCTTCAACTCCCTTGTCAGGGCAAGGCGCCAGGATTCCCGCATATTCGCCTGAGAAACCCCGATCAGATATTCCACCTTTTCCGGCTCCTGCCGGCTGCAGCCGGGGAACAGGGAAAGCAGAACCGCGGCGCAGAGCAGCATCGCAAGAAAGCCTCGCATCCGTTTCCTCATGTCCTTTTTCCCTCACATTGCCGCCGATATTTTATTCTGCGCGTTTTTCCGGTATTCCGCCGGGGAAACGCCGAGCACTTTTTTAAAGGCGCTGCTGAAATAATGCTGGTTGGAGTAGCCTGTCAGCTCGGCGATTTCATACATTTTCATCTCTTCATTGGAAAGCAGCTCAATCGCCCTGCGGATGCGGGCGCGGGTGACGTAGTCCACAAAGGTAATGCCCATGGAGTGGCGGAACACACGGCTTAAATGCTGAGGGGACACATGAAAAGCGGCAGCCGCGTCCTGAAGGGAAAACTCCTCTTTCCGGAAATTTTCGTCAATATAATTCTGCACGTCTTTGATCAGCTGGGGAATTTCCATCAGCTCGTAGAACCGGTTCAGCGCCTGTTCGTACTCCGCCGGAATATCGCGCCAGCCGCTTCCCCCGGACTGTGCCAGCGTGACCCGGACGGGAAGATGCTGCTCCAGCAGCCGGCGGAGCTGCTTCACGGTCTCCTGCCACGCGTCCTGCGGCTGGCGGGAAGAAATCAGCACGAGGTTCCCCGCCGGGTTTCGAAAAAGGGAAACGGGGGGAAACGGCTGAAAAAGCTCCTGCGTAATATTTTCCGCCGCATAATACAGCAAATCCTCGTTCCAGTCCCCGCCGATTTCCATATTGTTTTTATAATCCAGCCCGGCGATCATCACCCCGAATTCCTCCGGAAATTTCAGTTCAAGGAAGCCGGTGCGCTCGTCGATTTCCGCGTCGCTGAAATGGCCGCCGAGCCAGCCGTTTAAAAAATTTTCCGTCAGCTTTGCTCTGTTTTTCTCAAGCAGCATTTTCGCCCATTGAAGGTACTGCGTCTGTTCCCTGCTCCTTTTCAGCTCTTCCTTTGCGCGGCTCAGGGCTTTGTAGAACACGTCCTCCATAATCGGTTTCAGGATATAGTCGTACACCCCCAGGCGCAGCGCATTCTGAACGTACTGAAAATCGTCGTACCCGGTAATGACAATGACGACCGCGTCCTTTAAAATGCCTTTCAGCTTTTCAATGAACTGGATGCCGTTCAGAAACGGCATGTTGATATCGACAAACAGCAGGTCAGGCGAAAATTTTTCCGAAAGCTCCAGCGCGGTTTCGCCGTCCTCCGCCTGTGCCACCACCTGCATTTCCTGATCTTTTTTCAGCAAACCGGCAATTCCTCTGCGGATGATCTCTTCATCGTCCGCAATCAGCACTTTATACATATCTCCGCCCCTTTCGTTCAACCGTTTTCATTCGCCGGAAGGATTACCGTCACGGTGGTCTCCTCTGCCTCTGTGCTTTCTATGGAAATGCCGTACTGCTTTCCATAGCAGAGCTGGATTCTTTCCTGAATGTAAAAGAGGCCGAAGCTCTGTTTCTGGTCAAGCTCGGTATGGCTGCTCAGCTGATGATTCAACAGTTCCAGCCGGTCGGCCGGGATCCCCGCACCGTCGTCATGCACTTTGAAAACGAGCAGACCGTCGTCTCTGTGCGCGGTAATCGTAATAGAGCCGCCGCCCCGTTTTTCCTTGACGCCGTGATAGATGGCGTTTTCCACCAAAGGCTGCAAAATCAGCTTCGGAACCTGATAGCCGGAAAGCTTTTCATCCACCTCAATCCGGTAGTTCAGTTTATCCTTATAGCGTATCTTCTGAATATAAAGATAATTGGAAACATGCGTGATTTCCTCCCGGACGCTGATCATGTCCTTTCCGTGGCTCAGCCCGATGCGGAACATACTGGTCAGCGCGTCAACCAGCCGCACAATGTCTGTTGCGCCGTAATCGCGCGCCATCCAGCTGATGGTGTCCAGCGTGTTGTACAGAAAATGCGGCTTGATCTGCTCCTGCAGGGATTTCAGTTCGGCAAAGCGCTTGTTCTGCTGCTCCACATACACCATCCGGATCAGGTTCCCGATCTGGTCGATCATATGGTTGAAGCTAAGGCCCAGCTCGCCGATCTCATCGTTATATTTGCTGTTGAAGCGCACCGAAAGGTCACCGCCCTCTGCCTGCTTCATCAGGTTCTGCAGCTTGAAAATCGGCTTCGTGATGGTTTCCGCAAGCTGGAAAGAGGAAAACAGCACAATCAGGATGGTGAACAGAATACATCCGAATAAAATATAAATAATCGTATTAACGCTCGCCATCACCTCATCGCTGGAGAAAACGCCCACCGTGCGCCAGCCGGTGTACGCCGATTTTTCCGAATGAATCTGATAGTTCCCACCCCCGATTTTAGCGGTGACAAACGCGTTTCCGCTGCCGCTGAGCCAGAGCGGGTTGACGCGGTACACCACGTTGTTGACCGGGGCGTAAACAATGCTGTTGTCAGCATCCGTGACAAACACAAAGCCCTTTTCGTNNGCGGATTTTTTGATGATGTCGTGGCGGATGTCAAACAGAATAACACCCAGCACCTCCCCCGTTTTCGGATTCCTCACCGCTTTTGTCAGGGAAAAAACGTCGTCCACGCTGTAGTCCTGGTTGGTTACAATATTCCTTCCCGTAGCGTCGCTGATCAGCCGGATTTCATCCGGCGATTTTTCAGCCTGCTGGTACCACGACTCGTTTTGAAAGGAGTCGCGGGAAATGCGGGACATCCCGGTGCTTACATACAGGTCGTTTTTTGTGGCAATCAGGATTCCGGCAATCTCATCGTGGGAAAACGCAATATTCTGCAGCAGTTCCTTAATCTGATCCGTCCGCGTTTTCCAATTCGGGTCGGACTCCGACCGGACTTTCCAGAATTCGTTGTCAGTCAGTTCGACGGAAATATAATTCGCGGTTTTTTCAATGGTTCCTATGTAAACATCGATGGAGTTGCACACCTGATTGATGGTCTGCGCGGTGTGGTCCATCGCGGTCTGCTGCGCCTGATGGACAAACACAAGACCGCTGACAACAGAAAAAACAGCAAACGGGATGAGCGCCATAAAAATATAGGACATCACCATTTTGTTCCGGAACCGGATGTTCAAAAATTTGTCCAGTATTTTTCGCAAGGCGCTCACCTCATCGGCTGCTGTTATTTTGAATTGCGGCAATTCCAGTTAAGTTGCAGAGTTCATTCGTATTTGAAATTGCTGTCATCGGAAATGCTGTGGCAATTGTATATATTATATAGTATTGAATTCTAAATATCAAATTAATTTGCCATTCTATGCAGCTTTTTCTCTCTTTCCCCGGACATCCTTCCTTTTTTCCGATCTTCCTGCGAGCATGCGCTGAATGACGATAAACAGGCAGAGCAGCGCCGCGCTGAAAACCTTGGTCCACCATGTGTTCAGATTCTGATAGGTGACAATGGTCTGTATCACACCTTGAATCATTACACCCACCGTGGTACCGATGACTGTGCCCACACCGCCGGTCAGCAGGGTTCCGCCGATGACCGCGGAGGAAATCGCATCCATTTCCATCCCGACATTCTGCAGAGAATCCCCCGCCAGCGTGTAAAAGCTGAACACCACGCCCGCCAGCGCCGCGCAGAAACCGCTGATGGCATAAACCGTCACCTTGGTTCTGCTCACGGGCAGTCCCATCAGCGAGGCGGACTGCTCGTTCCCCCCGACCGCGTAAACGGTTCTGCCGAAGCGGGTGAATTTCAGCGTGAACATTGCCGCAATCAGCACAGCAGCGGCGATAAAAACGTAAAAATAGATTTTCGCGCCCAGAAAGCTGAGCTTGGTCAGCGCCATTTTCTTGTAGAAATCGTCGGTGATCGGAATGGACTCGGTGCTGATGACGGCGCACAGGCCGCGCATAAAGAACTGACCCGCCAGCGTTACAATAAACGGCTGAAGCCGGTAGGCGTTAATCATGAATCCCATCAGCGCGCCGAACAGAAGGCCGATCAGCAGCACCAGCGGGATCACCACGCCGGCCGGCACGCCCGTCCGAAGCAAAAACGCCGAAAACACGCAGGTAAACGCGATGGTGGACGAAATGGAAATATCGATGCCGCCCGTCAAAAGGACAAACGTAATGCCGATGGAAGCGATGATCAGGTAGGAGCCGTCGTTCAGCAGATTGCAGAACGTAGACAGCGACAAAAATTTAGGGTAAGCGGCCGCTCCGACTGAAAACAGCCCGATAAACAGCAGGGAGGTAACCAGAAGGGAAATATTTTTAATGTGAAATTTTTTCTGTGATTTCACCTGTTCGCTCATGCCGTTTTCACCATCCTTTCCGGTTTGTGGGCGGAGAATCTTTTCCGCATTTTTTCCTTGAATTCAACCGACTGGAAAAGACAGATGCAGATAACGATGACGGCTTTCACCACCGAGGTGATCTCCGGCGCCACACCCATGGCGTAAACGGAGGTGGTGATGCTCTGGATAATCAGCGCGCCGGCAAGGCTTGCCGGAACGGAGAACCGCCCTCCGCTGAGCGAGGTTCCGCCGATCGCCACCGCGAGGATGGCGTCCAGTTCCATAAAAAGCCCGGCATTGTTGCAGTCCGCGCCTTTGATGCCCGCGCTTTCAATCAGCCCGGCAACCGCCGCCATCGCACCGCAGAAGGTGTACACCAGCCACTTGACGCGGTTGACGTTGATGCCCGCAAAATGGCTGGAAACCGGGTTGCAGCCCGTGGACTCCAGGAAAAGCCCGAACGCCGTCTTTTTTGTAAACAGGATTGCCAGCGCCACCGCGAACAGCACGATGAACAGCGGAAACGGGAGCCCCAGAATATAGCCGCCGTTGATAAAGTAATACGCGTCCGAATTCACGGTGACGATTTTACCGTCCGTAATCAGCTGGGCAATGCCCCTGCCCGCCACCATCAGGATCATGGTGGCGACGATGGGCTGGATTTTTACTTTTGATACCAGAAAGCCGTTCCAGGCCCCGCAGACGACGCCTCCCAGAATCGCGAGCAGGATGGCTGCCTGCACGCTCTGCCCCGCACCCGGCAGAATTCTGCCGTCCACAATACTGCACGCGATTGCGCCGCTGATTGCCATGACGGAGCCGACGGAAATATCGGTCCCGCCCGTCGCAAGGACGAAGGTCATGCCGGTCGCCAGAAGCATCAGCTTGCTTCCGTTGCGCAGGATATCGATCAGTCTTCCGTAAAGATGCGCGTCCACGATTTTGATGTCAAAGAAGGTTCCGCCGGAAATGATTCCGTTAATCAGCAGGATGGCAATCAAAATAACCGTCGGCCAGAACCCCTGATACTTAGACAGCTTCTTTATCTTCTCCATTTTTAACCCCTCCCGCAATTAAACTCATGACCGCGCGCTCGGCTATTTCTTTGCCGCTGAGTTCGCCGACCTTTTTTCTGTCGCGCAGAATGATCATCCGGCTGCAGCAGCGCAGCATTTCGTCGATTTCTGACGAAATAAAGACCACTGTCATCCCCTGCTCGGCCAGCCCCACAATAATTTTCTGGATCTCCGCCTTGGTTCCGACGTCGATGCCCCTGGTGGGTTCGTCAAGCATGAGCAGCTGGGGATCGGTGGCAAGCCATCTTGCCAGAATAACCTTCTGCTGGTTTCCGCCGCTCAGGTTCTTTGCCCGCTGGGCCTGGGACGGCGTCTTGATCTCAAGCATTTTGATGTATTTGTCGGCAATCCGTTCGGCCTGTGCGCGCGAAATCGCCTTCAGCATCCCCCTCTTCGCCTGCAGCGCAAGGATGATATTTTCGCGAATGCTCAGTTCGCCGATAATCCCCTCTGTTTTCCGGTTTTCCGGGCAGAACGCCACACCCCTGCGGATAGCGGGGAGCGGCCCCTTTCCCGCCAGCTTTTCGCCGTTCAGTTTCATTTCGCCCTGCTCCAGACGGTCGATTCCGAAAATCAGACGGACAATTTCCGACCGGCCGGAACCCAGAAGCCCGGAAATTCCCAGCACCTCGCCTTTGTATATGTTCAGGTCAATATTACTGATGGTTCCCGGCCCGCAGGCCTGTTTCATTTCCAGCAGGCTTTCGCGTTCCCCGCCAACAAGCTCCTCTTTTTCGGATGAAAGGTCCAGCTCGGCGTATTCTTTGCCAAGCATTTTACCCACAAGCTGCGTTCTGGGCAATTCCGCGGCCGCGTAGGTGCCTACGTAGCGTCCGTTGCGCAGTACGGTGATGGTGTCTGAAACCGCATACACCTGATCCAGAAAATGCGTGACAAAAAGGATGCCCATGCCTTGTGCCTTCAGCATGTTCATCACTTCAAACAGCTTTTCCACTTCCACGCTGCTCAGACTGGAGGTCGGCTCGTCAAGGATCAGCACCTTCGCGGAAATATCCACCGCGCGCGCAATTGCCACCATCTGCTGCACCGCGACGGAATAGGAATCCAGATTCTTGGTAACGTCTATATCCAGGCTGAACCGGTCAAGCAGGGCGCGCGAGTCCCGATTGATTTTTTTCCAGTCAATGCTTCCTCTTTTTTTCGGTTCCCTTCCGATGTATATATTTTCCGCGACCGACAGGTTCGGGCAGAGGTTTACCTCCTGATAAACCGTGCTGATTCCCAGCTTCTGCGCGTCCTGCGGGCTTTTAGGAAAAATGGGGACGCCTTCCAGCAAAACGGAACCGCCGTCCCGTTCCTCCACGCCGGTCAGAACTTTGATCAGGGTCGATTTCCCCGCGCCGTTTTCTCCCAGAAGGGCATGGATTTCTCCGCTTTTCAGCTCGAGAGGAACATCGTCCAGCGCTGCCACCCCCGGAAAGCTTTTCGAAATATGTGTCATCTGAATCAGCATATTTTCGCTGCTCATGAGCGGACTCCTCCTTTGTGATATTGTATTCCCGTGTGCCGTAATGCAAAATCCGCTCCGCCGAACAATGACGGAGCGGATTTTAAAGAGAGTTGGAGAGAATTTATGAAAAAGATCAGTAAACGCGGGTGGGAAGATCCTTGGCGGCTGTATCCGCACGGAAAACGCTCTCCTGGGATTTAATCCATTATTCAACGGATTCTCCCGCTTTCAGCTTCTGGCATGTCTCAAAGAACTGGGGGCCCAGCAGCGGGTTGCATTCTACGGTTACATTTGCCTCGCCGTCCACCATGGCCTGGAAAATCCCCTTGACGCCGTCGCAGGAAACAGTCTTAATGTCTTTGCCGGGCTTCATTCCGGCTTCTTTCATTGCCTCAATCGCGCCGAGCATCATATCGTCATTATGTGCGTAAACCGCGTTGATCTTGTTGCCGTATGTTTTCAGGAAAGACTCCATGACCTCTTTGCCCTTCGCCCTTGTGAAGTCGCCTGTCTGGGAAGCGATGACCTTCATGTCCGGATATTTCGCGGCCAGCTGATCGTCAAAGCCCTTCTTTCTGTCATTCGCCGCGGAAGCGCCCACGGTTCCTTCCAGTTCCACAACATTTCCTTTGTTGTTTAGCAGCTTTGCTAGTTCGTCGGCGGCGTTCTGCCCCTCTGTAATGAAGTCCGAACCGATGAAGGTGGAGTACAGGTCATCGGAGACCTTTGCTTTGCGGTCAACCAGAACAATCGGGATTCCCGCATCCTTCGCCTCGGTGAAAACGGCATCCCAGCCTGTTTCAACAACCGGAGCAAGACCGATTACGTCGACTCCCATTTCAATAAAGGATTTAATTGCTTTAATCTGATTTTCCTGTTTCTGCTGCGCATCCGCAAATTTAAAGTCGATGGTGTCCACGTGCTGTCCGGCATAGAACTGGATGGACGCGGTTTCCGCGTCGCGCCAGCCGGACTCCTGCCCGATCTGCGCAAAGCCGACCGTCAGCTTTTTGTTGCCCGCCTTGGAAACAGCCTCCGCCTTGGACTGTGTGGCCGCCGGTGTTGTTTTTTCGGTAGTTGCGCCCGCGCACCCGCCCAAGGCAAGGCTCGCAATACAAACAGTTAAAATTGCAGCGATTACTCTTTTCAAATTTTTCTCCTCCGCTTCCGGGGGTAACTCCCCCTTTTTTCGTTTCTATTGTAGTGCATCCGTTCGGTGAAGTCTTTACAATAACAAAACCTGTTTGTATCATTTTTTAACATCTGTCATTTCAGAGATTTTGTCCCGAATCAGATCTGCTGATATGTTTTGCAGCAGCGCTTCCCATCGTTTTTCAGCAACAAAAAAAGAAGCCGCATTTGCGGCTTCTAACAGACGACGAATCCAATCTACCCTAAAATAATCAGCGCCATAAACACCAGGTCTTCTGTTCCTGAATTGGAAAGCGCGTGGCCGCGGCCGTCGCCGGTAAAAGTGATGTCGCCGCACATTCCTTCGACTCTTTCAATTTTTGCTTCCATATTGGACCCCTCCTGTTATTTTTTAATTTCTTTCCGACTTTACCGACATAGTAGCACAAACGGCTGCGCATAAAAAGGCAGTTTATACATCTTTTCCGGATTTTTCAACGGAGCAGGCAGGAAGGCGACCAGCCCAGAACGTCATACGGAATGGTAAACACAACAATTCCGGTGGAATACGGTGCGATTTCATACTGCTGATAATAAACGGCGCAGCCCTGCGGCGTCAGATAATACTGCCGCTCGTTAAAATACCTGACAATCAGTGTCCTGTAATCGTCGAAATAGATGCCCGGGTTTTCCTGCATGTTCCGGTCGGCCTGTTTGATGATCTGCTGTGTCAGCAGATACCGGTAGCTGCTGTTCGGCCCGAAAAAACGCGCAAGCGGATAGAGCCTGCCGCTTTTCAGGCTCCACGTGTCGGAGCGCCGGATGGTATTGCCGTGCGCGCCGCCCGTATATTCGTATTGATCGCGGTAAAGGCTTAAAAAACAGTGTTTATTATACGTGGCATTATATTGTAGAACAGTGTCATATGCGTGAAACGGAAATCCGTTCGCAAGTGAATCATGATACAGCTGAACGGCCTGCCGATATAAGGTATTGGAGGCATAGCGGTAAAAATCCTCCGTCTGCATCCGGATTCTGCCATTAATCCGGTTTTCCGCCACCGGGTTGCCCGCCGGCTCCACCTGGGGAAATTCAACGGAAAGTTTAAGCACGACGGTATTCTCATACGTAAATTCACGTTCAAGCTTTTGCATGGTCAGATTCGCGCTGGTACTCAGTCGGTTCATTTTCATCCCTCCGCCCCATCATATGCAGGCAGGTGGGATAAGGATTATTGTCACACAACATAAAGGATGGGACAGCCTCCGAGCTTTTCCGCTATCTCCCGCCGGAGCAGTTCTTCCCCCTGCGCGCGCAGTTCGCTGCGGTAGCAGTATTTTCCGCGTCCCCTCCCTGTCATCAGGGAAGCATCGTAAAGCTCTGCCGCGTTGGGAAACGCCTCATTGTTGATTGCCCGGTGCACATAGCTGTAGGTCATAAAGATGATCTCAATCGTCAGTTCTTTTTTTGCCTTTGGGGACAACTCCTCGGCAAGCTGCCGAATCAGTTCTGTGTAAAGCTTCGGCCAATCATCCAGAAGGACAACCGGCGCAATCAGAAGCCCGACCCGGTACCCCGCACTGCACATTTTATTCAGGGCCTGTATCCTGTTTTTCAGTGGAGAAGTACCGAATTCCACCCTACGGATGACTTCCTCCGGATTGACGCTCATACGAAAAATGGTTCTGCCCCCGTGCTCCAGATTCAGCAGAGGGTCGACCATGTCGAACTTGGTCGGGAACGTCAAAAAGCCCTTTTCGCTCTTTGCAAAACGTTCAATCGTCCAGACAAGGTTCCCTGTAATGGTGTTTTCCAGTACAAGGTCACTGTTGCTGCCGATCTCAAAGGTCAGGTCCCGCTGGGAAACGGCGGCCGCTCTCATCAGCTTGCCGAGCATCTGCTCCCGATTGACGAACAGTCTTAAATACGAGCATTTGTTGTAGTTGCAGACCAGATAGCAGTAAAGGCACGCCGCGCTGCATCCGGAGGAAGTATACGGTACCAGAAAATCGGATATCTTATGATTTTCCACATATTTGTGCGTCTTGCGGATACCGACGATCAGGTACCGCTTCATATGGCCGAATTCCCGGTTGGAATTGCCGCGCAGTTCCTCTATATTGTTATGGCTGTGAATCGGTATCCACGGCACTGTGCCGAATTTCTGCCGCAGCTGCTCCCCCAACTCATAGGAAAGAGCTTCCGGCTCATAATAAATGCGCTCCGGGTACATTTTATCACCTTCCGGTCTATTATTTACAGCCGGACGGCATCTATGCTTTGTTTCTCAGGCAACAGGTGAACCGACCCGGGAAAATACATGCCGGCTCAGATATAATGGATTTCCACGCCCCCGAGCTGCACATTTCCCGTAAGGGTCAGCTGAGGCGCGTTTTCCGCCGGCTGGGAAAGACGGATATCGTTGTCCACGCCGCCAAGGCTCGCGTGCAGGCTGTCGATGACGCGCCAGTGCCTGGGAACGTACAATTTGATTGCGCCGAAGCTGCAGTCAAGAAAGAGCTCCGCGCCGCCGGGGCTGAGCTGCGCCTGGTCGAAAAACAGCTCCAGTGCGCCGAACGAGACGAAAAACTGTCCGCTTTTCAGGCAGTCGCCGTGCAGATATTTGCTGGACGCGCCAAAGCTCACCTTGGCGTAAGGATTATTGTCGTCAATGTTTTCCACAGTCTGGCGGGCATGTTCATAATCATCGTGCCAGTACATCTTACTTTTGGGATGGCTTCTGAACAGAAAGCTGAAGCCGATGCTTGCAAAAACGGCGGCCAGAATCAGCAGCCAGAGGGAAATCTCGATGAGATGCAGCGGCTGCCGGTAAATCATGTAGAGGAACGCCAAAGGGACGAATATTCCGAAATAATTGCGGTCGGCTGCGCTGTGAATGATCAGCGCGGTCAGCAAAACCGTAGCCAGAATGCTGATGAACCCGATCTGCCCGAAAGAGCCGATCTGGCTTGCAATCACAAAGACCGCCGAAAGTAAGAAGAAGAATCCCCAAAACCAGTTTCTATTTTTCATAAGTGCTCCTTTCATTCAAACGCTGCCGCAGTTCCCTGTAATAGTACCGTGACACGTATACCTGTTTGTGGCTGTTGATAAACTGAATCAGGCTGGAAGCGGTGAGGTCGCGCGTAATCGAGTACACCTGCATGATGTTGACAATCGTGGATTTCGCCGCACGCACGAAATTTTTGGGAAGAATTTCTTCCAGTTCGTACAGACGATATTTGATGCGGTAGGCGTCGTTAACGGTGTGGGCGTAAATGTGCTCGCCTTCGGTTTCAAAAAACAAAACCTCATCCAAAGGAAAGTAGAATTCCTGATTCTGTTTGTAAAAGGTAATTTTGGTGCCGGACGAGGACTGTTCCAGAATATACCGGTGTATTTTCTGAATGGTGCCATCCACGCGGCCGCAGCGGATGATCACCTCGTCCTCCTCCAAATCATTGACTAACTCAATGCGTATCTTCACCCGATCACCTCCTATGCCATTATTATAGCGGGTATGGGGCAATGTGGAAAGGGCGGCCCGCCATCCGGTTGCATTTCTACCCGCAACAGGTTGAAAAAAGCGGGTGAAAGGAGATTTCCCCACCCTCGTTCATGAAAAATATGCTTTACCGGCACGGCATGCCGCCTTATCTGGTCAAATAGGGCGTATCTCTGTCCAGAAAACTCTCTGTGGAATAATCGCCGCCGTCTATCCCGTAACAGACAGCCGTTGACCCCTCCACATTCATAAGCATTGTTTTTGCAATGCCATATAAGCTGTTCATTTCCAGCATGCTCCCATAGGAAAGGTAACGGGCGCCCGCTTTGGTAAAGTCAACCGTAACGACCCCGTTTTTGTCCATCACCGCGCCCGCGTAGGAAAAAACCATACTGCCATTTGCAACCGGCTCTGAAAGATACTTTTCCGTATAGAGCTTCATGATTCCGTCAGGGGTCGCCCCGTCGGAGGGGATTGTGACGGTCTCCTGAATCTCCCGGGCATCCTGCGGCGCCTGCCGCGTCAGTTTATGATCCGTCGGAGAAGGCGCCAGTCCCTGATAAGAGTATAAAACGACCTTTTTACGGTCTGACTCCGGAGCGGACGCCTGCAAAACGGATTCGGAACGGGTTTCGGATTCTGCCTGTGAAACGGCCGGCTGACGATGGCAGCCGGTGAAGAACACAAAGATAGACAGACAAAGTATGCCCGCCAGCAGGTTGCTTGTTTTTATATTTTTCCACCCTCTTTAACTAATGTTGAATTTTATTTCATCAGAACAGTTTCGCACTCCGCTTCCAATGTGCTGGCCGGGAAATCTGCACGGGCAGCTCCGTGCTGAAGTCGCCTCTGGCGGCATTGGCCTGGGACTGGGTCAGAAAAATGCTTTTCGAAAGATTCGCTCTCCTCAGATCGGCATCCCGAAAATCGGCGCCTGTCAGATCGGTACCGCTTAAATCGACGCCTTCCAGATTTGCGGCGATCAGGCAGGCACCCCGCAGATCCGCGCATCTCAGATCCTTTTTCCTCAGGTCTTTTCCAAAATAATCCGCCGCGGCTTTCCGCTCCTTATTGGGATGGAAAGGGAAGCCTTCGGCACGGGCGATTTCCTCCCGCATAAACCTGCTTGCATTTTTCAGCAATCCGCTTATTTTGATACAGTGCCCCGAAAGATCAAACTCTATTAACGACCGGGGGTCGTATCGGGCAACGCACTCCGTCCTGCGCAGCGCTTCGCCGATTTCTTCACGCATGGGCAGATTCGGCCTGAACTGCAGCGCTTCATAAAGATACCAGCACATTTCATGCAGCTGCCGCATGATCAGGAATGTGTCAAACATCGCGCCGGCCAGGGAAGACTCCGCCCGCCAGCTTTTCCCCGCGAAGGTCACCTGCGATACCTGCTGCCCGGCTCCGAAACATTCATAGGCCGCACAGCCCTTTAAGCCCAGCGCCCCGAGTTGACCATGCACCGCGCAGCGGAAATCCTCATTTAAATGAATACATGGGGTACCCGCGTTTTTGTCGGACGGAAATCCGTCCAGCTTTGAAAAATACAGCGCAGTGCAGCAAAGCCCAAAGCATTTTTCACACTGCGGCTTCAGCTGACTGATGCCGTAACGGGCTGCATGATCCGAATGTGCATTTTCATCTGCTTTCTGCACCATACGCCTTATCTCCTGTCATTGATGATCTGTTCCCCCTGCTCATATTGTCAGTTGTATTATAGACGATCGGCCGTAACAATGCAATCTTAATCCCTTCGTTGTGTACGGTATCCTTCTGCTTACGAAAAACAGAGCTGCATCTTAAAAAACCTTATTGTTAATATAATGTTTTAAAGATATAATCAATGTAAAGGGAGGGATGCGTCAATGGAAAAACTGACGATTGGACAAATGGCGAAGCTGAACCATATTTCCGAGCAGACACTGCGTTTTTATGACAAAATAAAACTTTTGGAGCCCGATGGCATCAATGAGCAAAACGGGTACCGCTATTACAGTATTAAACAGAGCGCCTATCTGGACATGATTCAATACATGAAATCCCTGGGAATGGATCTGAAGGATATCAGAAGGCATCTGGAACATGGCGACCCCTCCCTTATTAAAAGTATTCTCCATCAAAAAAGCTCACAGATAGACGAGGAAATACGCAGGCTGAAATATCAAAAAAGAGCAATCGAGCGCACCCTGCAAAGCTACCAGCGTTACGAGGCTTCCCCTCCGGACGGCGCTATCGTTCTTGAATATATTGAAGAACGGCAGATGTACTGCATTGACGCGGGAATGAACTTTTACGATTACGGAATTGAGATTTACGAAGAGATGCTCCGAAAGCTGAAGGAAAGCCTGATTTCAGACAAGCTTCCTCAGATCTATTTCTGTAACGCGGGAACTATCCTGCGGCAGGAAAACCTGGAACGGCGCAGATTTTATTCGAGCGAAATTTTCGTTTTGGTGGACAGGGATTTTGTTCCCGATGAATTGACCGTCTCTATCCCCGCAAATACCTATCTGTGTATTTACTGCAATAAATTTGAAAAAGAGAAGGAATATATTGAAAACCTGTTGGATGCTGTGGAGGAAAAAGGCTATGTGATTGTCGGGGATTATATCTGCGAGGTGATCAGCGAGTTCCCTCTTCTGGAACGGAAAGAGCGCGGCATGTTTTTAAGGTTACAAATACCAATAAAATTCAGCTGATTTTATGAACTTTTTCAGTTGACATTATAGCGGATACAACTTTTATAATGAAATTACGATCGGCAGCGAAAAAGATTTCTGCCGCACAGACATTATGAAAGGGGTATGCAATAATGTATCATGAGAAAATTCGCGTTGTCCAGTATGGCTGTGGAAAGATGTCAAAATACACTCTTCGTTACCTGTATGAAAACGGAGCGGAAATCGTAGGCGCAATCGACGTCAATCCCGCTGTCGTCGGAATGGACGTCGGTGACTGGGCGGGGCTCGGCGTAAAACTGGGCGTCACAATCAGGAGCGATGCCGACGCCGTGCTCGACGGGTGCGACGCGGATATCGCCGTCGTCACCCTGTTCAGCTTCATGAAGGACGTAATGCCGCACTTTGAGAAGCTGGTCAGCTNNTGTGAAGAAGCGATTTATCCGTGGACGACTTCATCTGCGATTACCAACAGGCTCGATAAGCTTGCCAAAGAGAACAACTGCACCATCGCCGGCGCCGGAATGCAGGATATCTTCTGGATTAATATGATTGGCTGTGTGGCCGGCGGAGTCCATCGCATTGATAAAATAGAAGGCGCCGTCAGCTATAATGTGGAGGATTACGGACTTGCTCTTGCAAAAGCGCACGGCGTAGGGCTTACGCCGACAGAGTTTGAAGCGCAAATCGCACATCCGGAAACGCTGGAGCCATCCTATGTCTGGAATTCAAACGAAGGGCTTTGCTCAAAAATGGGATGGACAATCAAATCGCAAAGCCAGAAATGCGTTCCCTATTTCCATGACAGCGATCTGTATTCCAAAACGCTTGGCAAGACCGTTCCAAAAGGCAACTGCATCGGCATGAGCGCCGTCGTGACCACTGAAACCTTCCAGGGCCCGGTTATCGTGACGCAGTGTATCGGCAAGGTATACGGCCCCGACGACGGTGATATGTGCGATTGGAAAATCATCGGCGAGCCGGACACCACCTTCTTTGTACAAAAGCCCGCAACCGTTGAGCATACCTGCGCCACAATTGTCAACCGTATCCCGAAGGTGATCAATGCTCCCGCGGGCTATTACACCGTTGAAAAAATGGACAGTCTCGAATACTTATCCTATCCGATGCAAATGTATCTTAAATAACCGGCCGTCGCCCGGCAGCAAAATCCCCGCTTGATAAAAGCGGGGATTTTTCATATATCAGAGAAAAGGAAACCTTTCCATAACATGTACATAAAATAAACAGAGGACATCCGCAGCAGATGAAATAGAAATTGTATCATCAAATTTAATAAAGGGGATTATTATGATCAGCGTGTTGACATTAACATACCAGCGGCATTCTTTATTGGAGGAAGCCATTGAATCTTTTCTCCGTCAGGATTTTTCCGGTGAATCAGAAATGCTGATTATTAATGACAGTGATCAAGTCGACTATGTTTTTGAACATCCGAAAATTAGGATCATTAATCTGAAAGAAAGATTCCCTTCGATAGGTCAAAAGCTGAGTTTCGGGTTTTCACAATGCAAGTATGATTATATATATCGGCTTGACGACGATGATTTACTGGCTCCCCGGGCGTTAAGAAATACGTGGGATGATATTGTTTCCCACCCGGGCTATGAGATCTATCGAAGCGACGGACATTATTTTTTTGAGTCCAACAGATTTAAAGGAATATCCGGCAGTGTTAATAACGGCAACGTTTATACGAAGCAGTATCTTACACGAATACAAATTCCGGAAGTCAGCTTCGGGGAAGATTACGCAATGACTTTTAACTTCAACGCGAAAATCTTCGAATCCCGGCGCGCACAAAAAACAATGATATATCGCTGGGGTATGGGTACGTTTCACATCTCAGGGATGGGCAACGCAAGCAGCGACACCATCAATCAAAGGACGGACCATTTGGTTGCGGACATTGCAAAGCAGAACCACACGGGCATAGAAGAAGGGCTGCTTGTGCTGCAGCCCCATTTTCGGGAAGATTATTATCAGCAGATTCAGGCCGTTTAAGCCCCGCGATACAAGCGGCAGGTTTTTTCTCTGGCCAGAGCCCTGCGCAGGCTTGCCTCGGCGCGGGCCGTGTCGGTGGTTCCATCCTTGTGTTCCATGCGCTCCCTGGCCCTTTGCTCCGAGGCTTCGGCGCGGGCAAGGTCAATGTCCTGCGCCGCCTCGGCAGTGCGTACAAGCAGTGTGACGCTGTTCTCAAACACGTCCGCCACTCCGTTCCCGACACAGACATATTCTGTCATATTTCCGAACTCACATTTCACCGGGCCGTCCCTGACGGCGGCAAGCAACGGAGCATGGTCAGCCAGAATACCGGCATCCCCGTTTTCCAGCGGCAAGCCGACGTAGTGCGCCATTTTTTCGTATTTGACGCCGCCGGAGGTCATCACACAAAGATGTATCCTGTCTTCCATAAGCAGCCCTCCTTAGAGCCGGTCGCGCTTTTTAAGGACCTCGTCAATGCTGCCGCAGAGCAGGAAATCCTGCTCCGGCAGGTCGTCGCACTCTCCGCCCAGAATCGCCTGAAAGCCCTTGACAGTCTCTTCCATGGGAACATAGCGGCCCTCAATCCCGGTAAAGTTCTCCGCGACATGGAACGGCTGGGAAAGGAATCTCTGAATCCGGCGGGCTCTGCTGACAACCGCCTTGTCCTCCATTCCAAGCTCATCCATCCCGAGAACCGCGATGATATCCTGAAGCTCCTTGTACTTCTGCAGTACGCCCTGAACCGCCCTTGCGGTTTCATAATGGCTTTTGCTCAGGATGCCGGGCTCAAGAATACGAGAGGTGGATTCCAGAGGATCAACCGCGGGGTAAATACCGAGCTCCGCAATGTTTCTGGACAGGACGGTCGTTGCGTCCAGATGCGCAAACGCAGTTGCAGGCGCGGGATCGGTCAGATCGTCCGCAGGCACATAGATTGCCTGAACGGAGGTGACGGAACCGTTTTTGGTGGAAGTAATGCGCTCCTGCAAAGCGCCCATTTCCGTTGCCAGAGTGGGCTGGTAACCAACTGCGGAAGGCATACGGCCCAGCAGTGCGGAAACCTCGGAGCCTGCCTGAGTGTATCGGAATATGTTGTCTATGAACAGCAGCACGTCCTTACCGCTGACGTCACGGAAGTTCTCCGCGATCGTCAGACCGGACAGCGGCACGCGCAGACGGGCTCCCGGCGGCTCGTTCATCTGCCCGAACACCAGCGCGGTCTTATTGATAACGCCCGACTCATTCATTTCGTTCCAAAGGTCATTGCCCTCACGGGAACGCTCTCCGACGCCCGCGAACACGGAATATCCTCCGTGTTCATATGCGATGTTGCGGATAAGCTCCATAATCAGTACGGTCTTGCCGACGCCCGCGCCGCCGAACAGGCCTATCTTACCGCCCTTGGAGTAGGGGGCAAGCAGGTCGACCACCTTTATGCCGGTTTCCAGTATCTCAGTGGACGGGGCCAGCTCTGTGAACTCAGGCGCCTGCCGGTGTATGGGGACGCGCTCTGCGTCCTCAACAGGCCCCTTGCCGTCAATCGGTTCTCCTACGACGTTGAACATACGACCCAAAGTAGCTTCGCCGACAGGCATGGAGATGGGCATCCCCGTGTCGGCCGCGGTAAGCCCTCTGGATATCCCGTCTGTTGAAAACAACGAGAGACAGCGGACGCTGTTGTTGCCGATGTGCTGAACAGCCTCCATGACCACCTTTCTGCCCTCCAGCCGGATTTCTATTGCATTATAAATCTCCGGCAGATTGCCGGAAGGAAACTGTACGTCAACCACAGGCCCGATGACCCTTCTGACGATGCCATTTTTCATAGTGAACTCCTCAAATCAAAGGTACATTTTCTGTTTGATCACTTTTTCTGTTTCAACGCGGACGCGCCGCCGACGATTTCGGAGATTTCGGTGGTTATGGCCGCCTGACGCGCACGGTTGAGCTTCAGCCCCAGTTCCGCAATCAGCTCCTGCGTATTGTCCGACGCGGAGGTCATCGCTCTCATTCTGGACGCATGCTCCCCCGCCTTTGCTTCAAGCAGGGCCGAATAAACTGCGCTGTTTATATGCAGCTGAAGCACATTCTCAAGAATCGTCCGGCGGTCGGGCTCAAAGAGATACGCCTCGTCGGCCGTTTTACTCTCAGCCTCCTCCGGCTTTTCCGGCAGCAGCTGAACACTGTGGGGCGTCTGATTCAGGGCGTTGACAAATGTTTGGTAAACAAGTATGATCTCATCCGCCTCACCGTTCAGGTACATGCTCTTGAGATATTCGGCAAGCCTTATCCCCTGCTCTGCGCCCGGCGTATCGCCTATGTCGTCAAAAACGCGCTCAACCCGAAGCCCAATGTTGCGGATGACGTCCTTTCCCCAGCGGCCGCATACGACCACTGAATACGCACGCTTCTCTTCTGCCATCAGACTCACCATGTGGCGGAGAAGATTGCTGTTATATGCCCCGCACAGTCCGCGGTTGCTCACAAACAGCACATAACAGACCTTTTTTACCTCGCTTCTGGGCTGAATCAACGCGTTTGAATAAGTGTTATCGCCGCTGAGCAGTACGGACAGGATTTCCCGGCTCTTCCGGGTGAAGGGGCGCATGGCTTCCATTGCCGACTGAACCCTTCTCAGTTTGGATACCGCCACCATTTTCATGGCCTTTGTGATTTTCTGCGTGCTTTTTACATTTTTGATACGGGCGCGTATTTCACGCATGGCCGCCATAAGCCGTCCCTCCTTTCAAAGAATCAAATAACCTGACGCCTGGCCGGTATTTACAATGTGCCGATCAGAACGCCTGCCTGAAAGTCCGGACAGCCTCACGGAGCTCGCTGCGAGTATCGGCGGACAGCTTCTTTCCCGCCATGATTTCCTCATACAGCGCCGGACATACGCAATAGACATGATCCACAAGCTCCGATTCAAAGCGCGCAACGTCCTTTACGTCGATATCATCGGTAAAGCCTTCGTTTGCCGCAAATATCTGAATGACCTGGTCAGCCACGGACATGGGGGCGAACTGATCCTGCTTCAGGATCTCGGTCATACGCGCGCCGCGCTCCAGAGTCTCGCGGGTAGCCTTGTCAAGGTCGGAACCAAACTGGGTNNCTGGGCCAAATCCATTCTCAGCCGGCCCGCGACCTGCTTCATTGCGCCAACCTGTGCCGCGCCGCCGACACGGGATACCGACAGACCGACGTTGATGGCGGGGCGGATGCCGGAATGGAAAAGGTCCGTCTCCAGAAAGATCTGGCCGTCGGTGATGGAAATGACATTGGTAGGAATGTACGCGGAGATATCGCCCGCCTGTGTCTCGATGATCGGCAGCGCCGTCATGCTTCCGCCGCCGGCCTCTTTGCTCAGCCTGGCTGCGCGCTCCAGCAGACGGGAGTGCAGATAAAAGACGTCTCCGGGGTATGCTTCGCGTCCGGGCGGCCTCTGCAGAAGCAGGGAAATCTCACGGTATGCCACAGCCTGCTTGCTGAGATCATCATACACGACAAGAACGTCTCTGCCGTTATACATGAAGTACTCGCCCATTGCCGCGCCTGTATAGGGCGCGATATAAAGCATGGGAGCGGGCTCGGAGGCATTGGCCGAAATGACGATGGTGTAGTCCATTGCGCCGTGCGCGCGAAGCTTTTCCACCACCCCCGCCACGGTGGATTCCTTCTGACCGATCGCAACATAGATGCAGATGACATTTTTGCCCTTCTGGTTAATGATCGTATCCAGCGCGACGGCCGTCTTGCCGGTCTGCCGGTCCCCGATGATGAGTTCGCGCTGTCCGCGTCCGATGGGCACAAGCGCGTCAATAGCCTTAATGCCCGTCTGCAACGGTACGGACACGGGCTGTCTGGAAAGGACGCCGGGTGCGGGGCTCTCAATCGCCCTTCTTTCAGCCGCACGGACGGGGCCCCCGTCGTCAATCGGAACGCCGAGGGCGTTGACCACGCGGCCTATCATGCCCTCGCCGACGGGGACGTCGATGATTCTGCCTGTGCGGCGCACCTGATCCCCTTCCTGCAGCCTCGCGTAGTTTCCGAGCAAAATGACGCCGACATTATCCCTGTCAAGGTCCTGAGCCATGCCGCGCAGGCCGTTGTCGAACTCCAGCATCTCTCCCGCCATGACATCGGCAAGCCCGGATATACGGCAGATACCGTCTGCGACGCTCACAACCGTTCCGGTCTGGAACACGTCGATGCTGCTGTCGGCCGCCTTCAGCTTCTCCCTGATGCCTTCAACGATACCCTGCATCTCCCTGTCCGTCCTGCGGGTGCTCTTTTCCACATCCCGGCTGAGCTTATCGAGTGAATTGGCAAGCGTGCCGTCATATACGGTATCGCCCACCTTCATCCGGACGCCGCCTATTACGCGGTCGTCAACTTCATTGCGGCAGGAAATAAATGTCTCGCACAGTATCTGCGTCAGCCGTTTCATTTCCTCCCCGGACAGAGGTTCGGAGCTTGATATGGTAATATTTAACTGCTTTAATTCATTCATATTTAAAATATCACTCGGCATCGCTGCCACCAAATCCTTAATTTTTTCTATAAATACATCTGTAAGAACCTGTCTTGATGAAGCGTATAAGTCCTGTTTCAACGCGTTTTGCGCCAGCGCCGCTACTTTTTTGATTGCTTCGGCGCCGACTTTTTCTTCCATTTGCTGACGCAGCAGCTGTTCATGTTCAGAGGCGTTTTCAATAATGACTTCCGCTTCCCGCTCGCTTAGCTCCGTCGCCGTCTTACTGTTTAATTCTGCCAGGGCTTTGGCGCGCCCGATAATTTTCATCTGCTGTTCTTTGTTAGAAAGCGTTGCGTTTTCAATATCGGACGTCAGGGCCTCCGCCTGTTTTCTGCCCTCATCGGCGCGTTTAAGATCCGCTTCGATTCTTTCCCTGTGTCCGTGAATTGCCTTCTTGACATTCTTTCCAGCAAAGAAATACAGCGCGGCAAACAAAATCAGGAAGTTAACAACGGCATAGAAAAATTGCAGTCCGGTCATCCGGCCTCATCCCTCCCTTCCTTGTTATGGACGCTTACAGCGGCAAATTCCTTTTTCTCAAAATCACGCTGCCATATCAATCCCATCCTCTTACCCGGCAGGCCCTGCTTGCCCGAGGAGCCGGAAGGTAAGCACGGATACAAGCTCCGGTAAGCTCTTTTCAACATCCTCCGTCGCGGCTTTCTCCTCCCCGGCTATGCGTTCGCTGGCAAAGCTGCGGATGGAAGCCGCGCTTTCGTTTGCGCTGTTAAGAATCCCGGCCTTTGTCCGCTCGTCGGCGGCCCTGGCCTCGCTCAAAATCCGTCTGGCCTCGCTGTTGCTCTTCTGCAGATTTTCGGCCAGCTGTTTTGCATTCTCTTCCCTTGCCTGAAGGGCTTTTTCCCCTTTGGCAAGCCCTTCATCGATACGGGATTTCTGTGCGTCCATGAATTTCAGAAGAGGGTTGTACAAAAAAATCTTCAGCAGAAACATCAGCAAAAGAAAATTGATGATGGTCCATATCATCTCTGATAGATCGATTTTCAAAACATGTATCCTCTTTCCTCTTTATTTTCTATGGCGCAATCATATTTTCGCAATCAGTATAAATGCGATCAGCAGTCCGTAAATGGCAAGCGCTTCCATAAGAGCCATTGCCAGAATCATGCTGGTCCGCAGGGTACCGGCCATCTCCGGCTGACGGGCCATGGCCTCCAGCGCTTTGGATGCCACCATTCCCTGTCCGATTCCCGGAGCCAGTGTGCTCAGTGAGATTGCCAGTGCTGCGGCAAGTGCAATCATGCCTGAATTCATATTTTTCCCTCCTAAATGTTGTGTTTCTTATTTTCTTATTGCTCTTCTTCACCGGTTGCTTCATTCACAAAGATTGCAAGCAGCATGGTAAACACCATGGTCTGAATAAGGCAGAACAGCAGGCTCAGAACCTGCATTACCAGCGGCAGCAAAATAGGGAACATGGTTGTCAGCTGCCCTGTTACCCGTTCTTCGCCGAAGAGGTTTCCGTAAAGCCGCAGGGCCAGCGAGAAAGGCCGGACGGCCTGTTCAATGATGGTCAGCGGCAGCAGAAAAGCAAACGGTTTCAGAAACGACTTCATGTACCCGCCGAACCCCTGGCGTCTGATCCCGATAGAATGGGTAGCGAAAAAAGCGACTGCCGCAAGACCGCCTGTTACGGACAGGCTGGCCGTAGGTACCGGAAACAGGTGCCCTGCGCCCGGAAGCAGCCCGGAATAGTTCGATGCGACAATAAACAGGAATAAGGTGGCAAATACGGGAAAGTACCTGCGCATATGCTGATATCCCATAATGTCCGCAAAAAAGCTTTCCAGCTTTTCAACCGCAATCTCCGCCAGATTCTGCAGCGGCCCCGGCACATCCTTCAGGTTCCTTGTCGCAAGGATGGAAAGCAGCACCAGTGCCAGCATGATTACCCATGTCGTCACTACGGGCTTTGTAACCGCAAAGCCAAGAATTGAGAACAAGACGTTTGATTTTTCTTCCAAACTTCTTATCACCTCCGTTCAAAAACAAATCAGCTCTGTTTATTGCTCCTTGAAAGATGCAGGATCAACAGCGCAGATACGGCGGAAAGACCCAAAGCCGTGCCAATCACGACAGCCGTAAAGGGCCACGGCAGTATATTGCGTAGAAAAAACACAGCCGCAAGGGCAACCGCGTTGACCAGCATTCTGACAAAGTTGACGCCCATGACGGAAAGCATTCCGTCCCTTCCGCCGGAGTTCCTGTTTTTCTCTATGTAATGTTTGCTGATACGGTAATTCAGGAAGGCCGCAAGGCTTCCGAAGAGAAGGCCAACCATGACACCGACTGCTATTTTTATGATCATTTCATTATTCATCATATTCAATATTACTGCTTTTACACTTTTCAATCTTTTTTCTCATGTTCTTCTGCTCCCCATTCCGCTGTGTCCGCTATCGTAAGTTTCTTCCAATCCCGTCTTAAAAAGTGTATAACTGATTCGCTCTAAAAAGAACTGGACTGTAGTTGTAATTTGTACTTACAGTTGTATCAATAATAAGATTAAAGTCGTATAGGGATTCACCGTTTGGTCATTAAGTCCGACAGCCGGCCGGTAAGACAGCGAAAGAGCATTCCCTTCCGGTGAATGCTCTTTCGCTGTCTTTTTTCATCTCAAGCCCCGATTTGGCCCTGCTACATAGAAACAATCCGTTTTTTAAAATCGGCGTCTCTGATTACCTGTTTTAACGCATCGAGCACTTCCGTACTCCAAAACCCCTTTTTGCACTCCTGGTTCAATTTTGAAAACGCTTCGTTTTCATCGCCGCATTCTTCCACAAGCTCCATAAAGCGGTTGACTGTCACCAGAATTTTTAAATTGAGCGGCATCTCTATAGAGATCAATCCGTCCGGATAGCCTTCCCCATTCAGCTTTTCATGATGGCTTCGGACATATACGTCCAGCCACGTGTGCATATTCAGGGAGGATATCATTTTTAAGCCTGCATCGATGTGCCCTTCCGGGTCGTCGGTAATAATTTTGCCAATATCATGCAGAAAGCTTCCTACGACCAGTTGATTCATTTTTTCATCGATTACATATAAAATACTGCCCACGCTTTCACAGTAATGGCTCAGGTTGACGGAATGGAGATAAACCTTGTAATTCAGGGCCTGCAGGATATTAAGAAGGGTTTTTACGACCGCGTCCTCAGGTTCCATCATTTCGAGGGATTTTTTATACCGTACCGCCCATTCCACCCGGTTTTTTAATTCCTCGTATTTTATAGGCTTTGATAAAAAGGCATCCGCCCCCATATTGAAGGCATGAATCCGATTCTCCATATCGTTCAGGGCTGTCAGAATAATAATCGGTACCTTCTGCGTTTCCTGAAAGGTTTTCAATTTGTTACAGATGGCAAAACCGTTCATCCCCGGAAGCATGACGTCCAGTAAAATGACGTCGGGCTTAAAATCCAGCACACAGTCAAAGACCTCCAAACTGTTGCTGCACACTTTCGTACGATAGCCCCACGTCGTCAATAAGTCGTCTATGATCTCAATAGCAAGTTTATTATCATCTACAATAAGAACGTTATCCACACCGGTCACCTCTAAATTTTATAAAAACAATGATATTCAAGCCGTCCGTTTTTTCCCATAGCAATTCCGAAAATGCAGTGGAATCAATTTTGTTTTTCCGGTTCTTATTTGAAATCGCCGTGATTGATATTGATTGGTAAGGTAATTGCAACTTTCGTGCCTTTATTAATCTCGCTGACTAAATAAATCGTTCCTCCCTGCATTTCCACAAATTTCTTTGCCAAAGGCAAGCCAAGGCCGGTACCCTCATATTGACGCTCATAGGAATTGTCGGCCTGTTCAAATTCATTGAAAATACGTTCTTGATCCTCTTTTTTGATACCGATACCGTTATCCTCGATCACAATACGGATAGAGCTTCCGATTTGCGACGAGGTAATTTTGATCTGGCCCCCATCCGGAGTAAATTTTATGGCGTTTGACAGGATGTTGCAGAGCGCCTGTTTGGTTTTTCGGAAGTCGATCCGAACGATGATATCTTCCTCAAGCAGATTGTTCTGGATGTCAATGTTTTTTTTGTACGCTAAAATCTCGACGATCGACAAGCTTTCCCGGATCACCTCCGACAGCGTATAATTTCCGATATCAAGCGTCATTTTGCCGGCGTCTATTTTCGCGGTGTCCAGAATGCTGTTGATCAATTGCTGAAGCTGTTCGCTGCTTTCCAGAATATTATCGGTATATTTTTTTTGTTTGCCGTTCAGCGGGCCAAAAAGCTCGGCCTTCAGAATTTCCGAATAGCTGATAATGGAACTGAGCGGCGTGCGCAGCTCATGGCTCATATTCGCTAAAAACTGGGATTTATACTGTCCGGATTTTTTAAGCCCTTCAATTGCCTCACGCAGATCCTGCGTCCGTATCTCAACCTTTTTCTCAAGAGTTTCGTTCAGGGCTATCAGCTGCTGAGAAAGGTGCTGCTGTTCTTCCCGCCCGTCTTCCAGGTCCTTTAAATACTCCAGAATATCCGCTTTGTTCTTCTTAAGCGTATCCGCCATCTTTTTAAGCGATCTCAGCAATATGATGCTCTCGTCGTTGCTGTCGGCCAGCGTGCTGATCCCTATCGCCACATCAGTATTGCCCTGTGAAATCTGATTTGCAAGATTGGTGGCCTTTATGATCGGGCGCGTAATTTTTTCCGCAACATACCGAAGCAGGAACAGTATCATAATCAAAAATAAAAGCGGGACAAAAAAATTGATTCTTTTTTGGGTGTTGGAAATCAGCTTAAATTTTTGTTCGGGTATTCCCACGCCGATCGTCCCAACATCTTCACCGTCGATATTGGTAATCATCTTATCCAGATAAATGTGAATTTCCCCTCCAAAATTCTTTTTTCCAAAATATACATTGTTGGTTCCCTCCAGTGTGGTGACGGAGACGGGCATTGGGCTTCCAATATAATTTTCGCTTTCCGGGCTGGCGATATTGGACGCGACCCGTATTCCTTCGGTCGAAAGCGCAAGGTAGGAATTTGGAACACTGTCGGAATAAGCCGTTGGCAAATAACGGCTGTTGTTCAGAATCGCTCCCATAACAAGATATCCGGAAACTCCGTTTCCTTCGCGATTGCGAATGGCATATACGCTTACGGCAGTAAGGCATTTCTTCAGATACTCATGCTGATCGTTGACATACACTCTGAATTTCAGGTAATCGGCAGTCCCCTGACCGAATAAATCTTCAAGGTCAAATGATTCAACGGAGGTCACTGCATCCCGGCTCTTCTCCGATTCCGCAAGCAGCTGGCCCAGCCTTTTCGCATTGGCGTTCCGAATGGAGGGTTTGTTTATGATCAGGTTTTTATCCGCATCGTACAGCGCGTAAAAGTCTATATAGGAATAAACCTTACAGGTATTATTCAAAAAGCCGTATATGCTTTCTTTATCTCTGTTTTGCAGTTCCCTATCAAAATCCGCGGATTCCGTAATACCGGCGGACAGCCTGCCCATTTCCTCCATCCGGCTTGAAAGCAGATTGTTGGCAATGACAAAAGCTTCTTTCAGGTATTCTTCAGCCGATTGATTGATCTGGTTGTCCAATATGGTATTGGACAAAAAGAGAATGATCGCCATCGGAACGATGATGATAACCGAAGTAAAGATCAGCATTTTTCTGTAAATAGACATTTTTTTCATCCAATTCAGTTAATACAATTTTTACAATAAAGAATTACTTCAAGCCTGTCCTTTAATTTCAGCTTTCTCAATATGTTCGATATATGTGTCTTCACTGTCTTTTCACTGATGTTGAGCTTCATGGAGATTTCTTTGTTGGACAGCCCATAATTGATCAGTCTGACTACTTCCAGTTCCCTCATCGTCAGCTTGTTTTTCAAAAGGAGCAAATCATTTGCCGGCCTCTTCTCCTGCCGGCTGCCGTTCTCTTTTTCCTCGACATTCTCTGTCGGGCTTAAAATATTGACCACACAGTCGATCAGATTGATAATTTCATCCAGCTTTTCCTTCGCAATTTTCGGAATATCCAGCGGTGTATCCTGTTCTGAGCCAAGCCCGTTCTCCACCGCTATTCCGCCGCCGAGACATATGGCCACCAATTCCCCGCAATAGATAACGGGACAGGCAAAATTAACGATCCCCATATAGCATGTACTCTTGACGGATTTGCGTTTTTCGCAGACGTATTTTAGAACGCGCTGCCGTTCACGCATGCAGCTTTCCGTATTGCCCGATTCGATTTTTTCGCAGGCCAGCAATGAATTTGACCAGACCGTAATAGGCTCGCCGTCAAGTGATACAAGTCCTAAACTGATATTAAACAAAGTTGCGCATCTGTCCTGCAGCGATTGCAGCTTATTTTTCCCGAATAGAGAAATCCATTCTCTGCATTTCATCTGAGTTTCGGCTTTCATATGGGCCTCCCCGATCGAACCGTCAAGGTTATTTGGTTTCAGCTATCATTATATCTTGCAAAAATGACAAAATCAACTCCGAAATATCATAAAAATATCATATTATTTACAAAAGCACCAAGGAAACCCGTTTTTTCTTCCGACGTCGGCGATCCGGTGCCCGAAGCATCGGACGTCTTGTGCAATAAGCAAAAAATCGGCGTCCGAATTTCGGCAGCAAATTTCACATCCCGTACACTTTGCACATATCGTTTAAATTATTTGTTTTTCAGTGCAAGATAATGTGCAATTTTTACTAATTCGGTCGTGGCGGAAGTGCTATGATTGTTTACACATTCAGAGCCCCACAAACAAAATATTAAGGAGGATCATAATGGAAAATGAATCAAGAGTTCAGGAAATTCTGAAAAGACGCGGTCTGGATGTCACGCCGGTTGATAATTTCACCGAAACGGATGTCCCCGAACCGACCGAGCGCTTCACGAAACTGATCAACATCTACTACCTTATGAAAAACACCGTCGACATGGAGATTCCGTATTGGTACAATCGCTTCTGGTGGGAAAATGAAGGCGACGTTCCCGTGATCCGCCGGGCGAAGGCTTACGGCGCCGCTCTTTCCCGCCACACGCCCACCATTTGGCCGGGTGAAAAGCTCGTTATGAACAAAACCAAGAACTGGCGCGGCGCTTTCCCGTTTCCCTGGGTCGACGCTTCCTTTTTCAATGCTGCTGCTGAAGCCCTTATGAACGAGGTAGACGCTCCCCCGGAGGCTGCTGCCGATGCTGTTTCCATCGTCGGCGCCGGCGGCGGAAACGTCACCCAGAACTATGGCAACGTTGTTTCCATCGCCAAGAAGTTCGGTATGCGCAAAGAGGAAATTCCCTGTCTGGTGAAGGTTTCCAAGTACTGGGACAACGGCTCCGTTGAGTCCGTCAGCGATCGTTATTCCAAGCTTGTTCCGGAATTCAACAAGTGGAAGGCCTACAGGGACAGCGTTCTGATCATGTTCGACTCCTGGGCCATTCCTCAGGGCCGTGAGGTCATCAACTACTATATGCCTTTACAGTATGGCTTCGACCGCATCATTGAGCTGTGCGACGAGAAGATCGGTGAAACCCTCGGTGAAGCCGGTAACGACGGTATTCTCGGCATGAGCCGCGGCTACTACTACACAGCCATGAAGGAAATCACCAAGGGCATGTCCCAGTGGGCCGACAACTATGCCAAGCGTGCTACCTATCTGGCCGGCCTTGAAAGCGACCCCGTCCAGAAAAAGGAATACGAAGAGATCGCCGCTGTCATGCACAATGTCGCTCACAAAAAGCCCGCTTCCTTCCGTGAGGCCCTGCAGATGACCTTCCTGTGCCATCTCGGCGTTGTGAACGAAGAC
>DENA01000025.1:75034-112048 GCA_002359465.1 Ruminococcaceae bacterium UBA2656
CTCCTCCGGCGTCACCGGCGGTGTTCTGTCCGGCAACACCTTCAACAATCTGTCCCTGGGCGGCCTGAACTACGACGGTTTGACCGCTGTCACTCCGCTGGAGTACCTGCTTGTCGAAGCAGGTATGAGAGCCAGAACCTCGCAGCCCACACTGTCCGTCCTGTACGATGAGAAGACGCCTGAGGACTTCCTCATGAAGTGCGCCCGCTGCTGCAAGCTCGGCATGGGCTACCCCGCATGGATGAACAATCAGGGCGGTATGAACTATATGCTCCGCCAGTATCACGACGAAGGCATGAACATTTACGACGCCCGCGCATGGTGCCTCGGCGGCTGCCTTGAATCCTCCCCCGGCTGCTTCCAGCCGCTGGATTACGACGGCAAGGTTTGGATGATCCCCGGCGGCGCCGCTCCTACAGCCGGCACCGGTATCCACTTCACCGGCCTGCCCAAGCTGCTTGAACTCGTGCTCACCAACGGCGTTGACAAGCGTACGGGCATCAAGGTGTTCGAGCCCCACAACAAGAAGCTTGAAACCTTTGAGGAAGTCTGGGAGGTCTGGATGGCTTGGATGCGCGAGCTTCTGGAAGTTTCCAACAAGATCAACAACATCCAGATGGACGTTTGGAGAAAGATCAATCCTCCTGTTGTCCAGTCCCTGCTGAAGGCCGACTGCTTCAAGAAGGGCCAGCACATCGGCGACTGCGGCGCCCGCTACAACGGCTCCATCAACTTTGAGTCCTGCGGCACCATCAACTTCATCAACTCCATGGCCTCTCTGAAGAAGAACGTGTACGACGACAAGAAGTACACCCTTGAAGAGATGACCGACGCCCTGATGAACAACTTCGGCTTCAAGACCGCTTTCGAAACCGGCGTGTTCTCTCCCGACCGCCGCGAGGCCACAGAGAGCGCTCCCAAGTACGAGAAAATCTTCTACGACTGTGTCAACGCTCCCAAGTACGGCAACGCCGATCCTTACGTTGACAGCATCCTGAAGGATTACGAGGACCGCATGCTGCCTGAAATGCTCAGACTGCGCTCCTATTACGGCAAGCAGTACTATATGTGCCAGATTTCCGTCTCCACACACGGTCCGCAGGGCGGCATCACCCTTGCCACTTCCGACGGCCGCCTTGCCGGCACCACCTACGCCGACGGCTCCATGTCCCCCGCTCCCACCACCGACAAGAACGGCATCTACGCCGTGTTTGAGTCTGCCACCTGCTACGACCACGCAATGTGCCAGAACTCTCAGATGAATGTCAAGATTCATCCGACCGCCGTCAAGGGCATTAACGGTACCAAGAAGCTGCTTGACGTCATCCGTGCCTATATGCGCAAGGGCGGATTCCATGTCCAGTTCAACATCACTTCCTCCCAGACACTCCGCACCGCGCAGCAGAAGCCAGATGATTACCGTGACCTGCTGGTTCGTGTCGCCGGCTTCACGCAGTACTGGTGCGAGATCGGCAAACCTATTCAGGACGAGGTTATCTACAGAACCGAATATGACGCCTGATTCCGGAGGTCGATCCGGCTTTGAACAGTTTGAACTGAAAGTAAATTAATGGAGGTAAAATTATGAAACATAATGACTGCGCTAATTTTCTGAACCTTGACTGCGAAAAGGGAATGTGCGCCCTCACCAAGATGATCGTTCCCCTAGACGGCGAAGGCAGCGACGCCTGTCCCAAATTCAAGGAAGGCTTCCACTGTGCCAACTGCACAAACTTCTCCAAACCGGATAAATACGGTATCGGCACCTGCTCCGGCTTTGAAAAGGAGAACTGGACTTATGCGCAGAACGGCGCCTTCTGCTGCGAGCATTATCTGCAAAAATAAAAAAGTTGAAAGGGAAGCAACTCAATGGATGATCTGACCGGTATGATCTTTGACATTCAGAGTTACTCCGTTCATGATGGTCCGGGCTGTAGGACGAATGTGTTCTTCGTTGGTTGTCCGCTGCGATGCAGATGGTGCGCCAACCCGGAAAGCTGGGGGCGTAAGAAGCATCTTATGTTTTCAGAACGATCCTGCAAATGGGATCAGGGCTGCCGGGCATGTGAAAATGCATGCCCGGCCGGCTCCATCAAATTCGATGAAGCCGGAAAGCCTTCTTTGAACTGGGTCATCTGCAATGAATGTGAGACAATTGAATGTTCCAAATCCTGTGCGGCCAACAGCCTCAAACAGTGCGTGCGTTTTTTGACCGTTGAAGAACTGATGCACATCCTCCTGCGTGATTTTGCCAACTGGGGGTCGGACGGCGGCGTGACGTTCAGCGGCGGCGAACCGCTTCTGCAGCATGAATATCTGCTTGAAGTGCTCAAGCGGTGCCATGAACTGCAGATGCACATGGCAATAGAGACCTGCGGCTTCGTGAAACAGGAAGTCTTTCTCAGCATCATGAAGTACATTAATTTCGCGTTTGTCGATGTGAAAAACATGGACGACGAGAAACACAAATGGGGAACCGGCGTCAGCAACGAGCCGATTCTATCCAATATCTCCGCTCTTGCGCAGTCCCGCTGGGACGGCAGGCTGGTGCTTCGTCAGCCCACGATTCACGGCTACAACGACAGCACGGAAAACGCGCTGAGGGTCATCGATTTCATGAACAAAAATGATCTTTATGAAATCAATCTTCTCAAATTCCACCGCATGGGCGGCACGAAGTGGGAACAGCTCGGCACCCCTTACGAATATGCCGACCACGGCGATATGACCGACGAGCGTATGAAAGAGCTTCAGGAGCTCTATTTGCAAAACGACATCGCCTGCTATATTGGCGAAGACACCCCGTTCTAATCCGTCACTTCCTTTCGCGTCTCTGCAAACGCGAATTCTCTTGCACAACAAGCCCAAAATAAAAAAAGTTGTCGAATTGGAGGAAAAATCAATGGCACCTATCTCCGAGAAGCAAGCCAACACCTATGGCCTTATGACCGTTATTTCCGCCTGGCTGGCTGTTTTCTGCCTGTTCGGTTACCGTTCCAGCTTTTCGATTATGCAGAAGATGATTATCGCAGACACCGGCTGGACCACCATTCAGGTTTCTCTTGGCTACTGCTTAATGATGACTGTTTACGCCATCACAGCTTTCTTCAGCGGATCCCTTGTCGACAAGAAGGGCTGCAGGCCGACCTACGCCATCGGCGCCGTCTGCTGCTTTCTGGGGTTCTTCCTGACTTCTCTCGTTAACGTGGCTTNNTATGCTGTGGGTCTCCTCCACTGTCTCCTGCAGAAAATGGTATGTCGGCGCCCGTTACGGCACCATGTGGGGCCTTGCTTTCATGGGTGCTCCCATGGCGCAGCTTCTGCTCACATTGGTTCTGAAAAGCGTGCTCGTCAGCATGGGCTGGCGCGCAGGCATGAAGATTCTGTCCGTTATTATGGCTGTTTTCCTCATCATCGCCTCCCTTATCGCCAAGCAGACCCCCGACAAGTACGGCGTAGAGGCTTTCGGCTTGAATTCCCTCAAGGGCAAAGGCTCCGCACCCGCCAAGAGGAAAGTCTGGACGGTCGGCGAAGCGTTTAAGACCTACGCCATCTGGGTAACCATTCTTTGCTTCCTGACCGCTATGGCCGGTGAATTCCTCGTATGGTCCCAGGTCGTCAGCTTCTTCCAGACGGATATGGGTATGAATCTCGACCAGGCTTCCAACATCTATCTGATCATTGGTATCGCCGGTATTTTCGCAATGCCTCTGACCGGCAAGCTGTCCGACAACCTCGTCAAATCCTTCGGCAACGAGCGCAAAGCCCGTAAGCTTATGCTTATCATCGGGCCGGCCTGCGGTGCTGTCGGCGTCGCCCTTCTTCTCATGAAGAGCCTGCCCCTGTGCATTATCTCTATGATATTCCTTGCCATCTACTGGGGCATTGAGCCCGGCGGATGCGCAGGCTACGCCGGTTCCATCTTCGGCGGCGCGACCCTTGGCCGTATCTGGGGTCTGGCGACTCTGGTCGTCATGGGGATCGGCCCCTCCTTCGGAACCTTTATGGGCGCGTGGTTCAAGGATCATTTCGGCTCCTACATCCCTGCTCTGATCTTCTGCCTCGTCGCTTACCTCATCTCCATGGTTCTGGCATTCACCATGCCGCTCAAGATCAAAGGTGAAGAAGTTTCCGATGAGGAGAAAACAACTGCGTAAGCAGGTGAAGCCATGAAAGAAATAATAGAAGATATCGTTCAAAAGGAATATGCAATGCTCGACAAGGTGAACAATACCGGCGGCAGAGCATGGTGTCAGGATCATTTTGACGCTTTCCGGCTGATGCGCGCCAGCCAGTTTCTGGTCTGGCCGGATCAGATTCTGGAAAGTTATCTCGAGGACTTAAAGGATGCGGAAAAGGCCGGCCGAAATCTGCTCTTTGAGAAGTATGCGTGGATGATGCTGTTTGCGCTCCCGGAGGAATTTGAAAAGGTAGAGCATGTTCTCCCGGTGTTCGCGGTGGATAAAATCCGCCGGATGGAAGAAACCATAGCGATTCAGGTCGCTTGGGCCGGGGAATTTGCGGAAAGTTATCCCTTTATTGGCGGGCAGGGACGTCCGATTTACTCCTCTCAGGACAAACCGAACGATACTTCGGTAGAAACCTACATGCGCGGTGAACTGGCTACCTATTCAGACAGGACGGAAACACTTTATCATGATTTTGTTCTTCGCTGCAAAACCGAGGGGCGGAATCTGACCACAGAGGTCAGACGAAACCAGCTGCGGTTCCAGGGCTGGGATTCCCTTGAGCAAGCCGAAGAGCATTGCGAAGCGCGTAAAACAAAAACACAGGGAAAAGGTGATGAGCTGCGCAAATGAACCGACTCTAAAAAGTCAGACGAAACCATATGGCAGCATAAAGGGCCTGTTGTCCGGTTAAAACAGGCAGCAGCCCTTTATGCCCTGCCAATATACGGCGACAGCTGCCGTAAACGATTCACCAGATGTTTCCCCCTACAGTCAGTATCAGACCTACCGCCTATAAAACCGGTTTTCTACGATTTCAGTCGTATATTTGGGCCCGTTGTAAGTACAAATTACAACTACGGCCTAATTTTTTTTGGAACGAATCGGCTGTATGCTTTCGATAGAAGATTTGGTAAAATCCAGCGTTTTTTATGCGACATATATATATTCAATATCAATACCGGAGTTTTCCGGACAATTCATAGACCGTTTTCCTGCGAATATATATTATATCAAATAAAACAACACTGACTCTCAACATATGCCGGGCTTGATTTGGCTCAAAGGCGAATTAGGGGTAGGACATGATACTTGAGGATACGACAATCTATCCGTTAATAAAAGGTTATCCCGAACTGTGCAAGCTCTATAAATTCAATCGGAACAAATACGTCACCCGTGTCGCCTGGAATGTCGAAGATGTCTGGTACCTGGTCAGCGGACGTGTGAAAGTGGAAGCGACTACCCAGAATGGGAAAAAACTGCTGGTGGATATTATCGACGAAGACAATTATGTCGGGCACCTGAGCAATTTCTACGGGCAGAACTTCTACTGCGACAGCATCACCATGCTTGCCAGCACCCTCATCCGCATTCCGGCGGAAATCTTTCGCAGCTTGCTGAATACGCAGGACTTCAGCCGCCATTTTTATATGAAGACCAATGCCCGCTTATACGACATGTATAAAAAGGAGCTGATGAGGGGTCTGTTCACACAGCGCCAGCAGTTCGCGTTCTATGTCATTGAAAAAACCAAGGATGACATATGCCGGATTCACAGCATTTATTACATCTGCGAATATCTGAAAATCAGTCGGCGGAATTTGTATAATCTGCTGGCCCGGTTCGAGGAGGACGGCATCATGAACCGCTTGGAGACGGGCGATATTCAGGTGCTTGACATGGAGGCGCTGCAGGAGATTGCAAAACCCGTCGTCGACTTTTGCTATAATAAAATCTGATAATTTCCCGGAGGACACTGAAATGACAAAATACACTACGGAACAGATAGACCGCAACAATATTCGTTTCCGTTTTATCGTTCCGTCCGCAGAGTTTGACGCCATACTGGAAGCAGTTTACCGGACAAACAAGGACAAGTACGAGATACCCGGCGTGCGAAAGGGCAGGGCGGACCGAAAAATGCTGGAGGCCTATTTAGGCAGGGCTGTATTTACCAGGCCGGCCGTGGACAAGGTGGTTTCGGAGGCTTACTGCAAGGCCGCTTCCGAATACTCGGAGGAAATTTACTATACCCCCGTGGTAACAATAGAGCAAAACGAGCCGGGCAGCGACCTTGTGTTTTCCGCGCGGGTCAAAATTCACCCCGAATCCAAGCTGTGCGATTACCGCTCCGTCCTCCTGACGGAGGAAGACCGAAAAAAGGCCGAAGAAGCCGTTCGGGAGATTCCGGAAAGCGAGCGGGATTCCACGCGCCGGTATCTTTTGCAGTCTGCCCTGATCAGCCGTATTGCCGATCAAAGCGCCATTGAAATACCGGAAACCATGATCAACGAACGGGCAATGGACATGGCGCGGGAATTTGAGCGGCGTTTGGAAATGAATCAGGAGTCACTGGCGGAGTATTATAAAGAAAGCGGCTCCGACGAGAAAACAATGCTTGCGGAATTTGCCGCAGCCGCAAAGGAGCAGCTGCGCTCCCGGTTAACGCTGCTGGCTATCGCCCGGACGGAAGGGCTGGAAGCGACCGACGAGGAATATGACGCGGAGATTCGGCGATTGAGCGGTATGTACCTGATGCCGCCGGAACAGCTCAAAAAGTTTTTTGCGCTCCGGGAAGGCGCAAAGCTGAAGCAGGACATCGGAGTCTCCAAGGGCGCCGAATTCATCAGCCAAATAGTCCGGCAGCAAAGTGAAAACAGCGAGGCGTGAGAAACAGCCTCCCCTATTGCAGCGGCGCTTCGCCGCTGTTTCGTTTATAACCGTAAAGTGAAAATACTTGCATCTTCTGGTTTGAAAATGAGCTGAAGTTCAGAACGCCAGATCACACTTTGCATTTCTATAAACAATGAGGAGCGACTTATGTTATAATGGGTACAAGTTTATGATAAAATGCAGGTGTTCATCATGTTTATTGCCGATTTTCATATCCATTCAAAATATTCCAGGGCAACCAGCAGGGATTGCATTCCCGAAATGCTGGAGCTGTGGGCGCGGCGCAAGGGCCTTGACCTGATCGGGACAGGGGACTTCACCCATCCGGCCTGGCGGGAGGAGCTCCGGGAAAAGCTTGTCCCTGCCGAGGAAGGACTTTATACTCTCAAAGACGGTTTCCGCCGGGAGGACGGTATCGCGGGCGGAAACCTGAACCCCCGCTTCATGATCTCCGGCGAAATCAGTTCCATCTATAAGAAGAACGGAAAGGTGCGGAAGGTACACAATCTGATTCTTCTTCCCGGTCTGGAGAGTGCCGAAGCCCTCTCTCACAGGCTGGAGGCCATCGGCAACCTGCACTCCGACGGCAGGCCGATTCTGGGACTCGACAGCCGGGACCTTCTGGAAATCACGCTGGACGTATGCCCCGACGCCATCTTTATTCCCGCCCACATCTGGACTCCTCATTTCTCCCTGTTCGGCGCCTATTCCGGCTTTGACGATATTGAGGAATGCTTCGGTGACCTGACGGGTCGCATCCACGCGCTCGAAACAGGACTTTCCTCCGACCCGCCCATGAACTGGCGCATTTCCGCGCTGGATCGCTTTACGCTGGTTTCCAATTCGGATGCGCATTCCCCGGCGAATCTCGCACGGGAGGCAAACATTTTCGACACCGGCCTTTCCTACCCGGATATCTCGCGGGCACTTCAAAACCGTGATACAAAGGAGTTTTCCGGTACGATCGAGTTTTTCCCCGAGGAAGGAAAGTACCACTATGACGGGCACCGAAACTGCGGGGTATGCCTGAAACCGGCGGATACCCTTGCCGCGTCCGGCGTATGCCCTGTGTGCGGCGGTAGGATTACGGTGGGGGTGCTTCATCGGGTGGAGTCGCTTGCGGACAGAAAAGAAGGCTTTGTCCCCCGTTTCGCCAAGCATTTTGAAAGCCTCGTCCCCCTGCGGGAGGTGATTGCGGCGTCGGTCGGTCTTACTGCCGCAAGCAAGAAGGTCGGGGAAAAGTACGAAGACCTGATCCGTAATCTGGGGCCGGAGCTTTTTATTCTCCGCAAGGCGCAGCCCGGCGACATTGAGCTTGCGGCCGGCCCGCTGGTTGCCGAGGGCATCCGCCGGCTCCGCGACGGGAAGGTAACGGTTCTGCCCGGATTCGACGGGGAATACGGAAAGATCAAAATTCTGGATCAGCAGGAGATCGGCCTGCTTTCCGGCCAGCTATGCCTTTTCAAGGAAAAGCGGGGCGGCACGTCCGCGCCGGGGAATGCAGGAAAGCGAAAAAAACAATTGGATAAAGCCCCGGTGGGTTCGGAAGCGGCGAACACCCCGTCCCGGAAAAAAGGGGCGAGCGCAGCTTCAGCTGTCGGTCCGGACGCTTTCAGCGGGTTAAATCAGGAACAGCGGGAGGCCGTCTCCGCCTCCGACCCCGCCGTCGCGGTGATCGCCGGACCCGGCACCGGCAAAACACGGACGCTTGTGAGCCGGATTGTCCGCCTCGTCCGGGAATGCGGTGCATCCCCCGCGCAAATTACCGCCGTGACGTTTACAAACCGGGCCGCGGATGAAATGCGCTCCCGCCTTGCCGCGTATTTCGGGGACAGACGGACCGTCAGGAGTATGCACATCGGGACGTTCCACTCCATCTGCCTGCAGACTCTATCCGGAAAAAACGGGGATGCAAATCCCACAATCATCGACGAGCAGGACGCGCTTTCCATTCTTGCAGACCTTTTAAAGGACCTCCGGCTCAAAACATCTCCGCGGGATGTTTTAAAAGGGATTTCCCTCATCAAAAGCGGCGCGCGCCTGCCGGAGGAGGATGAAGCGGTCCCGCCGGGGGTCTATGACCGGTACTGCGGGCAGCTTTTGCAGTATGGCGTATTGGACTACGACGACATCCTCCTGAACACGCTGAAACTGTTCGAAAGCGGGGAACTGGGAAACAGGGAGGAGAAAAAACTCAGAAACGCTTTTTCCCATCTTCTGGTAGACGAATTTCAGGATATCAATCCCGTCCAGTACCGTCTGATACGGGAATGGGGCAAAAACAGCGCGGGAATTTTCGTGATCGGGGACCCCGACCAGTCCATTTACGGATTCCGGGGATCAGATTCCCGCTGCTTTGATCGGTTTCTGGGTGATTACCCCGGAGCGCGGCAGATCCGGCTCACGCAGAATTACCGGTCGACGCCCGAAATCATCGGATGCGCCCGGTCTGTTCTGGCGGAGGAAGGCACCGCGGAACCGCCTTTCAAGGCACAAAGGGACAGCGGCGTACGGGTGCGCCTTCTGGAAGCGGACGGCGATCTGCCGGAAGCGATTTTCATTGCCAAGGAGATCAACCGTATGGTCGGCGGAATCGATATGCTCGACGCGCACACCTCGTCCCTTCCCAAGGGAAAAAAGCCGGTTCAGGAACAAACGAGGAGCTTTTCCGACATCGCCGTGCTGTACCGGACCAACCGCCAGGCGGAACTTCTGGAGCAGTGCCTCCGGAAAGAGGGCATTCCATATCTGGTCGCCGGACGGGATGATTTCCTTTCCGACCACGAGGTGCGCAAAACGGTCGCCTTTTTCCGCTTTCTGCTTGACCCCGCAGACCTGATCTCCCTGCGACTGTGCCTGAAGGAATGGGAGGTCTGCCCCGGCGACCGAATGCAGCGGGTGCTGGAGGACTACGCCGGAACGGACAAAAGCATCTCGTCCGTTTTGGCACTTTTGGAGAAGTTCCCCGCCTCTCCGGAAAATCCACAGAAATTCTCCGGGCTGCTCCGCAAATACGAGCCCCTGGTCCGCAGCGAGAAACCGCAAAAACTGATTGAAGCCTGGATTGACGACAACGGTCTTCAGGAGGTGCGCAGCATGGAGCTGTTTCTCAACATGGCCGTTCTGCACGAAAAAATGCCCTCCCTCCTGCAGAATCTTCTGCTCGGGCGGGAAGGCGACGTGGTGCGCAGCGGCGGAAAAATCTATTCGCCGGACGCGGTTTCGCTTATGACCCTGCACGCGTCCAAGGGGCTCGAATTCCCCGTTGTGTTTATGAGCGGCATAAAGGACGGGGTCATCCCGCTGAAGAACCGGCGGGGCGACTGCGACCCGGACGAGGAACGCCGGCTCTTTTACGTCGGCATGACCAGAGGGCAGGACGAACTGGTCCTGCTGACTTCCTCCTTACGCTCGCCCTTCCTCTCCGGCCTCCCTACCGACCTTCTTTCGGAGGGAACCGCTTTCGAGCGAAAAAAGGCGCCTGAATTCGAGCAGGTCAGCTTTTTCTGACGGCATAAAAAAGAGTCCGAACGCGAACGGCGTCCGGACTCTTTCTATGTAGGCCATGGCCTTCACTTGTATATTTTACGTTTTTCCGCCACGGAGATTCCAATCTCATTCCAATATTTTGCCACGGTAAGCCTTGAAATGTCAATGTCCTTTTCCTGAAGGCTCCGGGTGCCCCCACGTAAAAATCCATGTACCGGTCCAGTTCCCGGCACATGGATTTTTGTTGTATGAAAAAGCAGCAAGCCGTTGAAGTTGCAGTTATTATCATAATTTAACTTGACTATATGATAAATGATGTTATACTATAGGCAAAGAGGTGCTTCACTGTTATCAGGTAAATTACAGTAAGGAAGGGGTATTCATAATGGAATTTCTATTGGACAGCGCTAACTTGGAAGATCTTAAAAAATATTCTGCCGTCTATCCGATTACGGGTGTTACCAGCAACCCCAGCATTTTAAAAGCCGAAGGCAATGTCCCCTTGTTTGAGCATATGCGTAAGGTGCGCGAAATCATCGGTATGAACAGGACCCTGCACATACAGGTAACCGCGCCGGATGCCGACGGCATGATCACCGAAGCGCATGCCGTTCTGAAAAATGTGGACGGCAAGGTATTTATCAAGGTGCCGGCCAACGAGGAAGGCCTAAAAGCCATGCGTTCTTTAAAAGCCGAGGGCGTGGGCATTACCGCCACCGCCATTTATAACAAAATTCAGGGTTTTATGGCCATTGCCATAGGCGCGGATTTCATCGCTCCCTACTGCAACCGTATGGCCGACCTAGATATCGATTTCCGCGACACCATCTCCGCATTCCGCCAAATGATCGACGGCAGCAGCAGCGCCACCAAGATTCTGGCAGCCAGCTTCCACAGCATGGAGCAGGTGAACGACGCTCTGCTGGCCGGCGCCCATGCCGTCACCATACAGCCCGGCCTGCTGCACAGCGCCTTCGGCGCGGACTGTATCCGGCAGGCCGTGGAGGGTTTCTATCAGGACTGGGTTGCAGTTCGCGGAAATGTGACGATCTGTGATCTGGACAAATGAAAGAGGAGCAATCGATTTTACGGAGGAGATATCAATATGATAAAATTTTTGAGCTTTCAGCCTGAAAATGACGACTGCGATTTTGCGCGCATCACCCGGTTCCAGAACCGGATGAACCATCGCGTGCCTACCATCTGCCCGGAACGCGCCGAGATCATCACTAAAAGCTATCGTGAAACAGAGGGCGAACCGATTATACTGCGCCGCGCGAAGGCCTTTGATGCGATTCTGACACAGATGACGATCTACATAGAACCGGATTCCCTGATCATTGGGAACCAGGCCGGCCGCAATTTTGCCGCGCCTGTCTTCCCGGAGTATTCCTTCAATTGGGTGATTGAGGAACTGGATGAATTTGAAAAGCGCAGCGGCGATTACTTTAACATCACCGAAGAGACCAAGGAACGTCTGCGCAGGCTGCAGCCTTATTGGCAGGGAAAGACCCATCAGGACGAAGTCCTGCGCAATCTGCCCGACATCAACCTTCAAGCCGAGACGCAGGGCGTATTGCACCGCGGCGGCATCAGCATGTCCGGTGACGGCCATATCATTCCCAACCATGAATTTGTGCTGCGGGTCGGCTATGGCGGCATAGCCAAAATTTCGGAGGAAAAACTGAAGGACGCGGAACTGACTCAGGAGCAAAAAGATTTCTATAACGCGGCCATCATCAGCATGAATGCGGCTCTGAAGTATATTAAGCGCTTCTCCAGGCTTTGCAAAGAAAAAGCCGCCGAAGAGACCGACGCGAAGCGGAAATCCGAGTTGGAGAAAATCGGTACGATTTTCGAGGATTATATGGAGGGCGGCGCCCGCAGCTTCTATGAGGCTGTGGAAGCCGTCTATATGACCCATCTGCTGATGATGATCGAATCCAACGGTCATTCCTTCAGCTTTGGCCGCTTCGACCAGTATATCTATCCCTACTACAAGGCAGACCTGGACGCGGGCAAAATTACAAAGGAAAAGGCGCTGGAGATCATTACGCACTTTTTCATCATGGCCAACAGTCTGAATAAAATCCGCCCCTGGGACCACACTCAGTACAGCGGCGGCTATCCCCTGTACAGCAACCTGATGGTGGGCGGCATGAAGCCGGACGGGACGGAAGGCACCAACGATATCAGCTACCTGTGCCTGGAGGCCATGAACCAGAGCCGTCTGCCGGACCCGAACCTGAGCGTGCGCTTTTGCAGGGATACCCCGCACAGCCTGATTCAGGACGCCGCCCGCCTGATCCGCAAAGGCTTCGGCATGCCCAGCATGTTCTGCGACGAAGTCTGTATCCCCGCCATGATGACACTGGATATCGACATTGAAACCGCCCGTGACTACGCTTCCATGGGCTGTGTGGAAACCGCTATCCCCGGTCGGTGGGGACACCGCGCTACCGGCATGACTTACATCAATTTCGGCAAAATTCTGGAACTCATCATGAATAATGGCATGGACCCGGCTACCGGAATCCAGCTGTTCAGCATAACAGGGAAGAACGATCGCAATATCGATTACAAGACCTATGATGAGCTGTGGGCCGAATGGTGCAGGGCACTGGACTTCTACATGAAGCTGGCTGTCGACTGTGATATGATTTGCGACCGCAGCCTGAAATATCACGACGCCGACCCGTTTGCAAGCTGCACCGTCAACAGCAGTCTGGAACGAGGCAAGACCCTGAAAAACGGCGGCTCCGAATTCGACTACATCAGCCAGTCGAACATTGGCCCCAGCGTGGTTGGCGACAGCCTGGCCGCTGTTAAGAAACTGGTCTTTGACGACAGGGTATTGACTATGGAGCAGCTGCGTGCCGCTATGGATTCCAATTTTGAAGGGGAAAAAGGCGCCCGCGTCCGCAAACTGTGCCGCAATGCGCCCAAGTTTGGCAACGACGACGACTATGTGGATCACATTGTGGGGGATGTGTACGAAAGCTATCTTGCATTACTGCCCAACTATACGACCGACCGCAACGGCAAAGGCCCCGTCGGCTGCCGGTATACGATGTCGACCAGCAACATCACCAGCTATGTGCCCAACGGCTTTGAGGTAGGCGCAACGCCGGACGGCCGTCTGGCAGGCAAGCCTCTGAACGAGGGCGCGTCCCCCTGCCTGGGCGCTGATCATGACGGCCCCACTTCCGTGATCAACAGTGTCAGCAAGCTCCCCAACAAAAAAATGGCCGGAGGCCAGCTGCTGAATATGCGGTTTGCTCCCGGTGCTTTGGAGGGGGAAGATAATCTGGAAAAGTTCACAAACTTTATCGAGGCCATGCGCTATAAGAATATTTTCCACGATCAGTTCAATGTTGTGGACACGGCAACGCTGAAGGATGCCAAAAAGCACCCTGAAAACCATGTGGACCTGATGGTGCGTGTGGCAGGTTATTGCGCCCTGTTCAGCACTCTGATGCCGGAAGCGCAGGATGCCATCATCGCCCGCACGGAACAAAACTGGTAACAGGATGCCGGCTCCCGCCAAAACGGAAGCCGGCACCTTTTAAAAGGAGATTCTATTTATGTCCGAAACGACAGGCCTCATCACAAACATTCAGCATTATTCCACCAAGGACGGCCCCGGCATCCGTACAACCGTCTTTATGACAGGCTGCAACCTGCGCTGCAAATGGTGTTCGAATCCGGAAAGCATGTGCCCGGGCAAAAAGGTAATGTACCATGTGCTGAAATGCCGGCGCTGCGGTGCCTGTGCCCGCTGTGCGGCAGACGGGTCCATTACTTTGACACCGGACGGCTGCAAAATAGACCGGGAAAAATGCACCAATTTGTTCGATCTTCCCGATGTATGCAGCTATGATGCCTATGAAATAAAGGGCAGTGAGATGACGCCGGCGGAACTGGCCAGAAAACTGCTTCGAGACGAGGCATTTTACAAAACAAGCAGCGGCGGCGTTACCTTTTCAGGCGGCGAATGCCTGCTGCAGTATCCATTTTTGCTAGAAACCATGCGTTTGCTGAAAGGGCATGAGATTCCTATCGCGCTGGATACCGCCGGGTTATGGGACTTTGAAGCGGTCCGCCCCGCTTTGGAGCTTGCCGACTTAATCCTGTACGATATCAAGGCGTTCGATTCTGGGATTCATGAGGCCTGCACCGGCGCAGGAAACGAAATCATTCTGGACAATGCCCGTCGTCTTGCGCAAATGGACAAGGCAATGTTTCTGCGGCTGATCGTTGTTCCCGTCATGAACGATGCGGAAAGCGATTTAAAGCAGCGGCTTAAATTTGCAGCCTCGCTGGGCGGTGCCGTCAAGCAGGTGGATTTGTTAAAATATCACCGGCTGGGCTTGGGCAAATATCGCGACTTAGGCTTGGAATATCCTATTCCAGAAGTACCGGAAGCCACCGACAGCGATGTGACCCGGGCGCTGGAGTACGGCCGCAGCCTGGGTCTGAAAATGGCGGTGGGCGGTTGAGAAAGCAGGGTTTGAAAAAGCGCGCCGTATGCAGTACAATAGAGTAAACAGCAATAGGATCATACACCCATGGCTGTTCAAAGCTGAAACGCAACGGAGGCTTGAGGAATGAATATAACCGAACGCCGCATGGCGATCTTTGATTTACTGCAAAAGAATGGGGTTGTAGAGCTGGCGGAGCTGGCCAAACAATTTGACGTTTCGACCATGACGGTACGCCGGGATCTGCAGATCTTTCAGCGCCAGGGGCTTATCAGCATGAATTACGGCGGCGCATATCTGAACAAAGAAGCTGTGCAGGAGCCCAGCTTTGCCGCCAAATCCGGCTGTCGGCTGGTACAAAAGCAGGCAATCGGCCAGATAGCTGCGGGTTTTGTGTGCGACGGTGAGACAATCATCATCGACTGCGGCACCACGCCGCTGCAGGTACTCAAATATCTGGACGGCAAACGCGTTACGGTAATCACCAACTCTATGCCCGCCGTCAGTTTTGTCAGCGGCAACCCTAAGGTAAAATTAATTTTTGCTCCCGGCGAATACGACGATATTTCGGCAGGTGTGTTTGGAAACCTGACCACGGAATTTTACAGCCGCGTACATGCCGATAAAGTGTTTATGGGCGCTCACGGCTGCAGTATTGAAAACGGCGTTACGGAGCCTGCCGTTGAGGATGCAAGCACCAAAAAGGCGGTGATGGCTGCCGGAACGGAAAAATTTCTGCTCGTGGATGCCACAAAATTTGATCATACTTATTTAATGCAGAATGCGCAGCTGGACGATTTTGACCATGTGATTACCGATGAAAGCATGGATGAAGCCTACCGGAAACAATTGGCGGCGGTATGCCGGGATGTGCGTTATGCCCAATTCAGAGGGGACGCCGGTCATTGAGCCGACATTCCCGGTTCGGCAGAAATACCGAAGCTTATGAATCACGGGAGTTGTTGTCAAAAGTCTCCTGAACAAAAGTTTTTGCAATAATATCATTAAATTCCTGATAATTCGAGTTGATGAAGGCGGTAAACAGAATATCCAGAAGATTCAACGTAGAAATCCGGCTGCTCATGCCGCCCACACGATAGACAGATTCAAATGAATCCACAAAAAGATTTACCGTACACAGCTCAATCAGCGGATTGTCCGTCATGCTGGTTATGGAAACAGAGGGCACCCCCGCTTTCTGTATGTTTCTTGCAATACTGAGGGTATCTGCCGTCTGGCCGGTATAGGAGAGGAAAAACGCAAGATGATCCGGTGATGACACCTTTGAAAGAATGGCCATTTCAGAATAGTATGAATAAGCCGTTGCCCGAATACCAAGCCGCAGCGCCTTCATGAATGCATCCTGCGCAATCAGGTTTGAAACGCCTGTGCCGTAGAAATCAATCTGTTTCGCTTCCTCCATCATTTTGACCACTTTGCGAATCACCGATATTTCATTCAGGTTCTTTGCGTCAAGGGCAGCACGTGCGTTGTTTGATGAAACTTTTTCGATAATGGATTCAAGGGAATCGTCCTTCTCAATCGGCGTTTGTGCTGTATACATGACGGAGCTTTCGAGGTATTCATTGATATCTGCGGCAAGCTGAATACGAAAATCGATAAAACTGTCCATGTCAAGCTTTTTGCTGACACGCATCACCGTGCTGGTACTGGTATAAGTTCTCTGTGCAATTTCAACGACACCCATATTGGCCGCTTCGCCCGGATTATTCAGAATAAAGTTAACCACCTGCCGTTCGGAGGGTGAAAGGTCCTTGATTCTCTTCATTTTCATCAATAAATTCATTTTATTCCTCCCTTTTGGAAACAGTGAAAGCCCGCATCTTTCTATTAAGATACGAGCTTTTTTTTAATTGTATTCCTAATCCAGAGTATTATCAATACTTTCCATCAATGTTGCCAGCTCAAGGCTCTGGATTTTTTCCTTCAGTTCCAAAACAGCCGGAGGGGAAACAGACAATTCATCCACTCCAAACCGCAGATAATATTGGGTCAGACTAAGGTCAGCCGCGCTTTCTCCGCATATGCCAACCCAGATGCCGTGCTTGTGCGCCTGTTCCGTAATATAGCGGATCATCCGGAGCACGGCGGGATGACCGCAGTCGTAAAGATAGGCCACCTTGGAATTCATGCGGTCCGCCGCAAGTGTGTACTGTGTCAGGTCGTTTGTTCCTATGCTGAAAAAATCCACTTCCGCGGCGAGCCGGTCGGCAGTAAGCGCCGCGGCGGGAGTTTCCACCATGATCCCCAGCTCTACGCAGTCGCTGAACGGTATCCCCTCCTGTGTCAGATCCTTTTTAACTTCTTCGCACAGTTTTTTGATCAACTGCACTTCATTTACTGAGGTAATCATCGGAAACATAATTGCCAGCCTTCCATGAACGGAAGCCCGGTACAAAGCACGGAGCTGGGTGATGAACAAATCGGTTCGATCAAGCTGCATCCGGATGGCGCGGTACCCCATGGCCGGGTTGTCTTCACATGGGATATTCCGATAAGATGCCTGTTTGTCTGCTCCAAGATCAAGCGTCCGTACGACAACGCGCTTTCCTCCCATTTTTTCCAGAACGGATGCGTATGCTTCACATTGTACTTCCTCGGCGGGGAAATCATTTCTGCCCAAAAACAGGAATTCGCTGCGGAACAGGCCGATTCCCTCCGCATCGTTTTCCAGAACAGATAAGATATCGTCCGGGTGGCCGATATTTGCGCACAGCTCAATTTTATATCCGTCCTTTGTCTGTGCAGACGTCCCCTTCAGCGCTTTCAGCTTTTCCTCGTGCTCGGTTAAGGCATGTTTTTTTACTGTGTACTGTGCGTTGGTAATCACGTCAGGGTCAATAATCACGGTTCCGTCCAAACCGTCTACAATTACATAATCACCGTTGTTCAGTTTTGCAAAGCCCGTACCCAGTGCGGCTACCGAAGGGATTCCGAGACTTCTGGCCAGAATCGAGCTGTGGGATGCCTGCGAGCCGTTGCGCGTAATGAATGCCACAATTTTTTTCTTATCCAGCTGAATGGTCTGGCTTGGCATAAGATCCTCCGCAGCGATCACAACTGTACCGGGCATATTTTCCAGCGGTTTTTCGCTGCTTCCCGTTAGAATATGAATCATCCGGTGCGAGATATCAATGACATCGGCGGCACGTTCCTTCATATAGCTGTCATTCATCTGGCTGAAATTGCGCGCAAATTCCCTTCCAATAAGATAAACCGCGTACTCGGCGCTGTTATGATGCTCCCGGATACGCGCTTCGACAGCCTCCTGAAAGTCAGTGTCATTCAGCATCATAGTATGAATCTCAAAGATCGTTGCGGTTTCATCCCCCACTTCCTGCGAAGCCTTTTTGCATAGCGCCATGAGCTGGGATTTGGCAAGCTCCTTCGCGGTGTAAAATTTTTGAAGCTCTTCCTCGCAGTTTACGGCGTCTAATATTTTTGGCGGGTTATTCTCACTTTCAATGATGAGAATTTTGCCGTCCGCAATTCCCCGTGAAGTCCCCATTCCTTCCAGTATCAGCATGTATGCCAGCCCCTTCCCGCCGCTTTGGCACGACTAAAACGGATCGGTTTATATATTCTGAGTAAAAAAATTCTGAATTTCCTGTACGGCTTTGTGTTCGTCTTCTCCACTCACAGTAACAGTAACGCGGTCTCCGCATTTAATTCCCAAATTCATCAGGGCAAACAGTTTTTTTGCGTCGGCCTTGCGCTCCCCGCAGCTGATTTCAACACTGCTGATATAATTTTTCAGCTGTTTTACCAAAAGCCCGGCGGGTCTGGCGTGCAGGCCCATAGGCTCCGTAATGATATACTCGAAACTTGCCATATCCAATGTCCTCCGTAATAAATTGATTTTGTTCAGTGTCCTTATAGCAATTCCAACAATCCGTTTTTCCAGTTCTTACTTTTGAAATTACTATAGATAAAATTTAATTCTGAACTGTGACTCCACTATACAGCAAATCAAAAGGGAATATGGATTTTTATCAAATTTAATCAAATATTAACAAAATTCGAAAGGGGATATGTCTGATTTCATAATTACGATAATTTTTGTCGAAAATTAATAATTCGTTGAAATGCACAGAAGATTTATGCTAATGTAATGCCAGACACCACAAATCGCAACAATCAATCAGAATATCGCAATCTGGCCAAACCGCTGGCGGTTCAAGGCCGCAGTCCGAGACTAAAAAAGAGGAGGAACAATTATGGGAAAGGTTTTTGTTCGTATTGATGACCGTCTGATCCACGGGCAGATTATGGCTGCCTGGTGCAATCACCTTGATGTCACAGAGATTATCGGAATTGATGATAAAACGGCAAATAATCAGATGCTGAAGCAAATCATGACCATGTCCGTACCGAAAAAATATAAATGCAGCGTCATTACGATTGAACAGGCGAAAGAGGCGTTAAAAAAAGAGACGACGGGAAACCGTCTGGTGATTCTTCGGTTTCCGGAAAAGCTTGAGGAACTGCGTCAGGAGTTAACCGGCGCAGAAATGATCATTATCGGAAATGTGGCGAAGAAACCGGAAAGCAAACACGAGGTCAGCTCCGGTACTTCCGTGTTTTTCCTGACCGAAAAGGATGTGGAGGTTCTTGACTCCTTCGCAAAAGCCGGAATGAAAGTAATCTTCCGTACGGTCCCAACCAGCGCGGAAAAAAGCTGGGAAGGTTTTATGAACAGCAGGCATTAGTATTTTAAAGGGTAGGATCCACTCTTTAAATGATAAATTGAAGGAAGGGTTAGTAAATGCATATTCTACAAATCTTTTTGATTGCACTATTTGCATACCTCGGCTCCATCGGTTCTCCATGGATTGGGGGCTTGACCGGCGGCTGGTACACTCTCGGAAGGCCACTGGTCGCGTCGCTGATTGTCGGCATCATTCTGGGGGACGTACCTACGGCGCTGGCCATCGGTATCACGCTTCAGGCAATGTACATCGGCGTTATCACTCCCGGCGCAGTTCTGCCGTTCGATGTCAACTATGCGGGCTATCTTGTACCGGCAGTCATTATTATGTCCAAAGCCGACCCGTCTATTGCGGCAACACTGGCTGTTCCGGTTGCGATGATCGGTGTTCTGATCTGGAATCTCACCTGGGTACTGAATGTTGTGTTTGTACATCGCGCCGACAAATTTGCAGAAGAGGGCAACCTGAAAGGAATGAAAATCTGCAATGTTTACGGCGGCCAGGCACTCAATTTTATCTGCCGCTTTGTACCGGCATTTCTGATTCTTTATTTTGGCGGCACCATGATGCAGAGCGTTGTCAACTCCATTCCTGCGGGAGTACAGTCTTACCTGAGCGTTGTTTCGGGAATGCTTCCCGCACTGGGCATCGGTCTGCTGTTAAATATGATTGTAAAGGATAAGAGCTTTATCGGAATTTTTTTGGTAGGTTTTATTCTTACAACCTATCTGAAACTCCCGATTATCGCCATCGCTGTAATCGGCGGCGTTATCGCACTGTTCTATTATAAAATTGCTTCCGCTATGGCAAAGAAAGAGGAGGAAGGGAACAATGGCTGAAAAAAAGCTGAGCACTGCCGCTCTGAAAAAAATCTTCTGGAACTGGTTCCTTTTTAACGGCTGCTCCCAGAGCGGTGAACGCATGCAGGGCATTGCTTTTGCACAGGCAATGACTCCGGCAATCAAAGAGCTGTACGGGGACAGCAAGGAAGAAACTGTTTCCGCATTGAAACGTCACCTGGTTCTTTTTAACGTTGAGCCGCAGATCGGTTCCGTGATTCCCGGCGTTACCGCCGCTTTGGAGGAACAGCGCGCCAACGGGGCCGATTTGGACGATGATACCATCAACACCGTAAAGGTTGCTTTGATGGGTCCGCTGTCCGGAATCGGCGACACGCTGGTTCCCGGTACGCTGGTGCCGATTCTCCTTGCCATCAGCATCGGTATTACACAGGCGGCGGGTGTTGCCGGGCCGCTGTTCTATATGATCGTTTATCCTCTGATCACCGTCCTGTATGCGTGGTTCCTGTTCAAGATCGGCTACAACACCGGGCTGGAAGGAATCAACAAGATTATGGGTGCGGGAACCATTGATATTGTCACGACGGCGCTGAACATCCTCGGCCTGCTGGTTATGGGCTCGCTGGGCGCCGGATACATCACCCTGACTACCAAGCTCGCTTATACCAGCGGAAAGATGTCGCTGCAGCTTCAGAAAATTCTGGACAGCATTATGCCAAACCTGCTGCCGCTCGCCTTGGTCTTCTTTGTGTACTGGCTGCTGTCCAAGAAGAAAAAATCTCCTATTTTCGTTATGCTGATGATCTTTGTGGTCGCCGGGGTTGGCGTGCTGCTTGGTATCTTTTAAACTTGCCGTCCCAATTATTTATTTATTATAGAAAGGTTTGTAAAAATGAGCAATTTAAAGTACGTAGAGGAAATTACAAAAGTAACAGAAAAAATTGACGCCACTCAGGCTGAAAACATTCGCGCCGCTGCAAAGCTTTGCGCGGAAGCAATTGGCGCGGGCAAACTGGTACATCTTTTCGGCAGCGGCCATTCGGTTCTTCCGACTCAGGATATGTTCCCCAGATACGGCGGCGTAGTAGGCTTTCATCCTTTGATGGACCCCCGTCTGATGTGGAGCAATGTAATCGGTCCCGGCGGCGCCCGCGAGCTGCTCTGGATTGAGCGTCAAGAGGGTTACATTAAGAATTTCCTCCAGAGTTTCAATCTGCAGGAAGGCGAAGTCATGATCGTGTACTCCCACGGCGGCTTAAACGCAGCTCCGATCGAGTGCGCAATGTATGCAAAAGAGCACGGTCTGAAAGTAATTGTCGTAACTTCCGGGGAAAACTATCGGAAGGCAAAGGCGAACCATTCCTCCGGCAAGAAGCTGGGCGATCTGGCCGATGTGCTGATTGACAACTGCTGTCCGCTGGAGGACTCCTTAGTTCCGATTCCGGGCTACGCGCAGAAGGTCGGCGCAAGCTCAACAATAGCAGCCATTACCGTTACACAGTCCATAGCGAGCGAAACCGCGCTCCTGCTTGAAAAGATGGGTCATAAGATGTCAATCTTTGTATCCCCGAACGTTGTGGAATGCCCGCCGTCCAACAACGATGACGTATATGCGGATTATACGGAACTTGTCCGCAATAACCGCAACTGATCCTGCATCAACATACAAAGCCCCTGTCTGTGACAGGGGCTTTCCTGAAATAAAGCAAAATGACCTGAATTTTTGGGAGTGCCGGCTCCGCGCGCCGGAGACTCAACAGAATACTGGCGCGGAGAATGGTGAACGAAATGACAAAAGTGATTGTTTGCGGACACGGCGGGTACGCGGAAGGCATTAAAAAGAATTTAAGCATGCTGCTCGGCGAGACCGAGGGGTTTTCCTATATCGATTTCTACCCCGAAGAAGACCTGAGCGATTATGAATCGAGGCTTGATCAAGTGATTAAGGAATGCGGCGGAGAGCAGATTCTGTTTGCCTGCGATATTGCAGGGGGTTCCCCGTTTCGCACTGCCGCTGTGAAAAGTGCTGAAAACCCGGCTTATTGCACCGTTGCGGGAATAAATACCTCAGCTTATTCTGAAATGGTGTATAATACCGATATGGATGCAAAAAAGCTTGCGCTTCTGGCGGCAGAGATAACCCGTGAGACCATTCAGATTTTCCCCTGTGAAGAGTAAAATATAAAATTGAGGTGACCGCTTTGAATCAGGTTGTATACGGAGCGCTTCTTTTTGTTTTGGTTCTTGCTGTTCTGCTGTGCCTGAATCTGTTCAGGCAAAAGCTGACGGTCCATCTGAAAGAAATTCTGTATTGTAGGAACGATCCGCAGTTATATCTTCAGGTCCTGACCACCTCCCATCTGAAGCTGATATTCCGGCCGGTGGGCATTCTGCTGCTGGAACTGGACGGATGGCTGTATATCGGCAGCGAAAATGAAATCGAGGCCCTGATACACCGCCTGGAAAACTGCAAAATGAAACCTGCGGAGAAGCTGGAATTTCTTCAGAAAAAAATCTCGTATTATGTCAGCGCGCAAAAGAAAGAGCAGGCTGTCAGTGCCTATCACGAACTTTATACCATGATTGGTAAGGCCGGCAGCAAGAAATATAAGAAAATACTACAGGAAGCCGAACTTCTGATCGACGTTTATCTGAATCGGAACACAAACCTGATTGGTCGGCTGATTGCGTATTCTGAGCAGCAGCATGATTCGAAGGGCCGGGGCCTTACTCAATATCGGGTTGCTAAACTGGCTTATTTTAAAAAAGACTGGAAGCTGATGAATCAGTTTTTGTCTCTGGCACAGGAAAATCTGCAGGGCACGGAATGGCAGAGCATCATAGAACTGGCTCTAAAGGATAATCAGATTCTCGAGGTGAAGTAATGATACCCAAAGCACTGATTCTGGATATTGACGGCACGCTGGTTGACACGGTACGGCACAGTGTGTCTGATAAAACCCTCAAACTGATAAATACTTTGAAAAAATCCGGAGTAACTGTAATCATAGCCTCCGGCCGTACGGACTTTGCGGCAAGCCCCCGTATCTTAAATGGCCTGGCCGCTGATTACTATGTATGCGTGAACGGAAGCCACGTAACCGACGGCAATGGAAAGATCATTTATGAAGACCGTTTCAGCATCGGCCAACTGACCGCATTATGGAAGTTTTGCGAATCCGAAGGCTTTCCGGTCGCGTTTTCTTTTGAAGACGCCTATTATGCCTATGTAAAGTTTCGGGAATTCAGAGACTACTACCGCCGTAATACCGGTCATGCATCCTTTATTCTTGACGGAGAGAATCATTTGAGGCATTTGGAAAGTCTTCCCTTCGGTGCTTTTGCATGTATTGACCCGCTGTATGTAACGCGGTTTTCCGCCGAGGTTCCTGACCTGAGGCTGGTCCCCTTTAAACCGGGGAACTATGATGTATATAAAATAACAACCAGCAAAGCGCACGGGATTGAACAGCTTCTCCGAAAACTTCATCTGAACTGGGACGAAGTTGTGGCAATCGGCGACAGCCTGAATGATATGGAAATGATTCAGGCCGCCGGAATTGGCGTTGTTATGGGAAATGGACACGAAGACCTCAAGAAATCAGCGGATTTTATTACGAAAACGGTCAACCAGGACGGCGTGGCTTACGCGATTGAACAGATTTTTCAATAATATTTTTATGATTCAGAATAAAACTATATAAATAAAAGCCAAGTAAATTAGCGAAAAATCCCCCACCGACTCATTAATACAGACGTTCCCTGCTCCTTTAAAACAGCAAAACAAAATGCCCGCCGGGAATGAATCCAACGGGCTATGTTTTTGTCTGCTCAGTTTTCCGGCTGTGATATTTCTCCGCGGCAAGGCCCGGCCCCGTTATCAATGACGGCCATGTGACGCCATCCGCATAAGCCAGATATTTTCCCTCAACCGGTAACAAGGTATTTGCATAAATACTTTATTTAGTAAATGGGAGTAGTTGCACGGTCCAAACCATAAAAAAATTGGATAGCATACTGAATGGCCTTATCCCAGAACGGCCATTCATGATCGCCGGGACATTCCATATAAGTATGTCCGTAACCCGCCGTACGCGCCGCGTCCCGAAATGTAAGGTTATGCGTGTACAAAAAATCCTCGGTTCCGCAGGTCTGAAAAAGCCGCGGACGTTTTTCGTCTTCTGCTGTTTTCCGGACAAGCGCGAGCACGTCGTCCTCCTCGCTCACGGTACCTTCGTTTCCGAGCAATGCCTTTAACTCGCACGGCTCGACATCGGTCCACCTGCCCAGCATTACATCATGCACAATACGTGCAAAGTCGAGTACGCCCGACAGCGACGCAGCCGCACCAAACCGTTCAGGACAGCGCAAGGCGCACTTCACCGCGCCGTATCCCCCCATGCTCTCCCCCGCGACAAACGTTTTTTCCCTCCCATCCGGCAGACGAAACCATATATTACAGATGCGCGGCAGTTCTTCGGAAACATAGCTGAAATATTTTGGCCCGTATGCCGCGTCGATATAAAAACTGCGCTGGACTTCAGGCATGATTACGATAAGGTTATATTTCTTCGCGTAATACTCAATCTTGGAAAAGCGCGTCCACTCCCCGGCGTTGGCCGCCAATCCGTGCAATAAATATAAAACACACGGCGTACCCCCGATTACGGGAGTAACGTCGTTTGAACAATCCGGAAAAATCACTTTAAGCTGTGTCGTCATACGCAGACTCTCCGCATAAAATTCTCCGGTAAACATTCCCATATTGAACACTCCTTATAAATTGTATATGGCATCTCATGTCCGGATACCTTTCACTGCAGTTCTACCCAACAAAAAACAGCCTGCTCCAAGACCTGCCTCTTTGTTTAAGAAGCGCTTGGCGGCAGACTGTTTTCTTATGGGAAGAATCATTTGTAAAAATGTACCGAATAATTGCATTTATCTCCGCGCGTATAGGAGCGGGCATATTCAACGACCTGATCGTTCTCATCATAGCTTGTGCTTGAAAACAGCAACACTGCGCGGCCGGGGTCAACATTCAGCATGCGCGCGTCGCTCGGCTCCAGTTCCGCAAGATCCAGTGTCTGCCAGGCACGCTTCAGGTTGATACCATAAAAATCGTAAACCTCGTACAGGCTGAAAACCGTCAAATCGATTTCCTCCAGCTTCGGCACCACGCTGTGCGGCAGCATAATTTCCTCCATGGAAATCGGCTCACCGTCCGCATAGTCCAGGCGCTTGATATAATAAAGCATATCTTCCTGTTTGATGTTGAAAATATGCGCATATTTTACGCCTGCTTCGCGCTGCGCCTTCACGAGAATCTTCTTAGTGGGTCGTGCATGCTTGTCATGCATCGTCTGCGTAAAACCTCCAAGTGTTTCAAGGTCGCGCTCAATTTTATTTCCCACCACGTAGACGCCCTTGCCCTGTACACGTTTAAGCATGCCTTCGCCCACCAGTGCGTCAATCGCATTGCGAACCGTAAGCCGGTTAATCCCATAGAATTCAGCCAGTTCATTTTCCGATGGGATTGCCATGCCCGGCAGATATTCACCCTCTTCAATTTTGGTGCGCACTACCTCGCGCAGCTGCAGATAGATTGGCGCATTGTAGTCAACCACGTCTTGTTCAACTCCCCCGATTCCGCCCTGAGAGGCACTACCAGGCGCCGTTATACCCCAGTGTGACACTGCTGTTTGCAGCGCCCATGTACATACACTCCCCGAGCGGTTTCTTTTCCAATATGCCGCGCAAAAAGCCGGCGATATAACTGTCGCCCGCGCCCATCGTGTCCACAACATTGCATGGGACAATGTTTCCGATGGTAAACGCTTTACCGTCGTACGCAAGGCTGCCCTTTTCGCCAAGTGTCACTATGACAAGTTTGGGACCCCGAGCATACATTTTTTTCATATTTTCACGGAGCTCCGGCGTATCGCCGTCATCCGAAGCATAAAACAAATAGTCCACGCTGCCGATCGCTACATCTACAACGGGATCATCAGGACGTGTGGCACAATCAAATGCGATTGGCGTTCCGCGCTGCCTGATCTTGGCAAGGTCATGCTCCACGTTGCCCCACAGGGCCGTAACCACAATATCGTGTCCGCACAGAAAATCAATATCATCGTCGGTAAGGCGGAACTGTGCAAGCACTCCTTCCTCATAGTCTCCAAACACACGTTCCCCGTCCACAAGCTCTACATGTGTAATGGCCGTACTGCCTTCCAGTGTTTTGACATGGGAAGTATCCACGTTTTTGCTGTTGAGCGCATCAATCATTAATTTGCCGTAATTGTCGGTGCCGACAGCACCTGTATAGGAGGCTTCTCCTCCGAGGCGTACAAAATAGACGGCGACGTTTACAGGATTTCCTCCCGGAAAAGCCTTGCCAAGATTTTCATAAACGTCCAGGCAATTATCGCCGACTGCAGCTAATCTCATGTTCGTAATCTCCTTAAATGGTGGATTGCGACAGAGTCAATATCATTATCGGACAAGCACGCTTGCAAACCGGATGTATTCGGAACGCGCAATGGATTTAAAATACTCCACTGGAACATTGTTCTCATCTGACACAACACCCGTCTGGTAGATCACCGGAACACCCTCCGAAATTTCAAGATGCTGCGCTTCCTCTTCATCCGTATAGGTAACATTCAGCTTTTCCTCACCGTGAGTGATACGGATGTGATAGTTTTCCTCCAACACATAATAAAGAGAAAGTTTAGAAAAATCAAATTCTTCAATCCCTTTAAAGCGCTGTGCATCAAGGTATGCTGTTTCCAGAAGAGCCGGAACATTTTCTAAAAGCCGGACACGCTCCAGCACGAATATTTTATGACCAAGCGGCAGTTTCATCTTCTGCGCGATCTGTTTGTTGGCTTCGCGCACACCGGAGCTTATCAGGCGCGTACTGAGCTCGCGCCCGGCGTTACACGCCGCGCTGCCGAACCCCACCACATCCTGAAGATTGCGTACAAGCTTCTGAGGCGCTACAAATGTGCCGGCACCAATACGGTTATAAAGCACACCCTCCGTAACAAGGCGGTGAATCGCGCTGCGCAATGTGGTGCGGTTAAGACACCACATCGCGCACATATCGCGTTCAGATGGAAGCTTTTGGTACGCCGAAATTCCGTTTTCAATGATATAACACTCTATCAGTTCTGCCGCCTCATCACGCGGGCGGCTGCGATATTCGCTCGTCATTGCAGGAATCAATCCTCCATGGCAGATTTCAACAGTTATTATCTCTACTATAGGTTTAAAGTATAGCACATCTGACTTATTCCTACAAGTAGGGCAGTAAGTTTGAAATCATTTGTCAGGAAGAATAACTGAAATGACAGTTCCTGTTTTCACAGGATTGATATTTTTATTTCTTATCCGCAGACTGCGGGCCTGCTCCGTTCGCGGCGAGTTTACGATTCTGTTTTTCCCAGAAATAATAAACAGGAAGTCCGGTGCCGACTGCGATTGCAGCGCTGATAAGGCCGGGGATTGGGGCCCACATGAAGGTGGAAACAATTAATGTGCCCGTCATAAACATAGCGATACCAGCCATCAGGTAGCCGGCCGGCATTTTCCACATTGGTTGATAGTGCGCTTTACGGCGCAGTACAAAGATTGTTCCGAATGTAAGAAAGTTCTTTAAAAGTGCAACCAATGTAAAGTATCCCAGCAGGTCGGACAGCGAAGACGCAAAGATCAGCACAATGGCAACCGCACACTGGATGAGAATTGAGAAGTATGGGGTTTCATATTTCGGATGTACTTTGGCGAAAGATTTAAAGAACAGTCCGTCCTTGGCCATGGCATACTCAATACGGGGTTGGAACATAATGCAGCTGGACAGCGAACCGATGATCACAATGATTGCCATAATTGCCGTTACGGTGCCTGCCGCACTTCCGATGTTGGGAAGCTTAGAAGCCACCAGGGCTATTGGAGCGTCGGAGGAAGCCAGTTCTTTGATGGGCAGAATACCGGAGGAGACAAACGTAAGCCCTACGTACAGGAGCACAACGACGACAGCCGTAAGTATGAGACCCTTCGGCATATTCCTCTTGGGATCTTTGATCTCGCCGCACATATAGCACGGAGCACCCATGCCGTCAAACGACCACGTGGTAGCTGAAATACCGGCCAGCAGCGCAGCAAAACCAACGGGCGCATTCTCCATTGGCGTCGCAGACATAACCAGACTGCCATTCATGAAGAAGAACCCGATGCCGATGATGAGGGCGAAAGGTAAAATCTTGAGGGCTGTGATAATCGTCTGGAACTTGCCGCCACCCTCTACACTGCGCAAATGAACCATCATAAAGATNNGGGAACGAAATATGCTAAATAGTTTGCTATGGCGATGGCCATAATGGATATTGACGGTGGATCTGTGGCCCAAAAGCTGATCCACCCGCAAAGAAACGCGAGCGGCCTGGAACCCGCCTCACGGAAATAGACGTACTGTCCGCCGTCTTCAGGGAAGGCTGTGGCAAGTTCGGCGTAACAGAGGTTTGCCGGGATTTGAATCAGGCCGCCGATGAGAAACGACAAAATAAGAATCAGCGAACTTCCCGCAGCGCCGGCAACCGTGCCCAACGACGAAAAGATTCCGGAACCAACCGTGGTGCCCACACCAAGCGCGATGACCGCGCCGAGCCCGAGTTTGCGTTTCAGTTCATTATTTTGCGGACTCGAGACAACTTTTTCAGGATTTGACATAGTGATTCTCCTTCTTTAGGTTTTGGAATACACGATATCCATCTTTAATTTTTTTTGAATGACCATTTCCGGATTCATGACCGCCCAAGAATCCATTTTTCTACTACATATCATTTCAATATTTCCATACCACTTCTCATAAATAATATCATAGTTATCCAAATAATACAACATAAAATCGCAAAATTAAGTATTTTTGCCGAATATTGTATACATAAACAAAACCTAACTATTATTTTCTCTATTTTACCGAACGAATTAATTGATTTAATATATAATATAATATTATTATTAAACCAATTATTTAATATTCTCATTGTCATGCTTTCCGATAGAAGAACAAAAATACGAAATACAAACTTTTTCACTGATATTGCAGGAATTTTCTAAAGAAATTAGTCTTCTCCGATCACTTGAACACAAATTGTGCGCTTGGCGGGGCCATCAAATTCACAAAAATAAATCTCTTGTGCCACACCGCGTACCAATTTCCCGTCAACGATCATAAAGTGACAATGATTTCCGGTAATATGCGATTTAAGATGCCCTGTCGGGTTACCGGCCGTGGAACCGTAATCCTTGAGCATGCGTGCATGCGCATACGGCCAATCCTCCGGTACCAGCCGTTTCAGGAACTGGTCGATGTCGCTTTCAAGGCATTCCAGCGATTCGTTTACGGTAATTCCCGTTGTTGTATGCTTGGACAGAGCTGTGACCATACCGTTCTTCACGCCGCTTTTCTCAACGGCCTGTTCGACCCGATCCGTAATGTTGATAAACTGGTTATATCGGTCTGTAAGAATCTCAAACATTATTGCCTTCACAATCATTCGTATCCCTCCTTTTTAATCGGACCCACCGAGGAAATCAATGGCATTCCCGCCCCGGATCAATTCCAGCGTGCTGTCCCGCAGACCGAGATGCGCAATTGCGTCGGCCATGCGGATCTGTTCAAAGCGCGGATTGTTGCTGCCAAACATGATCTGATGGCGCAGACTGCGGTCAATCCAGGTCAAAGGAATATCCTGCGTAAACAGACGCGTATAAAATTCCTGCGCGCTGTCAAAGTACAATACGCCCGTGTCGGTGTAGACATTCGAATATTTGACCAGCAGCATGGCCGTCTCACTTACCCACGGCCAGCCGAAATGCGCAAGGCAAATGCGAAGCTTTGGCCGTGTGCAGGCCAGCTCCTCAAATTCAATGGGCCGGGCGAATTTGGAAAGCGTGTCCGGCTCCCATGAGAGGCCGCTGTGAAAAACAATCGGCTTGTTGTATTTTTCGCAGATATCATAAAGCGGCGCAAGGCGTTCGTCGCTTGGATAGAACCGCTGGCGCGACGGGTGAAGTTTCAGGCCGCGAAGCCCAAGGTCAGTAAACGCGTGCTCCAGTTTTTCGGCCGCGTGCCTGTCAAAAGGGTCCGCGCCCGCAAATCCGATAAACTTATCGGGTGCAAGATCCACCAGTTTCTTGATCTCCTCATTCGTCACAACGGCTTGTCCTGTCTGTGTAGTGTAATCCTCCGGAAGAAGACAAAGCCGGTCAAGCCCCGCGCAGCGCATCTGATTGAAAATATGCTGCAGCGGCGCGGTACCGTTAAGGTGAATATTGAGGACGTTGTGACGCATCTCCTCGCGTGCGGGGTCTTCGTTGATCGGCTCAAAAAAAGCCGGGTGTACATGCATGTCAATGAACATGGCACACACTTCCTTTCCTGATTAATAAGCATACTTTGCCCCGCAAAGCGCGGCGCGCTCTGCGGGGTAGCAATTGTTTTTCACTTTAATAGCCTGCCTGAGCCATCATGGCCCGAACATTGTTCACGGCGCGGCGCGCGTACATGCGCGGCTCATTAATGTAACCGAGCACCAGTTCTATGGTAGCCGTGCCTTCATACCCGGCATCCTTCAGTTCGCAGAACAGTTCCGGCATGGGAATGGACCCTTCGCCCGGCATGATATGGCTGTCGGTGCCCTGCTCGCCGTCAATGATATGCATATGATACATCTTGCTGCCCAGCTTTTCGATGTATGCCATGATGCTTTCGTGCTGCACAAACGGCGGAACAATATCGCACATGCCCATAATGAACGGGGAATCTATACGCTGAAACAGCTCAATCAGATCATTCGCGCTCTTAAACGCATTGGTCTCATATTGTGTCAGCGTTTCGACCACAAGTTTAATCCCCACCTTCTCCGCATGCTCGGTCAGCTCTCTCAATGTGCGGACCATGCGATCCCATATTTCCTTGTATGTGGCAAGATAGCCCGCGTTCGCGGGAGAAACCAGCATATAGTCGGCTCCCATTTCTTTCGCCATATCAAGGCACAGCTTCAGGTACTTCACAGCGTCCTCGCGCTGCGCTTCGCTGCCGATCATGAAATTGTACGGGTAGGCGTTGTGTTCCGGCGTATACCCGCGCACAGGCATCCCGTATTTATCTATCAGGCGCTTAACTTCGTTGATATCGCCCGCCGCCAGATCCGGCGCAAACGCATGGGGTCGCCCGCCCCACAGTTCAATATAATCATAACCAAACCGTTTTGCATCAATAAAGCAGTGTTCAAGCGGATTGCGCTGGTAACCGGACGTAAACATACCGAGTTTCATAATGATCTCTCCCGTTTTATAAATTATTAATAGAGATAACGCGGGTGTCCACCCAGGGTTCAAATACGCTTACAACCTGCGCTGCGACACGCGCGCCGCACTCAAGACATTTTTCAACAGGCAGGTTCTTTAATACACCAAACAAAAATCCCGCGATGAAGCTGTCGCCAGCCCCCACCGTATTTACAACCTTGGCCGGAAACACAGGGCCTTCATAAAATGCTTTGCCGTCCCACGCGAGGCTGCCCTTATCGCCGAACGTGGCCACTGCCGTCTTCATGCCGCGCGCCACCTTATCTTTAAGAAATTCCTCAATAAATGCGTCGCGCGACTTATGATACGAATAAAAGCCGTAGTCCACATAGGGCAGCGTTTCCTCAACAAGCGGGTGGGTGAGCCGGTCTGCGTAATCAAAGCTGATACGCGCTCCCCGCGCCTTAATTTCGGGTAAAACTTTTTCCGCCTTGCCCCACAGCGCGGTGTGCACAAGATCATGCCGCGCAGCGAACGTAATATCCTCTTCGCTGAACTCTATGTTTTCAAGCACACCTTCAACGTAATCGCCATGAACGCGGTCCAGCCCGTCCATGTCCATATATGTGACCGCGGTCGGGCCATTGCCTATTTTTAAATGGCTGATGTCCAGCCCCTCGTCACTGAGCGTTTCCAGCATCCAACGCCCATTTTCATCATTGCCCGTGGTACTGATGATAGAAGTGGGAATGCCTAGTTTTTGTAAATTGACACCTGTGTCCACAACGTTGCCCGTAGGATATTTCTTCCCAATGCGTTTATAAAGATCGATACAGTTGTCACCAATCGCAGCTACTTTCATTTTATTAAAACCTCCCATGTTTTGAAGTGGTATGGGATGTATTGAAATATAATAGATATGGTATCACGTATTTTAAACCAATTATTATGGCTATAGTATAACACGCAGAGTTTTCCACGTCAATTTGTAAAATAAGCCTAACATACACTTTTATATTTGTGCATTTTTTAAATGTATTTTCCCAATTACTTTGTCCCTGTCGGTTGATTTAATGACAATTTGCTTTTTGCTTTTGTAATTTAGATATCTTGTTAGAATTTTATACCATTCTAATGTGAACTTTACTGAAATTTAGGATATAACTCAATTATGCTTGCATCCTGCGTCCACATGTGGTATAGTTAACGCGATAAAAAATTGGTATGGAATACATCATATCTTATACATGTCATCCTTTACTTCCACCTTTTTACGCGCCGGAAGAACCGCATCCAAGGCGCATGATTATTTGAGGAGTGTTTACCATGACGGCTGATATTATACTGCATTCAAACGCTGTATTTACAGGTCTCGCAGACTTGCCCAGTCCCGGCTACGTGGCCGTGGCCGGCAATAGGATTCTTGCCGTGGACAGCGGCGGCGGCCTGGAGTGGTCCGGTCCGACAACCCGCGTGTACGAATTGGGCGACAGGCTCATCTGTCCGGGATTTTCCGATGTTCACTGTTTTTTTACAGGATATCTTCTTGCTCAGATACAGGCCGACCTTTCCGCCGCGCGCACGGCTGCCGAAGTGATTGCAGCCGCTGAATCGAATCCTTCCGCGCACACGGACGGAGGCGCGATACTGGCGTGCGGGGTACGCTCCGACATTCAGGCGCCGGACGAAAGTGCCCTGGACTCTGCCTCTGGAGACGTTCCCGCCATTCTTTTTGTGCAGGGCGGCGAAACCTGCTGGATGAACGCCGCCGCACGCAGGACGTTCGGCTTTACGCCTGAAACCTGCTGGTCTGAAAGCTACTGGCGGCTGCTCCGCTATCTTCTGAACGACAGAAAACGTTCCGTTCCGGCCTTTAAAAAATACCTTGCCATGCTCAACTCCCGCGGCGTCACTTCCGTAAAAGAAATGGGTTTTGATGATTTTTATGGCTTTACAGACGTGCTCGCGGAGCTTGAACATAAAGGCGAGTTCACTATGCGTGTACATTTTATGAGCCAGCCTGTGGGCGCCCCTATGAATCTTCCTTACGGCCGCGCTATGCGCGACCGATTTCAGGGGGAATTTGTCCGCTTCTCCGGTTATAACCAGATGACAGACGGCTCCATCAGCCAGCTTGAGGGCGATATGAAAGAGCCCTATTGCTGTACCGACACCTGCTGTGCCAAAAAAATAGACTGGGACGGCCTCCGGGCCGACGCGCTTGCCGCAGACGCCGAAGGATTCCGGTTTTCGCTGCATGCTCAGGGCGACGCAGCGATTGGCAAAGTGCTGGACATCTATGAAAAATGTCTTCGCGATACGGACGGAAAGGTGCTCAACCGCCACGCGATCACAGATCTTGAATGCAGCGACCCCGCTGACCTTGAACGGATGGGCCGGCTCGGCGTAATTGCCGAAATCTACCCGCAGATTATGTCTATAGCGGACCGCGCGGGCAAGCTGGCTATGATTGAGGAAAAAATCGGCCTTGACCGAGGCCGCAACTACTGGAATCGCCGGAAAATGGCTGAAAGCGGAGTGGTTTTATCCTGTGCCACCGATCTTCCGCTTTTAGTCGATGATATTCCGGAATCCGTCTATCACTCGGTAGGCGCTCTGTTCCCGGAGGGCGGCGAACCTTTTAACAAACAGAACACCCTTACGGTCGGCCAACTGCTGTCTGCCTGGACACGCGGCGGGCAGTACAATCTCGGCCGTGAATCCGAGCTCGGCACACTGGAGGCGGGCAAGCTGGCCGACATAGCCGTACTGGACACGAACCTGTTTGCAATCTCCCCCGAAGACGCCCGCGATTCCCGCGTTTGCCTGACGCTTGTCGACGGCAGAGTTGTATGGGAAGCCCTGTAAACGGCGTCAGCATCCCCGATAAACCATAAAGAACCTCCTGCCGCAGAAAAGCCGCGGCAGGAGGTTCTGTTATTATTTTTCCGGCAGGAACTTACGAAGGTAATCGGCAGAGCGTTTAACAGAAGCATGCGGGTTCGCCCAGTAGATCGAATCATTAATCTCTAGGTCCACAAAGGATGTATAATCGTGCGCCTCCATGATCCGTATGTAATCTTTCAGCGGCAGGTTTCCGTCGCCGAGGATAAAGTGACCGGAGGGATTTCCATCGGCAAAGTGTATATGCTGAATAGAGCCCGCCCCAAGTTCGCTGTAATAGTCCTCGAACTTTTCCTCCACCACTTCCATCGCAACCAGATCCACGCAGGTCTTAAGCGCCGGTGAATTCACCTCTCTCAGCATGCGTTTCATGTCAGGCAGCGTTGTAAGAAGATTACTTTCATACGGCTGCAGCTGTTCCAGCAGAAGCATAATTCCTTTTTTCTCCGCAATGTCACAAACCTTGCGGATACTCTCGCGGCAGCGCTGCCAGGATTCTTCCCGGGGCAGGTCAAGCAGGCCGCAGCCCGTGTTGATAAATACCTTGTTGGTGCCAAAGCACAGCGCATCGTCCATTGCCATTTCGAAATAGTCGATTGTACGCGCGCGCACTTCCTTTTCCGGATCGGAAAAACTGAACGGATATGCCAGCGTTTCGGGGGTGTAAATCACCACTTTCATGCCCATGTCTTCAATTTTTCTGCGCATCTCCGCAATCATTTTTTCGGCAGCCGCCGCAGTCGGATAGTCAAGCCGGCAGTAATGAGGCGTACCGCCCCATAAATCGATGTTTTTCAGGCCGCAGGCCTGCATTGATTTCAGGTAATAATCAAATGAATAGTGGACATACTGAACACTCATGACAGCAATATTTTCCATGGTAATACGTGACATACAAGCATCCTCCTTTATTTCGGCTGACTTCATATTCATAAATGATAAGGGCGGTCTGTTGGAAACCGCCCTGCGTCACATAACTACATTAGTATTTTATCTGGCGGTAGTAGCGGCGGATTTCCATCGGATGGCAGTTAATCCGCTCCATATGCGCGTCGATACGCTGCGTAACGGCATGCATTACAAGATGCGAAATGCTTCCACGGAATTCCGGGCTGATCCCGTTAAGCGGATAATTCTTCGTGTCAATGACAGTATAATTACTGCACACACGGGGTAAAAAATTTGCGACGCGCTCCGCCAGCGGCCGTTCTGCGTCTTCCCCGATAAACACGGTGACAGGGGTATCGCGATCCACAATTTCAAGCATTCCGTGGAAAAACTCGCCTGCATGGATAGACTTTGTGCGCATCCAGTGCTGCTCTTCCCAATAGCACATAGCATAGGAATAGGTTGCGCCATACTGGTTTCCCGCACCGACAAAATAATGGATCGCGTCGTCCTTATGCTTTTCAGCAAACGCTTTGCCGAAATCATCCGCCGACTTTTCAACGTCTGCCAACACCTGAGGCAGGTATTTGTCCATTTCCGTATAGTAACGGTCATAGTCTTTGAATTCACCGTTGTTTTTTATAAAACGGTCTGCTACCATAAAAAATTTAAGCTGCTCGTTCGCTGAATAGGCAATTTCGTAGTCCACCATCTTTGCAAGCTCGGCAGTCTCGTCATCAATAAAGCCGATAATGGTCGCGCCGGTCTCCTTTATGCGCTTTACGGCCTCAATCATTTCCTCCGTGGAACCCGTAACCGAAGAAATAACAACAATGGATTTGTTTCCAATACGGCGGTTGCCTGTGGTGATATATTCCGACGCGTTTTCCACATAGGCAGGTACGGTGCTTATTCCCTTGATATGGGTAACGACCTGCATGCTGGAGGCGTAGGTACCGCCTATACCCAGGTAGTATACTGCTTCATAACCCTTTTTGCAGATTTCGTCTACAATTTTTTCGATTTTTGGGCGCAGGGCCAAAGCTCCTCTTACACTTTCGATTTGCATTGTCTCGTTAAATTTGATCATGAAAATTTTCCTTTCCCTATTGAATCAGATTTTTCAACTCAATTGGTATAAAAAAGTTGATAAGTTGTTACCGATACCCCCATTATAGCGAATAACAAAGACAAAATCAATATACAAGTTACACCAATAATCAGTCCAAAATTTTAATAAAAAGATCCAATCCGATTCCGTATTCCAATCCGGCGAAATAATAGTGGCGATAATCAAGAATTTTTTGTCTGTTATAAGAGGGCTTTATTCGACAATTCTGACAATAATAAGCGGTTTCTGTATTTTGGGGTAATTAGTGTGTAACTTTTTAATTTAATATTTACTAAAATCCTGTTAGAAAATATAATCTGTTTTGTTGCATTATGTAGAAACAAAACATGACTTTGAACGGAGGAATTCAAATGTATGTTAGTACAAAAGACGAACTACTAAATCATGTACTCAATAGTAAGCCGAGAA
>DENA01000010.1:0-90894 GCA_002359465.1 Ruminococcaceae bacterium UBA2656
ATATGCACGATACAGCACCGGCCGTCGCGGTCAAGCCGGTAAGGGCGTAAACGGTGCCGGATTTGGCGCAGGAAAGCTGTTCAATCGCACCGGTATTTATTGCTTTGCATATTGTGTTGAATATGTTTGCCTGCCCTTTGTCACCCGCTTGAGAGTAATCGGAAACATCCTGAAAAGACACAGTACCATCGGCATTATTAATCAAGTTGTACTTTCGCAATGTACCAGATGCCAATATCGCGTCTTTATAATCCGCCTTCAAATTCATAATTCATCAACTCCTGTCCCCATTGTGAAAGGCATCTGTTTTAGGCAGTTCCACTGTCCTACCATTGCGTCATGCAGCCGCGAAATATTTGATTCGATAATGTTCAGTTGCTTGTAATCCCAGCCGTTTCCGCCACCAACGTAGCGGCTCATGGAATCGTCCTGCGGCGGTTTGAAAAGGTTATTTTCCAGCGCCGTCACGTTATCCACAATGTTATTGAGAAACGTATCTGCCGGGAATCCATCAATCGTAAAATCTCCCATCGTAATCACGGGAAAATCTGCATACATTTTCGTTGAGAAATCCTTTATGTACTGGATATTTCCCTTTATCCGGATATAATCCGGGTCCAGATTGAAATAGTCATTTGCCGTCCAGTCTGTTTTCGGCGTTACCCAGTCAGCCATTCATCTTCACCGCCTTTACCGTGCCGCTCAGTGCGCCGTTGAATTCGATTTTGTGTTCCATAATCCGTGCCGGGAACAGTCCTTCAAATTCGCTTTCCATATATACAAGGTCGTGCGCATCTGCTTCCGGGTTCCCACGATAGCCAGTCGTAAGGGAATTCCGCTTTCCGAAATAGTCAGCAATCCAGACCGCCGTATTTTGCGCGTTCGTCAAGTCGGTAATCAGCGGATTCGTGAGAGCTGGCTTATCCTCCCCCTGCGGGTTGATCTGTTTCACTACGCCCACAGACGCGGTTGTAAGCATCTTTCCGGTTATGGAGAGCGTTGCAGTTCCGGATCCGGAAATCACCAGAACCGAATAATATGTGTAATGTTCCTGCACTGTAATTGTTCCGCCAGTAAGTGACGCTGAAATTTCAGTCGCCGCGTCGTGCGAGATATTTAATGTAATGGCGCCATTTAGCGTAATGTCCTGATGATAGATTTCCGTCGCGGCGGAAGCCGGTACATAACTATAGCAATTCACGGTTACGGTTTTCACTTGAGAGCTTTTCTCCACAGTCGGTCTGCTGGACGCCGTGCTGAAATCGATTCGCATGTCGTTGACGCGACCTGAGCCGATCTGCGCAATTGTTGCACGGTGGGTCCCACGGCACCACTTATGAATTTCAATCTCGATACGGTCTGTCTTGCCGACGGAATGCTCCACGGTATACGTCACAGCCGTGTTCCCCGTTATGGAAACGCGGTCGATCTCGGCACCGGCCAGTTTATATATGACATCGAAGTCCGTCGCGTATTCATTGTCAATATTATCGAATGTGATCGGAATCTGAAACGCGGAATATGGGAAGGAATACGTCCAGTAAAACACTGGATACACTGTGAATATGCCGTCGGCGCCGCAAATCTTGTCCGACACAAAGCCGGTTCGAATGTATGGCCCGGAAGCCGGAAGAAGAATTTTTATTCCAGCCGTTTTCCATGAATTCGGCAGAAAGTCTGCATACTTCGCGGTTGGTAAGTCTTCATCGTTGTAGGCGCTGTCCGAATCGCTGAAAACCGTATGGCCGTTATCCCCTATCGTGATGGTTGGGTCGAGGGCGATTTCCAGTTTGATATAGCCGTTCCGGTCGGTATAAAGGATACATTGCCCGGCGTTCGCAATGATCTGTAAACATTCCCGGTGTGTGGCGACCGGCAGGGCAGCTCTCGTGAAAACGGATTTCAAGTGATCGTCGATCATATAATGCTCAACCCCTGCATCCTGTAAAACTTCTTTTGCAAGGTCGTACAGGCTAATTCCGCTTGGGTGGTACATCCCCTTTTGAAACATACTGGTCAGTCTACACAAATTATCAATCGCAGTGAAAATTGCCTGGTTATCGGATGTAACGGGTGTGCCCTCTGATGTGAGACTATCTCCAAGAATCCATTCGATAGAGCCGTCGTCCAGTTCGTATCCATACTCGACTTTAAGCGGCTGCTGGGAAGATAAATAAGAATACAGGCCGGAGGGATTCAGGGGATTGTAAATCTGCTGCCGATTGTCAATGGTGAAAGAAAACTGCTTCTGCGTCAGAGACAGGGACAGAAAATCAACACTGCTGGAAAAACTCGTTTTTATGAGTTCTTTGTTCCCAAAATAAACAGTCTGACCGAACTGCAGCCGATTCAGCCGGACACGGCGTCCAGCGGCCGGGCTCTTTATGAAGTCAATCGTAATCTGCGCCACGTCTTCCAGCCGGTCCGGCATGACGTATTTCTCCGAATCGGGGAAATAATTGGTGCCGTTTACTTTGATTTCTTGCGGAACCTGCCCTGTGGGAAACGTAAACGTCAGGCCGTAAATATCCTGTGCATCCGAGAATGTTACGGTAATGGTCGGGTCTATCGCAAAAGTATTATCGCTGCCGGACACCGCCTCAGATACATATCCGTCATAATTGTATGGGCCTGCCGCCGGAAGAAGAAATTGCTTGCCGTCCGCCCGCCAATAATCTTTCTCGAATGTGGCATAATCGTGATCCGGGAGGATATCGTCGTTCAGATTCAGATTCCCGTATGGCGTGTGGCCATTGTCCGCAAATTTGGCCTGCTGCCCTGCAATAAGATTAAACACGCCGTAAGACACACGGACATAAGACCGGTTTCGAAACTTATGCTGTATCTGTTCTTTATAGGCTGTGCTTACGGCTTGCATTTTAGTTCACATCCTCTAAGATTCCGTAGTCAATGATATTGACTTTGCAGTCTTTATACTCAATTATTGCCCCGGTTGTCTGATCCACTTTCCACACCGTATCTGTCCAATCACCGGGATACATCGTTATCTTCTTCCATGTGTTAAAAAGAGGATGAAAAAATACGATATCGAGCCTAAATTTATCAACCTGCTGCAAAATAGCAGTCCACTGGGGTGCCTTCAAAATAGGCCAAAAAAGTCCTTCGAGTTTGACTTGCGTGCGGCCGACTTTCTGGCCGACAACTTCATTGTTGGCGTTTCTCCCAGCAGAGACCGTTTGAACGCCAACGTGTTGCAAACCGCGTCCAGGTGCAGGGAGCACGATTTCGTTCATGATGATAAAAGGATGGGCCGTAATCTCACCCCCTAGAAACAAAAAGAGCCCGACAAACCGGTTAAGGTTTATCGGGCTCATGGCCTCTAATTTATAATTTTAGTATAGCACATAATTTCATAACTTTCAATATATTGTACTATATATTGTACTATTAAGTATTGACATTCCATAATAGGTTATGTTAAGATTATAAGCACAATATGAGCTTCTAGAAGGCCAATAAACAATTGACACGTTGAGTGTCTTTGTTTGTTGGCCTTTTTTGCGTTTGAAAGGAGGTGACAACAGTGACCGAAGCAGCAAGAATCGCGCGAGCAGAATATGTAAAGAGGTGGAGAAAAGAAAATCCTGACAAAGTGAAAGCCCAGCAAGAGCGCTATTGGGAGCGCAAAGCAAAAGAAGTAGAAAAAAATAAGTAATCTGCCAGCCGACCAAAGCGTCAGATTACTTATCCACATCAAACACCCGACAAGGAATGTTTTCTTGATTATAACATCCTTTGTCTGGCGTTACAACAGAAAGAGGTATTATTAATGACAGACTTAAAGATTTTTGACAATGAAGAATTTGGTGCTATTCGTGTGATTGATAAAAGCGGTGAACCATGGTTCGTTGGAAAAGATGCGACTGCAGCACTCGGCTATGCCAATTCGCGTAAGGCGCTTCTTGACCATGTGGACGATGATGATAAGGGGGTAACGAAACGGAACACCCTTGGAGGTGCGCAGGAAATAACCATCATCAACGAATCTGGCTTGTACTCCCTGATCTTTTCCAGCAAGCTCCCGAAAGCAAAAGAATTCAAGCGCTGGGTCACTTCCGAAGTTCTCCCATCCATCCGCAAAACTGGCTCCTATTCCTTACAAGAATATCCCACAAAGTCTACATCGGCGGGAGAAGTTGCCAGCCTGGTCAAATGTGTTGACCGAATCGCAATAGCGAAACGTTGCTCTGCTGATGATAGAGCCGAAATAGCGAACGAAATTTGCAAACAGTTTAACATAGTCATTCCAGAATGTTTCACGCAAACAAGCCTTATGGAGCAAATGGCACTGATCGTAATACATTAATACAAATGAAGCCGGAGTAATCCGGCTTTACTTTTTGGAATTATGTGGTAAGATATGCGTAGGAGGGGATATTGTGAAAAAAATATGGGCTGAAATAATAACACTATTTATGTGCATTGCATTCGTAGGCTGCTCTTCGACTATGCCTCAAACAAGTAGTAGCAATATAGCAACGCCTTCGGAGGTCAGAGAAAATTCAAGTCAAAATTCCACCGAGGATGTAAGTTCAAGTGTGGTAAAAGATTTACCTAGCAGTAATTATAAAGATATGGGTAAAGGAACCCTTGTAATTGCCACTGAAGGCGGCACATCCGAAAATGGAAAAACACCTGTTATTTTTTTGGATAGTGGCGAATCACATAGCTATGCGATTGGCATTCACGTGAGAGACTTTGACGGGTCAAAGCTATCGTATGTTTATGCTGACGGCTATTTGATTTCTAAAGAGCAATACGCCGACGAAGATTCTTCTGTCAGGGTTAAAGACGACCGTTTGGCAGTAGGCATGCATAAGATTGAAATTGTGCAGTACGACATTGATAAGCCGGACGGCAAAATGATTAACTACAAATCAGCATCCTATGAAGTAAAATCGAAATAAATTTAGCGCCCGGATATTTCACCGGGCGCTATTTTTATGCGCTTACCATTGTTTTCCACTTCTTTCGGTGCTAGAATTATGTCGAAAAGGAGGGAATTTTATGGTATCCCGTAAAAAGGTAGAACTTGCTCCAAAAACTATGGAAATTCTCGTTTACATTGATAAATATTCTCCTTCAAATGAAAAGCTGAAGCATAAGTTTGGTAAATCTCCGTCACTTTCTTCGCGCTTGCTTGAACTTCAAGACCTTAATCCGCGTCTGATTCAACCACAAATGTATTTAGATTTGGGTGATCACACAGTTTTTATAACTACTGATGCAGGTAAACGAATTGTGGAGGACTGGATGGATAAGAAAAGAGCCAATAGAAAAGACCTTTTACAACGTTCTATTTTAGTGCCAATCATAGCGGCGGTAGTAACCACTGCATTAATAGATTTACTAAAGTGGCTGTTACCGCTGATACAACGATGGGTATTACATAATCACTAAAAAGATTTTTCATAATTATTTCCTCTTTATATGGACTGCAAACCGAGGTTATAGCCACTGTTTGCGTTTACTTTGTTCGTGGATTTCGCTAAAACCTTATCATTTAAAATTACAGAAGTATCTTTTTCCTGAACTGCTTGAACAATCTGCTGTGCCATCGCATAAATTGCGGCAACCACATTATCGTTACTTTCATCAACCGTCTCGCGAATAATAGACTGTGGCGCGACAACTTCCGGGTTCGAACTTGCGTTCGGATATTCTCCTACACCGATAATGCTCGCGCCGCTGAATGCCCCGCCATTGGCGTACCAATCGATGTCCAAGGTAGGAACTCCCCCACCATATCCAAGCGCTTTAGCTGCCTTTGCAGCTAAATTATCGTAATCCTTGATGCTTTCCCATCCAAAATTAAAGTGTGGAGTTGGAATGTGAATGGACGATATTCCTTTCACGAGCCCATTCATAGCATCTTTCCCAAGATTACTCCATTTTTCTGCTGTAAACCAAGGCTCTACATCTTCTTTCCACCACTTCACAGGTCCAAGAGAGTTCCACCATGTCTTTAATTCGTCCCATTTCCCAGAAATGCTATCTTTGATCGGCTGAGCCAGTTCTTGCCACTTCTCTTTTGTGAACCACGGAGCAATATCCTTGTTCCACCACTCAGGAATGGATTTTTGAAAAAACGTTCTAACACCAGTCCAGCCGTCTTTAAACTTCTTTTGTGTGTCTTCCCAAAATACCGTCCACTTAGATTTTATATCCCCGGTGCTCCAGTCGACTTCTTTGGAAAGATCCCCGGCCTGCTTTTTCGCTTCATCAACTATTTTTGTGTGCTGCTCCGTAGCCTGCTTTATAGTATCATCTTTTGACTTTCCTGCAGCATCTCGAATTTGGTCGTACTGGTCTTTATTAATTGTTCCCACATCAAGCATTCGCTGAGCTTCCGTCAAAATCCCGCTATATTGATTGTTTGCATTTTTGATGGTTTCATCACGGGATTTTACGCTATTCTTTACAATTTCGGACGCTTCCTGCGCAGACAGAGCCGTATGATTATCTTTTAAGTTTTGGAAAATGAGGTTGCTTTCCGTTTGGCTCTCTGACAAATATTTAATTCCGGTGGTTTTCATTTTTTCTTCAATTTTGCTAATTTCATCATATTCGCCCTGCTTCAACCCGCGATGCTCGTCTTTTGCTTTTTGCATAATACTATTGATTTGCTTTTCCCCATCTGATACATTTTTCTGCATAGTATCATAATGAGTCTGATTTGCTTTAATAATTTCATTATAAGTTTTGCTATTTAGAACACCTTTCAGCGGATCAAGTTTTTTTAGCGCTTCATTTTTATCAGAATCGAGTTGATTAATAATTGTATCAGTAATTTGTTTAACCTGAGACTTAACGTTTGAAACATCGGATTCAGTTACAACTTTACCAGACCATTTGACGGCCTTGATTGTCTGATCCAACTTATCCATCGATTTGATAAACGGCTCGATTTTCTTTTTAGTTGCTTCCGAAATACCGTCACCAAAAAGGTTTACTTTCGGTATGGAATCAGAAGCCGCATAACCGATACCTTGAATAGCCAGCACCGCCGCGCCTCCAATAATCGCAATCGCCCCAAAAACAGGAGCGCCAAGGGCAATTGCAACCGCTCCTATTGCGATTACGACGACGGCGGCCGTGGAAGTCCAAAATTCTCCCGACAGTTCTTTGATACCAAGGCTTTTTGCGGCTCCTACTGCAAAATCTTCAATTTCTTTGCCTATCCATTGAATTCCTGATCCAAGAACGTCAAGCCCGCGTCTGAAATTTTCACTATGCGTATAGGCAAACACAAACAATCCGGAAACAAGGGCCAAACCAGCAGCAATCTCGATAAACTGCCCCTTAAACTCTTTCAGCCCAGGAATCAAATCCATTAGGCCATTGAAAAGGCCGTTCGTGAGCTTCCAAGTCAAAAGCGCTGCGCCAATCGCAAGAGAATCTTTCAATATTTCAGCAATCAATGGCTTGTACTGTTCAAGTTTTTCTTTTATAGCATCAATATTATTACTCACCGCATCCGTCAGCGCATTGTATGACGGCAGATTGATTCCACTGAGAATATTCCCACCAGCTCCTGATTCAGAGCCGCTATCGCTATCTTTTTGTATGACATTCAGTTCATCAAATCCACTGATTAAATTATCCAGTTGCTTTTTTGATTTTTTTGCGTTATCTCCAATATTCCCCACCGCTGTGGAGGCATCATCTGCGCTACCTGTGATATTTTTCAGCGACGAATAATCGATCTTCGGCATTTTGAAGCCAACCAGAGAAGCTACAGAGCTTGCCATTTCTCCGATAATCTCCACAACGGCAATCGCCGGAGGAAGAATTGCATTCAGTGCAGGAATAAAAATGCTGCCGATCGCTCTCCCAGCGATTGTAAGCTGTGCTTGCAAAACACGCAATGCGTTAGCCGGGGTCTGAATTGTACGGGCCATATCTCCCTGCACTTGCGTGCTCTGCTTCATGATGGCGATATAGCGCAGTTCTGCCTTGTCTGCCTGTGTAAGGTCGTCGACCTTTTCCTTGAAGCCGAGATTATAAAGCTCCTGTTGCAACCTTGCGGAAGAGGTATCTATACCGAGTTGTCGGAGGGCACGGGACTGCCCCGTGATACCGGATTCCAATTTTTCAAAGCTTGTTTGTGTGCTGATGTTATAGAAAGAGGCAAGGTCATAGCCCAACTGCGTCAGGTTTTTGGACATGGTTGTTGCCTGTTTATTGGCAATACCGAATGAGGTTCCCAATTCCTCAAATACGCCCATATATCGCATCGCTTCGCCGGAGTCAACACCAAGAACGTTTTGTAGCGACTGTGCGAGTTTTTCCCCGGACTGAGCGGATTTCCCCATGGCTACGTCAAACAGGTTCATGTTTTCGATATATCCGTTGATATTATTAATAAACCCGCCAAAAGTGTTCGCAATCTGCCGCAGAATGAAATACCATCCATAAAATTTCCCCATAGAGAAAAAGCTGTTTGACGAAGTACCCAGCCCGGACAACTTTTCTTTCGCGGAATTCAAAGAATCTTTCAGCTTATTCACAAATCCGGTTGCTCTGCTACTCCCTCTGGATACCTGATTCATTCCGTTTGCGGCCGTACTTCCGATGTCTCCCACGGCTTGCTTTAAACTTTCCACACTTGTTGCCGTCGATGATGGAAACCGTGTTGTGGTTCTATTCCATACAACCGGTTCTGCGTTTTGCGCGTGCTGCTTAGCCCAATAATTGTCGATAGCAGAATCTACGCTGTCCAACATTTCTTTTTCCTGTGCTGCCGCCTGCTGCGCGGAATCGGCTATCTGCTTATTCTTATCCGCAATGGCTTTCAAACCCTCCTGCGCCTTTGTAGAAGCGAGAGCAGACTTGTCTATTGTGGCCTGCGTTTTCGCAGCTTCTGCCTGCAATTTCAGTGCGTCCACAGTTGTGTTTCCGCCGCCAGACCGGGACAGTGTAGCCAGATCGGAAATAATTGTTTTCAGACCGGAATCCATGCCGCCGAGAGTTTTCAGTGAATCGGTCAGCGTTTTGATACTCCCGGAAATTCGGTCAGTACGGGCGTCGTTCAGCTTGTTTATGCTATTGGCAAGAGAGGATACAATACCCGACTGACTTTTCATACCAGAAAGTACAGAAGTCAGTTTTTGAATAGAAGCGGCAATCCCGGTCAACCCGCCGACACCGCCGCCTGTAACTATTTTAAGCTTTTCAATAGAGGCGATCAGTTTATCCATGCCGGAAGAGCTTTGTTTTACTCCGGCATTGATTTCAATATTTAATTGGTCAATGGTCTGTTCCGCCATGAAAATTCGCCTCCATTAGTTTTTGTTGGAATTCAATAGCCTGCCGTTCCTGAATTTGTCGCATCTGTTCATTGTGCTCCGCAATCATATCTTCCATCTGCTGCCGCCTTTCCTCCTGTTCCGGAGTAAGTGGGACAATCGGACGATCTGGATATACTGCTTTGCTATGTGGAGCACACGCCGCAATCGCACGGGTAATGTATGCACCATGGAGCCATGCGACGCGGTTTGTTTCTTCCTGCCGCTTATAATAAGCAGCCCGGTATTGTAAATAGGCGCTTATTGGCCCATGCCAAAACAGTTCGTAAGGCATTCCCCAACTAAGCGCCTTTGCGCAACGATCACTTAAAATCTGCCCGAATTCCCGGCTGTCAGTTAGCCTTTCGGTACTTTGACCTCCAGACTCGGAAGGGCTGTAAATTTCTTCTTCTCCTTGCCCTTCCGGTCCTTCGAGGTAAAAAGCATGGAATACGCTCTTACAAATTCATCCGTAATTTCGGAAAATGCGTTGGGGCCGTAATCCTCATCCTTCACAACAGCCTCGAAAAACTCACGTGCTTTCTGTCGGGTTGTGAACGGATGGTTTTTCTGGATGGACCAGAAAAAGCATTCAAAAGCAAAATCGACCGGCTTATCGGAAAGAGCGAGAACGCCAGCACTCTGACACTTCAAAAGCGTATCCGCATCGAACTCAGAAATATAGTCGTGTCCACCATAGGAAACGGGAATTTTCTGAAAATCATTCATTGCAATAACTTCCTTTCATAATGAGCGGGACTGATTAAAGCCCCGCATTATTTAATTAACCAGCAACGATTGCCGCCTTAACCGGGTCTGCCTGCGGATATACCGGCCAATCGACTTCATCCAGTGCGCCCAGTTCACCGCTCGGCGTTGCCAGTTCGTCCACGGTCTTTGCCGGGAACGTAACCGTGTAGCCACGCTTTGGATATGTAACGCGCATCCAGAAAGAGCCTTTCGCTGCAGCGTTCTGGTCTGTCACCATTGCCGTATGTGCCGTCAGGAACGCCGCATCTGGGGCGACTTTGAAAGTATAGGCTTCCGCTTTTGCTACGCCCGGAATAGACGAAGAGCGACTGTTCGTGACAACGCTCGTGTCGACCACTTCAGGCGTTGGGAACAGGTTCGGAATGGAGCGAACCGCATTCTCAATCTTCACCCATCCAGTAGTTGTCGGGGCAGTCGCCGCATAAGGTGCATACTCCACAACAAAACTTTTGATAACTTCAGCCATTGTAAATTCCCCCTTATTTATTAATTGTTCTAAAAACTGTGTTCGTTCGGGTATCGATGTATACGTAATAGTTTGCAGCGGCCCGATAAATCGTTGAATCCGAATACGGCGCCGCCTGAATCGGCCCGACCATAGTAAGGCCGAATTGCTGATTTAAAAGCGCGTCCGCTTCCATGATTAATTGAACAGCCACATCGTGCTTTGGCGTCGCAACTCCTTGAACTGCGGTGTCTTTTGCGTAGGATTCCAGCGTGAGAACGTTCCGCACCACACAAGGCATACCGTCAATATAGGCCCCATCATTGCTCGGAAGTTCGTCCAGCGCGAGTAAAGGGCAAGTCGGGGAAGCAACGGAATAGGCAGCTTTTACGGTCACTTTTGGAATTGTGAACGTATGGGCTTTTAGAGATTCAATAATATCAGAGCCTATTAAAATCATTTCAACGCTTCCTTTGCTACCGGGACAATATTATCCCGCATGGTAAGGGCCGCCCGGAAAACTTGCTTCTGTGCCGGCAGACCGTCAGTGATTCGCCAATGCCCTCGCAACCTGTCATAATAGTGCCACATCATCTTTCCGTTCTTCATCTTGCGGATGTTCTTACCGGAGCCATAGCGCCAACCAGCAGTTTGATATTCTGGATGTTTAGATGCCTCGCCTTGTTCACCTGTGCCGTATTCGAGAAAAGCAATCTGGTCGCCGGATTGCGATACCGTAGCATGCGAGCCACTAATATCCGCAGATACCGTTCCGGGAGCATTGCCATCTGGGTCTGTGATTCCGGCAATGTTTTTCCGAATAGCATCAGCCCCGATTTCAGCCAGCCGCGCTGTAATTTTTTCCGGGGCGGCGTTTACTTTGTCACGGTAGGATTTCACATCGGAAAGGAGTTTGTCGAGAGAAGCGACGGAGAGGTCAGCGGTGAACGTCGGCATCGAAATCACCGTTAACGTCGATTTTGTGAGCATAACATTTCAAGCGAATAAATGACAATTTTCCGGATCCTCCCTCAAAATCAGCAGACACAACACAGTCTGAAATATCCGTTCCATTCAATAGGACACGAATTTTCACATGGCCGTCTTTGTCTTTCTCAGAAATATAATCCACCTTTGTCATGCCGTACTCGCCATCCTTTCCAAAATAATCTCCGTAACTGCCGTGCCGGGTAAAACCGATGAAACCCGATAATCCGCGTCCGTACAGAGTGGGTCTGCCGTTTTCGGCGGCTTCACATACACATAGCACCGGTCGCCCTCCGTATAGGTATCACCACCGATAGGCATCTTCGCAATAAGATTCTTGCTGTTTACCTCGCCGATGGTTTCCAACATCATTTCGCCGCTGAGCGACTTGTAATTAAGATACCGGAGGACTGCCGGAGCAAAGGTTTCCATACCATCAACATAATCCGTATCCGCAGGAGTCAGACGGCGGCAGTAATAGAGTGGCTTTTTGTTGCGTTCAAGCATTACCTCACCACCCCAATTCTCGGAACGACCGACCGAAGCCAGTCAGGAACTTCCTGCCATGTGATGGATACGCCATTTTCTCCCACAGACTGTGCGCCCTCTGCGCCAATACGGCTTAACCAGTAGACCGCCCCTTCCGTCTGATTCACCAGATATTCATTACCCAGTGAATCAGAACCGGAGCGCTTCAAAATCTCACTTTCGGCATAGGACAAGGCATAGTTGAGCAGTTCATCATTATCCTTATACCGTGCCAAATCGGTGCCGGTAATCAGCATTTTCAGAATGTCTAACTGTGCCATGTCCTACCCTCCTTATACTTTCGCGGTTACGGTTGCAATGCCAGCCTTTTTCGCTTTGTTGTCAGCGTCAACTTCCACAACAATGATCTTGTTCCCGGTCACCGCCGCAATATCGTCCGCGCCATTCCAGTTGCTATACCCGCCGGAAATCAGCTGATTGTAAACCGGCATCGACACATTGGCACCGGTTTTAATCTTATAGCTGTTACCGGAAGTCAGCGCGGGAGCTACCGTAATTTTCGTGTCTCCGGAAACAGTACCAGCAGCAGATGTAACCGTCAGGCTGCCAAGTTCCTCATGCGATACTGTGGCAATAAACAGCCCCTGATTGTCAGGCAGAACCGGAATAAACAGACCGGACGCTTTTGTCCATGTGGCTACCGGGTCCGGCGTGGCCCACTGTGCAATTGTGATAAACTGCTTCGCAGACTTCGCGGTCCAAGGACCCGCAGCATTTTCTTCCGGAGTTACACCCCACAAGCCGGTGCCAACCGCGCCGTTTACGCCTACACTATAGAGGACAAATGTATTCTGCTTGAAATATCTCTCCGTGCCATGAGAGCCATCGGCCTTTTCATAAGCGTAAACCGCATCGTTTACGGTAATGGAGAACTGATAGTTTTCCATCATCAACGCGTTGATCTGCGTCAGCGTCGGCATCACACCCTGCATGTAAACGCCGCCGATTGCTTTCTGAATCGCGGTATTTTTCCGCATCTTCATCAGGATAGCAGAAGACGTTTTCGCGCGCGTCGGATTCTTGCCAATGCTGTGCGCGTAGTCCATCATACCCTGAATGTCGCCGAGAATATCGTGAGCCGGGTCGTCCCAATCAAGATTGAAATAGTTGTCCGCGGGCACGCCGTAATCGACGACCATATCCAGGTGATTTTCCTTGACGGTCATTTTTCCAGTTGCAAGCAGTTCCATTTTGGCAACTTCGGTACGGGTCTTGACGCTTTCGGACAGGCGGCCCATGTCATTGAAGATATACCGGAGCAGAGAGTCAGTTCCTGCAACGCCCTTGTCTTTCAAAAGCTGCACCCGTTCAGACTGATTGATCTTCTCTTTAATAAGGAACTTCTCAACCGTGGTCTTTAACGGAACCGGCCTGCTGCCGATAAGTGCTTCGGAGTCCAGAGCATGGACAAAAGCCGCCGTCGGAAGCTGCGGAGAATCAGCCAGACGGTAATACTCAGCTTCCAGATACTGCGTTTTAATGTCGGGAAACTCTCGGTCGCCGTCGTAGTTCCGCACAATATTGAAATTCTGCGAAAAGTCAAGCCTGTCTTTGTCAGTCAGTGCTGTTAGAATATCAGGCATCTTATCTCACCATCCCTTCTGCGGTTTCAAAATTCAGATTTTTCATTGCCGTCTTGGCGGCCGCGACCGGTGCAACAGGCAGTCTATTTTCATAAAGATACCCCGCTACAATCACAGCGCCCTCATGGTCACCGTGCGTCACGTCGACCGGCTCGAACAGAACTCCCTCTGCTGTACTGCCATTTACCGGGAAAACCGTACCGGCAGGAACAATTTTCTTGCAACCATCCTGTATGCCCATGCTTTCCGGAATCTGCCGTGTTACTGTACGCATCCCTACTTCCGAAGCAAGAAACTGCGGCATTTTGCTGTATGTTTCCGTGTAAATGTGGCTCACTCAAAGCCCTCCCTCTAAAAATTATTTTGTTTCCGGCGCAATAAACTGGCTATTGTATTCCTGCGCCATTTTCGCACCGATGCTTTCCTCACCACCGCCGCTGCCACCATCGCCACCAAGGCCCGGCGTTTCCGCAAGCAAATCAGCCTTGATTTTTGCTTGCAACTCCGTTTCGTGAGCCGTTGCCCACTTTGTATGTGCAGCGGTGAATTTTGCCATATCGCCGCTTGCCATTGCATCAGCCAGTTCAGCAGCGGTTTTCGCGTCATACCCGCCAGAAAGAAACTGCTCTTTAAACTTGAAAACGCTGTTTTCTTTCTGTAGGTTGGCAACCTGCTCCTGAATTTCCTTCTGCGCGGCGGCGGCTGTTTCATCAGCAGTCATTTTTTCTTTAAGCTGCTTCCGCAAATTTGCCGCCTCAGTCGAAGCCTTGTTGTACAGCTCTTTTGATACTGATTCAGGCAGAATAGAAGGATCCACCAATTTCTTTTCTGCCAACGCAGCGTTAATTTCTTCGATAGACATCCCCTCTTTGAAACTTTCGCCCAGCAATTCTTTTAAATCCATATTAATACTCTCCCTCGCGATTTTCGTTTTCTCTAACTCTCGCGCTTTTTATAGTGCATCTCCGCACTTTTTGCAATAAAAAAGCCCGACAAGCCGAAGCGAATCGGTCTATCGGGCTTAAAGCCTCATTGCGTGGTATTTAATTATTTATATTATATCATGCAACATCAGAAGAATCAATATCTATGCGATATTTTCTGTATTTGGCACACTATCTTGTGGTTTTTTATTCGCATTGGCCTGTTTCTTCTGTTCAGCTTCTTCCCATCTTTTCGTGAAACCCTCAATATCCGTGGAAATATCCATAATCGCCGCAACATCAGACTTTGCAACGCCCATACTGTAAAGTGTGCTGCCGGCCTGCGTTTTAGTCTGAATGTTATCGTCCTTGTTACGGGCGATCTTAATATCCACATCAAGCACTGACAGAGATTTAGAAATGTACTTCGGCTTTAATATTTCCAGAGCCACCCGCAGCAGTTTCCGCTCCGAGGCTTCTGTGAACATAGCCTTGTTTTTTGCCACGGTATCAATTTCACGCCAGCCGTTCTTTGCGTTAATCGCCTCGCCGGTATCCCCGCCGCCGGAACTGTTACGATCAGGGATTCCGACCACCGTGTGAATCGCATTTTCAAGATATGTACGGAACAGCTCTGCAGACTGACCGTCAAACTGGGCCGTGATGAATTTTGCATCCTGGTTTATTCCCTGCGCACCCTCAAAATTAAGAATCTTATTTTTCTTCATCGCTTTTAGTTCTTCCTCATTTGGCGTTCTTACGCCAAGAAGAACCAAATAGCAAAGGACGGCTTGTTCCACATCGTTCAGCCCGTCGGAAGTCATAACATTAATTGCATTGAACAAATCAATTCCAAGTTCCCAGTCACCAAGACGAAACTCATTGTTTGGATATTCAATGATCGGAACATCTTTCAAAATATGCGGCGTAGCGCTAACGAAATCGGATTCTTGTACACTAAATTCCGAATCAGATTTATAAACAAAGCACATATTGCCGGTATAAACCTGATGAATGAATTTCTGCAAACCGCCCGGTGTTTCCTCAACCATAAACGAATGATACGAATACACCGGCTTTCTTCGATTATAAGTAGAATACGCAACAAACGTGTTTTCGGCGTTCAACGGGAGAATTTCAAATGGGCACTCGTTCGGCACCAAAGCATCTGGCAAAATTGCCCGATAGTGCGTACCGATAATTGACTGCTCGTTCTCCATAATTTTATCGACGGCAGTTTTATCTTCCGCTTTCATGAAGCGATTCAGTTTTTCTACATCTGCCCTTACTTCTTCCGTAAGCGGAACAAACTGAATTCCGCCCGGATATGTATACCCCACAATCTGACGCGTGAATGCGCTGGGATAAGCCACGGCGACCATATTATTGACGAGCCTGTCCTCTGCATTGCTGGCGCGCTCATAAATCTGCTGCTTATTTTTATAGATTTCTTTGAGGTCAATAATGTCCTTTTTATTTTCCTGATGAATCCGTAACGCACGGTTCAATTCAGCAACAAGCGTTTTTTGATTCAGCGTGGAGCCAATAAAACCTTTTGGCTGCATTTGCACAGGTAAGCAGGAAGTAAGAATTACTCTGCGCCCCTGATATAATCTTTTCAAATTTTATCCCTCCTAAAACAGCAATGAACGTGAAAACGTGGTAACTCTTCCGGTCGAAGTGCTGCCACCCAGCACGTTTGTAACAAGTGAAGCCGTAGCGTCTGCAGCATCATCTTTTTGTTTGCCCTGGTATTTCGCACTCTGATTAAATTCGGTTAAATGCTTCATATACATCTCGTAAGCTTTATCGCCCTTTCGGGCCACTTTTGACTTGAAATGCAACCGATACCCGCTACCATCTAAAATGGTCCCTTTGATTTCAGGAGCACAAGCAAGAATTCTGTCCAACTTACTTTTATTCGTTGGAGCCCGCTCGCCAGTAATATTGCAGCGATAGCCCTTTTCACGAAGCATTTTTATAATGTCGTCCATATATTCGTCACCGCCGTTGTTCCACTCGAAAAATCCAGCAGATGCGCCGTTATTAATAATTGCAGCCACAACAAGTGGTTTTGTTGTGTACTTATCCGCAGGGGAATGAACTACATCGTCGATATAAACATCCATGCCATAAACTTTCCCGATTGGCATACTCAGATAGTCCCCGCCGCCCCAAGCGACGTCGCAGGCGAAACAAATTCTGTCTGGCTCTCCGTCCGGCGGTACATCTTCGGTCAACAAGCCACTTTCCGGGAATACCAACCCGTCCCGTTCGACCGGATGCTGCTGAACGATACACTCAAAGGAAACTTCATCCATTTTATTGCGTAGTTTTTCAAAATGCTCTTTTGTCATGGGCCGGTATGGAAACATAAAATTGCTTTCGCCGTTCTCATTCAGACCGGGAACTTTAATAAATGACGCACGCGGATTATCTTCATTTTCTTCTTCGAGCTGAGAGAGAACATCTTTTGTGCTCCATCGTGTGGCAATATGGAGCTCTTTTACGTTATCGTCCACACGGCGTTGTGAAATATCGGTACCGTATTTCTGCCAAGCATTTGCCAGCCGGTCCGGGTTCGTGGCTTCTATGATGCCGTTAATCAGGTCATCACAGTAAATTAGCCATGACGCTTCCAGAATACCGGCAAACGAGCCGTCAATACCGCGAAAATAAATAGTCTTGTAAGTATTTGAACTGTCTTTCGGCTCCAAATCAATCCATAAATCTTCCTGCGATTTATTAACGGTGAAGTTTTGGAAAATGTCTCCCCAACCGCGACGGGGCTCGGTAATCAAATTATACACATCTGTCATAGCTTTTCGCGCCATGGCGTTTGTGTGAGTAGCGAACAAAATACTTTTATCCGGGTGCCGGCCGATCATCCATGCAAGAGCAAGCTCGCCAAGGCCAGTTTTTCCGGATCGCGGCGGCGCAGACAAGCCGAGTAAATCCAGTTCCCCGAATTCCAGACGCTCTATTTCCCGCGCCCAGTCCTCCATAACGCATTTCCGGTTCGCGTAGAATTTCATTTCAGGAGGATAGTTCCATTCCATGCAAACCAAAAAATGATGAAATCGGTATGGAGCGAGTTCGATATATGCTTGATGATAATGATTCAAAATAGCATTCGCGTGTTTTTTATCCGTTATTTTAGAGATTTTATAGCTCTGCACATTAACGAGACTTATTAATTCCTGTGCGGTTTTACACATGTTTTCAGTATCGCCAATAATCTTATATGCCTGAATCAGCTTTCCGGTTTTAATGGTCCGCTGGTAAATTTCAATACGGACATCTTTCAGCCATTCTGTGATTTCCACAATATCCTTGCGGGCCTGCTCCTGCTTAAACTGTAAAGCGACAGCAGGATCCGCTTTTAGAATTGGTCTTTTGCCTCTGGCCATGCTATCGCCTCCGAATAATTATTGGTGCCACCGCCCGGCTCTGACCCGGCAGGCCCCCGGCTGTTGCCGTGCCCGGTGGCATATATCGCGGCGTTCAGCCCCGCAAACAAAACGCCGCGTATTGAAAGGAGGGGCGCTATACGCCCTTAAACGGTGTAAACAAATTAGAATCCGCTGGATTTCATGCTTTCTGCACGGTTCTTCGCAATGGCACATATTTCAGAAAGTTTAATGACCGTAACTCCATCATCATCTGCAATGTGATAAATGCTTCTAAAACGTTCGTCTGTACTTTCCCATGTATTGACCAGATCATCAACCACTTTTTCATCAGCACAAGCTTCCACAGATTGCCCGCTTTTTAGCCAAACAATATAATCAACTTTCATTCTGCCGCCTCCCGCAGATAAAATAAAAAACGCCGACCAACCCTCTTCGGGTCAATCGGCGTTGAACGCTCATTTCGTGGATGTTAAATTTATATTTATATTATAGCACATATAGAGAGGGTGTCAAGTCGTTTTGTCTGGTTCATACCATTTACAGCGTCCTTGGATATCACGATATTGCATATCCATATATTCATCATACCAAGCTCCACATTTAGGACATACAAATCCTTCCATCCTGATACTCCGAGAAATCGCATCTATTCCTTGAGAGTCCATTGAAGAACCGCAATATTTACAAAGCTTAAATCCCATCTTTATCACTCCTGTAATAAAATTATATCACTTTAAGCAAAAGACACAACTTTTATTTCTTATCATCTTTTTTTAATCGCAATTAATTGTGTCATAACAAAATCCCCATAGGGGGTAAGGGTCCAATAATCTGACTTATCTTTTACGCTTCGATTCTTTATACTTTGTTTAATAAGCCCTAAAGCCTTAAATTGAATTTTAATTTTTTGGAATTCAGTGTCTTGAATCATAAAATCACTTAAGTTTGTAAATTTATTTTTCTTTTTAAATTCAATCAAATCATCATATTTATAATCTTTTAAATAATTAATAACTTCTATTTTCATTGAATACTCATCATCTTCACAGGTCAAATGCGGTGACAGTGCTGAATAAATATCATTCCAAGAGACTTCACAAGGCATAGAGCAATTATATGTGACATAATTCTTAGTTTTTCCTGTAAATTGGAGAGATATAGTGATTCTATCTTCTTCCTGCGAAAGTTTTTCTACGCCTTGCGGTGGTCTCGTTATATTTTCTGAAAATTGCATCTTCAATTCTTCATTTTCTTTTTGTAAACGCATGATCTCTTTGATTGATTTCTCATCAACTGCTTCATCGGCCTTAATCCAACCAATTGCAGGAAACTTCCGAATCAAATTATTCATACTAAGAGACACTGCGCCAGCCAAATCATCTTTATTTGTCCAATACTTTGTTAGTTTCTTTTGAACTAATTCTCGAAATGCCTTTAACTTTGCTTTGCCTTCATCGGTAGACTCTATTTTTTCTCCTATTAATTGTTGTGGGTCTTTAATTACAAAAGCAGCTACTGGCTTACCTGAATCAACGGCATAACGGTACTCCATTTCAGTGTATCCCATTCCATCTGAATTCACAGAACCATAGCGTCCACCAGAAATTAAAATATAGTAGTCGCAATCATCTATAATGCTTTTAATAAATGACCACTGGCTTTCGTTTGATGCTGGAAATAATTCCATCCCACACGGGATGCAATCCATTTCCAAAAGCGTTTGCATGACTTCCTTGCGTTCTTCTTTTAAATCCTCATATGTAGAGCTTACAAAGACCTGATATCTTTTATCCATATCAATATCCCCCAAATTCCCCAGTTTCCACAATTATACTCCCAATACAGCAAAAAGCGCAACACCATTTCAAGTGCTGCGCTTAGCCTTTAAATTATAATAATTCCTGCTCAGTTAGATTTATGTAATTCATATACATCAAGTGATCGTCGAATCTTGCTTCTACCAAAACGCAATTACTTTGTTTTTTACCAAAATCCAACCTTACTCCAATTTGTTTACTATAATCCACTACGGTACTAGCCATTTCATGGTCAAATATTCCAAGCCTATCATTGATCCAATACAAATGAATCGTCATTAATAAGTCTTGACCTTTAGATTTTTCTCTACCATAACGTAAACTTGTTTCATTAAAATTAAATTTTAGCCCATCAGTCGTTGTCTCTACAGTCTTTATAAATATACCATTATTATTAAATAAAGCCAATTGGGGATTATAATCTATTCGTTGTATATAATTCGATAATTTTAATGGAACAGTTTTTTCAATAAGATATATTAAAGTTTGTTTTTCTGCAGGAGATCTACAAAAGACTTTACGTAGAGCTCTTTCTATTGGTATACCACCAGATCTTATAACTTCTGAATGCCTATACTGCGTGATATCACCTTCAGCGTATGGATCAAAATATCCTGTATGATAAATCTTGGAATAATTCAATTTTGAAAATTCATTAATTCCGTGCTGAAGTTGATTATGATACTGCCCTGCTAGTCCACACTCCACGAACTCCACACCTTCAATGTTTAAAATTGTTTCCGCATCTAAACAAAAAAAGATAGGGACGGGACAACAAGCATTAATTTCTGATTTTCTTATATGCTCAGGCTTATATCCTTCGTTGTGATATTGCGTTGGAGTCAATGGCCTAAAATATAATCTACCATAATCTTTAACAAAATTGCTTGTTACGCTAATAACGCTTTGGCTTGCATTATCTGATTGCATCAAATGATTTTTTTTAGCATCATTTCTACCATAGATCCACCCTTGATCAATTATTCCCATTGCGTTATTTATATCAGTAAAATGATAAAAAAATCTAGGCCACCATGAAATAGAAGAATGAAGATGGGAACAACGATATTCAATAATTTCTTTATAAGTCACATAATCATCTTCTTTCAATCCTTCTTAATATATTGATATCCGTTGCTTGTTGACTCAAATTCCACACCATTTTTTGATATAATAACATCTTGCAAATATTCTAATTTTTTTAATATTTCAATTAATTCTTCGGAATACGAAGAAAATTGCTCTGGCATGGATTCTTTTGCAAATACGCCAGAATCTCTGGTATAATTCCAGAAAGAACAAAATTCATCTTCTGATATTTCAATATTCCGATCATTTTCTATTTTTAACTTATCATCGGTCCAATTGACAATAGCTGTTTTCCCATCTGAAAAAGTAATAGAATTGTTACTTCTAAGTTTTGTTTGCAATTCCTCTTTAAGCATATTAAACCCTATTGCATCTATCGAGTTATGAAGCCATCGTTCAGTAATATCTGGTTGCTTATGCTCAGGTATTACAGTGGTATAATTATCAACATAAATAAAAACTTGAAGAGGCAACAACTTTAAGTACTTTTCCATAATAGGCCTTACTTCATCCCAGTTTAATCCACCGTTACCACAGCCAAGGCGAGGAAATGCAATAGATTCTATACCTAAACGTTGCCAATTATCAACAAATTTTTGTAATCCAAGCTCAATATATTCCAATCTCGAAGGATTTTTCCAATGCTTTTTTGTTGGAAATAAGAGCACCCATTTATCCGTACCTTTCCACAAAAAAAGCTTTCCTATATCAAAACTTTTGTCTTCACAAATTCTTTGGTAACTTCTGAACATATTCGGATAGCGTTTTTTAAATTCTAAAGCAACGCCTTTACCCATTACTCCAACAGTATTCACAGTATTTACCAAAACTTGTGCAGGACTATTAAATAAATCGCCTTTCAAATAAGTAATCATAATTACCTCAAACCCTTTCCACCATTACTAATAATGGAATAAATAAAGTATATCCGTGATTAAACTAAATAGCAATACAATCCAATAAATCTATCTTTGCTTTATGTTATACCATATTCTATTCATTAATTATTGCCTCCTGCTGCCCCTGCACCCATTCGCCTTTCTTACCATATCGATACATACCGCGATACGTGTTTTCATTTCCGAGGATACTGCGAATATTAGACGGATAAAATGGGCCGCCTTTTCTGCTCTTATAACCACAGTCAGCTAATTTTTCACATATTCCAACCAATGTGTTACCTTTATCATGCTCTGAAAAAATCAATCGGACAACTTCGGCTTCGCTCTCTACTATTTCCAATTGTTTATTGCGAACCTCATATCCATACGGTGCTTTTCCCCCGGAATAGCCGCCTTGTTTTGCCTTTACGCCGCGGCCCATGGAAGTACGTTTATTGATATTGATCCTTTCCTGCTCCGCGACGATCATTGTAAAAGCTTTCAGCATCGGGGCAAAAGCGCCAAACTCTCCGAAATCCTCTGTTACGCTAATTAACTCTACCCCCTTCTTCTGCAGGAGCATTTCATAGTAAAAATAGAGCTTTATCTCCCTGGCAATTCGGTCGCTCTTAGCAACAACAACACATTCTACAGGAGGGTTTTCTATATCACCAAAAAGGATTTTATCAAATTCAGGGCGATCCTCTTTTACACCGCTGACCCCTTCGTCGATAAACCAATCCGAAATCTGCATATCGTTCTTTTGGCAATATTCCATGATCTGCTCTTTCTGAGCGTCAATGCCGAATTTATCTTCGCCAGTTTGCCCATCAGTTGAGACACGGCAATATGCAACAACGTTTTTCATGGCGGATTCCTCGCTTTCTGACTTCTATTATACTGTAATTACATTTACTTGTCAATAGTATTTGTAATATTAAGCCTTTTTATTTTAAAATCTACTAATACACTTGACCGGGCGGCCGGGGCAACATATTATAACAGGGGTCTAGGCGGGTGTAATCCGGCAATATGCAGCCAATTATAAAAAAATTACACTTAATCATGAATTTATTCTTGACAATTACATATAATCAATGTATAATGTAAATGTAATCAAAGCAAGGTACCAAATCCCCCGGAGCGATACAGCGAAGGGAGGTGATAAAGTGCTTAACGCAATAGCGATAATCTCCACAATCTGTGCGTGTGTTTATCTGGCACAGGATATAAGAAAAGAGATTAGCGCCACCCACCATGATGACCGCTAATCTCTAACAGCAAACGCCTTGCTTTGGTTACAATCTTANNAAACTGTGAAGAACGTGACCGGCTTTGGAAAAAATCATGGAATCTTATGTTACAAATAAACGCGCTTATATATGACACAGCCGGGAACTACAGAAAAGACAAACGGCATCTACTTACTGGTGGTTCGCTTGACTTATCACTATTAGATACAAAAGAAGCCGCCCGGTGATAGCACACCGAACGGCCAAAGCACAGACCGAGAACCACAACGAACCCGGCTGCATGGTAATTGTACCACGGCCAGGAAAATAAGAAAAGAGGTATATTATCATGAAATTCGTATGGACTGAAAAAGCAGAAGCACGCGCCCAGAAGTTGGGACTTGACGAGCGCAAGGCCGGAACCGTGGCGCATATTGGTAAAGAAATTCTCACAGACGGTCAGACCGCACAGGCGTGGTTAAAAGATGGTTATGTACAGGAAGCAGCCGTCCGCCCGTATGCTATTGTTCGCCGCCGCTACGGCAAGCTGTACGCGGTCGAATACGAGAGTGCGAGTGTCGGTATGACGCTGTACGTTGACGAAGATCCGGGTAAGGCGGAGGCCATGTATCTCAAACTGGACAGTATGACAACGGAACAGATGCGCGACTACATTGCAATGAGGTGAAATAATGGGCTGCTGTCTACTATCCTTCCTCCTGCTGCCCTTCATGATTCTCGGCAGCCTTTTGAAGCGCGGCGGATACAAAAATTAAATATTCAGGCTCGGAGAAATGCGGGCCTTTTCTTTTACCATTTATTGTTAATTATTTAACACAAGGCGTTTAAAATTGATTCTGCTGAGTTTTAATTCTAAATCGTATAGTAAGACGCATTTCCCATATAATAGGCGTGTATGCCATGCCTGACCGAAAAAACACCCACAATAAAGCAAGTCCCGCTATGCATCAAACGCACAGCGGGATATTTTTCGCGCCACAGTGGCTATTCGTCCAGCGATTTATAGTCTTTCGGCGTGAGTTCGATCAGCTTTTCAACCTGGTCCGGCTCGAATGTCGTTCGGCCGGCGCCGTTGACATTTACATTGACGTCAATTGATGTCGGCTGGTCGGATAATCCCCACAGAGCTTTCATCAAGAAGATTTTGCCGCCCGGGTTTCCCTCTCCAGATGCCGTAAATTGCTCTAAAATAGTGTAAATTGCGGCCTTTGCTTTTTGCAAGATAGCGGAGCGCTCATCGCCCAACCCTAGTATAGCATTAAGTGTACTAATGTCGCAATCCAACCACAGAGAGAAGAGATTCCAAGATGGTACAAGCTCGTGAATCATGCAGAAGCCCAAAAAATCATTGCATTCTTGAAATAATTCTTTCGTATCCTCAAACAACGATTTACAAAACCCGCGCTTTTCCCTGCGCCTGCCGACTTCCTGGAAGAACTCCCCCATTGCCTGAAACGTCCGTTGCTGCGATTTATGTACGGCGCTATCATCAGATTTATTTTTCATGGCTTTTTTATAGGCCGGTGTTTCCATGATGCGCTTTTCGCGGTCGTCCATATTATTTCACCTCATAATTTAATTGATTGCAGTGTATAGTTAGTGTAGGGTTGAAAAGTTCAATTTTTCCAGCACTCATGCGGATTCTCAGCGTTTTTTCGCCTTATGTATGCTCTTTTTTATAACCCTTTATATAAGAAAGTAAAAAGTAATATATATAAAAGGTACGGGAAAACCTACACAACCCTACACTCAAAATCATTGAAACCCGCATGATTTCTGAGTTTTTAAGCGTTTTCAACTATACACTGACTATGCACCGCTCATACCAATTTGAATTCCGTATGGTTTACAGTTTTGTTTTACAGAAATTCCGATATAAATATTCCCTTGATTGTTTCTTTTCCTTTCAAATTTTTTAGCAAGTTCCTCCCCAAACTTTCTCGACTTCATTTCGTATTCATTGTTTTCTTTGGCCCATTGCGAATAAGCTTGAAACAAGGCTTTTGCTCCTTCTGAACACCCAGGGCCGACACTACAGCAATCTTCAATAAAAGCCCCGATTGTATCCATCTCCGCGCGATATTCCGCAGTCGCCACAGTTATAGCCGACGGCGTTTTTAAGCCCTCCCTCTGCCACAGTAGGCAGCCCTCAACAGCCCAGTGAAGAATGCCGGGGAGCTCCTGCTTGAGTTTGTGTTTCAGGTTCTTGTCTTTCTTATCCTCCGAAATATGTACAGTAAACGGAATCAGACGTACGCGGCGCCAGATACCGGTGTCAGTGCCGCGGATGATCGGCTTGTGATTTGTGGACATCCAAAGTTTAAACTCCGGGGTGAATTCGAATTCGTGTTCATATTTTTTGCTTGCTGTAACCGTATCACCACCGGTGAGCTGCTTTATGAGACTTTCGTCAAGGCGTTCTCCCTCGTTGGATTCACTGGACGATACAAAGCGCGCCCCATGGAGCCGTGCTATATCTTCGGAAGAGCTTCCGGAGCTTTGCTTGACTGCCAAAGATTTCGACTGAACATTCGCGGCGTAATCACCGAGCATGTCTTTGATAACATCAATGAAAGTCGATTTACCGTTGCTGCCGTCGCCATAGCAGAAAAATATGCACTGCTCCTGTGTGGATCCCGTCAGCGAATACCCGATTGCTTTTTGAATGTAGCGAATCAGCTCTTGATCGCCGTTGAAAATATCCTTTAAAAACTGCTCCCACAGCGGGCAATCGATTTTATCTGTGTATTCCGTGTTTGTGATTTTGGTAATGTACCGCGTGAGATCATGCGGCATCAGTTCCCCGGTGCGCAGATTAATAATTCCGTTCGGCGTGTTTAAAAGTGATTGATGGGTGTCAAGCTGGCTCGGTGTAATTGGTACACGGTGTTGGGATTCCTTGACCATGGAGTCTTTGGAGCGTGAGGAACGGGATTGTTTCAGGTGCTTCATAAAAGCTTTTTCAGCATCATCAGTATCCTGATTTTCAGGCGCATTTTGAATATAGAAATCCATATCGCCGCGCATCTGTTCCACAACTTCATCTGCCATACGGCGTACAGCGCCGGTTATATCAGAGCACCAGCGGCGACCGTCATAGTAAAACCATTTCTTGCTGACAAAACTGTACTGAATTTTATCACCAAAAACATCGGTGAATCGCTGCGCGTTGCCGGTATCGTCAAAGCTATAGAGTTTTTTCTTTGGCTTTGGTACGGGATTAGAACCGATAGTGATTGAATATTCCGGCTCTGGTTCATAAACGCGCCGGCAGCCCTTGATTGCCTTTTGCAGAGTGATATGTCCGTATGTAGTACCAGATTGCTTCCGCTCCCATTTCTCACGCATGAGGCCAGAAGAGTGAAATATTTTGTCCATAAGCTGTTCATCGCATTTACACCAGAAAGCAAGCATATTACAGAGCGCTAAATCAGCTTCAGACTGTGATGTATAGAGTGTGTCCCACCGACCGGAATAAAGTGCCTTGAACGCTTCACCCTGTTTTGATTGCTCGGCAAGGCGAATAACTTCCGATTCGGATAGATTAAGCGGTAGCGGGGCTTGTACGCCTGTTGATGGTACTGTACCGCCACCGATATATTTTTCATGCAGCGATTTAATGGATTCCGTGCAATCACAGATTTCAGCGAATTCAGAACAGGGATTTCCCGTTACGGTGAAAAAGCGGCCGGATTCATACATTTCTACATTGCGTTTGCGGCGACCGGTCGGTGGGAGCTTCCCTTTGCAGATAATATGAATCCCGTGTCCGCTGGGAGAATACTCCGCATAGGACTGCAGCGTATAGATAAATTCAGAAATAATGTTGTTTGGATCCTGATTGTCATGCCGGTAATCTTCCAGAGTGTCTTCCACACCGTCAATATCAACTCCGAAGTAACCGGACCCGGAGAACATAAAGCCAATACCAGAAAAGCTGGCAGAAGCAGAAACGGCCGTTTGAAAGTCAGCCCAGGTATCCGAATTATTTGATTGTGCCTGCCCCTCGGTTCTCGGGTTAATCGGTATTTTTTTTATTTTTCCCGGGCGGCTTTCGTCGGGGATGGCTTGCCAGCAGACCCAGTTGGGGACGGAGCGGAGCTGTTGCGGAATATAGTCGTATTTCATAGATTTTTCACCATCCTGTATAAATAAAAAACGCCGCCAAATCAGTTAAGATAAGGTGGCGTTGAACGCTCTGTAAATAGTGTACCGCCAATATATGATGAAGTCAATTACAAAAGAGACAAGCTGTATATAGATTTTTTAGAAATTAGAGATTATAATATAGAAAATTAGGGAGGTGCTTAGTTTGGATGATAAATGGAAAGATTTTTTGGTTAATGGTGGGATTTACGATACAATTCAGATAAGCTGCGAGGACATCAATGATATTACAGATTTATTAACAGGAGAATATTCAATTGATTTGTATTGTCCTGTTTGTAAAGAGAACAGTGTTTACAAAAAGCTGCCAAGAGACCAGAACATGAAAATTAGAATTCTAGCGTTAAATAGACAGAATTCAAACCCACCCCCTCCATATTATGGTGAGCCACCCATCAGTCAACCCGTAACTAAGCGTCACAGTATACCTGAGCAGAAGAATAAAAGTGAAAAAGAAGAAGCATTTTCCCAACTTTGCGAATATGGAAACGAAGCCCCTATCAATTTCATTTGTTCTCGTGAAGATAATACGAAGTTGAGCATTTTTTTAAAATTCACAACTTCGAAAGTTATAAAAATAGGCCAATATCCTTCTCCAATAGATATTAGTTCTAATATCCCAAGTAAGTATTCAAAATTGCTAGGTCCTTATTTCTCAGAATACAAAAAGTCTATTGTCTTACACTCAGAAGGCTATCATGTGGGCGCCTATTCTTATCTGAGAAGAATCATAGAATATCTTTTAGAAAGTGCTCACCAAGAAGCAGAAAAAAGTCCCGATTGGAATGATGAGGGATATACATATAAGCACTTTGAAGATAAAATAAAACTTTTAGAAGACTATTTACCAAATTTCTTTGTTCAAAACGTTCCCCTGTATGGCCTTGTTAGTAAGGGCATTCATGAATTATCCGAGGACGATTGCGAAAGTATGTATCCTATTTTAAAAAGCGCCATTGATTATACTCTTGATGAAATTATAGAGAAAAAAGAACAGCAACGTAAAAAAGAAGAAACAGAAAAAACAATTTCTGCATTAGCTAGTAAATACGGAAAGAAATGACAAATTCCGGCAGAAGAAAAAGCGCGGCTGCAGGATTTTGTGCGTATGTATCGCGGAGGCGCTGGATTTCATCGGGCATCAGGCCGGTATCTTCATAGGCGGCAAGACGTTCCGTAATGCTATTGAAATGATTCCCACACCTTGCGTTATGCGTAATATTGCAATAATTTCCGCAATCAGGGTCTAATGGTTTCATAAAAGAAACTCCGTAACTGTTCCTGCGTGTTAATCTCTCCATCGCTTTTCCTCCTGTTCAGGCTTGCGGGCTTTTGGCACAGCATACCCGCAAAAATGATTATCCCCGACGTCGAATCTCTCATCGTAATACAAGCATTTGCCGCGTCCTTTATCTCCATATGGGCGATAGTTGGTACACTCCACGCAATGCGTCTGCGGCTTGTTTTCCGGGGCGGCGCGGCGGTTTAACTCTTCCAGTCTATCAGCAGCAATATCCATGATTCCCATATGCCGCCCTAAACTTCCTCCATTTGATAGCCCATATCGGCGCAATTCTTTGATTAGTTCTTCTGTTTCTACCGGGCATGCCTTTAATTCATCCATTTCACTTCTCCTCTTGCCGTAAATTCCATTGCTTAAAAACTTCTTTCAAGTCATGCCCTGATGGGTATCCATCTTCTGGTACTGGGCAATTCGGGTTATTGCACTTTGCCATATATTTTAGCCCACCACTTGACCATTTTTCTATTATTGCAGGCTTGCCGCAGAGGCGACACGGTTTCAATTCACCCATCGTTTTCACTCCAATCTAAATTTGTTGCGGCTCTTGCTTTACGGCAGGAGCCGATTTTTAATAAAATCCGATTTGATGGAAAACATATTTCCGAAAGGAGATGCGTTTATGAACAGTAAGAAAAATAATAAAAATTCGCCAGTTTCCGATTCGGTTATGCCGACGATACCGCCTAGTCCAGTACGTGTGCCATCCTCTGAGGATACGAAATCACCATCAACTCAGCCGAAGACTTCTCAAGACGGAAGTACAAGAGATAGCGACCCAACAATGTAATTTCTGCCGCCCTGTAAAAGGGGCGGTTTTTTATTGGTTTGCTTCAAAAATGCTTTTGCAGTTTCCGCTCCGCAAACTCTCTGCTTGCATATAAGGATTCATCAACCTTGTAGAGTACGTCAAAATCTGGCGGATTCATTTCACAAGCGCCGCATCTCTCGGATTCCTCGGTAATTTTGGCAAGCAGTTTGCGATATGTATCGTCACGTTTTTTCTGATTTGGATAGCTCCGTAAGAAGTGATAGCACATGAATTCATGTTCATAAATCTGCCTTTCTCCAACTTTGGCAATTGTAGCTGTCAACGCGTGATTATCCAATTCACGGATATAACCATAGCTTTTCAGATCCAGCAAGTCCATATTTTCGGGATGGATTTTAATCAATGCTTTTTCCGCTTTCCGTGCCGCTTCAAGTGCCTTTCCCTTGTCATCAAACGCTATATCCCCGATGTTGTAATCCCAAACAGTGGTATGTCCTCTGCCTGAAAAGTCAATGCTGTATCCGAAATATGAATTTTCGGTTTTCTCTCCACAGAGCCATGACCTTTCAATGATTCCTTCTAACACAACGTCAAGGCTTCTTACGAAAACGGGTTGGCCGTCAGAAAAATGCGGGACTGTTTGATTTTTAGAGAGTAAGTAATCAAAGAAGCCAATCTGCCCTGAAATTTGCTGTGTAACCATTTCATAGTCCCTCCATCGTCATGGAGGCGTGCGCACTTTAAAAGCTTACCTATGACTTAATTATTTTAATTCGGCCCACCAGTTATTTGGCGGGCCGATCGATTTTTAAAACGGTAAATCGTCGTCCGAAGCATTCTTAACTTCGGTAAATCCCTGTTGCTCCGGCGCTGGTTCATCATCAGCCGATATATCCGTATTCGCATTCTTCCACCTGTGGTTGCATGTCGGAAATTTCGTTTCGTTTACCCACTTAACCTTTGCGCTGACTTTCCCCTGGTATTCGTCATGCTCAACCGTAACGCGGACAATCTTATTTTTCAGTTCATCTGCCCAGTCGGAAAGCGATTCGTATTTCTTACCATTTGGTAATTTTGCGGCTTTGGAAACTGCATTAATCTGCTTGGAACTGTATCCAGAACATTGCTGATCTGCAGGAGTAGGCTCTTTTTTCTGCCAGATATGATGCCATATGTATTTGTTTTTGCATGGCTGGTCTATGTCGTTACGAATTACAAAGGTTACACCCATATACACGGTTCCGCCATTGGTTGCAGCTTCCCCGGCGTATTTTATAATACATTCATATTCTCCCTCGGGGATCAGATCAGGACCTTCGGCGGCTTCGTCGTAATTTACACTGTATGCCATAATTTTTTTACCTCCGTTTATAATTTTAGTTTTTAAGCGAATCCCTTTGTAGTACCATTTTCAATCCAAAAGTCACAGTCTGGATAATTTCCGATTTGATAGATTTCTCCACGCAAAGGGTGTTCTATCCACACGAAAACAACTCCCGAAAGATGCCCTAATTTTTCTCTAATTTGGTCGCTGATATTTTTAAGAGTCAGGTAACCGGTTATCCATTCGGATTCTTCTGTGCTTGGTTCATTCCATTTGAAGAAACTGTGCGGAATGGTTTTGATATTTCCGTGTGTGTCTTTTATGAAAACATATGCACATTCCATAGGTGCATCTTTGTAAACAGTAACGCCGTTGCAATTTTCCACAGCTATTTCCTTCCTATAATTTTTAGCGCGTCCTCCGCGCTCTGGGCAATCCCAGCCCGGTAGCCGTAGGATTGCATTAGATTTATAAAATTTGTTTGCTCCGGGCGTATTGCGCCGCGGGGCTTTTTTACTTCAATGAATCCAGCTTGTCCGTCGAATCCGAAATACGTAAGGTCTGAAAAACCTTTTGGAAGTCCCTGAACCTTGCGCAGATGGATTAAAACATCTTCGTGAAATTCTTTGCTGTAAACTCGTTCGCCTTGCCAGAAGTCACCGGAATTTGTTCTGAAAACCATAGCATGCGGTGAAAGTGCAAGCCGGATAGAATTCTGTATGTCTGCTTCGGTCACTGTACCGCCCCCTTAATCCACAGTGTTTCAGTCCGGTGCAAACCTTTTTCGGCCAGATTACCAATTTGAAACTTGTCCCAATCTTTAAGGTACCGGCTATACAAATCACTATCGTATCCGGACAACATCACCGGGCCTTTGTGCTGCAACAATGTTTCAAGCAATTCTACATGGCCAGCGTCTGTCATTTCATGCTTATAATTTTTGCCACTGCGTGTGGACAGTACATAAGGCGGGTCGGCGTAAATCAGCACGTTCGCATAATTAAACCGTTTAATAACCTCAATCGCCGGACGGCATTCAATCTGTACTTCTTTTAGCCGTTCAACTGTTTGTTCAATCCATCCCGGCAAGCGGTACCAGTTTCGCATAGCATAAGCAGCTTCTCGACCTTGTACATCATTTTTCCACCCGGCTTTATAAGCATTTGTGCGGAATCCATGGCCTTGCCAACATTTAATTAGGAAATTTCTAGCCTTTTCAATATCAGATTGATTTTCTGCCGGGTGAAATGCATTTTCGTATTCCTGCCTCGAGTATGGCGTATATGTAATTGCTCTGACCAAAGGCTCCGGATTATCACGAATAATGCGGAAAAGATTTGCAACATCATTGTCAAGATCGTTTATTGTTTCAATCTTTGAAGCAGGCTTTCGGAAAAATACCGCTCCGCTGCCGAAATACGGTTCGACATAGCTGTGATGCTTTGGCATCTTGCCTATAATCCAATCAGCAATACGCCACTTTGCACCGGGGTATTTTATTACCATTCGCGTCAAAACACATTCACCTCCCCGCAGCGATCACACACGAATTCAACTTTTTCTGTTCCGAAAACCCGTACCGTGCGTTTACTATTTTTAATTTCAAGCTGGATTTCCACGGGGGTTCTGTATCGGCGGGAGAGTAGCCGCAGGCCGTCCCAGTCAACGGTAAAGCAAGGCATTTTTCGGCCTTGAAAAGTTTTATATGAGGATGGCTCAAAATTGAGCCGTCCTAATTTTTTTATGTCCCGCATGACATTCTTGTGCCGCTTGTGAAATATTCTAGCCGCATCAACGCTTGTCATGAAAAGTGGCGTATCAGATGCGCAAAGGATTTTTCCGCATCGACGGCAGCGGAGAAACTCGCTCATATAATCCCCCTCCTCTTGGCTTGATAATAGGCCCACCCTGGACGGTATCCGTGATTCTTTGCATAAGCCTGCAGTTCGGTAAGCGTTCCACACTCATTCGGCGTAGTGTAATCCAGCACGATTCCCTGAATCTTTTCCAAATGCGCGGCCTTAATTTCTTCGAGCGTTCTTTCTTTGATAGGATAAACATAGCCGCATTTCGGACATGCAGGCGCGTATTCATGCGTAAAGAAACAGTGTGGACATTGCCGGATTTTTATTTCTGATTCATCTTTTTTCTTACCGGGTGCTTTCGGCGTCAAATCCCACTCCCGATCCATATCCGGCAATCCGAACCGTGCATAGTTTCCAACATGGTCAATAATAATTGCCTTTTTTCCGGGCTTGTACCGCATACAGCGCATTGATTGCTGAATATATAATGTAAGGGATTTCGTCGGGCGCAGTAGAATTGCGGTATTGCAGTCCGGGACGTCGAAACCCTCGCTGATTAAATCCACATTACAGAGAATCATAATCTCACCGGATCGGAATTTATCAACTATCTCTGAACGTTCCTGTTTTGGTGTCTCTCCGTCAATATGCGCCGCCGTAATACCGACCGCGTTGAATTGTTCCGCCATAGTTTTGCTGTGTTCTATAGATGCGCAGTAGCAAATAGCCTGTTTCCCATCGGATAACTGTCGATAATAATTTATGACGTCACCATAAATTGCGGATTTGTTCAGCTTTTTCATAACTTCTTCAGTAACGTATTCGCCACGCTGAACATGTAAACCAGTTAGATCCGCAACGGTCGGGGCGTAATACTCATAAGGAGCCAGATAACCGTTTTCAATCAACCACTTTGTACTGACGCCGATAACCAGTTTGTCGTTGACATCGCCAAGACCTCCACCGTTCAAGCGAACGGGAGTTGCGGTCACTCCGACGCGACGGGCATCTGGGAAAGCTTCGTAGATTTTTTTATACGACCGCGCCAAAGAGTGATGATTTTCGTCTGTGATGATAAGCGCCGGTGGATGTATTTTATTGATTCGCCGGCAGATCGTCTGAACCATACCAATGCGACACAGATCCATATTGACACCCCACCAGCGGAAGGTACTGCGAATTTGCTCACATAGTTCCTGCCTGTGTACAAGGAATAGCACTCTGTTTCCTCTGGCGGTTGTCTGCCGTGCCATTTCTGCCACTATGACAGATTTGCCGCCCCCACATCCAAGAACCACACAGGGAGCGCGATAGCCTTCTATATAAGCTTGACGAACGCCGTTAATTAGGTCGGTTTGATAGGGGCGGAGCTCATGCAATCCGCACCACCGCCCCTGTTGCTTCCTGCACTTGGCGCTTGAATCCTTCGATGTCACCGTTGCTTGATGACAGGTGAATTAGCCAGATTTCTTTTACCTGTGATAAATCATTCGCTTTGAGCATCTTCACGCAGTTATCAATTGACATGTGGGAGTGCCGTACACGCGAGCGGCGCCCATCATTATCGGCATCGGCAAGTGCATCGTCTGAATAGTTGGCTTCAACCATGACGTGCGTTAGGCCGTCGAACGTGTAATCAATATAATAAGTATCCGTAACGAATAGAAGCTTTTCTCCGGTTGCCTTGCTTTCAATAAGATACCCCACGGGTTCCGCTGCATCGTGATGTACCATGAATGGTTTAATCGTAAAAGTTCCAATTCTCTCAGTATGATAATAGGGGTTATTGATTCCGTCCACTCCATCACGCTTCCACAAGTTTAATCGATAAGTAAGCGCCTTCGCCGCAACCGCGGTGCCTTTCGTCATATAGACATCAATCCCGGATTTCATCAGGTCATTTGCCGCAAGGATATGGTCTCCGTGCTCATGCGTAACCAGACATCCGGAAATGGAGGATAAATCATAGTTGCATCCGGCCTTGATTTTTTTGAGGGATAGACCGCACTCTAATAAAAGTGCGGTTTTCCCATCGTCAATGCGGTAGCAGTTGCCGGAGCTGCCGGAACCGATTACTTTTATATTCAAAACGGTTCCGCCTCTTTCTTATCCGTGACCGGCTCGATAACTTCGCCGGTTTCGGGATCCATGTTATCCGGCACTTCGCGATAGTCAGCATCAATCATTTCCCGGTTCGCATTTTCCTCGACTTCCGCGTCAACTTCGGCGGCATCGGCATCGTCGGCGCACTGACGGGCATATTGTCCGAATAGCGACGCATCGCTGGAAGAACCGATGATCGGCTTGCAGGCTTTATGTACTACGGTTTTCTTGGCCATTTCTTCCGGGAATTTTGCATGAACACTGTCCTGCTTCAGGTTTCCTTTTTCATCGAACGGTTTAGAAGTTGACTGCGCCCATGCCTGCTTGATCTGGTCGATTGTCATTACTGTGGAAATTTCAGCGCCACCACGATATACAACCGTGACATAAGCCGCTGTGATAGGCTTGTTTTTGTTTTCAAGCTTCTGCATGTGATGGATTTCCACAATTTTACCGTGCTTAATTTCGTACTCGAATTTGTCACCTTCAAACACGGCGGCCGCATAGATTTCCTCAATGCTTGGGTCAACCTGTTTCGCAACCGCAATATCACCAAGATAGGAACGCTGTAGAGCCAGTGTTTCGCCATAAGCAATGAAATAGCATTGCTTTTTATCTGGGTTCAAACCCTGTACACACATAGAGAGAAGAGATGCTTTAATGCTTTCCTGCGTACAGTTCTGAAAGTTTTTCACGCTGGGAAGGGTAAGGGCTGCGGATTTCAAAGCGTTTTCTACGGAATAATTTGCAGGAAGCTGTAAAGAACCGTGTGCGAGAAATCCGCGAACATCGGTAGAAACGGCGGTAGTGGCCGCCTGAACGACTGATAATTTATTTGACATATTAAATAGCCTCCTGATTATTATTAGGAATTTCGACCTTTCCGTTTTTATCGTACACATCAAACCACTCGCCGCAGTACTCAAATGTTGTCTGACGAAGTTCTAATATCTTTTCGAGCGTTTTGCAAGTGTAAAGTTTCATTCCCTGATATGTACCATTCAATCCATCAAATACGCCGCGATAAAGACGTAAAAAATTATGGTGTTTGAAAATTGCGCGATCATCTGTCATTACTTTTCTTTCAGGGATAACTTCTCCATTTGTTTTATGGATTTTAGGAATGATTTTCTCATATGGTTCTTTACGCAAATAATACATATTACTGTGCCTCACTTTCCGCCGGGACAGCCCCGGCAATGGTTTTCATCTTATCCCGGAAAGATTCGATTTCGGATTCCGGAATATCAACCTGAGTTACAATTCCCTGTTTCTTATCGTCGATATTTACCGTGTCGCCGATTGCTACGGACACCGGCGTGAAATATGTGTATTCTCTGCCCTGCGGTATGCCGTCGTGCAGGAAACGGAGCTTGATAATGTTGGTCATGCGTTCCCATGCAGACACCGCACGCTCGTGAAAATCTCCTCCGTTCTCAACTCCTTCATGAACGGCAACGCCGCACTTAACACATTTGATTGTGGTTCCACTTTCAAATGCAACAGTCCAATCTTCAGGTGTTACTTTTTCTTTACAATATGGGCAATATAAAGATTCGTTCATTTCGCATCTTCCTTTTCATCTATATAGGTAGCTTCCAAATCTGCCACATGCAGCATCAGCGCAAGCGGGAATTTATCGAACGCGCCGGAAATAGCATAGCTACCGCCTTTCACAGCATCATCAAATCCGCCCATGTGCCAACGGATTGCCATTGCTTCCTCGCGGGTAAGGTGCATGAATCCGCTGATTATGTAAACAGACTTTTCACCGTGACCGTAGGGAAGTTGGTCGTCTATCGCGTAATATGGTTGCTTTTCCCATTGACCAGTGGTTTCGTTCTTGACATTACGTGTGGATACCGTATAAAAATTCACCTTGCAAACGTCGTGGAGTAGGCCGCAGATGGTAAAAGTTTCGAGGTTGGATTTGTATTTTTCGGGATCATTGCATTCATCCGTATAAATACGTCCTAGTCGGTTAAATACGTTCACCGAATGCTCGCACAGCCCGCCTTCATGTGCTCCATGGTGCTTCGTACTGGCCGGTGTAGTAAAGAAATCACTGCGCTGCAACCATTCAAGCAGCTTGTCCGCGCCGTCGCGCTTGATATTATCGGTGTAGATTTTAATGAATTCGTCTTTCATTGCACTAACTCTCCATTCTGCAGTTTTTGCTTTAATAACATTAATTCACCTACTACTGCTGATTCAGACCAACGATCCGGTACAAATGGAATATCAGGGCTTTTAATGTAATAGATAACATCACGAACATATTCGTACTTATAGTCACCATGATTGAAATCAACAAATTTCTTACTATCGTGTTCCATGGCAATTAGGGTTCTTCCGTCTGGCAAATTAAACTCAAAGAATTCCAGTTTCCATTCATCAATGGAATAACTTGTATTCCAGTCTCGATAGTAAGAAAGCCATTCTCTGCGTGACTGGTCATTGCGCCATGCCTTTAATAAATCGCTCATTCCACTACCTCCACCCTCAATTTTTCGTCCTTCTCGGATACAATCAGCCTAATTACCTGCGCATCCGTTTCCACTGGTAAGGTCACGCCCTCGGCATTATCAATCCATATCGGAGCCGAAACGCCGTAATACTCGCTAAGTGTGCTGATAATATCAATGCCGGTCTGTAAACGCTCCCCTGTGGACAAATTCGTGCTACCGTTCGGATAAACCACGTCGCAGCATTCAGCTTCTTCCCCGTTTTTCTGCATAGAGAACATACGGAACCGTGCGATCTTAAACTTACCGTTTACGGCAGTCTCCAAAGCACGGGCCTGCTCTTTTACAAAATCTTCGCAGAGAGCAACGGCCTTTTCCCATTTGCCGAGTTCAGCGGAGACTTCCTTCTGATGATCTTGCAACTCCTGAACGCGCCTTTCTTGCTCCTTGCGTTGCTCATGCTGAAGCTTGACCCGGCGAGCGTTGTCAATAAGCTTTTTAGTATCCTCTAATTCAAGCAGCAGAGCCTGCATTTTCACTGTTTTATCGGAATCCGTACCATTTTCCAGTTTCCGTTTCAGGTCAACCACGCGCCCCGTAAGCTGCTTGCATTCAATTTGTGTTTCATAGTTGCACGGTTTCAGCATACCGGTGCCTTTTTCAATACGCATATCCAGAGTAGCAATTTCAGAATCCAGAGCATCGGATTCCGTTTGCAACTTTTCAAGCGTTTCATTTTCAGTGCGGATTTCATCAGCCATAGCCTTGCCCTCAGAAACCCGTTTTTCCAACTGTTTGCTGCGGTTCGTGTTAAACGATGCCCGGGCGGATTCCACCTGTTCGGCAGGCAACGACTGCCCACAGGTGGGGCAAACCTCGGAGCCCTGCCAAACGCTGTCGTTGATGCGGTGGTATTCTACCAACTTTTCAGTTTTGCGGTTGGCAAGGTCTGCAACGGATTTTTCCAGCCTGCGAATTTCTGCTGAAATATCGGACAACCGTTCCGATTTTTCGCGGCGCTGGCCGGAAAGTAGGTTTATCCCGTCCTGAATTTTCTTGTTTTCGGCCTCAATCGCAGCGTTATATTTCTGCCGGCCTTCCGCAATTTTTGTTTCAATTTCGGCAATTTCGCGGCGCACAGCATTTGCAGAATCATCATTTTTTAGAGTTTGAATCTGTTCTTCCAGTTCTGCGCGGTGGGCAGTCAGCGCGGCAACGTCCGGCATAGTTGGCAGCATATCAGNNCGAAATTGCATACGGCATACCGTCAAGTTCTTTCTGCTTGCTTTTGCCGTTCTGCTTTGACAGAGCATAGAAATTGTCAAACGGCCTGTCACCCATTAATTCAGCCAACGCCACCGCAGGTTGTACATCTAAATCACCGGCGATTTTAACAAGCGTCGCACGGCGCTCTTCCCAGTGCAGATTTTCCATGAAATACGTCGGATTTGTCAGCAATTTAAACAAGTTCGGGTCAATCAACTCACTCACCACAGAATTGTATTCTCCGGCCTTAACTTCCAGATCATCCACAAAGTAATGCGTTTTGCTGCCGGTATATTGGCCTTTGAATTCGCCTTTTTTAGGCCATTCCTCTATGTACGTTTTTTTTAGCGTTACAGTTTTTCCGAAGTATTCCAGTTTCGCTTCCACAACGGGTTCCCGGCCCGCTCCAATATCCGGTTCCGGGCTGCCAGTTTTATGCGGAATCAGATCATAATCCTTGCGGTCGGCGCTATCCTTGCCGAACAACAGCCACAAAAAAGCATCTTCTGTAGAAGTTTTTCCCGCTCCGTTCTGGCCGTAGATATTGACGTTTTTTCCGTCCGTCGCGATATGCAAGCCGGAAATACTGCGGAAATTATGTACAGAGTAATCAAGCAATTTCATACGGCATGTCCCTCTGTTTCCACAGATTCGGTACCAAATTGATAAAATCTAACGCCATGGTAAACGAATGACTTTTCAACAGGAAATGTATCGTTATTCTGCGGCTCCGTGTGAACCGTAATTTTTGCTGATTCTGCAAGCTTCTCAATGCCCACGTGTACCTGAACTCCGGTATTCAGTGGATTGCAGACATAAATTTCGCTTTCCTGCGCAGCGTGATATGCAGCCATGGACTCCGCGTAAGCGGATACAAGGCGGTCAAGAGTATTCATACTTGACAATCTCCTTTCAGATTGCTATTATTCAGATAAGATATTTTTTACTTCGCCGCTTTTCCGATTGCCGTCGGGAAGCGGCTTTTTTCTTTCTGCTCGCTTTTTACGATCATCTTTATGGTCGGGAAGATTACATGTATTCCGTGGTCTTCGCCCGACAGCCTTATGTATGCAATTTTTAGAACTACAACCGCGCAAATGGCCTGTCAGGCTAAAGTAATCGCAGCATGGAAATGTTTTGTTTGCTGAGCGGTAGACACAGCCTTTACAATACGGTGGAATTAACTTTCCCGGTGACTGTCCCCTTGACATTCGTTTGATTCCTCCTTCCTTAATTTATTAACGAAAAGACTACAAAGTTCGTGACAATTCGTCTTGCATCCGTCGCATGGCTTGTCCCCTCCCCACTCAAACATGTCTCTCCTCCAATTTGATCACAGCCTGAGTGCCAAATCCAATCAGCAGAGCCGACGCACATACACCAATGGTGTTTTCAGTCCCACAGGATAAAATAAAGAGTATCACGCCGAACAAAACTGCAAATTTAGATGTTAAAAGCATAGGCTTGTCCCTCCTGTTATCCAATTCTACGGATATTACCGTCCTCTGGTGAAATATTAGGCAACTGATTTAGATAATCCAGCAGGTCATCAAAATTAATAAGTCTTTTACGTCCCGCCATTGTGGATTTGACTTTGCCTTCAATCGCCAGCTTACGGATGAAATAAGGTGTTACTGCCGTTCGAGGATCTAATTTTTTAACTTCCGCTGCCGCATCCTTTAGCAAGCGCATTCGTGGAATAGGCATATTTTTCATCTTCCTTTCTCACCGCAGTACCATAAACGGGACTGCAAAATTTAAGAGGTATTGCAATGCAGAACGTTTGTGCTATACTGCTTTATGTAGTCCTCCTTTCTTGCTCAAATTTATTCAGGTCGTCTGGCGTGACCCGATAGTCGCGTCCGATTTTGATTGCCGGCAGCTTTTTTCTACGAATCCAATCCCACACAGTGAGGGTCTTTACCTTATACATTTGTGCGACCTCTTCGCAAGTGTAATAATTTTGCAAAAATATTCCTCCTTCCCATTAAAAAATACTTGCGTTTACTTCGGTTTAGTGATATACTTCGATTGTCGGTAAAAAAGTAAATCATAAGTCGGATCAATACGGATACCGTTTTATTTGCTTCGTGTATCGTGGTATGCCTATACTATACAACGAGTTTCGTTATATGTCAATAGGTTTACTTCGTGATTCGTTAACTATTTTTTGAATTGTGAAGGATTGACAAAAGATGTATGAGATTTTTGAGCAATTATTAAAAAAATACGGAGTTACGCCGTATCGAGTTCACAAAGAGACTGGTGTCCCTCAGAGTACATTAAGTGATTGGAAAAATGGTAAAGGGGTCCCTAAGGTTGATAAATTAAAGGCTATAGCCGACTATTTTGGGGTCACTGTGGACTATCTGCTCGGGAATGAGCAAAAAGAAACGCTCGCCCTTACAAAAAAGGACGAGCGCGATATAAAAAATAAAATTGATGAAATTATAGATATGATGGCGAATCAGCAGGGACTGATGTTCGATGGAGACCCTTTGACCCCTGAAGCTCTCCAAAGTATTCGCAGCGCTATGGAACTTGGAATGGCCGCCGCTACAATAAAGAATAAAGAAAAATATAACCCACGAAAAAACAAGAAGGAATGATTACATGAATGAAATGGCATTGGTTGACAAATTGATTAAAAAGTATAAAACCAATAACCCATTTGAATTATGTGATGCTTTAGACTATATTGTTTTACAAGTGCCACTGACGGGAGTTAGAGGGTTTTATCAGTATTATAAATCAAATAATTTAGTATATATAAATTTAGACTTGCCGGATCAAGTTAAGAAGTTTGTCTGTGCGCATGAAATAGGACATGCTTTGATGCATCGGAATACAAACACAATTTATTTAGATACCAGAACATTTTTAAAAACTAGTGTTTATGAACGCCAAGCAAATCAATTTGCTATCAATTTATTATATCCGCATGACGCAGATTTCGATGAATACCGTGACTGCACGATAAGTCAGACCGCTAAATGCTTGAATGTAAGTGAAGAATTATTGGAATATCGACTACATGAGATTAAAAATTGGATGCAAGGTCAGTGAAATAATATGAAAAATATGTTGCCAAGTACAGATACCCATGAATTTCTTATAGTTAACAATGCTCCGGAAGAAATTCCTCCGGATTTTGCCGTTACGGTTGCTGGAAATGATATGGAGCCGCTTTTATCTGAAGGTGATATTCTATTAGTAAAAAAGCAAGATTCTATTGCGCATGGCGAACTCGGAGTATTTATGATTGACGGCGTTCGACGAGTGAAAAAAATGAATTTTAAAAATGGATACGTACGTCTGAGTTCGATAGATATTAATTGCGACGATATTACTCTTAATATGGTACATGATCTTACATGTGAGGGTAAAGTTATTAAAGTTTTACACCCCGGTGAATGTAAATTCGTAAAAATATAAAAAAGGCCCATACACTACTGCTAATAGTGTATGGGCCTCCAATGAAAAATTCCGACTGGGAATTCTCCAAATACATTGTAGCATATTGGACTAATATGTCAATTATTGGAGGATGAGAAAATGAAAAAGAAATTTATGGCGGCAGTCTTGGCTTTAATGATTGGATTAACCAGTCTGCCCACCGCATTTGCGGCCACAATGCCTTACGTTGAAAGCGACACAACAGTATCGTTTTCACGGCCGCAAAATGAAACTTACCAGGTCAAATTCACTGTCTATGGTACTCATGAGAACCCAAATATTACTGCCGGTAATGGTAGCGTTATTCAAACTCAAAGTGTCAAAAAGGCAAAGGACAAAAGCGGAAACGATGTCTATTACTTTAAAGTTAAAGCAACAGGCAAAGTAGGGTCGACATCCGCAATTTATACAACTCTTCCGGGACAGTCTGCTGTTAGACATTTTATTCTCACGGTAAGCAAGCCCACCGCTAAATCAACCACATCGACCGAATCCACATCCATTAAGCTCGTCCAAGGTGCTGGAACAGTCGGGAGAGGATATACAGCTTCCTTGTCCATTAAAGGCAAGCCAAATACTGATTATACGCTAACAGTGTATTATCCAAGTGGCCCCAGCAAGGCCGCCGGTGTTGGTACAACAACATCTGATTCAAGCGGTAATGCTTCATGGTCTTGGAAAGTAGGAACAAGAACGACTCCGGGCTCACACAGCATCACTATTTCCGGCGGAGGACAAACGCTCGAGACAAGTTTCACTACAACGTAAAAAGGTAGTCAAAGATGAAATTTGGAGTAAGAAAACCATCCTTAAAACGCTCAATTTCTGCTAGAACAACCGGCCGTGCAAAGCGAGCTGTTAAAAAAGCTCTCATTCCCGGATATGGTAAAAAAGGTATGGGTTGGATCACCAATCCTAAGAAGGCGGCGTATAACAAGGTCTACCATAAAACTTCAATTGGGGTTGGCGACATATTAAAGAAACTATTCAAATAAAAAATCCGCTCCTCCCGGCTGGAACCCGGAAAGAGCGGCACCGTCAGTTGGGCTGACAGTACGATATTATTCGCAACCATATTGTACCAGTTCAGCCCTCCAAAATCAAGGAGGTTTTGTTTTTATGGCGAGGATTGTTAAGCGTGGCAAAGGTTGNNCATCAGGGTGTCGGACGGTTATTTTGCAGGTGGAAAGCAGAACATGAAAACAATGACTTGGACGCCAAAACCCAACATGACCGTAAAGCAGATAGAAAAAGAGCTAGACAGACAGGCCATTTTATTTGAGGAAAAATGTCACGGATTATCTCAAAGCGCCAATATAAAATTTGAAACATTTGCAGAGCAGTGGTTCAAAGAATACGCAGAACCGAAGTTGCGCATACGCACTGTTGACCGGTACAAACAGTATAAGGCCCGTACATATGCCGCTCTCGGCAGTTTACGGATGGATAAGATTACTACCCGGCATATTCAATCTTTTATAAACAACCTGCAGGAGCCGGATATAAAAGACGGAGGCGGTGTGCTCTCTCCGAAAACGGTTCGCGGGTATCTTTCCTTTATCTCCACTATATTTGACTATGCGCTCAAGCAGGATATGCTTAAAGATAATCCCTGCCAACGCGTTACGCTGCCAGCGCTTATAAAGAAAGAGCACGACTGTTACACATTGGAAGAAGCGCAGCGATTTCTTGACCTGCTAAAAAATGAACATTTAATTTATCAAGTGTTTTTCACGCTGGCGATATTCGGAGGATTCCGACGCGGCGAGCTTATGGGGCTTGAATGGAAAGACATTGATTTTGACAGCGGGGTAATTAATGTACAACGGACCTCGCAGTATACAAAAGAAAAAGGTATATTTACCGATACGACAAAGACAAAAAAGTCTCAGCGAAGCCTAAAGCTCCCGGAGGATGTTATCACGTTGCTCCGCCAGTATAAAATTTTGCAGGATCAGGAGCGTTTAAAATGCGGAGACCAGTGGATTAAGTCAGATAGGCTGTTTGTCGCATGGAACGGTAAGCCAATGAATCCTAATACCCCATTTAGTTGGCTCTGGCGTTTCTGCGAGCGCACGGGCATGAAAAAGGTAAATATACACAGCTTCCGGCATCTGAATGCCACATTGCTTATTACAAGTGGAGTAGACGCAAAAACCGTGTCCGCGTCTCTCGGACATTCTCAGGTGACAACAACTCTTAATATTTACACGCATACTTTTGCGGAAGCTCAGGCCAAAGCATCGGAGGCCATAGCAAACGTGTTACCTCTGAACCAAAAAGCGGAGTAAGAACCAAATAAGAACCAAATTGAGTATATAGAGTAAAAAGAAAATCCCGGAATCCAGCATTCATGCGGATTCCGGGATTTATTAGTTGGTGCGCGAGACGAGACTTGAACTCGTACGTCATACAACACACGCCCCTCAAACGTGCCTGTCTGCCAATTCCAGCACTCGCGCGACTCAGCAAGAGTTATTATATCATTCCAAATTGCCGATTGTCAACCCTAAATCATAAATTTTTAAAAAGTTTGTCAGTTAATCTGCAAAACTCGTCATAACTCATAATGCTGTTTAAAACGCCGACCATGGAATTGACGGCCAGATGTTCGGGCAGGGCAAGTTCTTTTAAAAGCATTTTCCTTTTCCGTGCGCTGTTCGCCCCGCCGGACAGGCCCGCAAGGTACAGGTCTGTTTTGTCAATCCGCCTTCCCACCGGCACTTGGTCGGCCTCACAGGTGACCCCCGCGCGCCGCAGCGCATCAACGATTGCCTGGACGGGCACTCCTTCCACTCCGAGCTTTCCCTCTTTGGACGGCTTGTCCTTACGTCTCTCTTTTCCTAAAATATCCGGGATGTATGCATGCTTTATTTTATTCGGGCCAACCGCGCCTGAAAGATAATTCCGGATTAAAAAGCCCGCAGAATCGCTGTCCGTCAGGACAAGGATACCGCGCTTATCCGCAAGGCGGCGAATCATATCCATCTGCTCCTTATCGCCGAAAATCTGAAACCCCCGCGTTTCTATAATCAAACCGTCAATGATGGAGGAAAGCTTTATCTTGTCATATTTTCCTTCGACGATCACTGCTTCTTTTATTTTAATCAAGCCGTTTTCTCCTTTTCCGCAATGGATAAAAGCTGGGCAATCAGTTTCTCCATAATGATGCGCCGGTCTCCGCGCGCGCTTTTCAGCGCGGTATCCGCCGCCAAAAGCACCTGAAGGCTTTGGCGCAGCATGAATGTCGTCAGCTTTTTGGCGTCTCTTTCCGCGTTGGTAAGCCTGAATTCCTTGCGAGCATAGTCAAAATGTTTCGCCGCCTCCATCGCGCTGAATCCGCTTTGTATGGAAATTCTGACACGGTACATGTCAATATAGGCGGATGAAAGGACAGCCAGAATGGAGACAGGCTCTTCATTCTGATAAAACAGCAGATCCAGAACACCGTAGGCCTTATTATATTCTCCGGTAATAATTGCTTTGGATAAATCGTATACCCTGGTTTCAAGGTTTTTCACCACAAGCCCATCGATCATCTGTGCGGTGATACCTCCTTCGCCAGTAAACGCGCACAGCTTCTCCAGCTCGTTAAACAGCGTTTGCAGGTCGTTTCCGCAGTAGCCGACGATACGCCCCGCGTTTTGCCGGGAAAGCTCACAGCCGCGTTTCGCCGCCGCGGAGCATAATGCCTTTTCAAGATCCGGGGCGGAACGCCTTTTCAGATGAACCGTTACGCCGGTCTTATTTACCGTATCTATAAACTTTTTCCATTTTTTATCCGTTTTATAATCGATTTCAGCGGATGGGAGATAAAAGACCAATACGGTGGTGTCCGGCACGCTTTTCAGCAGTTCATCCAGCTTTGCCGCCTCCTGAGTGCGAAGCCCCTCCACATTCAGGTCCGAAACAACCACACATTTGCGTTCCGCCATAAAGGGCAGCGCTTCGGCTGCCGAGGCAATCTCATCAATAGAAGCGGAATCATCAAAGCGCTGAAAATTAAAATCCGCAAATACGGTGCCCGCCGCCTTGGAGGTCAGCTTTTTCGCATACAAGCTAACCAGATATTTTTCTTCTCCATGCAAAAAATACAGATTTGAAAAATCCGCCTTTTCAATCTGTTTTTTTAATTCCGCCTCGGTAATTTCCGGCATTTCTATTCCCTCCTCAGTTTTATCGTCTGATCGTCTTTCAGTTCCAATACAATATTTCCCTCTCCGCCGGTTACAATCGGGTTCAGCGCTCTCATTTGCGGCGGGATTTCCCTCATATCCTCCTGATTCAGAGAAAGCACCGTGCAAACCGGATCGAGCAGTTCCGCGTTATCCAGCGCGGAACCCGCCACTGCAAAATCAGAGGAAAGCCAATCCTTCGGCAAACCGGCAAGCTTTGTCCCCGTCGGACATACAAGGACCGACACGCCGGAGACCGTAATCCGGGCCGCGCTGACAGTACCGTCGCATTTTACCTTAATATCCGCATGATTCCACAATTTTGAGTTGGCGGAAGCGGTATAAACAGAGACGCCGCGCACCTGCGGCACCGCTTTTCGAAGAAAGGTGTCAATCATGCCGTCGCTCTGAACCACAAGCCGCCGGGGCGAAAATTCGTCAATCAATTCCGCCGCGTTCTTTAATTCCTCCCCCGACAGGGTAAGCGGCTGAAGATCATCCAGCCGGGTCACCCCCTGACTGCGAAGATAACTGCCGACGGTAGCGGAACGAAACCCGCCGCAGCCGATCACCGCCGCGCGGCCGTTCCTCGTAAGGACCACGGACCCGGCGCCGTCCAAAACCGCAAGGCGCGTTATATTGCGCACGGACAGCTGATAGGAAAAAATCCCCGTAAGAAGCAGAATCACGGAAAGCAGCGCGGTTACCCTGAACAGCCTCCGGCTCCTCGCCATTAGAAAGGTCGCCGCAATCAGGAGAATTGTGCCGGAAAGCCAGACCATGACAAAGCCGAAGGACGCCGAGATACAGGCGTACGGAAGCTGTGCGAGCCAGTGCGCACAGGCGAGCATGTACTTTGCCAAAAGCCCTGAAACAAGCGCAAACGGCATGGCCAGAAAGGACTGCGGCGCAACCAGGTTGACAACGGCGGCTATCGCCGCAAAATTCATCATCAGCGTGGAGGGAACCAGCTCCAGCAGATTAGCAACCGGCGCTGCGAGCGAAACGCTGCCAAAACTGACAATGACAATGGGCAGCGTAAAAACCACCGCCCAGACGGTTGTTCCAAGGATGCCGTTCACACCGCGGACAAGAGGGCTGATGATCTTTATTTTATCATATTTCCGGTTCAAATAGCCAGCGGTTTGCCCTGAAAATAAAACAAGCCCCAGTGTTGCGGAAAATGAAAGCAGAAGGCCCACGTCCGCGGCGGCATACGGGTTTGACAAACCGATCATCAATACGGAGATACTCAATGAATTCAGCGAATCCGGATTGCGGGAAAGAATCATGCCTGACAGGTACAGCAGACACATCACTCCGCTCCGCGTGACGGAAGGGACAAAGCAGGTGACCGCCATAAAGCAGACCACCCCGATACCGGCCAAGGCAGCCGCCGGCTTTTTCGGCACCCGGAAAAACAAAAGCAGCATCAGCAGAAGCTGGGCCATTGTTGTCATGTGCAGCCCGGAAACGGATAAAATATGGGAAATGCCGATCGCTCTGAAATCGGCGGCCACTTCCGGGGAAAGACTGGTCTGGTCGCCGAAAAGAACACCGTTCACCAGATTGGCCTCGTTGGGCGGCAGCATGGAGCGGGCGGATTTCAGCAGCGCGGATCGCAGCTTTAACGCGTAATAATAAGGCGGTTTTTGCGTCGGCTCGGTTACCTGCACCTTCTCATATTCATACAGGTACGCGAACAGCGTGATTCCTTTGGAAGCGTAATAGGAGCGTGAGGAATATCCCTCTCCCCCTGACGGGAGAAACAGATGCACCTTCCCTTTGATATGGGAATACGGTCCGACATTGAGCGCACCCTGCGAGGAAACGCGTATTTTCAGCTTCTCAGGCGCGTTTTTCAGCGAGATGCCGTTTACTTCCACAATATAATAAAATCGGTTATACGCTTTATAAGGGAGCTCACAGACCGTGCCGTCGATCACCGCGTCCCGGCCGGCAAGCGCCTCCGTCGGCTTCACCGCCGCCTGATGATACGCGTAAAAGCTGCCGAAGGCCAGCGACACCGTGAGCAGCGCGGCAGGAAACACGGCGGCGGCGCGCGTCTTCGGCACCAGCATGGCAATCAGAAAGCCCGCAAGCGCGGCACAGGCGAAGAGCAGCGACCATCTGGCGCCAAAATAAACAGCGGCCGCAAGCGTCAGCAGATAACAAAATCCCACCAACACAAGCGGCCGCTTCATCATAACTCCCCCGAATTTAGAAAATCTGAATTATTTAAAGAATAACGGCAGAGGTTCAAGGTAGATAATGTCTTCCCTGTCCTTGGCGTCGCCCTCAGCGAGCACACAGGCGCGGCCGACAATATTGCCCCCGAACTGTTTGACAAGATCCTCCATGGCCGCAAGGGACTCTCCCGTGCTGATCACGTCATCCACAATCAGGACGCGCTTGCCGTTCAGGCCCCGGTAGTCATCCTCCGCAAGATAAAGCTTCTGCACATGGTCAGTGGTGATGGACTTCACCTCTACATGGATGGGGTTGCGCATATACGCTTTTACGCTCTTTCTCGCCACAATATAGCGGCGGCAGCCCTGGCGGGCCATTTCATAGCAGAGCGGGATGCCCTTTGTCTCCGCGGTGACGACGACATCATGCGCCGGGCATTTTGCAAGAAGCGCCGCCGCGGTTTTTTCGGTGATTTCCACATCGCCGAGCATCACAAAACCCGCGATGTCAAGCGTATCGCTGATCGGACAAATCGGCAGTTCGCGCTCGCAGCCTGCAATTGTCATCTTGTAATATTTTCCCATAATTAATCGACCTTTCCGATTGAAATAATACGCTGTCTATCAGCCCGGAGGCCACTTCATGGAACGGCCCCCAAGCAAATGGAAATGCAGATGCGGCACGCTCTGGCCGCCGTCCTTTCCGACATTGCTGACAACACGAAACCCTTTTCCCAGATTGTTTTCTTTTGCAAGCTTTGCCGCCACTTCAAAAATATGGGCGACAATCGCGCTGTTCTCTTCCGTAATATCTTCTACGGACTGAATATGTTCTTTGGGAATAATCAGAATATGCACCGGCGCTTGGGGATCCAGATCATAAAATGCCATCACACGGTCATCCTCATACGCTTTTTTGCTTGGAATTTCGCCGTTTGCTATTTTGCAAAATACGCAGTCCACGTTAAGACCTCCTTTGTTCTAACAATACAACGCTCTTATTATAGTATCAATGAAGCATATTAGCAACAATTTTCTCAACTTCGGCAAGAGCGCTGTCCAGTTTTGACAAATCCTTTGCGCCTGCCATGGCGCTGTCCGCCCTGCCACCGCCGTTGCCGCCCGCAAGCTGCGCAACCGCGCGCACAATCTGACCCGCGTTTACGCCCGCCGCCATTGCTTCTTTCGCAACGCAAGCGGCAATATTGGCCTTTCCTTCGCGGGTTCCGGCAAACACGGCGACCATGTTGGAAGCATGGTCGCGCGCTTTGGCGCAAAGTGCGCGCAAAGCGTCCGGCTCCGTTCCGGGGAATACGGCGGTGATGACCTGAACACCGCCCACCTTCTTCGCACCGGCGATCAGGCCGTCTATCTGGACACCCGCCAGCTTGGAGTTGAGCATCTCGATGGTCTTGTCCTTTTCCTTCAGTTCCGCGGCGAACTGCACCGTTTTCTGCACAAGCTCAGAGGAATTATTGAGCTTCAGCGCAGCGGCCGCCTCGTCAATTTCTCCGACCGTCCGGTTCAGCAGGTCCAGTACGCCCGTGCCGGTAACGCCTTCAATTCGGCGCACACCGGCGGCAACGGAGCTTTCGGAAACAATCTTGAACAAACCGATTTTCGCGGTATTGTCGATATGGATGCCGCCGCAGAATTCCCGGGAAAAATCATCAACAGTAACCACACGCACAATATTGCCGTACTTTTCACCGAACAGCGCCATGGCGCCGAGCTTTTTCGCCTCTTCAATCGGCATTTCGCGGCTCTCTACGTCCGTGCCGCTCAGAATCACCTGATTGACCAGCTGTTCGACCTTTTGCAGTTCCTCTTTTGTAAGAGCGGAGAAATGCGTAAAATCGAAACGGACATGCTTCTCATTGACAAGCTGTCCCGCCTGCTCGACATGGTCGCCCAGCACCCTGCGCAGCGCTGCCTGAAGAAGATGAGCGGAGGTATGGTTGCGCATGACGGCAAGGCGTCTTTCCTGATCGACGGAAGCTTTCACTTCTTCATTCACGCTGATTTGTCCGGCGGTCACGACAACGTGATGCAGATAATTCTTTGCATGGTTCTTGGTGGTGTCCTTTACTTCTATCATTGCGTCGGCGGACTCAATGGAACCGGTGTCGCCGACCTGCCCGCCGCTTTCGGCGTAAAAGGCGGTTCTGTCGAGTACCAGGGTGACTTCGTCGCCTGCGGTGGCGGACTGAACACGCTCACCGTCACGGATAATGTCAATTACCTTCGCGGAGGTTTCGAACCGGCCGTAGCCGAGGAACTCCGTTTCCGGAACACCGTCAAGAAGATCGCTTTCCCCTTCCCACGCGTCCGCCCCGGCATTCTTTCTGGCGGCTCTCGCGCGCTCGCGCTGCTCCAGCATCAGCCGTTTAAACTCTTCCTCATCGACGGTCATTCCGTGCTCGGCCACGATTTCCTTGGTAAGGTCGATCGGGAAGCCATAGGTGTCGTTGAGGCGGAACGCGTCCGCGCCGGAGAACACCTTGTTCCCACTGTTGTCAATGTAACTGCTCAGAAGCTGAAGCCCCTGATCGATGGTCTTTGCAAAACTTTCTTCCTCCACGCCGATCAGCTTCGTGATCATGGCGCGCTTTTCGTCCAGCTCGGGATAGGCGTTTTTATTTTCGTCGATGACGGTTCCCGCGACCTGTGCGAGGAAGGTATGGGTAATTCCGAGCAGACGTCCATGGCGCGCTGCGCGGCGCAGCAAACGGCGCAAAACGTAGCCCCTGCCCTCGTTGGACGGCATGACGCCGTCGCCGATCATAAAGGTGGTGCTGCGGATATGGTCGGTGATGACGCGCAGGGAAATATCTTTTTTCGGGTCTTCGCCGTATTTCACATCGGCAATACGGCAGATGTGTTTCATGATATTCTGAACGGTATCGACAAGGAACAAGTTGTCCACACCCTGCATAATGCAGGCAAGGCGCTCCAGACCCATGCCGGTGTCGATATTCGGATGTTCCATCGGCGGGTAATTGCCCTTGCCGTCGCTGTTGAACTGGGAGAACACCACATTCCAGAATTCCACATACCGGTCGCAGTCGCAGCCCACGCCGCAGGTGGGAGAACCGCAGCCGTACTGTTCCCCTCGGTCAAAGTAGATTTCGGAGCAGGGGCCGCAGGGGCCGGAGCCGTGCTCCCAGAAATTGTCCTCTTTGCCCAGGCGGACAATGTGGGACGGGGCAACGCCGACTTCCTTCGTCCAGATTTCAAACGCTTCGTCGTCGTCGGTGTAAATGGTCACCCAAAGTTTGTCCACCGGCATTTGGAGCACCTTGGTGCAGAATTCCCATGCCCACGCGGTGGCTTCATGTTTAAAATAATCACCGAATGAAAAATTGCCCAGCATTTCAAAATAGGTGCCGTGACGCGCGGTGATGCCGACGCGCTCAATGTCCGGCGTGCGGATGCACTTCTGGCAGGTCGTCACCCTTTTGCGCGGGGGAGTCACCTCTCCGGTAAAATATTTCTTCATCGGCGCCATACCGGAATTAATCAGCAAAAGGCTGTTGTCATCCTTGGGTATCAGGGAAAAACTCTGCAGGCGCAGATGCCCCTTCGACTCAAAGAACGATAAATATTTTTCACGCAGTTCATTTAAACCTGTCCACTCCATTGCAAAAACTCCATTCCGCCTGTCCGGCAAAAATAATTGATTTTGGAACCGCAGCGCACCGAAAAAAAATAGACTTCACCATCCACAATGGGACGGAGAAATCCGTGGTACCACCCAAATTGCGCTTGCGCGCCGCTTGAACCCCCTTAACGCGGAGAAAACGCCGCGGCTCTTCGCCGCAGGGCTACAGGTTGGCCCCGGCGCCGTCTGCTGCGGAAATCTTTCAGCCGTGAATTCCCTCTCTTTTGCAGTGTTTGGCGCGTTCTTACCCTTTATCGCCTTTAACCGTGTGCCGGGATACCGGCGCAGAAAAGCGCTCAATACCCAAAACAGCACATTTTATTTCACCATAATTATAAACTGAATCGCGCGGCTTGTCAATCAAATTGTCGGTTATTGACCGATTTTACCGGCCAGTTCATCCGCTATCTGTTTAAAGACCGGCCCACAGGTCGCACCGCCGCCGGTGCCGTCTTCCGCAAAAACGGTAATGACGTATTTCGGATTTTCATACGGGTAAAATCCTGAAAACCAGGATTCCACCGTTTCCACTCCTTTAATATATCGTCCCGTCTGTGCGGTCGCGGTTTTGGCGCCCGCGCCGCCCGTTGTCGGCTTTCCTTTTTTGCTTGTGCCTGTTTCAATGGATTCCTTCATAAAATCCTGAAGCAGTTTTACAGTGTTCTGTGAAACAACCTGCGTGCTTTTCTGCGCCGGCGCTTTCGCCGTATCCTTCAGATTTTCATCTACCAGCCCTTCATACAGATAAGGCTGGGTGTACTCCCCTCCGCTCGCTATGGCGTTGACCATCGCCGCGATTTGCAGCGGTGTGGCGGTTAAATCCCCCTGTCCAAAGGAAAAATTCGCAAGAGCCCTCGGGATATTGAGACTTTTTAACGTGGGAAGATTCCCGGAAGCCGACGTAATGCCCGGAGCGATTTCAAAGGAACGGCCAAAGCCCATACTCTGGGCCATCAGCAAAAACTGCGCCTGAGGAACCTGCTGCATGATATTGATAAAATAGGTGTTGCAAGACTGCGCGATTGCCGATTTCATGTTTTCACTACCGTGGCTTTCGCCGTTAAAGCAGTGAAAAAGGCCGCCGTCAACGTCGATGGAGCCGGTGCAGGTGTACTGGGTATCCGGAGAAATGCCGTATTCCAGAGCCGCGGAAGCGGAAACCAGTTTGAAAACGGAGCCCACATTGTACGCCGAAAGGCATCGGTTCACAAGAGGGGAACCTTCCGCTTTCAGGGCCGCTGTGACATTGTTCGGAGAAAAGGCGGGCAGGCTGACCATTGCGCGGATTTTACAGGACGGTACTTCCGTGACAACCACCGCGCCTTTTGTCAAATATTTTTCCGCTGCCTTTTCGGCGATCTCCTGAATATTTTTATCAATCGTCAGGACAACGCCGCTGTTTTGCAAATAAGAGGAATCGCTGATTTTCTTGTTTTCTCCCGCAAGCACACGGTTGACGGCATCCACCCTGTAAGTGACGGAAATCTGCCCCTGGTTCTTTGTAAGCTGCTGGTTAAAGGCTTTTTCAACCCCTGCGGCGCCTGTGCCGGAGCCGTCCAGATAGCCGATAATATGCACGGCCGTCTGCTTGTCGGCATACCGTTTGTCAATGGGAAACACATCAATGCCGCCGGCGGTGACGCTCTTTGGAAGCTTCATGGCAAACGGTTTTCCCGCAGTCAGGGACGGATATACGGCCTCCATTTCTTTTTCCGTCAGCACCTTGCTGAGCGCCCCCGCACCTTCTACGCTCGGGGCGATGGCGGCGGCGTACTCCGTATCCGCACCGGTCAAAGCGTTTTTGTTGCAGTCGTAAATCGTGCCCCTGGTCTTTGCCACAACCAGCTTATAGCTGCTTTGGTTGTCGGCGGTCGCGGCAAGCTGCGCGCCGTCCGATACAGTAAATACGCTCAGGATGCAGAGAAACATGCAAAGCATGAATATGCCGAAAAATACGGCTGTTCTTTTTTCCATATAAATTCCCCCATACTGGTTATGATTACCAATATGGGGGAGTTTTAATCATTTAATCGCTTTGCAAAAGCGTGGCAATTTAATCCGCGCGCCTTTTTCTTAAGATCGCGCCCTTGGCTAGAGGTTGCTTCGTTCTCAACAGCACGGTCATCATGGCGTGAGGCGCGGCATCAATCGGATTCCAGTCCCGGTCGTAAAGGTCGTCCAGCGGCAGAAGGAACGGCCTGTTTCCCGCTTCCAGCACGTCGGCGGTATCGCCCCTGAAAAAACGGTTGCGCTGGGAAAGCGTGGCAACGCCGTTTTCGTAATTTTCACAAACGGCAATTACATCATACTCGCGAACATAGCCGCCGTTGCCATACACCTGCCCGGGCTCCGTTCCAAAATAAAATCCGGTGCTGTATTCACGATGGCTGATTTTGTTCAGTTCCTCCACTATCCACGGGGAAACCTTCCGTTCCGGATGCTCGTAATATTCGTCTATCGCATTGCGGTAGGCATTGGTAGTCACAGCAACATAGTACGCGGACTTCGCACGGCCTTCTATTTTCAGGCTTGTCACACCGGTTTTCAGAAGCTCGGGGATATGCCCGATCATGCACATATCTTTGGAATTCAGGATATACGTGTCATGCTTGTCTTCAAATACCGGCATATACTGCCCGGGACGCTTGGATTCCATCAGCGCGTATTCCCAGCGGCACGGCTGCGCGCAGTCGCCGCGGTTCACGTCACGCCCGGTGAGATAACTGGATAAAAGGCAGCGCCCAGAAAACGAAACGCACATGGCGCCGTGGACAAAGGCCTCCAGCTCAAGCCCTTTGGGCGTTTTAGCACGAATTTCCGCAATTTCCTCCAAATCCAATTCGCGCGCCAGCACGACACGCGAAGCGCCCATACCGTATAATTCGCCGGCACTGACGTAATTTGCGACACCGGCCTGTGTGGACATATGAATATCCACCTTCGGCGCGTATTTCTTCGCCATGGCCATGACCCCGAAATCCGCGATGATCAGCGCGTCGACTCCGGCATCCTGCGCAAACTGTAAGAACTCCGGCAGACGCGCCAGTTCGTCATTGTGGGGCACAGTGTTGCAGGTCAGATGTACCCGGACATTTCTGCTGTGCGCGTATTGTACCGCTTTGACCAGTTCTTCGTTTGTAAAATTGGACGGCGCCGTGCGCATGCCGAATTCCTGCCCGGCAAGGTAAACCGCGTCGGCGCCAAAGCTGATTGCCGCGCCGAGCCGCTCCATGTCGCCCACAGGCGAAAGCAGTTCAGCGCGCTGTATTGTATCCGTCAATTTTTGCCCTCCAAAGCCTCTATTTCAGTCCTGCTTTTCTCAGATTTGCCTCGTGCTGCGCATTGGTTGCGGCGTAATATGCTTTTCCGTCCTTATCATGGCAGAAGTAATAATATTTCGTGCTTGCCGGATTCAGCGCCGCGTCGATTGCCTCTGCGCCCGGATTGCAGATCGGCCCCGCAGGCAGGCCCTTGATGGTATAAGTATCATACTTGCTCTTATAGGTTTCGCGTATGTCCGACGGCACGGACGCTTTGGTACGGTATGGATAATAGGTCGTCGGGTCTGAACGGAGACGAAGCAGGTCACCTGTCCCGCTGCTGTTCAGGCGGTTATGGAAAACGGAAGAAACCTTGTACATATCCTCTTTATCCGCCGCCTCGGCCTGAATCATGGAGGCCAGCGTCAGCATCTGGTCAACGGTCATATTCTGGTCCGCCGCTTTACTGCGGATTTGTTTGGTAAGCTTTTTATTGCAGTTGCTGATCAGCTTGGCGACCACCTGTTTCGGATCTTCATCCTTATAGAATTCATAGGTATCCGGGAATAAATATCCTTCCAGCTTGTAATAGCGGTCTTTCTGATTGGTGATTGCCCTCAGCATTTCATAGTCTTTATCGAAATCGTTTGAATTGATTACAGAAAGCACATCTTTAGCGGCGCAGACACCGTTTTTCTCCAACAGGGCGGCCATCTCAAGTGCATTTACACCCTCTTTAAAGGTAATTTTGATGGTGTCCACGCGATTCAGATTGGACTGAAGATTGTTGATAATCGCCTCATAATCCATATTTGTGTCAATTTTATAGCTCCCGTTGCTGTAATGGCCGTCTGCCTTTGTCAGCTTTGAATAGACCTGAAAGAAACTCACATCGCGTACCACGCCCGCGCCGTTCAGGATATCGGAAATCTGTTCGGTGGTTGCGTTCTTTGGTATTTCCACCGTCACCGTCACTTTTTCCTTGCCGATCGCAAGCATATCGTTAATTCCCGTAATCATAAACTGTGAAAAAAGGATGGAGGCAAACAGAACCATAATGATCCAGATAAACCGAAAAAAAGCCTTGTTCTTTCTACCTTTTTCCTTATTGCGGATTTCGTGGGCTTTTTCAGCCTTGATTTCGGCCTCATCCTGTAAAAGCTTCGCTCTTTGCGCCTCCCGCGGATCACTGTAGCTACTGATCACAGTGTTGGACTCATTTGCGCTGTCTGCATTGTGCAGATCGGAATAAAGGTCCGCATCCGGCGTGTCGCCCCAATCCTCATCGGGAATATTCAGCTTAAAATTCTCGACCCTTTTATGATGGTAATCATTCAGGTCCCTGTCATCATTCATGGATACGTCCTCCTGTTATACTGCGGCAGCAAATTTCAGTTTGCCTGCTTTGCCACTCTTCGGATGTATTTCTCGGTAATCAGAATATCAACCGGCCTGTCGTAATAGCCGTGGGGCAGGTTCCACTGGACGCAACCAGAATAGCAGATTCCCACGGTGTCCCCGCCGAATTCGGCCAGAAAGCGGTCATAATACCCCTTGCCGTATCCCAGACGATATCCCTGCGCGTCGAAGCTGAGGCCCGGCACAATACAGAAGCCCCGGGAAAAATCAGTCACCGAACGGCACCGGGAGACCACTGGTTCCAACACGCCGAAAGTCCCTTTTTCCAGATCATCAAGGGAAGTAATATAATAAAACTGCATATCATACGTGTTTGGCACACAGCGCGGCACTGCAACCAGCTTATGGTTGGCAAGCGCAGCCTTGATCAGCGCAATCGTGTCAACCTCAATCGGTTTGCTCACATAAGTGAATATCGTATCCGCTGCGGCGTATTCCCGCAATGCCAGAAGCCGGCTTTGAATGGTGGAATCCAGAGCAATTTTCTGGTCTTCGCCCAGCCTTTCCCGAAACTGACGGTAACGCGCGCGCAGATTGATTTTTATTTCGCGGATATTCTTCACATACATTGCATCGACTTCCTAAGCATCATTGATTTTTCAGAGCCAAACAGCACTTCCACAATTTTGAACGCGAATTCAACGGAAACACCCGCGCCCCTCGCCGTAATCACTTTTCCGCTGACGCAAACCGGGTCTTTGGACACCGTTTTGGCATGAAGTTCCTGCTCGTAGCCCGGAAAACAGGTCGCCGTATGTTCCTTCAGAAGGTTCATATGACCCAGTATGGAAGGAGCCGCGCAGATAGCCGCAATGTATTTATCGTTTTCCGCACAGTAGCGGATGACCGCGCCCGCAATCGGGGATTTTTCAAGGTTGAGCGTCCCCGGCATCCCCCCCGGCAGCACCACCATGTCCAGCCCGTCCGTCACCGCTTCCTTTTCATCGATATCTGCGGTCACCTCGATCATATGCGCTCCGGTGATTTTTCTGCCTCCGACGCCGACCGTAACCAGCCCGCAGCCAGCGCGCCGTAAAATGTCGGCGGTAGCCAGCGCCTCGATTTCTTCAAATCCATTTGCGAGAAAAAGATAAATCATAACTGACACCTCCAAAAATCAATCAAGCGGCAGTCCGAGATACGGCGCGGCCGAATCCTGCAGCAGCTGATCCAGAGCCGCCCCTCCGATTGGCTTCAACATCCCGAAATCCGAAACGGGTCCTTCTTTCCCAAAAAGAACCTCATCGGCGGGCAGGCGGAAGCCGTAACGTTCTGCCGGCACGCTGCTGATGATGTTCGCCGCCAGATCGCGGATGGTATCTCCGTCCGCCATCAGCTCCAGAACCATACAGGCATCGGAATCGATCCTCCGGCACAGGGCGTAGGCAATTTTTCCGGCGGTCCGGGAACAGACCATTTTATCGCCGTATACTCTGCCCATTCCCGCCGCAAATCCAAACGCTTCGTCGCTCCACAGTACAGAACCGGTTTTCCCCTGAAGCCTCGCGCTGCGAAGCCCGTTCATCTGACCGTAACTAAGGAGCGTTTTCGCCGCGATTCCGGACTCGGCCATGGAACACATTTCCTCCAAGGTAAAGGACAGGGTGCTGATTTTAAAGAATCTGTTATAATCGGATTTTTCATAAAGGCTGTACAGCCCTGGCTCGGAAGGAAGCACGGCGGAATACTGGTCGCCGCGGTTGGCGCCGACCAGCGCGGCGGCCGCCAGCAGCGCCGCCATATAGCCGTGGCCGCGGTACTGCGGCAAAGTTGCCGCCGCATAAATATAATGCGCCTGTACGGATTCCGCGCCGGTAAGAATCCGGGCGGGCAGCAGATAAACAACAGCCGCGGCTTTATCCCCCATTTTATAAATCAGACAATTCTCAGGCCGAAAGTAATTATTTAAAAAATATTTTGCCGGACGCACCGGCTCATGAAAGCAGCTTGCCCAGATTTCAGCAAGCTCGCCGCGCATTTCCCAGTCAGCAAAACAGATCATACCAAACCGTCCTTTTTCTGTGATCTATCCGGCGGATTTTACAGCAGTCCCGCTACGATATCCATCACTTCGCCGTGAATTTGTTCAACAGTCTTCAGACCTTTTTCATCCGCGCACTGAACCATCTTCCAGCCCAGCTTCCGCACCGCATAATCTGCGCTCTTCCTGCAGGCCTGCAGATAGGCGGCGTTGCTTTCATGAATATCCTTCTTTTCTTCATTTCCATGGTATCTGCCGCTTAACAGCTTCTGGGAAACCTCCAGCGGCATATTCAGATAGATAGTCAGATCCGGGCGGGGCAGCGTCAGCTTGCCGTATTCATAGTCCTGTACCCACTCCACAAAATCCGCCCACTGTTCCCGCGGCAGCTTGGAAAGCTGAAACACAATGTTGGAAGTGGTATATCGGTCCGCGATGATCAGAGTGCCCTGCTGATAGTCCTGCCGCCAGTGTTTTTGGTAACTGGCATAACGGTCAACCGCATAAAATGAGGAAGCGGCATATGCGTTCACGTCGTCTGGATTGGTTCCGAACTCTCCTTTCAGATACATCTTCACCAAAGCCGACGAAGGCTCCTCATAGTCCGGAAAGGATACGCGGTGCAGCTTAACGCCCCGTTCGGCAAGCGCCCCGCACAGCAGCTCCGTCTGCGTCGCTTTGCCGCTGCCGTCCAGCCCTTCCATTGTGATCAATTTTCCACTCATTAGTTTTCCCCTATTCCATTAAAAAACTCGCGCATCTCATTTATTCTGCCGCAGGACATTTTGCCCTCCGGACAGGCGCCGCGCAGACAGGGCGGCCCGCAGTGCCTGAACAGATGCGGCGCGACGCCGCGCACAAGGCGCAGCATTTCAACCGCCACCGCGCGGATTTCCCACTGGGCGCGGTTGCAGCAGCGATGGGAAAAGAAATTATACAGCGAACGCGCGTTAAGCGTACAGATCATCTTGGTGTCACAGGCATTGGGCAGAACAAACCGCGCGTCCTCAATCGCCTGTTTCTGTGCGGCGCGGGCGGCCGATTTTTCATCCTGCCCCGCCCCCATTAATTCTCTCTGGTGCTTTTCTTTTAAAAGGGATGTCAGCTTTTCATAGTGACGCTGATCTTCTTCCATCGCCAAAAGAAATTCTGCCTTTGCTTCCGGTATCGCTTCAATTTCAGGGGGGACAACGTACCCGAAACAGGTTTCGGTCACATAGCGCTGACTCTGGACACTGTAGGAAGCAATGCGGTGCCTGGTCATCTGCGCTAAAAAAGAACGGGAAACGCCTTCGATCCCAAAGGTAAAGGACGCGTGCTCAATCGGGCTTTCGTGCCCTATTTCAGCCAGCATGTCCACAAAGGAAGCAACCTTCTCCTCTGTCAAGCCTTCGGATATCGTCTCTATAGAAGCAGGCGAATAGCAAAGTTTCGCCGCCTGCGCGACTGTTTTTTCCGGGTCGGGAGTATAAGCGATTAAAGTGACCTTTGCCATGGAAAATTCCCCTTTATATACAATTATGTCATGATTAATAGTATTATAGCAAACTATTGGGCTCGGTTCAATATAAAATGTTTCCGTCCTTTCAGATGCAAAAATAAAAGCCCACCCAAGAGGTGAGCTTTAAGACGGGAATCGGTTAAGTGTTTGAAATAATGATCTGTTCTACAATATCGGCTACGTCTTCACAGTAGTCCAGTGAATTCTCCATTGTGTTGTAAAGGTTCTGCAGACGGATGACATCAATCATTTCCATTTTGTTGGCCGGGTCGAAGAGTTCCCGCATGGCTTCGCTGAAAATCGCGTCCCCTTCTTCCTCAAGATGATTGACATAAACGGACATTTCCTTAATGCTCTTCAGGTTTTTCTTGAACTGTTTAAAGTCGGTCATTAAAGTACAGAGTCCCTCGCAGCTTTTGACGATTAGATCAACCAGCCTGACGGTTGTTTCATTTGCATTGGAAATATGCATCATATAAATTTGATTTCCAATATCGTCGATGCTGTCTGTGATAGACTCGATCGCGCGGACCATATCCATCATGTCCGAACGGTCAATCGGTGTGATAAAAGCGTCCGCAATGAGGTTGGAGCAATAATGAACATGCTTGTCCCCTTCATGCTCAAGTTCCTTCAGCTGGGTGATTTCTTTTTTGTCAATTACGCCGTCTGTAAACGAGGTCTGAAGTACTTTTGCAGCCTGGCAGGAAATACCGATGCCTTTTTCAAACAGCGAGAAGTAGTCCGGCCCTTTAGCAAAAAAATTACTCATATAGTTCCCTTACCCTTCAAAAATAACAGATTCATTACTCTTTACATATACTTTAGAATATCAGTATGAACAGTTTGGTCATCACAAAGCCGAGAATCAGACACGCCGGAAAGGTTAGAATCCACGCCATAACCATTTCTTTAGCTATTCCCCAGTTCACGTCGGAAAACCGTCTGGCCGCCCCGGCGCCCATCATTGCCGTTCCCTTGGTGTTGGTGGTTGAAAGGGGAATTCCGGAATATACCGTAGTAATCAGCATGCATAGGGACGCTACAATTTCAGCGGAAAATCCCTGATATTTTTCCAGCTTCACCATGTCGATTCCCATTGTTTTGATGATGCGGTATCCGCCGATGGATGTGCCCACCGCCATAACAAGCGAGCAGAGCAGCATAATCCAGATATCAATATGCACCGACGCCGGAACCGGCTGATTGTTGGCAAGAAGAATCACAAGCACAAAAACGCCCATAAATTTCTGACCGTCCTGTGCGCCGTGGCTGGTGGCCATTAAAGCAGCGGATGCAATCTGGCCCAGTGAAAAGAAACGGTTTGCTTTTGCGCGTTTTACGCGGCGGAACAGAAAACCAACCGCCTTGGTAACAAGATAAGCAGCGAAAAAACCGATAACCGTCGAGATAACAATGCCCCACAGCACCTTTTGAAATTCGGCCAGCTTAAAAGCAGAAACGCCGTTATAAGCAATTCCAGCTCCCATCAGTCCGGCAATCAGCGCATGGCTTTCACTGGTATAGATTCCAAACTGCCAAGCCGACACAGACCATATTACTATGGAAAGCTGAGCGGCGCAAACCGCAATGAGCGGATTGGAGCCGGTTCCCACATTCACAAGGTTGGCAATCGTGCTTGCAACGGCTGTGCCAAAACACATGATGCCGACCAGATTAAAAGCCGTAGCCATTAAAACAGCAGCCCGTGGGGAAAGCACTCGGGTCGAAACAACAGTAGCGATTGCATTGGGCGCGTCCGTCCAGCCGTTGACAAAGATGGAGGCACACACAAGGATAAGTGCGATAATGAGTGCGAATGACATGAAATTAACCTCATTTCGTCCTGTCGAGTGATTAATTTTTACTTTTGTTTAACACAATTATAACAGAATATTAATAAAATATAAATAGAAAAGATTTTATAAAAAGACGAATTAATCCAGGTAAAAAACTCTGATTTTGTATTTATTGCTCATTTTATATCAAATATTACTATGTTTTAATTATTATAAATACTATATATTAATTATTTTATAACTTATAATTAGTTTTCTGTGTTTCTAAAAAATCTTACCCATAAGAGGAAAATATTTCTGTAACACAATGAAACCGCCGCCATAAAATGGTATTGAGAAACAAAGGTTTCACTAAATGTGTTAGGAGGATTATTTTATGGATGGAAATTGCTGGGAAACATCTGCAAATGTGCAAAACACAGGAAATTTTAATGAAGCTGTATGCATAGACGGAATGCGCGTATATGATTCATGCAGTGAACTGCAGTCGACAGCCTTGATACAAATTTATTCCGTGCCTGCGTTTTCGAACAAAAAAACAGAAGCAATGTATGGACATGCATTGCTTCTGTTTTTTTAAAATGTCATCTGTTATACACCGGAGTATACAATTCTGAACACACCACAATACTTTTCTAATCGTCCGGTGGAAAATCCTGCATTTTTTTGAAATATTGTCATACACTATTCTCGGGGTGATTGATTTTGGATTATACAGGATTTTACGAGTTCCCTTTTCCTTCAGTTCTGTCCGATCAGGACAGAAAAGTAAAAAATTTTTTTCTTTCCCTGTCGGATGACATGCAGCTGAAATTATTAAACGGAAGCAGTTCCTATGAAAACTTCCACAACCGCGTTACAGATTACATGAAGAAACAATAACAGACGCTGCCGCCCCAGAAGGGGCGGTTCTACTTTGCGCCGGCACATTCCTTACTTGGAAATTCTGGCAAGGCGCCGAAACAGCGTTTCATCGAGCTGTCGCTCCACATTGCGTTCAAAAGCGCGTTTATATGCCGAACAAAACCGGCGGCAGATTCTGATATCAAATCCGCTCCTGCATTTTCCACATGACGCGCAGATCATTTTTTATGTTTCCCCCTTTCCAGACACCGCGCGCGGTCGCCGCGGTTGAAAGCCCTGAGTCCCGCCCATGTCGGCGTCCATCCATAATAACGGCAAAGCGCCATATACCCCTGAAGGACCTTGAATTTCATGGAAACTTCCCCCTTCCCGCAAACAGGCTATCCCTTTCAGCATTCTCCCAATCAACCGTCACAGTCAGTTCACACCCTTTTTCCCCGCTGCAAATCTGTTCCGCTACATATCGCAGATTCTCCCTGTTGCACACGACCTCTTCAGCTGTTCCTGATAAAATATGCACCGTAACAATCGGTTTGCCCGCGTCACGCATCCGTATCACCTCAGTAAAAATATGAGAGCGGGTGTTTGTCCTATTCGTATTGCCATGATTACGGTGCTGTAATTGCAAAATTTTTAGCCGCACAAATAATAAAATCTCCGAATTCCTTAAGGAATTCGGAGACCGGAATATGCAGCTGTACTTACCACAAAAATCACAGTGAACCGGGTGATAAAGTGAACACGGCCATCTATCTTCGCAAAAGCCGGGCGGAGGAATTAAGTGACACCGTCGATGAGACATTGAAGCGTCACAGGGAAACCCTGCTGGATTTTGCCGCAAAAAACGACATTACTATTGCAAAAATATATGAGGAAGTGGTTTCCGGCGAGTCGCTTTATGCCCGTCCACAAATGTTGCGGCTGCTTGCCGATGTGGAGCATGGCGACTATGATGCCGTGCTGTGTATGGACATCGACCGTCTGGGGCGCGGCGCCATGAGCGACCAGGGCGTTATCCTGGAAACATTGAAAAACACGGACACAAAGATCATTACACCTCGTAAAACCTACGATCTCAACAATGAAATGGATGAGACCTATTCCGAGTTTGAAACCTTTATGGCACGGCAGGAATTGAAGGTGATTAAACGCCGGATGCAGCGGGGGATCAAAAAAACAATCGCGGAAGGCGGCTATATTGCCAACGCCCCGTACGGATATGTGAAAACAACGGTCGGCAAACGGCCCACGCTTGCCGTGAATGAAGAAGAGGCCCGGTTTGTACGGATGATGTTTGATCTGTATGTGAATAAAGGCATGGGCTGCCAGCATATTGCCGACGCCGTAAACGCCATGGGAGCCAAGCCGCATCGCTCCGCAAGGTTCGGCCGATCTTCCGTTATGAAAATACTGCACAACCCCACTTACATAGGAAAAATTGTATGGAACCAAAAAACACATATTCGAAAAGGCACGAAAGGCAACATCAGGCATATCACCATCAATAATCCGCGGGAGAAATGGACGATTGTCGGCGGCATTCATCCGCCTGTGATTGACAGAGCACTGTTTGAACAGGCGCAGAGAATTTCTTCATATCGGTCGCACCCTCCGGCTAACAAAGGGATTGTGGAAAACCCGCTTGCCGGCCTGGTTTACTGTTCTCATTGCGGTTCGTTAATGCAGCGGCAGGTAATCCGTCGCGGCGGCTCCTACCTTTTGTGTCAGAAATCCGGCTGTATGGCCTCTTCCTCCCTTCCGCTTATTGAAAATGCAATTCTGAACGAGCTGAAAGACAGCCTTGAGCAGCTTCGGCTGATAAAAAAAAGCGCCGCATCGCCACAGGAATTCAAAAACAGCGAAATCTTAAAAATGATCGAATGCGAAATGAAAACTACCGCCGGGCAAATTGAAAAACTGCACGATTTTCTAGAACAGGGTGTGTATGATCTCAGCACTTTTCTTGCCCGCCAAATACTTTTAAATAAAAAACAGGAAGAACTGCAGAATATGAAAAATGCGACATTTTTCAGTCGCCATATTAACTATTATAAAATGAGTAATGCAATTGATACAATATTGGCGGCGTATCAGTCCGCAAATTCACGGCAAAAAAATATGCTTTTAAAAGCGATGATCGACCGGATTGTATACAATAAGGAGAAGGGCGCCAAACCCGCGCAATTTTCACTGGAAATTTATTTCAAGCCTCTTTATCTGTAGTTGTCATTGACAAGATGACCTTAAAAATGGCATACTACAGATAACAGGAGGGATTCAATTGGAATTTATTTATGAAAAGAATCGTATTTACGCAAAAAATGAGTCCGGTATGGTGGTCGCCGAGGTCACTTTTCCAGCTGTTGATGAGCAAACTGTAAACATCAACCATACTTTTGTGGATGAGTCCCTGCAGGGCCAGGGCATTGCTGGAAAATTAATGGAAGCCGCCGCCTCCACCCTTCGGCAGCAAAAACGAAAAGCATGCCTCACCTGCCCGTATGCCGTAAAATGGTTTGAAAATCATCCTAAATACCGCGATCTTCGTACAGAATGTGTATAAATCTAACCGCTTCGACATTAAGCTCCCATTTTTTATTTTTCTAATTTGTCAAAATAGTCTCATTTTGACAGATTTGCATCTAAATATTCATAAAAAATACTTGATAGTACCAAACATTTTGTTTATTTATCCTATTTTTATCCATTCCTTAAAACTTCTAAAATTGCGACTTTTTTCGCTATTGCAATTTTAAGATATTTCCTTTAAAATTACAAATGTTGCGCAACCAATTAAAAATAAAGGATGTTTTTAAAATGCAAAGAATTAGTGTGAATCTAAAGCTTCTGAAGGAAAAAATAATGGAGATCGAAAAGGACGGAATGGGCTTGATCGAATTCCACATTGTTGCCAGTCAGGTAGACGACAAGGTTAGCCACCCCGCGTTCCTTCATCTTGAAGGAATCTCTGAAACCGGTGAATACAAAGATTATGAAAGTCTTGACGAATGCCCGGTCATGCAGTACCTGTTGATGAATATGCCTGCATAATGTCCCGTAACGATACATAGCACCGCCGGGTATCTTGGAATAGATTATAAAATTAAATAATAATAGAAGCACCAAACCTGCTTTGCACTCGAACTTGACCGCCAGAGTATGCTTATAACCTGTATGCTCTTTCGATAAAGATTGCCTTGAAGATTTAAGGGTTTACTTCCCACCGGATAAGCACGACCTGATTGAGCACGCGACCAACGTCAGGCTTAGAAATGCCGACGTCATTACCGTGTTCCTTGATCTGGAGCCTGTACCATTTAACAGGGGCTTTTATTCGGTTGATATGACCTTTTTCTTCGATGTATGTGTGGACGTATTCTGTCCGTTGGCTACAAGCCCCGCTATTGTAAATGGTGTATCCATATTTAGCAAAAGGGTAATTTTGTATGGCAGCGAAGGCAACGTAAAAATGTTCAGTTCCGATTGCGCGCAGGATGACTTGGATGGTCAGAATTCTGTCTGCGGCGATGTGCTCCCAAAGGCAACCTGCCAGGTTGCGGAGCCGATTTGCCTTTCCGCCAGAATTTGCGACTGCCAGTCACATTGCAACGAAAGCTGCTGCCGGATTCCCGACTGCATTAGCAGACACTTCGGAGGCCAGCTTGATTTTGCATCGAACCGCACTGTTTATGCTACAATCGGTATTTTTACAATTGTTCAAATTGTCAGAAATGTGCAAATGCTGATTCCTGCGTACGACTTCTGTATCCCGGAAAAAGAATGTGTCACTACATCAGACGACCCATGCGATATGTTCCGCCGCATAGAGTTTCCGACCGACGAGTTTTTCCCGCCCAAGGTCAGCGACTGTGGCTGCAACGACCGTTCCCGCAAATCATAAAGTTAAAAATCAATCTGTTGCTCACAAATAAAGCCCGCCTGTTGTTTATTAGGCGGGCTTTGTCGTATTTCGTATCAGGCTTTTTGCAGACGCGCAAAATTCGCCATCAGCTTTTTTGTGCCGACATTTTCAAAGGCAATCTCCAGCAGGGTATCGTTCCCCATGGGAGAAGCGGAAAGGATCATGCCCGTTCCGAACGTCTTGTGCACCACACTGTCGCCTGCTTTGAGCTGAACCGCAGGCGGTTCGCTGTGGATGAGGCTCGACGGGCCAAAGCAGCGCGCCGATTCGGTCGTAACAGCCCTTGCCTCAAAAGCGGAGGTGGGAAGGCTGGTGCCCGGCTTCGGCTTTTTCCATTCTCTGGAGCGGCTGCGGACAAGCAGATCATCGGGCATTTCCTCAATGAAGCGGGAGGGTTTGTTACGAGAGGTGCTGCCGAAAATCATGCGGCTTTCCGCATTGACGACATACAGTTCCTCCTTTGCCCTCGTGATGGCAACATACGCCAGACGGCGTTCCTCTTCGATTTCGACAGGATTGTAAATCGCCTGCATACCGGGAAAAATTCCCTCTTCAAAGCCGGGCAGGAATACAACCGGAAATTCCAGACCTTTCGCAGAATGGATCGTCATCATCACAACGCTGTCGGAATTCGCATCAAAGTTATCAATATCGGTAATCAGGGAAACTTCCTCAAGGAAGCCGGACAGGGTTGCCCCCTCCCCATTGTCCTCCTCGTATTTGATCAGGTTGGAAGCAAGCTCATTGATATTGTCAATCCGATCCTGTGCGTCGTCATTTTCGGATGCGCACAGGCTGCCGATATAGTCCGTCTTATCGAGTATCAGGTGGTAGAGTTCATTCAGGCTTGTATTTTCATCGTTTGCAGCGTCAATCAGTTCCTGCATGGTAGCCGCAAACTGCAGAAGTTTCGGAGATGTCCGTTTCAGAGGCTCATACTGGTCCGCATGCTTAATGACGTCAAACACGCTTTCGCCCAGCGTTGCGGCAATTTCCGTAGCCTGCGCAATCGTTTTGTCCCCAATGGAACGCTTCGGCTGGTTGATAATGCGGCGGAGCCGGATTTCGTCGTATGGATTGTTGATAACGCTCAGATACGCGATCATATCCCTGATTTCTTTACGCTCATAGAAGCGAAGCCCGCCGATAATACGGTAAGGAATTCCGGATTTTACAAATATTTTTTCAAGAATATTCGACTGGGAATTCATACGGTACAAAATTGCATAATCGGAAAATTTTCTGCCGGCGGCAACGCCTTCCAATACCTTTTTAGAAATAAAATCCGCTTCGTCCTGTTCGCTGAAGGCAGTATGTACGCCGATCTTTTCTCCGGCCGCGTTATCCGTCCAAAGTGTTTTTCCCTTGCGCTCGGTGTTGTTTTCAATCACTGCGTTCGCAGTATTCAAAATGTTTTTGGTGGAGCGGTAGTTTTGCTCCAACCGGATTACCCTGGCGTTTGGAAAAGTTTTTTCAAAGCTCATGATATTTTCAATGGTTGCGCCGCGGAATTTATAAATGCTCTGGTCGTCGTCGCCGACAACGCAAAGGTTCGTGCTCTTTTGGGCAAGCAGCTTCACCAGCATGTACTGTGCATGATTGGTGTCCTGGTACTCGTCGACCATGACATATCTGAATTTATTCTGATAATACTCCAATACTTCCGGGTTCTGCTGCAGCAGGCACACCGCGTTGCAGATCAGATCGTCAAAATCCATGGCGTCCGCTTCCTTCAGCCTTGACTGATAAAGCTTGTACGCCTGCGCGATAAGGCCAAGCCTGCTGTCGCTGCCTGCCTGTTTCATATATTCTTCTGGCCGGATCATGCTGTCTTTTGCATGGGAAATCGCGGACAGAATCGATTTATGGGAAAGAAGCTTATCGTCAATGCCTAGGGCTTTCTGGCATTCCTTCATCATACGGCGGGAGTCGTCCGAATCGTAAATCGTAAAATGGTTTGAATAGCCAAGCTTTGACCCGTCATGCCTTAACATGCGCGCACAGGTCGAATGAAACGTAGAAGCCCAGATATCGTTGCCCTCTTCACCAAGCATGCTGATCAGCCTGTTCTTCAGTTCGCCGGCGGCTTTGTTGGTAAATGTGATGGCAAGGATCTGCCACGGACGGCAGGACTCCACTGCGAAATGATTTTTTATCTGCTGCGGCAAAGGTGCACCTGTATTCAGGTACTGTTTAGCTGCATTCAAGTCATCGTCAGTTAAATCATCAGAAACAGTCTTACTTATGTAGGCGTTTCCGTAACGGATAATATTGGCAATACGGTTCACCAGCACGGTGGTCTTTCCACTTCCCGCGCCGGCAAGAATGAGCAGAGGGCCATTGACAGAGAAAACCGCCTCACGCTGCATATCATTCATTCTGAAAAATTCCTTATTCAGAACATTCCTTCTGATTTCAATTATTTGATCCGTTGTAGTATTGTTCATGAATTCACCGCCAGAACGTAATAATTTAGGCGGATATCCGCCTATCGGTTTCTTACTGCATAAAGTTTATTATACAATATTTTGCATATAATAGCAAATAAAATTAAGGAACACACAAAATACCCGCACCTGACAGTGTGCGGGTATTGTTGTACATTCATAGCATTTTAATAAAATTTACCCGAGGATGCTGATCAGAACACCGGCAGCAACCGCAGAACCAATCACTCCGGCTACGTTTGGACCCATCGCATGCATCAGCAGGAAATTGCCGGGATTTTCCTCCTGCCCAACCTTCTGCGACACGCGCGCCGCCATAGGAACGGCGGAAACGCCGGCCGATCCGATAAGCGGGTTGACTTTTCCGTGCGAGGCCCAGCACATGAGTTTGCCAAACAGTACGCCGCCGGCAGTGCCGAAGCTGAACGCCAGAAGGCCGAGAATGATGATCTCAATGGTCTGAAGGGACAGGAAAACCGTTCCGGTCGCCGTCGCTCCGACAGTAACGCCAAGGAATATCGTAATGATGTTCATCAGTTCATTTTGCGCCGTATTGGAAATACGTCCCACCACACCGCTTTCACGGAACAGATTTCCGAGCATCAGCATGCCTACAAGCGGGCAGGCGTCCGGCAGCAGCAAGGAAACGATTACCGTTACGATAATCGGGAATAAAATCTTTTCCAGTTTGGAAACAGGACGAAGCTGCTCCATGACGATGCCGCGCTCTTTCTTTGTTGTCAGCGCCTTCATGATCGGAGGCTGGATAATCGGGACAAGCGCCATGTAGGAGTACGCCGCAACCGCAATCGGCCCTAAAAGCTCCGGGGCCAGCTTTGAAGTCACAAAGATGGCGGTAGGGCCGTCCGCTCCGCCGATAATGCCAATCGCACCGGCCTGTTTGCCGGTAAAGCCAAGAAAAACAGCACCGATGAAGGTGGTAAAAATTCCGAGCTGAGCGGCCGCGCCCAGCAAAAAGCTCTTCGGATTTGAAATCAGCGGGCCAAAGTCCGTCATCGCACCGATCCCCAAGAAAATAAGCGGAGGATAAATGCCGAGCTTTACTCCCTGATACAGATAGTAAAACAATCCGCCGACCTGCGTAATCTGATAATATTGTTGACCATTTAAAATAACAGTGGGGTAATTTCCTGCCGCGCCGCCATGGGCAGCTATATAATCCGAGACAAGCTGCATCGTCGTCTGGGGCGGAAACATAATGGCCGGGAAAAGATTAACAAGCAGCATTCCGAATGCAATCGGCAAAAGGAGGAGGGGTTCAAACTGTTTTTTGATAGCAAGGTAAATCAAAACACAGGAAATCCCTATCATAATGTAGTTGCGCCAGTCATTCATGGCGAAACCGGACGTTTGAAAGATACCTTCGATGGATTTTAAAAATTCATTCAGTATTACCAATGCCAGATCAGTCCTTTCTGTATTCGAAATTTAAAAAGGTCGGGTGCTTTCAAATAAGCCGGCCATTCCCCAGGCGGAACGGTTGGGCTGTGCGGAACGGCGGATACTGGTCACTTTTCCGGCAGACGCGCCATATAAGAAATAAACAGCGGCGGAAATAGCCGCAACCGTTTCTTCGGAAATTCCAGCCTGCACTGTCGGAACCGCAGCAGGTATAACAGCGGGACGTACAGACGGCGTTACCGGCGCAATATCATTTTGTTGATCTTTCTGATTTGGCCGCAGCGCCCTAACCGCCGCCCCATAACCTTTGATTACATAAGTTAAAAATATCAGCATTACAAAAACAATGACAAGACCGGTAAGCAGAATAATAATGGAAAGCTGTACCTTTTGGTCAATACTCATAACTATTTCCCCATTTCATTAAGAATTTTATGATAGCAATTCTAAAAATGGAATGAATTTCGTTGTTCCAGTCCTTATTTAAAATTGCTATAAATAAAAATGAATAAAAAATTAACAATTGTTCTAATTATAAATGATATCCCCGGTGATTTCAATTATATTTTACTACTTTTTGATTTTTATTGCATAAATCCGACATGCGAATTATAATGAAACAGAAATGAACGTCAGGAAGGGGGTCTGATCTCTTGATGACAAATGACGAATTCAGGCGCTCCTTCCGAGTGCCTTTTCATAACAGCCTGGGGCTGGCGGTCTACAGCTGCGGCGTTCAGCGCTGCGGTGCCTGCCATTCGTGGGGCCCTGCCGTGCGCGACCATTATCTGATTCACTATATACTGTCCGGGCACGGCGTTTTTTTCGGCGGCGGGAAAGAATACCATCTTTCCGCAGGCGACGGCTTTCTGGTTGAGCCGTCCCATGTCGTTCATTATGTTGCAGACCGTGAAGACCCATGGGAATACTGCTGGATTGGATTCAACGGCAGCGATGCAAAAAGACTGATGGGCCAGACCGGCCTTTTAGACCGGCCTCCTGTTTTCCATTATGACGAAGACAGACTTTTTGAAGAGCTTCTGATGCAAATCTGCAATGCCTCCGGCTCCGGCCCAAGCGACGAAGCAAAAATGGAATCCGGCCTGCTGCTGTTTTTAGCCGCGCTGATGGATAAATTCGGCGTTCCTTCCGCGCAGCATACAAACGGATACGAGTACGTACAGAAGGCAATTAAGTTCATTGAGTACAACTATTCAAGCGATATCGGCATCACCGATATCGCCTCCAGCGTGGGAATCAGCCGCAGCCATCTGTATCGTCTGTTTATGCAACATATCTCCATTCCGCCGAACGAATATCTGATGCGCTACCGCATCAGCAAAGCGTCCGAGCTTCTGGAAAGCGGAAACCTGTCGGTCGGCGAAGTTGCTTATTCGGCAGGCTTTTCCGATCAGTTATATTTTTCACGAGTGTTCAAAAAATGTATGGGCGTACCGCCAAGCCGCTTTACCTGCTATGAGCGTGCGGCGAAAGTAAAGGAGGAATTCAAATGAGCGAAGCAGCCGAACAAATTACAAAATGGGCAGAGGAAATTGAAAAATACAGCGCGGTCGACTGGGACAGGCTGCCGGAAATCTATTTATACATGGATCAAGTGCTGACTTATATGAACAAGCAGCTCTGCCTGTTTGAACGCAATGACAGCACGAGCCTGCTCACCTCAAGCATGATCAACAATTACGTAAAAGACGGGGTTCTTCCCCGGCCCGAACAGAAAAAATACTCCCGTGAGCACCTGGCGCTGCTGATGGTCATCTGCATGCTGAAGCAGGTTTTATCCATTCAGGATATCTCCTCCCTGTTGAAAACATTGTTGGAAAGCGCGTCAAAGGATGAGATGTACGGGCGCTTCTGTGAAGCCCATTCCGCCGCGCTGAAAGAGGTATGCGGCCGCGTCCGTTCCACAGCGGAGGAAGGCGACGCCGAACTGACAAGGCTGGCGATTGAGCTTTCCATTGAGGCAAACGCACGCCGCACGGCGGCGGAAAGAATTCTGAGCGAACTGTCGGCGACGTCCGAAAAAGGAAAGGCGGAAAAAGGTAAAAACGAAAAAAAGGATAAGGAAAAATAAATCAGCCAGAACAGTCATTCAGCCGTCCCGCAGCCGCGCGGGGCGGCTTTTTCATGTCATGTCCCGCATAATCCCTGTGGTTATGTTAACCATAATGATTAATCCGCATAATATGAAGAGAGACAAACGAAAGAGAGGTATTGATATGTGTGGAATAGCAGGATTTTGCGATTATAACGACGATTTGAGCGACGAGGCTCTGTTCTGGAGCGCACTCGCGAAAAGAATGGGATCACGGCTGAAGCACCGCGGCCCGGATGACAGCGGAGTCCATGTTTCATCCCACGCCGCACTGGCCCACACAAGACTTGCCGTGGTGGATATTGAAGGCGGAAAACAGCCCATGACCGCTGTGTCGGACGGCCTTCACTACACTATCGTTTATAACGGGGAACTGTATAACAGCGAAGAGCTGCGCGCCGAGCTGAAAGCCCTTGGGCATACTTTTAAAACAAGAAGCGATACCGAAGTCCTGCTAAAATGCTATATCCAGTTTGGATTTACCTGCGCGGAAAAACTGAATGGCATTTTTGCCTTTGCGGTAGATGACGAAAAGCGTCATTGCTGCTATTTATGCCGTGACCGCTTTGGCGTCAAGCCGCTGTTTTATTCCATGGAAAACGGGCGCCTTGTTTTTGCCTCGGAAATAAAAGCGCTGTTTGAATATCCGGGAATCAACCCTGTGATCGACAGGCAGGGGCTGTGCGAGATTTTCGGAATAGGACCCGCCCGCACCGCCGGAATCGGCGTTTTCAAAAACATACTGGACATCATGCCCGGCCATTTTGCCGTGTTTGACAGTCAGGGACTTGAGACATATCCCTATTTTGAGCTGAAGAGCTACGAACATCCGGACAGCTACGAAGACAGCGTAAAAAAGGTAAGGTATCTTGTGGAGGATGCCGTTACCAGGCAGCTTGTTTCCGATGTGCCGCTGTGCACCTTTCTGTCCGGCGGCCTTGACTCCAGCATTATCACCGCACTGGCCGCAAGAAACTATCAGGCGGCAGGCAAAACGCTTTCCACCTATTCCTTTGACTTTATCGGCAATGACAAATATTTCAAGCCGACGGCGTTTCAGCCGGGCGCCGACAGGCCCTGGGTCGATAAAATGGCTGAGCTGTTTCAGACCGACCATCACTATCTGGAGTGCAACAATGTGAATCTCGCCGACCGCCTTTACGACGCGGTTGCCGCGAAAGACCTGCCCGGCATGGCGGATGTTGACTCTTCCCTGCTTTATTTCTGCAGCTTGATAAAGAAGAACCATGTTGTGGGCATCAGCGGGGAATGCGCGGACGAAATATTCGGCGGATATCCGTGGTTCCATAAAAAAGAAGCGTTTGAAGGGCACTGCTTCCCGTGGTCGCCGGATCTGTCCATCCGAACAGGCCTGCTGATCCCGGAAATTGCCGACGCACTGCATATTGAGGAGTATGTCAATATGCGGTACGAGGAGTCAATCGCCGCCGTTCCCACACTGGAAGGCGAAAGCGCGCAGGAAAAGCGGCGCAGGGAAATTTCGTTCCTGAACATCAACTGGTTTATGTCCACCCTGCTGGACCGCAAGGACAGATCAAGCATGGCAAGCGGCCTGGAGGTACGCGTACCGTACGCAGACCATCGCATTGTACAGTACGTATTCAATACCCCCTGGGAATATAAATGCCATGACGGCGTTGTAAAGGGGCTTTTACGCGACGCGGCGAAGGAATGGCTTCCCGAAGACATCCTTATGCGCAAAAAGAGCCCTTATCCAAAGACGCACAACCCGGCTTATGAACTGATTGTGAAACAGCGGCTGGCGGCCGTTATGTCGGACAGTGACGAACCGATTCACAAGCTGGTCAGCAAGGCCGGCGCCGCGGAGCTGCTCAGTGAAAAATCGGATTACGGAAAGCCGTGGTTCGGTCAGCTGATGGCAGGCCCGCAGCTGATGGCATATTTGCTGCAAATCAATTACTGGCTGAAAAAATACGATATCAGGATTGAACTGTAATCCATCATAACGTTCAGATGAAATGAGAATGGCGTTCCGGCCCGCAAAACTCAACGGGCCGGAACGCCATTCTGCCGTCTGTACATCTGGAGTCGGTCTTATTGTAATTTTACCGTTTCTGTTATACAATAAGACAAATTTTGAATCAAATGGCTGCTTCAATACAACAAAGGGAGTGTTTATCACCATGAGTTTTTCAAAACGCATACTTGTTCTTCTTCCCGCACAGGAACAGCATCAGTTACTGCTTGAACAGTCCGCGCCGGGCTGCCTGTTTTCATACAGTTCCTATAAAACCGTTACGAAAGATCAGGTGCAGGACGCCCAGATCATTATCGGCAATCCCCCGGCGGATTTCGTGAAGGATTCCCCGAATTTGGAATGGCTGCATTGCAACAGCGCCGGAGTGGACGCCTATTTAAAGAAAGGCATCCTTCCAAAAGGCACCGCGCTGACAAATTCGACAGGCGCGTATGGTCTGGCGGTTTCCGAACATATGCTTGGCATGCTGCTGGAAATCATGAAACGGCTTCATACTTACCGCGACGCACAAAAGCTGCATGTCTGGAAGGGTCAGGGAAAAGTGCGATCCATTTACAATTCCACCGTTCTGGTGCTGGGCATGGGTGACATCGGGGGTGAATTTGCCAAAAAGGCCAAAGCGCTGGGAGCCTACGTAATCGGCGTTCGCCGCACCCGTGGAGAAAAGCCGGATTATGCCGACGAACTGCATTTGACCGAAGAACTGGACAGCCTTCTGCCCCGCGCCGACATTGTCGCTGTCAGCCTGCCGGAAACGAAGGATACATATCATCTGTTTTCGCGTGAACGGCTCGCTCTTGTAAAAGAAGGAGCCGTGATCCTGAACGTTGGCCGCGGCACGGTTATCGACACGGAAGCGCTCTGCGACGCGCTGGAAAGCGGGCGCCTGTTTGGCGCGGGCCTTGATGTTACAGACCCGGAACCGCTGCCGGAAAACCATCGTATCTGGGATATCCCAAACGCCGTTGTCACACCCCACATATCGGGACTTTACCATTTGCAGGAAACCCTTGAGCGTGTAGTGCGCATTGCAGCAGAGAACCTAAAGCGTTACGCGAACGGGGAACCACTGAACAACGTCGTCGATTTTTCAACCGGCTACCGCATGAAGCAATAACTGACCGGACAACACTTAAAGTTACTTTTGGGTATATTTCAGATTGTCAAACGTAGTAATGTTAATGACCGAATGCCCGGTTTTTACATAGGTTATTTTAACTGTATCCCCTTCTCTTGTCAGGGGCAGTTCCGGACTGATATCTGCAACGGCAGTGAAAATCTTATCGGGCTGCTCCTTCAGAATCATGGAATAGACGGTGTTTCCGCTGACAATCTCGGAGGATATTCTATCGACTGTGCCTTGCAGATCCTGTTGCTGGCCGCCTGTATCAATTTCAGAGCTTCCGCTCGTATTTTTCATCACAGACTGATAGTTGGATATTGCGGCTCCAATCGTTTCACCGGTCCCAACGCTTGTGTAATCGGTGACTGAAACAAAGGCGTACTGTTTAATAAGACCGGCGTCATCCTTTAACGTCATAAAATAAGTGGGGCGCCCGTCAACATTCGTAATGAGCGGAAAGGTTGCGACATAGTGCAGATTCTGCACTTTACCCTGCGCCGACTGCTGCGCCGCATATTCTGTTGCGCCGCTGATCTGATAACGGTATGGCGTTTTCGTCACCATATCGATCAGCATAAAGCCGGTGGCGCTTTCATCGCCGCCCACGCTGGTAAGGCCGGTGTATAAATAGCATCTTCCGCTGTTGTAAATAATGGCATTTCCCTCGGAAGCCTGAAATTTATCCTTATTGGAAAAATTGAAGATACCATGGATATAGTTTCCGCGGTTTCCTATCTGTGTCATTACAAAATCCGCCGGCTGCACCCTGTCAACCCACTTTGGCACATCGTCGATACCGTATCTTACGCTTTCGCCGGTAGCTGCGTCTACAATAATCGCGCCGTCCGCTTCCGGCAGGCTGACTCCCACAAGATTTTTATAGGTAGTCACAACCCAGTAAGGTCTGCCTTCGTCATTGATCTCAAAGGAGTAATCGGTGAGCCCCGTAAAAAGGCCTCCGGAAAATCGCGTGTGCCTTTGCAGATTGTCAAGAAGATACGCGTTCGGCTGATATTTGACGGGATAATTTTCAACGTAGGTTACATCTCTGGGATTCGTAGCCGAAACCAAAATGTAACCCGGCGTTCCGTTCGAATTGGAAGCCCACTTAAAAAAGCCGGAGTGTAGCAGAGGCACTACCCATACAAGCTTATCCTTTACTTTCTGAATGGTCGGTTCCCCCAATGACACCTGGCTGCCCAGCGCAGGCTTTTCTCCGAGCTTTTTATCAGCAAGAAGCGCGGCCAGACTTTTATCGACAACCGGCAGCCGCGCTATGTCAATGGCCTGAACATCCGAGGAAAAGACCCTGTTCTCAGGTTCCGGCATTTGATTTTTATAGCTGTCGGTATGGAACAGCACACTGGAAAAAATACTGACGATGATCAGAACAGCCCACGGCGCAACCGCGACCGCCAGATACCTGCGGCCCTGTTTGGGTATATCGAAATATACCGTGCCGTTACTTTTGCGTGCAAATCTTTTCAACCCGGTGTCAAATAGCCATAGAACCAGAGTAAATGAAGTGATGATAAATCCCCAGAAGCTAAGTCCTTCTGCGTAAAACGGGCTGAGATTCGGTGAAGTTATAAATATGATTATTCCATATAGCAAAACGAGAATCAGCAAGACAAGCGCTTTCGCCTTTTTCATAAATATTTTCCTTTCAGCTAAAAACAAATGGTCTTATTTCAAATAATACTTATACAATCCTTTAAACCGTATTATAACCCCAAGCAACGGTTTTTGTTCAGAGTCGGTAAAATTTCAGCTCCGTGATCAACATCCTTGCTGTCTTAAGATTATACCACGCGCGGCCGCTTATTCCAAGCTGAACCGGAAAATATCCGTGACCTAAGCCTCTTTCCGTTATGGGCTTTTGATTACATTTTCTCCGATATGAGAATATAATATAGAAATAAATTGTATGGGAGATATTGCTATGGAAATGAAAGTATACAACTGCATGAATCCGGATAAACTTCATATGCCGAATAATATGAAAGCAAAATCAGTGAAGCTCAAAGAAGAGAAAGAAGATCTCGTCCAAAAATTTAAGAATGACCCAAATTCCTTTTTTCCGTCGATAATCCCTCCTGCGAAACCGAAATGAGCTTGCCGCCCTGTCATCAGGGTGGCATTTCATTTTTTGCGCCCTGCACACGTTCCAATCTGCGCTTTTTCTGCGGACTTGTACCGGGTGCAAGATTCTTGGAATCACCAAACGCGAAAATAAGGGGATGCCCGAATGGGCATCCCCTTATTTTGGTGCTGGTGATCGGACTTGAACCGATACGGTGTTGCCACCGAGGGATTTTAAGTCCCTTGCGTCTGCCGATTCCGCCACACCAGCGATTTAACATTTGCTATTATAGCATAGCGAGCCGGCAAAATCAAATAGAAATTTACTGTTGATACTGAATTTGTATTTGATTCTTTCTGGAATATTCTTTTGTAGTATCGTTCCGGACTACCTCCGACTGATTTTGGCGCAGCAGCATGGCAAGCTGGTACACATCCACCCAGATTTCATTGACACTCTCTTTCTGACTTTCATCGAAAATTAGCTGAAGGCCAAAATGCAGATGGCTCACCTTGATATTGTTCACATTTTCTTTGGTGCTGTAGCCCGTGTGCCCAACATACCCGATCACGTCTCCGGCGGTCACCGTCTGGCCGACCGCAAGGTTTGCCGCATAGGGACGGTTCTGCCTTAAATGCGCATAGTAATAATAACGCTGTTTGTCAAAGCTGCGGATGCCGATGCGCCAGCCACCGTACTGATTCCAGCCAAGCGCCTCCACAATTCCGGACTCCACAGCGATCACCGGTGTACCGGTCGCGGCCATCATGTCATGGCCAAGGTGCTGGCGTTTGTATCCGTAGGTTCTTGCTGCTCCAAAGTCGTCATAATCCTCATAGGGAAAGGTTTTGGCAATCGGTGAAAATCCGACCAGCCCGTATTTTTCTTCTCCGCTGCTGTCGGTATAGGTGCCTAAAAGCCCGCCCAGAACCGCGGTATAAGCTTTATTGTAATAAGAATAGTATTTCATATCCTTTGTCAGATCCGCCATACTCTGTGTTTTCAGCTTTGTGGTCAGAACATCCATATCGTTGCTTTTGTAGTGCGAAAAATTCCCGCCGTATTTTGCGGCAAGGTAGGCCAGCAGTTCAATCCAATTTAATTTGTTCTTCTCTTTGTGCGAAGAAATATCCAGATTCATTGCCTTTTTAAGTGCAATATACGGGACATTGAATTCCACATATTTAATGAAGCTGCCGGAGGAACTCTCCGTCTTCGCCTCGGCGGGAACATTGTCGCCGTAACGGCCTGAAGCGGCGGCAAATCCTGCCGCCGCTATGAGAACAAGGAAGAAAGCGATTAATCTTTTCATCTTCATAATACGATAAAACAAGCAATCACCTACTGTCTATCCATTATTATGTTGGATGAACCGAAAATATGGCATAAAAATTTAGAGATCATCCGCGTCCTGATCCGGTTTCTCTCCGTCCCTTGCGGTGCCCGTATAGCTGCCCAGCACATCGGCCGGGATTTCACTTTTATTCATATTTTGCAGCGTGGAGGCCATCTCTTCTGCATTTGGCCGGATTTTTTTGCCATTCTTTTGTTTTTTTACAAATTGAAACATAAAAATCACCTCATACTTATTATTAACAAGCGTGAGGTGAAATATGAATCTGTTATTTCAGGACCGCACCGACGGTCTGAAACATAATTTTGATGTCATTCAGCAACGATATCTTTTTCATATATGCAAGATTATATGCCATTTTAGGCGGCAGGATCTGCTCCACGTAAACTTTTTCCGGATCCTCCGCAGCATTTAAAAGGCTGTTCTCATCCTTGAACGCAATGCTGGAAGTAGCGGTAATTCCGGGCCGGATCAGCAGAGTGGCCATGTATTCCGGGGTATATACATCAACATATTTGCGAACCTCCGGGCGGGGCCCGACCAGACTCATGCTCCCGCCGAGAACGTTTAAAAGCTGCGAGAACTCGTCGAGCCTCAGTTTCCTGATCAGGCGTCCCACCCTTGTCACGCGCGGGTCATCGCCCACCGTCAGCGGAGGGCCGATTTTATCGGCATCCTGCACCATGGTCCTGAATTTAAAAATTTTAAAGTCCTGATTATAGCGCCCCACCCGAACCTGCCTGTAAAACACCGGACCCCTGGAATCCAGCTTGACGGCAAGTGCCAGAAGCAGCAGAAGCGGAGAAAGCACCAGAAGGATCAGCAGCGATACGACCACGTCGAACACGCGTTTCGCGCAAAGTGAAGGCCTGCGCTTCTCAAGCAGGCCGATATATTCTTTTGTGTATTTGTTTTTCATATTCTTTGGAAGCGCCTGAAAGTTCACGGCATGATCCCCATTCCTAAGATTGTATTTTTACAGCAATTCAAAATATAGTGAAATGAATTTCGTTATCAACCCTTAATTTAAAATTGCTTCTGTATTTTTAATATTATAGCACAAGTTTTGGCTCCGTAACAATTTTTTACAATGCAGGGCACAATATGTTTACAATTAACAGGATATAATGCTATACTGATTACATATTTCAGCAGATCGAGAAATGCAGGCAGCAGTGAAAAAGATTTGCTGTATTTTGAAATAACGGACGAAGGGGATAAAAAATGTATTATCTGGGAATTGACCTCGGCGGGACCAACATCAAGGTTGGCGTCGTTGATGAAAACAGCCAAATTATTGCCACGGCGAAAAGGAAGACCAGAGTGCCCTGCGCACCTGACGATATGTGCGAACAGCTTGCCTCCACGGCATTGGAAGCGCTGAGCAACGCGAATATTTCCATAGACGACGTCCCCTGGGTAGGCATCGGCACCCCCGGTACGGTGAACAGGGACAGCGGCGTAGTCGAGTTTTCCAACAATCTTTATTTTAACCATTTTGAAATCAGAAAGCTTCTGGAAACCAGAATGAACAAGAAAGTGATCGTAGAAAACGACGCCAACGCTGCGGCTTACGGCGAATATCAGGCCGGCGCGCTCAAGGGTGCGAGAAATGCAATGGCTATTACGCTTGGAACGGGCGTGGGAAGCGGAATCATTATCGACGGTAAAATTTACGCCGGTTCCAATTACGGTGCGGGCGAAATGGGACATACCGTTATCGTCTATAAGGGACGCCACTGCACCTGCGGCCGTGACGGATGCTGGGAAACCTATGCTTCAGCCACTGGCCTGATCCGCACCACCAAAGAAGCGATGGAAAAATTGGCCAACCGCGACAAGCCGATCTGGAAGCTGGTCGACGGCGACCTGAACAATGTGGACGGACGCACCGCATTGGACGCGATGCGCGCGGGCGACCCGATCGGCAAAGCGGTGGTAGAGGAATATATTGAATACCTCGGATGCGGCCTTGTCAACTGTATCAATGCATTCCAGCCGGATATCCTCTGTATCGGCGGCGGTATCTGTAATGAAGGGGAAACCCTCTTAAAGCCGCTGCGTGAATATGTAGCCAAGGATGCCTATTCCCTCAGCTCGCAGGGACAGACAAAGCTTTGCAGGGCTTTGCTTGGAAATGACGCCGGAATTATCGGCGCGGCGCTGCTGGGCAAATAATCCCTCCGAAAATATTTTATAAGAAGGCCGAACAATGAGCATTGAAAAATCTGTATTTGGGAAAATGCCGGACGGTACTGTGATCGAAAGCTACACACTGCGGAACAAAAGCGGAATGACCGCGCAGGTTATCACCTACGGCTGCCGCATCGTGAAACTGCTGACAGCAGATAAAAAAGGAAAGTTTGGCGACGTGGTTCTGGGGCACGACACGCTGAAGGGATATCTTGGAAACGGCGATGTTTTCGGCGCTGTTGTGGGCCGCTATGCCAACCGTATCGGCGGGGCGGAATTCGAAATCGACGGCCAGAGGTATTCGCTTGCCGCAAACAATGGAAAAAATTCGCTGCACAGCGCTCCGGGCGGATTTCAGGACCGTGTGTGGCGGCTGAAACGCAGCGATAACCACGACGACGCGCCGTCCATTACGTTTGCATACCTTAGTAAAGACGGCGAATGTGGATTTCCCGGGAATTTGAATGTGACGGTCACCTATACGATTANNGCTGATTATGGAGTACGGCGCGCAGACCGACCACGAAACACCGGTCAACCTCACCAATCATTCCTATTTTAACATTGGCGCAGACGTTGAAAAAAGCGTTTTATCAGAGGAACTGCAAATCAATGCGGATGATATCACCGCCGTTTCGGAAGATTTGATCCCAACCGGAGAACTGACTCCGGTTGCCGGTACGCCTTATGATTTCAACAAGCCAAAAACTATTGGGCAGGACATAAAAGCGAACGACGCACTGCTGAGAAGCTGCGGGGGCTATGACCACAATTTCGTGATAAGGGGCGCTGACGGCATAAAAAAAGCCGCGGAGCTTTACGACCAGCTGAGCGGCAGGGCCATGGCGGTATTCACCGACATGCCCGGTATACAGATCTACACCGCAAACAGCTTTACACCGGGCGCAACCGGCAAGGCGGGGAAAAAGCATATGGCGCACCACGCGATCTGTTTGGAGACGCAGTTCTTCCCGGACTCCGTCCATCATCCGGAATTCCCTTTCCACAACTTAAAGCCGGGTGAAAAATACAAGCATACTACGATTTATAAATTTACCATCAGATAAAATAAAACCCAGGGAGGCCGGAAACATCCGGCCTCCCTTTTCAATTTGACAGCTAATCCGCCGCTGCGAACTGACTGTTGTAAAGCTGTGCGTAAAAGCCCTGCTTTTGCAGAAGCTGTTCGTGCGTACCCTGCTCAACAATGCTGCCCTTGTTNNCAGAATCAGATCTGCTTCCTTAATCGTGGAAAGGCGGTGCGCTACGATAAAGCTGGTTCTTCCCTTCATCATTTCGGTAAACGCCTTTTGAATACGGATTTCCGTCCTGGTATCGATGGAGCTGGTTGCCTCGTCAAGAATAAGGATAGGCGGGGCAAACAACATAAGCCTGGCAATACACAGCAATTGCCGCTGCCCCTGCGAAATATTGCCGCCGTCCTCCGAGATAACGGTGTCATAGCCATCCGGCAGACGCGTGATGAACGAATGGGCGTGCGCGGCCTTAGCGGCGGCAATGATCTGTTCTTCCGTTACGTTTTTGCTTCCGTAAGAAATATTGTCGCGTACCGACCCCGAAAAAAGCCATGTTTCCTGAAGCACCATGCCGAACATTTTCCGCAGGCTGCTGCGGGTAACCCCGTTCACATCAATTCCGTCGATTTTAATCGTACCGCTGTCCGCGTCGTAGAAACGCATCAGCAGATTGATGATGGTGGTTTTCCCGCAGCCGGTCGGCCCTACAATCGCAATCCGCTCGCCGGTTCTCGCTTTCAGGTTCATATCCTGTATCAGCTTTGCCTCAGGACGGTAGGAAAAGTACACATGTTCCACATCAATATTTCCCTTGCTGTCCGTCAGGGTCAGCGCACCGGGCGCATCCGGCTTTTCTTCCTGCTCGTCAAGAAAGTGGAAAAGCCGGTCGGTAGAAGCAAACGCGGTCTGAATCTGGGTGATAACGGCGGTGACCTCGTTAAACGGTTTTGTATATTGATTGGCATAGGCGAGGAAGGAGGAAATCTGGCCGATGGTCAGCGGGCCCGGCCTGCCGGTAATCGCGCAGACCGACCCGATTACCGCAACCGCGGTGTAGACAACGCCGTTGACAAAACGGGTGCTCGGGTTGGAAAGGGCTGAATAAAACTGCGCCTTTACCCCACAGCTGTAAAGCCGGCGGTTAATTTCGTCAAACTGCTGCTCGGAACGGTTTTCATAAAGAAAGGTCTTTACAATTTTCTGGCCGCTGATCATTTCTTCCACATAACCGCTCAATTCCCCCTGCGTAGACTGCTGTTCAATAAACTGCCGATGGGAAATCCGGGCGATAAAACCGGCTACAAAAAGGGAAGTGGGGGTGACCAGCACAACCACCATGGTAATGACCGGACTGATGGTCAGCATGAAAAGAAGCGTACCCAGAATGGTTACCACACCGGTAAAAAGCTGCGTAAGCCCCTGCAGAAGCCCGTCGGCAACCTGATCGACGTCGTTGACAATACGGCTGATGATATCCCCGTGCGCGTGGCCGTCGATATATTTCAGCGGCAGACTGTTGATTTTCTGGTAAGCCTGTTTACGCAGGTCGCGCACCGTATCATAGGTAACCTTATTAGTACAGTACGCCATGACCCACTGAAACACCGCACTGACAGCAATTGTTCCCGCCAGCATGGCAAGGATGGGAATCATCTCCGTGTGGCCCACATTACCGGGGCCGATAATCTGATCTACCGCCCGGCCGATCAGAATAGGGCCGTACAGAGTCAGGGAAATATGGATGAGGGCGCTGATCAGCGCGCCGGTCATATAACCCGCGTAGGGCTTTGCGTAGCGAAACAGGCGTTTTAATGTGGATATTTTCATTTTTTTCCCACCTCTTCCCTGCTGAGCTGCGACAGACAGATTTCCCGATAGACATCGCAGCTGTCCAGCAGCTGCTCGTGGGTGCCGATTCCGGCGACCTCGCCGTCGTCCAGCACGATAATTTTGTCCGCGCGCCGGATAGTGCTTGCGCGCTGTGAAACCATCAGGACAGTGATGCCGGATGTTTCGTTTTGAATTGATTTTCGTAAGGCGGCGTCCGTCGCAAAGTCCAGTGCGCTCGCACTGTCGTCGAGCATTAGAATCTGCGGGCTGCCGACCAGCGCGCGGGCAATGGTGAGCCGCTGTTTTTGACCGCCTGAAAAATTTTTGCCGCCCTGATTCACAGGGCTGTGCACGCCCTGCGGCAGCGCGGACACAAACTCATACGCCTGCGCGATTTTCAGCGCTTTTTTCATTTCCTCGTCCGTCGCATTCAGGCATCCGAAGCGCAGGTTGCTTTCTATCGTGCCGGAAAACAGCACGGCCTCCTGCGGCACCATACCAATCTGGCCGCGAAGCTCGGAAAAAGAGTAGTCGCGGACATCCACACCGTCAATCAGAACCGCGCCGGACGTCACATCATAAAAGCGGGGAATCAGGTTAATCAGCGTGGATTTTCCGGAACCGGTCCCGCCGATGATTCCGACGGTTTCCCCCCGCAATATTGTAAAATTCAAGTTTTTAACGGCGTATTTGTCCGGCCCNNCCCGTCGTAAGAAAAGCTTACGTTGCTGAATTGAATTTTGGGCGCGTTCTTATCAGAGGGGACATGCTCGCGGGCGGTTTCCGGCACTGTGGTCACGGTTTCGAAGACCTCGTTCACCCTTGACGCGGAGGCCGAAGCCTTGGTAAAGGTCACTACCAGATTAGCGACGACAATCATCGCCAGCAGGGTCTGCGACATGTAATTGACAAACGCGATCACTTCCCCCTGCGTCATTGAGCCGGAGTCTACCCGCCAGCCGCCGAACCAGACAATCGCAATAACCGCAAAATTCATAATGGCATATNNCCCGGATGGCGGTGCCGGTCTGGTCGTCGGTCACCGCGTCAAAGCGCTCCTTCTCGCTCTTCTGCTTGGAAAATGCGCGGATTACCCTGGCGCCGCTCAGCCCCTCGCGGGTAACCAGAGAAATGACGTCCAGCTTTTTCTGCATCACACGGAAAAACGGCACGGATCGGTTCATAATGATGTAGAGAACAAGCGCGATCAGCGGAGTCGCAATCAAAAAGACAATCGAAAGCTGAAAATCAACGAGCATAGCCATGACAATGGCGCCCACCGCAAGAAACGGCGCGCGGATGACAAGGCGGATCAGCATGGCCACCGCATACTGAAGCTGATTGATATCGTTCGTCATGCGGGTAATGAGCGACGGCGTGCCGAAACGGTCTATTTCCGAATGGGAAAACGTATTGATATGCTTGTACAGCTCACTGCGCACCACAGTCCCAAAGCCCTGTGACGCCACGGACGCAAGCTTCTGGCAGACCAGCGCGGAGCACAGACCGGTTACGCCGAGCAAAAGCATGATTCCGCCCATGCGCCAGACGTAGCCGACATTGCCGGTTCTTACCCCGTTGTCGATCATTTTCGCCGTAATGATCGGCACGATCAGCTCAAAGATGGCCTCAATCAGTTTAAAGACAGGCCCAATAATGACCTGTTTCCGATATTGTTTCAGATATTTCGCGAGCTTCAGCATTTCTTGTATCATTCCTCTGTCATATCATGTAAATTTCGTGTATTATTATAGCATAGTAATATCTATATGAATAATATTGATTTTATCTGTTTCCCATACTTTTTCCATATGGAATCCGGAGGAATAAAAATGGACTTAAAACGCCTTGAATATTTTATGGCGATCTCTGAAGAGGGAAGCATCAGCGCGGCCGCAAAGAAGCTGCATATCTCCCAGCCTCCGCTGAGCCACCAGCTCCGGCTGCTGGAGGAGGAACTCGGCGTCAAGCTGGTTGAACGCGGCGCGCGGCACGTTACGCTGACGGACGCTGGTGTTATTCTTTACAGGCGGGCGGGCAATATTCTGGAAATGGCCGACGCCGCCGCGCGCGAACTGGGCGAATACGGGGAAAGGATGCGGGGCACCCTCCGGCTGGGCATCACCTCTTCCTCCGGCCCTCCCCTTCTTGACCGGCGGATGATCGAATTCACAAAGATGTACCCCGAGGTGAATTTCGAGCTTCACGAGGGCAACACCTTTCAGATGATTGAGCTTCTGGCGGGCGGCGTAATTGACATTGCGGTAATCCGGACACCGTTTCATACGGAAAACATATCTTGGTTCAGCCTTGAAAAAGAACCGATGATTGCGATAGGAAATCAAAAATATTTTGACCATACTGACAGCGGGCACATCCTTTTGGAAAGTCTTCAAAGCAAGCCCCTGATTATTTACCGGCGCTATGAAAAGCTGATTCTGACGGCGTGCAAAGCCGCCGGGTTCCGGCCTGATATCTTCTGCCTTAACGATGACGCCCGCACCACCCTGATGTGGGCAAACGCGGGGTTGGGCGTTGCAGTCGTCCCCTATTCCATGGTGTCGTTTTACCGCAGCCCGGACTGCCTGTGCAAAATCATTGACAATCCTCATATGGAAACGCAGATTACGGCAATCTGGCGGAGTGACCGTCCGCTTCCCGCTGTGGCGAAGAGCTTTTTGGCAGTCTTTAAAAAATAAAAGAACCCGTCCGGAAAACCGGGCAGGTTCTTGGGGAAGCCGCTTTTATTTTCTTCTGAACGCTGATTTCGGCGCGCCGCAGATTGGGCAGACCCAGTCGTCAGGAAGTTCTTCGAAAGAAACATCCGTGTCATTGTAAACATAACCGCAGACAGTGCAGATCCAGCTTTCGCCGTCGTTATTGTCATCGTCCGGTTGATCTTTCTGATAGGTCGGCGCATTTTTCGGCGCTTTTCCTTTGATGACCTTATGATAATAATCGTAAGTCATCGGCACACCCTTTGCCTCATCGCTGCCGGCAACCACCTCGGCGACAAAAATGGTGTGGGTCGGCGTTTCCACACTGCTTACAACACGGCAGAGAAGCCAGCAGCAGATATTTTCCTTAATAACGGGTACGCCCTCGGCCAGAATCTTATAATGGACATTGTTCAGCTTATCCGTATCACGGCCGGAATTAAATCCAAGCGCGCCAATCACGGCCCCTGAAGTATCTTCCGACAAGACGGAAACGGTAAACATTCCGCTTTTGACAATACAGGCATGACTGTAATTGCTGTGGTTCATGCTGACAGCAATCATATTCGGTGTGTTGCAGACCTGAATCACGGTATTCACAATACAGGCGGAGGCCTTGTTTTCATCTTTTACGCCGATGGCGTACATGCCATATGTCAGATTAAAAAGAATTTCATTTTTCATAATGATACGCCCTCCGTTTTCTTTGTCTTAATCATATCACTCCGATGCGGCAGATACAAGGTAAAACACCCGATTTCAGACAGAATTCACACAAATTTCAAGTATTGTTCCCCTTTATTTTACTCCAATACTGCATGAAAGCCTGTTCCGTTTTATTTTGTCCGTACACATAATACTGAACGTCCTTTAGCTCATCCGGAAGATACTGCTGCGCGACCCACTTGTTCGGGTAATCGTGCGGATACTTATAAAACTGCCCTTTATGAGCGTTGTCCTCCCCATCATAATGTTTATTCTGCAGCTGGCGGGGAATATTCCCGATTCTTCCCTTTTGCACATCGGAAATTGCGGCGTCAATCGCACAGTAGGCGGAATTGGACTTGGGCGCATTGCAGACAAGAATCACCGCGTCCGCGAGCGGAATACGCGCTTCCGGCAACCCGACCTGGATTGCGGCGTCAACCGCCGCTTTGACAATCGGGATAATCTGCGGGTAGGCCAGTCCGACATCCTCGCAGGCGCAAACCATCAGCCGGCGGCAGATGGACGGCAAATCACCCGCCACCACCAGCCGGGCCAGATAGTGAACGGCGGCGTCCGCGTCCGAGCCCCTCATCGACTTTTGAAAGGCGGAAAGAATGTCGTAATGCTCGTCTCCCGTGCGGTCATACCGCAGCGCGCTGCGCTGTGTCAGCTCCTTTGCCAGTTCAAGCGTCACCAGACAAAGGCCGTCCCGCTCCTCGCCGGAAAGCACACAAAGCTCCACCGCATTCATCGCCTTGCGCACATCTCCTCCGCAGGCGGTGGAAATGTATTCTTCCACCCCGTCCTCGACGGAAACGGGTCTGCCCTGCTCCCGTTCCATAAACTGAAACGCGCGCCGGATAGCCGGCTGCACGTCTTGTTTTTCAACCGGTTTGAATTCAAAGACGGTTGAACGGCTGAGGATCGCATTGTAAACATAAAAATAGGGATTTTCCGTTGTGGAGGCGATCAGGGTAATCTGACCGTTCTCGATGAACTCCAGCAGGGTCTGCTGCTGTTTCTTATTGAAATACTGAATCTCGTCAAGGTAAAGCAGAATGCCGTTTGGGGCGGCCAACGTGTCAAGCTGTTCCACCACTGCGCGGATATCCGCGGTGGACGCGGTCGTGCCGTTCAGCTTGTAAAGAGCCCGTTTCGTCTGCTTTGCAATAATGGAGGCAAGCGTGGTTTTTCCAATGCCCGAGGGACCGTAAAAAATCATATTGGGAATTTCTCCCGATTCGATAATCCGGCGCAGGGCCTTGCCCTCTCCTAAAAGATGACGCTGGCCGACAAGGTCGTCCAGGTTTTGCGGGCGCAGCCTGTCCGCCAAAGGCGCTGCCATATTGTAACCACCTCCACCTGACTGAAATTATTCGTATAACGGATAACGACTGCAGATTTCCGTAACCATCGCGCGGATTTTCTCTTCGTTTGCTTCAAAATTATGGATCGCAAGGCTGATGCATTCGGCAATGATATCCATGTCCTGTGTATTCAGGCCGCGGGTCGTAACCGCCGGCGTACCAAGACGCAGGCCGCTTGTGACAAACGGGCTGCGCTGCTCGTTCGGCACAGTGTTTTTATTGGCGGTAATATAAACCGCGTCAAGACGATGCTCCAGTTCCTTGCCGGTCAGCTCCGTCCCGCTCAGATCCACCATCATCAGGTGGTTGTCGGTTCCGTTGCTGACAAGCTTTACACCGCGTTTCATCAAACCTTCCGCAAGGGCGGCGGCATTTTCCACTATTCTGCGGCCATACTCCTTGAATTCCGGTTTCAATGCCTCACCCAGACAAACCGCCTTGCCCGCGATCACATGCATGAGCGGACCGCCCTGCGTTCCGGGGAAAATTGCCTTGTCAATCGCCTTCGCGTATTTTTCGCGGCACAAAATCAGTCCGCCGCGGGGTCCGCGCAAAGTCTTGTGCGTGGTAGTGGTGACAACATCCGCCCATTCCACCGGGTTCGGATGCATGCCCGCGGCAACAAGGCCCGCAATGTGCGCCATGTCGACCATCAGGTATGCTCCGCAGGCATCGCAGATTTCACGGAAGCGCTTAAAATCAATGGTTCTCGGATAGGCGCTCGCGCCGGCGACAATCATCTTTGGTTTTTCTTTTACTGCCGTTTCATAGAGTTTGTCGTAATCAATATGTCCGGTTTCCGGATTTACGCCGTAGGGAATGAAGTTAAAATATTTTCCGGAAAGATTGACCGGCGAACCATGGGTCAGATGGCCGCCCTCGGCAAGGCTCATGCCCATGACGGTGTCTCCCGGGTTCAGCAGAGCAAAATAAACCGCAATATTAGCCTGAGCGCCGGAGTGCGGCTGAACATTGGCATACTCTGCGTGAAAAAGCTCACAGGCGCGGTCGCGCGCAAGATTTTCCACAACGTCAACGTACTGGCATCCGCCGTAATACCTTTTCGCGGGATAGCCCTCAGCATATTTATTCGTTAAAACNNATTTTCAGAAGCAATCATTTCAAGGTTACGCTGCTGGCGCTTTAATTCCTCTTTCATCGCCGCGCCGACCGCGGGGTCCGTCTGAGAGACAAAGCCAATGGTATCCATCATATCACTGTACATTTTTTTCATTCCCTTTCCCTGAGTAATTTATTGATTATTATACACTTTAATGTGCTAAAAGGCAACCTTGTGCACAAAATACAGGAGCAGCAAATGCGCCGGGTAAAATGCATAAAAGAAATACTTCCAGTTGAGCCTGCCCTTTTTACCGTTGTAAAGAAAAATGGGGAACCCAGCCAGCACGGCGTAAAGTTTCACCGTACCGGTAAGCAGGCCGTAGCCGGTGTTAAAAACGGCAAAAATCAGCACACCCTTTGTTCTGAAGTTTTTAAAGCAGTAGAAAATGATGATCAGCATGACCCCAAACCAGCCGTAATCCGTATGTAACGCTTCGGCAAACAGGACACAGACCAGCGCAAGAACCAAAGCCGAGGCAGGCCGTGAGCCAAGATAGCTGTGCANNCTGCGGATAATAAACGGTTCCGTGAAACGCGAGGTCGTACGGCACTTCGGAAATCAGGGCGAAAAAGAAAAGGCGCTCCAGATAGCCCTTTAAATTGGCGGTATAAAGAAGGCCTTCCGAGATTAAAAAGCAAAAAAGCGGAAAAGAAAGCCGTCCGATGATACGGAAAAGCAGTACCGATGGAAAAAGAATCGCTCCAATATGGTCGGTTAGCATGGTGACGACCGCCAGAACTTTCAGCTGCGAACTGCTCATATTCTCCCCACCCTTCTCGGTAAAGATTCATTTATAACATGATATTTGATAATCCTGTCCTTGTCAACTTGTACTTTTCTCTTATTTCATATAAAATAAGAACATAGCGATTTTCCCTATAGCAATTGCAAAAATCCAGTGGAATGAAT